>JAMPEY010000010.1 GCA_023664665.1 Lachnoclostridium sp.
ACGCGGTGAACAGGGAACTGCAGGAAATCCACAGGATGGTGGAGACGGTAAAGAAAGATCCGGAGGTGGTGGGAATGCACATAAAGATGGCGGATGAAATCATGAGGATGGCGCAGAAAATCACGAGGCAGGAAGAAGAGAACGCAAAGCAGGCGGAAGAGATCACGAGGCAGGCGGAAGAGATCGCAAAGCAGGAAGAAGAGAACACAAGGCTGAGAGAGGAACTTGCGCTGCTAAAAGGTATGGAAAAACCGGAGGAGCATATTTAATAGTATCATGCTCAAAGAAGGGGGAGAGGCTGCGGTCTCTTCCTTTTCTTTTTGTTTATTTTGGTAATATAGTTACAGCCATTTTTACTGATATAGCGCTGTTTTGATATAGTAAATATTACTAAAATACGAAATAAAAAACTAGGGAAAATATACAAAAAATAATAATTGGACATTCAGCCGGACGAAAGCAATTGATAACTTTGACAAAACATGATAAAATCTAAATATCAATGTGGGTAATTTGCATAGATACAGAAAGAATATTGATAAATGATGCGGTAGAACCGTAAACACCATGGGACATTGAAATATGTCAAGTGGAGAAAGAAGGAGGGTATAATGAAAAAAGAAGTGAGAAGAACGAAAGGAAGGATGCTGGCCCTGATGCTGGCGGTGTGTATGCTGCTTGGTACACTTCCGGCAGAGCTGTTCGGGGGGGTGACTGCGGTATGGGCTGCAGCATCAAGTGCTGAAACATATGTTAAATATGATCAGGGCGAGTGGGAAAATAATACCCGAACGACAACTTGGGATTTTACGACAAATAATGTGGGCAATAAGGGAATCACAGTAAATGCGAATGAGACCTTATGCAATATTATTTGTGTATCTGGAAAAATATCAATGAAAAAAACCCAAGCGGAAGGGCTGTCATTGGGAGACGGTTCAGTGATTAAGATACCCATGGATGCTAATACGGAGACAGTGGCTGTTACCATAGAGGTTAATGGAAACAAGAAAGATCGATATTATGATATTGCCGGTACGAAACTGTATCAGCAGGCTCCAAGCGACGGAGAATTGGGATGTCAGCAGGGAGATTCTGCTACGGTGTCTTCTACTGCTTTTACAGATGGATACTTGCAAATTACTGCAAGTGGCGGAGAGTGCAAAACACAAAAAATTACCATTGTGGAAACAAAGAAAAGCATTACAAATCCCGATATTACCTATGCAATCAATGTCACCGACGGTACCGGTGCTGCGGAGGGTGCAGCAAGCGCAGTGACCGTTAAAGACAGTGACTCTAATGAAGCTGCGCCTGAAGGAGCGGAAATAACCGTTACGGCAGCAGCAGCCGCAGAAGGTATGAAGTTTACCGGATGGACAGGAACATATAGTGAGGGTGAAGAGACTAAAAATATTGAATTTGCGGATGCGACGCAGGCAACTACTACTTTCACCATGCCGGCGGCAGATGTAACCCTTACGACAAGTTACGCAGATGCATCAAGCTTTCATACAGTTACATGGACATGCGACGGCGGCACGGCGAAGACAAAAGATGCAGCCGAAGGAGATACCGTTACCATCACCGCGGACAAAATCCCCGGCAAGGAATTTACCGGCTGGACGGTGACTTCCGGCAATCTGACTTTGGAGGATGCTACAGTGGAGACACTGACATTCACCATGCCTGCAGTGGATGTGACGCTTGAGGCAACTTATAAGACCGTAGTGGTTGTTGAGTACAATATTACGGCAACCAATTGTACCGTGACGGACGCAGACGGCGCTTCCCTCACAAAAGCAGAGGAAGGCAAGGTATTGACCGTGCAGGCGGATGCGGCTCCGAATGGTCAGGAATTTGACAAGTGGGAAGTGACTCCCAATACTGTAACTTTAACTAATGATGCCGCGGAAGCAGGCAAGGCAACATTCACCATGCCTGCAGCGGATGTAACGATTAAGGCAAACTACAAGAATATCACAGTAGTGGAACCGGATACGGGCACATCCTCCGATGTGAAGGATGTTGTGATGGATAAAACCGCGAAGCCTGTATTTACCAATCAAGCAGGAACGGAAGTTTCCGGCCGGATTATCATTCATGCCGGGAAGCAGGCGGATACATCAGGTCTGAGCGCTTCCGCTCAGGCGAAGATAGAAACGCTGATTTCGGATCTTTCGACGGAAGACAAAGCCAAGGTAGTGACCGTTTGCTATGATATCAATGCTTATAAGGAGACGGTAGATGTGGCAAATAAGGTCAGCATGACAGGAAAGGTAAAGATTAAATTTGACTATCCCAATGGTGTGACTTCAAGGAATACGATTTATGCCCTGCATGAGGACAAAGAAGTCGCAGTGGAGAAAAAGAGCGACTGCTTCTGGGTGGAAGCGGACGGTTTCAGCCCTTATACCATTGTGATTAAGCCGGTGGCGGAGTCTGGTGTTACCATCACAAGGGAAGGCGGCTATGAAGAGGGCGCTTTCGCTGAATGGGAGCCGGTGGCAGGAGCAAACGGGTATCGGGCATATGTGTCCCAGAGTGCTACAGAGTTTCCTGCAAAGAGCATTGACAATGAGCTGCTCCGTCAATATGAGGATCATTGGCGTGTGGATACTGTCGGATTAAAGGCAGGAACCTATTATATCAAAGTGGAAGCGGTAACGATTGATGCCACTACCAAGGAAATTACCCCCATCGGGGAAGCGGTGACGGCTGCTTTGACAGTGACCGGCTATGACCGTACAGGCTTTGCGTTCTCCAAAGGTTCCGGTTCCAAGTATTCCGGCACCGGGCTGGGCGCATACAATAATGACGGTACGCTGAAGCAGAACGCACAGGTGATTTATGTGACGGCGGGCACCGCTAAAACCTGTAAAGCCATGATTCACTCAAACGGTGCAAATAAGGACGCGGTAGAAGTAACAGGCCTGCAGTCCATCCTTGATGCGAAGCAGAAGGCCGGCACGGAGAACGACATTCTGGATATCCGTATCATCGGCTGCATCAAGAAAGAGGATTTGGACCATATTTCTTCCAAGGCGGAAGGACTTCAGATCAAAGGAAAAGCAAATTATAATGACATGAATATCACCATCGAAGGAATCGGTGAGGACGCAGCGGTTCACGGCTTCGGATTCTTGGTAAGAAACTGCGCCAATGTGGAATTCCGTAACTTTGCGGTGATGGCATTTATGGATGACGGTATCTCTCTGGATACGGCAAACAGCAATATCTGGATACACGATATGGATCTTTTCTATGGCTCCACCGGCGGTGACGCTGACCAGGCAAAGGGTGACGGCTCTGTCGATGTGAAGGGGAAATCCACTTATATCACCATATCCTACAACCATTTCTGGGATTCCGGAAAATGTTCCCTTTGTGGAATGGGTGACAGTGAAGAATTTATGGTTACCTACCACCACAACTGGTTTGACCATTCCGATTCCAGACATGCCCGCGTCAGAGTGGGAAGCATTCATTTTTACAATAACTACTACGACGGCAACTCCAAATACGGCGTAGGCGTGACAAAGGCAAGCTCCGCCTTTGTGGAGGCAAACTACTTCAGGAATTGTAAATATCCCATGCTGATTTCCCAACAGGGCTCGGATATTGCACCTCCCGCAGAGGCAAAGGGCACCTTCTCGGGCGAACCCGGCGGTATGATTAAGGCATACAATAATATAGTAGTAGGTCCCACCCGTCTGATTTATGCCAATGCGAACGCAGGCGTACAGGGCGCTACCGGACCGAGGGATAACAAGCAGTTTGACGCATATCTTGCTTCTACGAGAGACGAAAAGGTGGATGGCGACGATTATGTAACGGCGTACGGCGGAACACCCTATAACAATTTTGATACCAGCTATGACCTTGGAGTGACGGCAGCTCAGATTGACCGTCCGGAAGATGTTCCCGATATCGTTACCGCAAAAGCGGGACGCTTGAACGGCGGCGACTTTAAGTGGACTTTCACGGATGCGGACGACAAGGATTATAGCGTAAATACAGCATTAAAGGCAGCGGTAGTGGGTTATACCTCTCCCGTGAAAGCAGTGGGCGGCATCAACGGCGTGACTTCCAAGCCCGGAACCGGCGATGGTGGCGACTATGAAGGAGGAAACGACGACCCCGATGACGGAGGCGATACCGGAAACGGCGATGACCCGATATTGAGCACTGGAACCGTGCACAACTTTACCACGGACGGTATGGCAAGTGACTATTACAAGATAACAGGCAAGATGCAGAGTAAGCCCACCACTATAACTTACGGTGGACTGACCCTGACCAAGGCTATGAAGATGGAGAGCGCCACATCGATTACCTTCACTACGGGAAGCTCCGGAACACTGATTCTGGTTCAGGGGTCGGGTAAGAAGACTAAGGTAGATGGGGATAACTATACATCTGACGCAAGCGGTGTGCTGAAAGTGGAAAATCTGAAAGCAGGCGCTCATGAAATTACAAAAGGCGATCAAACCGATTTGTACTATATTGCATTTCTGCCGGATGGGACAGAGGATCCCAATCCTCCCGCAGAGGGCAGCTATAAGATAACCGTGACAAGCGGTACGGCAAGCAAGACGAGCGCTAAGAAGGGCGAGCTTATTACCATCAGCGCAAAAACCGTTTCCGGACAGGAATTTGTAGAGTGGGAGGTAACATCCGGAAATGTTACTCTGGCAAATGCGAAATCGGCAACCACAACCTTTACCATGCCCGCAGGAGCGGTAACGGTTAAGGCAACCTACAAGACGGCTGATACGCCCGTAGTGCCCGACAACCCCGATGATCCTACAAGTGGGGATTTTGAACTCAATGTAGGTACGGATCTTGCGAATAACGACTATAGGGCAACATTTGAGAAGAACGGATTTACCATTCTGGCTGGGGCTGAGACAGGTCCCAACAGCAAGGGTGAAATAGTCGGCACACAAAATGTCGTAGTGGAGAAAGGTGAAGCAACCGTAGGCGGTGTAAAGTACAGCAAGAGAATGAAGACCGGCGGAGCGGGCACCGCAGATTACAGAAGCATCCGCTTTACCACCACCGATGCCGCAACCGTAACGATTGTGGCGGTAAGCTCCAACAGCAGCAACTCCCGCGTTATGGGAATCAGCGACGGCACTCTGGAGGACGGAAAGCTGGTCGATTTTGCTACCAAGGATGTGGGCGGCACAGCGTCTACCTATACCTTTAAGCTGAGTGGGGCAGGAACTTATTACATTCATTCTCAGTCGGGCGGTCTGAACTTCTACTACATTGGTGTGAAATACGCCAAGCAGGGAGAGTCAGGCAGCCGAGTGGATGACGAAGTGCGTGAGCAGGCTCCGGACTTTGTAGAGGGAGACCTCTATGTATCCACCAAGGGTACAAATACGGCAGTGGGAAGCTTTGACGACCCCATGGATTTAAAGACCGCACTGGAAAGCATCACTCCGGGTCACACGATCTGGATGTTCTCCGGCACCTATTATGCATATGACATGTATGAGGAGCCCATTATCATTGCGGAGAGCAACAGCGGAACTGCTGATGCCATGAAGAAGATCAGCAGCATCAACGGCAAGAGGGTGACGATTGATTTTGACGGCATGGAAGAGCTTAGCACCAACAGGGGAATTACCTTGGACGGCTCCTATTGGCACTTCTATGACATTGATATCTGCAATGCCGGGGACAACGGTATGCTGTTGTCCGGTGACCATAATAAGATTGAATTGTGTCAGTTCTATAAGAATCACGACACAGGCTTACAGTTGAGCAGATTTAACACAGGCTATGCAAGTAAGGATTTGTGGCCTTCCGACAACTATATCCTGAACTGCACGGCATTTGACAACAAGGATGAGGCAACATCCGAGAACGCGGACGGTTTTGCGGCGAAGCTGACCTGCGGCGAGGGCAATGTGTTCGACGGATGTATCGCATATTGCAACAGTGACGACGGCTGGGATCTCTTTGCCAAGGAAGCTACGGGTTCCATCGGACAGGTGACGATTAGGAATTGCATTTCCTTTGCAAACGGCAAGCTTACCGACGGCACCGGCTCTGCTGACGGAGACATGAACGGCTTCAAGCTGGGCGGTTCCGGCGTGGCAACGGATCATATCGTGGAGAACTGTCTGGCGTTCAACAACGGCGCTACAGGATTCACGGATAACAACAATCCGGGCAGCCATATCATTAAAAACTGCACCACGGTAAACAACGGCAAGTATGATACAACAAAAGCAAACCTGATGATTTACAGGGCTGCACGCACTGCACAGTATACCAACCTGTTATCCATGGTGGAGAGCAAGGGCGCGGCAACGGACCAGTTCCAGGGCGTGCTGAACAACAGCCTGTACCATTACAAAGACGCCAAGGACGGCAAGGATGGCAGCAGTTATTATTGGGTAAATCAATATACCTTTGTAGGCGACAAGGAGAAGTACACAGGTTCCGAGCACGCGCAGTATACGGTTACCAACGACGATTTTGTCAATGTGACGATTCCCGGATATAACGCCGCAAAGAGCACTTATACCGCAAATTACCACGAGATTTTCAGAAATCCTGACGGCAGCATTAATGTGGACGGTCTCTTTGAAGTAAAGAAGGAAAGTCCTCTCTATACCGCAGGTAAGGACGGCGGTTATATCGGCGCGAAGTTCTCGGTGGACGGCGCACCCAAGACCTATACCGTATCCGTGGAGAGCGGAAGCGCATCTCCTGTGAAAGCGGAGGCAGGCGCAACCGTGACCATTACGGCGGACGAAGTGCCCGGCATGGAATTTACCCACTGGACCGTAAAGACGGGAAGCGTAACCTTAGCAAGCGAAACAAGCGCAGAAACCACATTCACCATGCCTGCAAGTCTGGTAGAAATCGTGGCAGAGTATGAGAAGGTGCAGGCGCCGGTTTACAATATTGCCATTACCGGAGGAAGCGCTACACCTACACAGGCAGAAGCAGGCACGAAAGTAACGATTACGGCGGCTGCGGCTCCGGCAGGAAAGGTATTTGACCGCTGGGTAGTGAAAGCAGGAGGCATCACTCTGGCGGATGCTACAAGTCAGACGACAACCTTTACCATGGGCAGCGCGCTTGTGGAATTGGAGGCAACATACAAGGATGCTCCGACGGAACCTACGAATCCGACAGAGCCTACCAATCCCACGGAACCTACGGATCCGACGGAACCCACGGATCCGACGAATCCTGATACGCCTGTAACACCCGGCGATTCGGATGATGATGATGACGATGACGATGATGACGACGACGATGATGATTACGAGGCTCCCGGAGACCGGACCGTGACAGGCGACATGTCAACCGTTACGGATGTAGAAGTAATCGGCAACACGGTATTCACAAGACCCAACGGATTACAGGCATTGGGAAATATCATTATCCATGCGGAGCCCGGAAATCCCACCAAGGCTATTTTGGCATTGGTTGAGGAATACATCAAGACGGCAAAAAATCCGTCCAAGGTCATCGTACAGTATTATGACATCAAGGCATACGAAGGTTCTATAGACATCAATAATGTGGTTGCAATGAATGGAAAGGTTAGGATAAAATTCCGGTATCCGGCAGGAGTGACCAGAAACAGCCATGAAATTATCGCATTGCATAACACCACTCCTATTGCGGTAGACAAGAGGAACGACTGCTTCTGGATTACGGCGGACGGTTTCAGCCCTTACACCATTATTTACCGGCCTACGGATGTTCAGAAGAGTGCGGTAACAGGCGACTCCGAAGTAACAGCCGAGCCGGGTAATAGCGGAGCGGCCGGAGCAGGCAATGCTGGAGCAGCCGGGTCGGATAATAGCGGAGCGGCCAAACCGGGCAATGCCGGAGCGGCGGCAGATGCGGCAAATGCGGCAAATGACCTTGTTATCGGAGGCTCTGCTGCGGCAATCACGACGCCACAGCCCCAGACCAGCGGAAATTCCGGAACGATTTATGTGTTTGTCGGAATAGCTCTGCTGGCAGCCGTAGCAGCTATGGCATATGGAATTATCGTATTACGCAAGAAGAAAGAGGATTAATCGAAAGACAGAAGACTAATCAAAAGACAGACCCGCTGCATAAAAAGCAGCGGGTTTGTTTTGGCTTGTTTTGGCTTGTTTCCTAAAAAGGGCTTGACATTTCAGAGCGCAGTCAATATCATAGATAAGGCGAAAGTACAGCAGCACAGACAAAAGTCTGGCTATGCGGAGGATGACAATGAAAACACATGAGGATACCTATTCTTTGAGAAAAGCGGAAAACGGACGCATATTCCGTGAGGGAATGCGGGACGGGGTTCCTATAGGCATCGGATATCTGGCGGTATCCTTTTCCTTGGGAATTGCGGCAAAGAATGCCGGATTAACGCCGTTTCAGGGTTTTCTGGCAAGCTTTCTCATCAATGCGTCCGCCGGCGAGTATGCGGGATTCACCTTAATCGCGGCGGGAGGTACTTATCTGGAAATGGTGGTAATGACTTTGGTGGTCAACGCCAGATATCTGTTGATGAGCTGCGCCATGAGCCAGCGGGTGGAGCCTAAGCTTCCATGGTATCACCGCCTGCTTATGGCTTACGATATCACGGATGAGCTGTTTGCCATTGCCATATCGAGACCGGGTTATCTGAATCCCAATTACACCTATGGGGCGGTGCTGACGGCGGCTCCCGGCTGGGCTGTGGGAACCGCGCTGGGATGTATTGCGGGGAATCTGATGCCCCTGCGCCTTGTGAGTGCATTCAGCGTCGCCCTGTTTGGGATGTTCCTTGCGGTGATTATTCCCCCTGCCCGAAAGAACCATGTGATTGCGGGATTAATCCTCTTTTGCTTTGCCGCAAGCTATGCAGCGTCCCATCTTCCGGGGATTGCTTCCGTTTCCGATGGGACCAAGACCATTGTTTTAACGGTGGCCATTTCCGCCATAGCGGCGGTCCTGTTCCCCAAAAAGGAAGAAAGTGAGGCGATGCAATGACGCAGAATACTTATATTTACATTTTTATTATGGCGGCGGTGAGTTATGCCATCCGCATGATGCCGTTAACCTTTATCCGGACACAGATCAAGAATCCTTTTTTGCAGTCATTTTTGTATTATGTTCCCTATGTGACGCTGGCGGTGATGACTTTCCCTGCGATATTGGACGCCACTCAGAGTCCCATATCGGGAGCGCTTGCTTTACTTGTGGGAATTGCTGCGGCATGGTTTGGCGCAAATTTATTTACGGTTGCCGTTTGTTGCTGCGCCGTGGTTTTTGTGGCGGAATTTTTTTGTTGACAGAAGTGTGATAGAGTCATATAATATAATTGCAACTAAATAATAGTTGCAATATCTGTTAGGTGGAATTTTATGTCAAAAAAAGAAGATTTATTACAGAAACTATGCAAAAAACCGATACCAAAGAATTTTACCAAGGCGGAATTGGATATACTAATGAAAAAATGCGGATGTGAAAAATATTCGGGCGGAAGGGGTTCAAGCATTGCATTTTTTCACAAAGAAACAAATAGAATATTACAGTTTGATGAACCTCATCCGGGCAAGGAATTGTATATCTATCAAATTAAAATGACGATTCAATTTTTAAAAGAGATTGGCATATTGTAAGGGAGGGCACATACAACAAAAAGCATGTGCTTTTCGTTGTCAAGAATTCGCAGGTTGAGAAAGGAGCATGGTTATTAATATGAAATCTATGTTGGAATATAATGGATATCATGCCACGGTAACATATGATGCAGAGGATGAATTGTTTATCGGGGAGGTTTTTGGCATAACGGACTCTTTAAGTTTTCATGGTTCTTCCATAAAAGAACTTAAAAAAATGTTTGCAAACAGTATTGATAATTATTTAGAGGTTTGTGAACGATTAGGTAAAACACCGGAAAAAGAATTTAAAGGAAGCTTTAATATAAGGATATCCTCTGACTTACACAAGCAGATTGCCATGTTGGCGGCACAGGAGCAGATAACTTTAAATCAATATGTGGTAAATGCACTCAAGAAATCTGTAGGTCAATAGAATTTTCGCATTTCAAGAATTTTTATTATAATCCTTGACATTTATTTCCTTTTGGTATATAGTGAAAACAGTTAATCAGTTTTAGGATAAGAGTGGCGGCTGCCACTCTTTCTTCTTTGTTGCATGGAGGATTGATATGTCCCAGAGGGAAATTTACGAGGCAAAGACGGAAGAGTTGCTTTCGTCCATTGTCGAAAAGCACGGTGTAACAATCTATGATGTGGAGTATGTGAAAGAGGGCAGCGATTATTATCTGAGAGCCTATATTGACAAAGAGGGCGGGGTAACGATAACGGACTGTGAGAATGTGAGCCGTGAGCTTTCCGATTTGCTGGATGAGCGGGATTTTATATCGGACGCCTATATTCTGGAGGTCAGCAGCCCCGGGCTTGGCAGGGTATTAAAGAAGGATAAGCATTTGCTCTCGGCAATAGGGCAGGAAGTGGAAATAAAGCTGTTTCAGGCAGTGGATAAGTGCAAAGAATTTTCCGGAATTTTGGAAAGCTTTGATAATGAAACGGTCACAATCAGAATCGGCGGGGATGCCCGGATATTTGAACGCTCAGGCATTGCACTGATTCGTTTGGCACTGGACTTCTGATAAGGATGAACATAAAGATTTGGCGGATGCCGGAATGGAGGAAATGATGAATAAGGAGTTAATGGAAGCGCTGGATATTCTGGAGAAGGAGAAGGAAATCAGCAAGGAAACACTGTTTGAGGCCATTGAAAATTCTTTGCTCACTGCCTGTAAGAATCACTTCGGAAAGGCGGACAATGTAAAGGTGGAAATTGACAGGGAAACCTGTGATTTTCTGGTGTATGCCGAGAAGGAAGTGGTTGCCGACAAAGAGGAAGTGGAGGACGACTGCTTACAGATTGCTCTGGAAGATGCTATAAAACTGTCAACAAAAGCGCAGGTGGGCGATGTCTTAAATGTAGAGATCAAGTCAAAGGAGTTCGGACGCATTGCCACCCAGAATGCAAAAAATGTAATTTTACAGAAAATCCGCGAGGAAGAGAGAAGCGTTATTTATAATCAGTATTATGAAAAAGAAAAGGATGTAGTCACCGGTGTGGTGCAGAGATATGTGGGAAAGAACATCAGCATTAATCTGGGAAAAGCGGACGCCATGCTCAATGAAAGCGAACAGGTGAAGGGAGAGACATTCCGCCCCACAGAGCGCATTAAAGTATATATTCTGGAAGTAAAGAGCACTCCCAAAGGCCCACGCATCAATGTGAGCCGCACGCATCCCGAGCTGGTAAAGAGGCTCTTTGAAGCGGAGGTAGTGGAAATCAAGGACGGTACGGTGGAAATAAAGAGCATTGCAAGGGAAGCCGGAAGCCGCACCAAAATTGCCGTGTGGAGCAACAATCCCAATGTGGACGCCGTGGGCGCCTGCGTGGGCATGAACGGCGCAAGGGTTAATGCCATTGTGGAGGAACTGAGGGGAGAAAAAATCGATATCATTAATTGGGACGACAACCCCGGCAATCTGATTCAGAATGCCCTTTCCCCGGCTAAAATCGTGGCTGTGTTTGCGGACCCCGATGAAAAGACCGCCAAGGTTGTGGTTCCCGATTACCAACTGTCTCTGGCAATCGGCAAGGAAGGACAGAACGCAAGGCTGGCAGCAAGGCTTACCGGCTACAAGATAGATATTAAATCCGAAACGCAGGCTAAGGATGCTCCGGGCTTCCGTTATGAGGACTATATGGACGACTATGAGGACAATGAATTTGAGGAAGACGGCGAGTACGGCGAAGACCTTTATGAAGAAGGCGGTTTTGAAGATTCCGGCGAGGAGTAAAGTTTTTTATGGCGAAGAAAATTCCCTTAAGGCAGTGTATAGGCTGCGGTGAAATGAAGAGCAAAAAAGACATGATGCGGGTGATAAAAACGCCGGAAGGTGATATTTGTCTGGATATTACAGGCAAAAAGAACGGACGGGGCGCATATGTTTGTAAGAGCGGGGAATGTCTGAAGCTTGCCCATAAGAACAGGGGATTGGAACGCTCTTTTAAAATGAGCATTCCGGATGAAGTGTATGTGATGTTGGAAAGGGAGTTTGAAAATTTTGGAGCAGAATAAAATTTTGTCGCTGTTAGGATTGGCAATGAGAAGCCGCAATCTGGTAAGCGGTGAGTTTCAGACGGAAGCTGCAGTGAAGAATGGTTCCGCCATGCTGGTAATCATTGCAGAGGATGCATCGGCAAATACCAAAAAGATGTTTCATGATAAATGCACATTCTATGGGATTCCTCTTTATGAATATGGGACAAAGGAATCGATAGGACATGCAATAGGACAGCAGTTACGCTCTTCTATAGGGATATGTGATGTCGGGTTAGCGGATGCGATCAGAACAAAACTGGAAGAAAAATAGTTGCCGCTGGAGGCGGAAAGGAAGGAAAGCATGGCGAAAATAAAGGTACATGAACTTGCAAAAGAATTAGGTATGCCGAGTAAAGATATGATAAGCTTCCTGCAGGAAAAGGGCGTGGAAGTGAAAGCGCCTCAAAGCTCAGTGGGGGAAGATACGGCGGATATGGCGCGGAAGGCGTTCGGCGGCAGTAAGGATGCAAAGGAGCCCGAAAAGGAAGCCAAGGAGCCTGAAAAGGAGGCCAAGGGGCCGGCAAAAGAAGCCGCTTCCCGGAAAGAGGAGCCGGAGCAGAAAACGCAGCCGCAGAAGGAACAAAAGGGACGGGCTGCAGATGCGCCGGGAGAGGATGTTCCCCAGAAAAAGAAGAAAATCATCTTTGTGAGCAATCCCCAGAATTCCAAGATGACGGGACAGCGTCAGGGAGGAAATTTACAGCAGAAAAACAGGAACACTCAGCAGGGCAGGAATCAGGCGCCCACTCGCCCCATCAAGCCTTTGACGCCTCCTTCTCCTACGCCCAGTGTGCAGATGGTACCGGATAATCATGGCATGAAGCCCAAGCGTCCCGCTCAGGCGGAAAGCATGGAGGCAAAGGAATCTGCAGTACGGGAGGGCGCATACGGCAGAGAAAAACAAGCCGCCGGCAGAGAACCTCAAGCCGCCGGCATAGGACAGCAAGCCCTGCAGGGCAGGGAACAGCAGCCCGGACAGGCAGCGGCTTCCCAGAAGCATAATGACAGACCCCATGACAACCGCAGTCAGGATAACAGAAACCGTGACAATAACCAAAGCGGCGGATCAAATGCCAATTCCGGGCACGCCCAGACCGGGCGTTCTCAGGGACAGGGCGCGCAGCGTTCCCAGAGCGGTCCTTATCAGGGCAGAGGCGGCGCAGGAAACGGGCGCCCGCAGGGTGTGCGTCCGCAGGGTGTACGCCCGCAGGGTGACAGACAAAACGGAAACCAGAGGCCTTTCAAATCGGAGGGCGGCGCAGGCGACCGCAGGGGCAGGGATGCGGCTCCCGGACGGGGCTACGGCAATTCTTCGGACCGTGACCGCAGAGGCGGCAGCAAGGGATTTGCCCCCGAGGCAGGCGCAAAGGACTCCGAGAAGAAGCGTGAGGAAGAAAAGAGGCGCTTCAGTCAGGAGAAGGATAAGCGTTCCAAGAAAGACCTGCTTTATGAAGAGGAAGAGAATGTAAAGAATAAGCCCGGCCGCTTTATCAAGCCGGAAAAGAAAAAAGAGGAAGTGGAGGAAGTCATCAAGGTCATCACACTTCCCGAGGTAATTACCATTAAGGAATTGGCGGAAAAGATGAAGCAGCAGCCGGCTGCCATCATTAAAAAGCTGTTTCTGGAAGGTAAGGTTGTGACCGTAAACCAGGAGATTTCTTATGAGGATGCGGAAAATATCGCTATGGAATACGAGATTCTCTGCGAGAAGGAAGTCAAGGTTGACATCATAGAGGAACTGTTGAAGGAGGAGGACGAAAACGAGGCGGATATGGTGCCCAGACCCCCCGTTATCTGTGTTATGGGTCATGTAGACCACGGCAAAACCTCCCTTTTGGATGCCGTCCGCAAAACCAATGTCATCGATAAGGAAGCCGGCGGTATTACACAGCATATCGGTGCGTATACTGTAAATGTCGGTGAAAAAAAGATTACTTTTCTGGATACTCCCGGGCATGAGGCATTCACCGCAATGCGTATGCGCGGCGCAAACGCGACGGATATTGCGATTCTGGTAGTGGCTGCGGACGACGGCGTGATGCCCCAGACAGTGGAGGCAATCAACCATGCCAAGGCGGCGGGAATTGAAATTATCGTAGCTGTCAACAAGATTGATAAGCCGTCTGCCAATATAGACCGCGTAAAGCAGGAATTGGCGGAGTATGAGCTGATTCCGGAGGATTGGGGCGGAAGCACCGTGTTTGCTCCCGTGTCGGCAAAATCGGGCGAGGGCATTGACCAGCTCCTTGAGATGATTCTTTTGACGGCGGATATCCTTGAGCTTAAGGCAAATCCCAAGAGAAAGGCAAGAGGACTTGTCATTGAGGCGGAACTTGACAAGGGACGCGGACCGGTGGCAACCGTTCTGGTGCAGAAGGGAACCCTGAAAGTGGGAGATTTTATATCCGCAGGGGCAAGCCATGGCAAAGTGCGCGCCATGGTGGACGATAAGGGCCGCAGGGTAAAGGAGGCAGGACCTTCCACCCCCGTGGAAATCTTAGGATTGTCCGCAGTGCCCAGCGCAGGCGAGGTGTTCCTTGCCCATGACAGCGATAAGACGGCAAAGAATTATGCGGATACCTACCTTGTCCAGAATAAGGAGAAGAAACTGGAGGAGACGAAGTCCAGAATGTCCCTTGAGGATTTGTTCTCCCAAATCAAAGAAGGCAATCTGAAGGAACTGAACCTGATTGTAAAGGCGGATGTGCAGGGCAGCGTGGAAGCTGTCAAGCAGTCCCTGTTAAAGCTTTCCAACGAGGAAATTATCGTGAAATGCATCCATGGCGGCGTAGGAGCCATCAACGAGTCCGATGTTACGCTGGCAAGCGCATCCAACGCCATCATCATCGGCTTTAATGTAAGGCCGGATGCCGCTGCAAAGGACACTGCGGAGCGCGAGGGTGTGGATGTGCGCCTGTACAAGGTGATCTATCAGGCAATCGAAGATGTAGAGGCTGCCATGAAGGGTATGTTAGACCCTGTTTATGAGGAAAAAGTTATCGGACACGCAGAGGTGCGCCAGTTGTTCAAGGCTTCCGCCATCGGCAATATTGCCGGTGCATATGTGCTGGACGGTGAGTTTAGGAGAGGCTGTAAGGTGCGCATCACCAGAGAAGGGGAACAGATTTTTGAAGGAAATCTGGCTTCCTTAAAGAGATTTAAGGATGATGTGAAGGAAGTAAAGGCCGGTTTTGAGTGCGGTCTTGTCTTTGAAGGCTTCGATAAGATGCAGGAGCTGGATATTGTGGAGGCCTATGTTATGGAGGAAGTGCCCCGCACCTAAGCGGAATCATGGAGGAAAGTGTGAGGAAAAACAGTGTAAAAAATACCCGCATCAACGGGGAAGTACAAAAAGTGCTGGCGGAGATTATCAGGGGAGAGATTAAGGACCCCAGAATCAGTAAATGGGCAAGCGTGGTGGCAGTGGAGGTGGCGCCCGACTTGAAAAGCTGCAAGGCATGGATTAGCGTGCTGGGCGGCGACGAGGAGCGGGAAGCCACTTTGCAGGGGCTTAAAAGCGCCGAGGGATTTATCAAGAGACAACTGGCGAAAAGCATTAATCTGAGGAATACGCCGGATATCACTTTTGTGATGGACCAGTCTATTGAGTACGGTGTGAACATGTCCCACAAAATCGATGAAATCATGGCAAAGCAGGAAAAAGCCGGTGATAAAGCTGATAATGGGGCAGACGATGAAAGGAATGAGTGAGTGTATGGATTTACTGCAGACCTGTGACGGCGCAGCAAGAATCGGAATCGGCGGACATATCCGCCCTGACGGGGATTGTGTTGGAGCTTGTCTGGCACTGTCGATGTATCTGAAAAAGGAACTGCCCGAGGCGGAGATAAAAGTATTTTTAGAAAAACCGCCCGCTATTTTCCGCGGGATAAAAGGCTTTGATGAGATTGAAACCACATTTCCCAAGGAAGAGGCATTTGATGTGTTTTTTGTCTTGGACACGACGCCGGACAGACTGGGAGACGGGGAAATCTATTTTAAAGAAGCCAAAAAGACCGTTAATATCGACCATCATGTCAGCAACAGCGGCAGCGGTGATGTGAATGTGATGAGGCCGGAAATCGGCTCCGCCTGCGAAGTCCTGTTCGACTTGATGGATCCCGTAAATATGGACGGGGATATTGCCATGGCGCTTTATATCGGCATGATACATGATACGGGGGTGTTCCAATATTCCAATACCACGCCGGAAACCTTGAAAAAAGCGGCATTTTTGATTAGCTTCGGCTTTGATTTTTCCAAACTGATTGCGGAAACATTTTATGAAAAAACTTATCTGCAGAGCCAGATAATGGGGCGCGCCCTTATGGAGAGCATCCGTTTTATGGATGGAAGATGCATTGTCAGCGCCGTGGATAAGAAGACCATGGATTTTTATGATGTAGTGCCCGGGGATTTTGACGGCATCGTCAATCAGCTTAAAAATATCAAAGGGGTGGACTGCGCCATCTTTATGTATCAGACGGATGTGATGGAGTACAAGGTCAGTCTGCGTTCCAATGAAAATGTGGATGTGGCGGCGGTGGCGTCTTATTTTGGCGGCGGCGGACATGTGCGGGCGGCAGGATGCAACATGAAGGGAACTTTTCATGACTGTGTGAACAATCTGTCCCTGCATATTCAGAAGCAGATGCAGGAGAACCGATAAGCATATGATAAACGGTATTATCAATATTTATAAAACGGCAGGCTTTACATCCCATGATGTGGTGGCAAAAATGAGAGGAATCTGCGGCCAGAAAAAGATTGGGCACACAGGCACTCTGGACCCGCAGGCAACCGGTGTGCTTTTGGTGTGTCTGGGCAGCGCCACCAAGGTATGTGATATGTTGACGGACAGGGATAAAGAATATGTGGCGGAGCTGCTTTTAGGCGTAAAAACGGATACGCAGGATACCACGGGATACATATTGGAGACAAGCATTGTGAGCGAAGAGACTTTTTCCGGAGAGCGGATAACAGAAGCCATAATGGGATTTATGGGCAGTTATGAACAGCTTCCCCCCATGTACTCCGCAGTCAAGGTAAACGGTAAAAAGCTTTACGAGCTGGCAAGAGAAGGCCGGGAAGTGGAGCGAAAGCCCCGGACAGTCACGATTCATGATTTAGAGATTTTAGAGATACATCTTCCCGTTGTAAAATTCCGGGTAGAGTGCTCCAAGGGAACTTATATCCGAACGCTCTGCGCCGATATCGGGGAGAAGCTTTCCTGCGGCGGAGCCATGCAGAGTCTGGTACGGACGAAGGCAGGCGGATTTTTGCTGGAGGATGCCATTACTTTGGACGAGCTGCAGAAATTAAAGGATGCAGGGAGGTTAAAGGAGGCTGTCATGCCTGTGGACAGTGTATTTTCGGGATATCCTGCCCTTCATGTGAGCGGGGAGGGAAGGAAGCTTTTGGAGAACGGGAATCCTTTTTATCCGGAGCAGACTTTGGAAGGAGAAGTATTCGCAGCCGGGCGGTGGGTCAGGATTTACAGGGAAGATGACAGTTTTGCGGGTATCTATGCCTATGATGCGCTGCAGCGATGCTACAAACCCGTTAAGATGTTTTTGGGTTAGTGAGAAGAACCGATGGGGGTGAAGACAGTGGAGATTATTTCCGGTACAACGGATTTTTATCTGAATCGGGAAACCGCGGTGGCGATGGGAAAATTTGACGGCGTTCATATCGGACACAGGAGGCTTCTGGAAGAAATTACCGGACAGGAGAAGCTTACATCCTGTGTTTTTACTTTTGACCCTTCCCCGGCACGGTTTTTTGGCATGGGAGACGGCAGGGAACTGACTACGCGAGAAGAAAAGAGGATGCTTTTTGAACGCATGGGGGTGGATATCCTGATTGAATTTCCCCTGACAAGGGAGACTGCAGCAATTTCGCCTGAAAGCTTTGTGTCGGATGTGCTGGCGGGACAGTTGGAAGCCCGCCTGATTGCGGCAGGGACGGATTTGTCCTTTGGGGCAGGCGGCAGGGGAGACGGGGAGCTGCTCTGCAAAATGGGGGATGAGCTTGGTTTTTCGGTGAAAATCATAGACAAGGTATGTCTGGACGGGCAGGAAGTCAGCTCCACCTATATCAGAAGTCAGGTAGAAGCGGGGAATATGGAGCTTGCGGAGCTTCTTTTGGGCATTCCCTATCCCGTGATGGGAAAGGTTGTATCCGGGAATCGAATCGGAAGCGCAAAGCTGGGGTTTCCCACGGCAAATCTGCTGCCGGAGGAGGGAAAGCTGCTGCCGCCCAATGGGGTTTATGAATCGGAGGTTATCTGCCGCGGCAGAAAATTCAAGGGTATTACCAATGTGGGCTGCAAGCCCACGGTAGACCGCGGGGGCATTATGGGCGTGGAGACTTATCTCTATGATTTTACGGAAGAGATTTACGGAGAGTCTTTGGAAGTATACTTGAAAACCTTCAAGCGACCGGAAAAGCGTTTTGAAAGCTTGGAGGCGTTAAAGGAACAGCTTCGGAAGGACATTGAGCCTTGAGAACGCCGCCATGCCGTAGCTTTGCAGGCTGCGGCATGGCGGTTTAAAATTATCAGGTAGTTGTTGTGTCATCTGTTGTCGGTGTATCCGTCGGTGTAGTTGTTGTCGTCGGCGTGGTCAGTGGCAGCGTGACGGTGTTGTCGGATGCTCCGCCGGCGCAGCCACATCCCGCAGCACAGCTTTCTTTGTAGCGTTCTTCATACTTTGACGGTCCCAGCTCCAATGGCTTGATGGCAAGATCCAGCAGGTCGCCTGCAACGAATTTCATGCAGTCCGAGTTGTCGGGGGTGATAATGCTTCCCTTCGGAGTGTTGCTCCTGCCTGCGTTTTCCATGCGGTAGCCTGAGAAATACAGACTCTGCAGTACCAATGTCAAGCCCACCGTTATGGTGTTGTCATCCAGTTCAAAGTTGAGAGCCTTTGCGATGCCATAGAGGTTCAACCCTTGTCTGACATAATTGTTGGTCTGTTCAAATCCCACATAGTTGAGTACAGGACTCGGCGTGCCCGTTGTGGGCGGTGTTTCAATCTCGTAGCTTACGCCATAGGGAGCAAAGATTTCAAGCTCCACGGATGAGGGATTTGTATCTTCATCATAAGTTGCTTCCGTGTCTGCAGGGAGATAGGCAGCGGTGGGATAGACCGTTCCTACAAGGCGGCAGTTCTCATCATACAGGCTGACTGCAAAAGTAACAGTCAGACCGGCAAGTGTGACCACATAACAGTTGGGTCTGCCGGCAATCGCCTCGATGGATACGCCTCCGTCTCCGTCGGTGTAGGAAATATTGATAACCTTTGCCGCTGCGGAAACGGCAGTCGGATAGGTTGTTGCAATGTCTGTCCCCAGCGCAAAACTTGCGCACAGATTGATGCCGATTTCATCATAGATGACCGGCGCCATGATGCTTAACAGAGTGGGTGTTCCGCATATCGGGTTTACACACACATCAAGACAGCATGAGTCGGAATTGCAGGAGCAGTTATTAGAGCCGTTATTTTGGAGATTTTGTACCATATTGCTCACAATTCTTGCCCTGCATCCGCATTTTCCGGATTTACATTTCGCCATAATGTGTTCTCCTTAAATATTTTATTATATAGTATGTATATTTAGCGGTTTTGTGCCATATATTTAAGGGAGCAAATTTCAGTCTGTCATGGCGCGCGGCTGAATCGCGAATTTGTGCCTGCGGTCCAAGATCCGCGGGTTACGGAAGGGCAGGGTTATCAGCATGGGAAATGTATATTCACTGGATGCGGAGAGAAATCTGATTCTTTATCACGCAGGAACAAATATTTATATCAGGAGCACATTCGGTGAAAATATGATGCGTCCCATCGTTTTATGCACGGACTATCGAAGCAGCCTTACGGACACGGCTTTCAACGGGACAGTCTATTATGCGTACTTTAGCGTGGAGCAGGATATTGTGGTGAGAAGCATCAATGACTTGCAGAATATCTATAAAATAAGCAGTCAGGAAATTCCCGGCTGTCATAACCCGCACATCGTAACTTTTCAGGGAGAGCTGATTTTATTCTATACAACAAAAAGCCCATTAAACAATGCGTATTATCTGAAAGCTTTGTTTCCGTTAAAGCCGGATGTCCGCATAAAACTACCGGAAACATCCTTTTCGGAAATACGAAATTTCGGAATTCTTGCCATGAGTGACAGGCTTATTTTAGATGTTTCTTCGCAGGAAACGCAAATCCTCTTTGCCTTAAATCCCGATTTGGAGCTTGTAATCTATCCTTCGGACAGTCCCTTGCTGGAAACGCAGCTACAGGATGTGCAGCAGAAGCTTAATCTGGTATCGGAAACCCTGCACGATACGCAGCAGGAGTTAGATAAGGTATCTGCGCAGCTTGCTGAGGAGAAGCTTCTTTCAAGGGATTTGAAAGCCCAGAAGGAAGAATTGGAAAATCAACTCCATGCGAAAGAGCAGGCGCACGGCGAAATCCTTGAGAGCATCCGCGCGCAATATAATGAGCTGATGGAAACAGCCGTCAGGTATCGGGATGAGGCGGCCCGCTGGCATGACATTGCCCGCAGGAAGGATGCGAAGCCCGTTCCGGGAGAAAATCTGATTGCGGATAGCTGGTGATTTCAGGTTTTTCTTTTTCGGTGTTCTTTTTTGTAAAAATAGATTGTAAGTTTTCTTGTTTTCCCTTATAATGAGACTGATTTGTTTTTTAACGGCGGTATAGCTGAAAGGATAAGGGAACAAAATAGATGAGTGCAAGCATTTTATTAACAATGGCAGGTGGTTTAGGACTTTTTCTGTTTGGCATGGAACTGATGAGTGATTCCATTGAGAAAGTCGCAGGCGCAAAACTGCGCCGCATTCTGGAGATTTTTACCACCAACCGTTTTATGGGAATGATAGTGGGCGTGGTGTTCACGGGAATCATTCAATCGTCATCCGCCTGTACTGCCATGGTAGTCAGCTTTGTGAATGCCGGACTGATGAATCTCTATCAGGCGGCAGGAGTCATCTTCGGCGCCAATATCGGTACTACCGTCACTTCACAGTTGGTTTCCTTTAATCTGTCAGAGATTGCCCCGGTGATTTTACTGTCGGGCGTTTTAGTGATGATGTTTGCTTCTAAGGAGAATGTAAAGCAGTTTGCCGGAGTGGTTACAGGCTTTGGGATTCTTTTCGTGGGCTTGAGCACCATGTCTCAGGCTATGGCAGGCATGAAAAATGAACCACAGGTGGTGGAATTGTTAAGCTCCCTGACCAATCCTTTTCTGGCAACCTTGATGGGCGTATTGGTCACTTCCGTGATTCAGAGCTCCTCTGTGACCGTCAGTATTGTACTTTTGCTGGCGCAGCAGGGACTGCTGGACTTGTCCATTTGCCTTTATATTATTTTGGGATGTAATATCGGCGCATGTACCACTGCGCTCCTCGCATCCCTTGCGGGCAAGAAGGACGCCAAGAAAGCGGCTCTTATCCATTTTTGGTTCAATGTCATCGGAACGGTGCTGATTTATATTATTTTCTTCTTCGCATTGGAACCCATTATAGGACTGATTCTGAAAATTTCCCCGGATAACGGACGGTTTGTGGCAAATGCCCACACTGCGATTAAGATATTCCAGGTAATCGTGTTATTCCCGTTCTCCGGTCTGATTGTAAAACTCGCCAGCGCATGTGTGCCGGGTGAAGATAAGAAGATCGGTTATAGGGAGAGTTATCAGTTAAAGTATATAGGGGACAAGGTTGTGTTTAATCCTGCCACTGCCGTGGTGGGGGTAATTAAGGAGCTGGACCGTATGGCATCCTTGGCAAGCGAGAATTTGAACCGTGCCATGAACGCCCTGATTACTCTGGACGAAGAGGATATCGAAGAAGTGTACGATGTGGAGAAAAATATTGATTTCCTGAGCCGTGCCATCACGGATTATCTGGTGAAAATCAACCAGACTTCCCTGCCTATCGAGGATTTAAAGAGTCTGGGAGCTCTTTTTCATGTGGTAAACGATATTGAGCGTATCGGCGACCATGCGGAAAATGTGGCGGACGCCGCTAAAATGCGCAGGGAAAACGGTGCGGTAATCAGCAAGCAGGCGCAGCGTGAGCTGGGTGAGATGCTTGATATGGTGAACACCATTATTCAATATTCCATAGAGATGTTTGTAAAGAGCGACGAGCAGCATATGCAGGAGATTGTCCGTCTGGAAAATAAAGTGGACGCCAAGGAAAAGGAATTGCAGCGCGCCCATGTGGAACGCCTGACCAAAGGAGAATGCACTCCGGAAGCCGGCATGATTTTTTCGGACACCGTATCCGGCTTGGAGCGTGTGGCTGACCATGCCACCAATATTGCTTTCGCCATTATTGCACAGGAGAGGGAGCTTGAAGCGGAGGAAGCATAAGCTTTCGGTAGAAATTATTGGAAAAAACCGTGGAAATAGTTGACAGACAGCGAGGAAATAGGTATAATTTATATTACATGTAACAAAATTGTAATATAATCGTATGATTTCTGTAACTATGAGACGAACAATCGCAAAAGAAAAGGATATTGGTATGATATATAGAAAAATGATAAGAGGGGCGTGGGTGGTATCGGCAGGACTGCTTATAGGTATCGCATGTCAGCCGTTAACGGTATCTGCCGCGGAGAGCAGCAGTCTGTTGCAGTCGGCGGGTGTGGTATCCATTATGGAGCAGAAGAGTCTTACTACCGAGGAGTATGTAGCGCTGGCAGAGCAGGCAAAAGGTGCGCTGTGGGGATATACGGATATCGGCATCGCCAATGTGGAGAGCGGCAATTTAAATGTCCGCGCGGAGGCTTCTACAGCGGGCAAGCTTGTGGGGAAGCTTCCCAAGAATGCGGCATGTGAAATATTGGAGACATTGGACGGATGGGCGTATATCCAGTCCGGCGAAGTGGAAGGCTATGTGAGTCTGGAATATCTGTTGACCGGACCGGACGCCAAGATAAAAGCGAAAGAATTGGTGCGCACTGTGGCAGTGGCGCAGGTGGACGGACTAAATGTAAGGGAAGAGGCCGACAAAAACAGCAAGGTCATGACTCAGGTACTCAAAGGCGAGGAGCTTGAATTTATAGAAACCTTGGACAATGGCTGGATAAAGGTATCCCTTGACGGTGTGGAAGCTTATGTGTCAGAGGAATATGTGACTGTGGAGGAGAAGCTTGACACTGCCATTACCATGACGGAACTTCTGTATGGTCAGGGTGTTTCGGACATCCGTGTGGATTTGGTGGAATATGCAAAGCAGTTTGTGGGAAATCCTTATGTGTGGGGCGGAACCAGCTTAACAAAGGGTGCGGACTGTTCCGGCTTTGTCATGAGCGTATTCAAGAAGTTTAACATTAATCTGAGCCGTACTTCCAGAGCGCAGGCTAATGACGGGACCAAGATTAAGTTTTCGGACATGAAGCCCGGAGATCTGGTATTCTATGCAGACGGCTCCGGCACCATCAATCATGTGGCGATTTATATCGGCGGCGGGAAAGTCATTCAGGCAAGCAGCCCGACTACCGGCATTAAAATCAGCAAGTATAATTACAGGACGCCGGTAAAAGCGGTGAGAGTGATTTATGATTAAATAAGGAGGGTATCCCCTTTATAAGCAACGGGCAGTTCGCAAGGCGTGCTGCCCATTGTTCATATTATTAGGAAAATTGTGAGTTTGCGAAAGAAAGATTTCGCGGAGGAGGAGAGAAGAAAATGAGTCGGCTCAAACAACGGAAGATATGGTTCTTGCGAATATTTGTCGTTCTGATGACGGTTGCGCTTGTGGGCTGTGCCAACGGTACGGCTGCGAAAGAGAATCAGGACAATCCGACAAAAGCAGACAATCCGACGGAGACAGACAATCCGACGGAGACAGACAGTCCGACGGAGACAGACAGTCCGACGGAGATAGACAATCCGACGGAGATAGACAATCCGACGGAGACAGACCGTTCGGCAGATAGGAATGATCCGACGGATGAACAGGCGGATATAGGCAGTCAGATACAAACAGATGGGCAGGCGGAAACAGACAGTCCGGCCGGCACGGACGAAATATTTACTGTGGAAGAGATGCCGGAGTGGTCTGAGGAGGAATTGGCGCAGCTGCAGTATGTAGAAAAAGCATCCATAGAGGATTATTACGGTGACAAAACCCTCTATGACGCCTACATATTAAAAGGAAGCAGCAGCGGGAACGGGAATGTACATGGTCTCGGGCCCGGACTGAGCTATTCCGCCTCCGCGGCCAGCACGGAACATCTTTCCGTATATGAATTGTTGAATATCCGTGTGAGAGTTGCGCTGGAATTCTGGGAAACGGAATCGTCAGGGTATAATGGCATACAGGTGAGTCAGGTGATGGAGAAGGGGGACGACAGATACCAACTGGTGACGGCGACGAAAGAGGATATGTATGGGCAGCCCTACAAAGTGACGAAATTTTTTTATCTGGATTATCAGAGTGAGACAGCTTGTATTATGTGGGATGTGGAAATACAGGAAAACGGAGTGGATAAGGAGACTGGCCGGATTCTGAAGGAATTGGGCGGATGTTACGGCATCAGTCTGGATACCCTGCAGCCGGACGGCGACTGGCTGGCCGCCGATAAGGAGAGAAAAGAAAAAATGCAGGATGTGTATGAGCCGCAGTCAGGGGAAAGGGCATTGGAAAAGCTGGAGGGATACAGGTATCTCGGAACGACGACTCTTGTCTCTTATAGGAAAGAGAAGGAATGTCCCATTATACTGCCTATGGGATGGAAAGTCAGCGTTCGGGAAAGCCGTGCCGATTCCTCCATGCATGGCGTTACGGTGGCGGCAGCGCTGGAAGAAATAGGCAGAGGGCGTTTTATGGAGGAGCTTGAAGAGGATCTTGAGAGCAGGCGGAAGCAGTATGCGGAATATACGGACAGATACCGCATTGTCCGGAGCAGCAGCATAGAACCGATTGCCGGTTACAGAGAGGCGGTACAGGGGGCGCTTCTCTATGAGGAAAAAAATGCCGTGACGGAAGAATATACTTTCGGTACGATTGTATTCTGCCGCATCAGAGTGGACGGAAATTATGCCTTAAACTGCCGGATTACTTTATCAAGTAACGAATACGATGATGCAACCAATACGCTGATAGAGGAGGTGGAGACGGCTTATGGAATTGATTTGTCGGCATATTACAACCAATAAAATAGAGAAGATTTTCAGAAGCTTGGGCTTATTTTCCATGGCTGTTGCCTTAACCTGTTTTGTATCGGGATGCGGCTTTCAGGCGGGAAATGAGAAGGATGATACAAAAACGCAGGAGACGATAGAGGAGGAATTGTCCCAAAGCGCAGATGCCGAAAAAGAGGCAAAGCCGGTCATGGCACAGCTTTTGGAAGATGCGGGGAACGGCATAGAAGAACTGCCGGATACCGTCTTATGGTTTAACGCCACTTATGCGCCTCTCACATACAACAACGGCGGGGAATGGCGAATCGTGGGCGGAGAGGAAATCACGGAGGACTATCAGGTGCTGGTTCAAAATTCCCTGCGGAGCAGTTGGAGCATAAGGGACAGGGAGACCGCCCTTGAGACTGTGGAGCAGCTTCAAAAGGAAGGGCACAGGAAAGTGTACCGTGAATGTCTGGAAGAATTGGAAAAGCAGGATATGCTTTCCATGACGGAAGAGGAATTTGCGCAGGCTCTTGAAAATTCAGGCATCAAGGAAAACCTGTTCCGATATGTGATAGTCTATGCTCTTTATCAGGGAGGAGAGGATGAGGAGGCTATTGCCGCATGGGATTTGTGCAGGGTCAATCAATTGTATGCGGATTTTTATGTCTGCGGATACATGAGTTATGAGGAAGCCATGGAAAAATCTCTGGAAAATTCCCTTAAACTGCAGAAAAAGTA
Organism: Lachnoclostridium sp.; assembly: GCA_023664665.1. GTDB lineage: Bacteria > Bacillota > Clostridia > Lachnospirales > Lachnospiraceae > Acetatifactor. The sequence continues at coordinate 26,054 of JAMPEY010000010.1, forward strand.
CGATTCCTGGGAGGAATTGGTGAATTCCTATATGCTGGGATACCAGTTTTGGCAGAGCGACCCCGGCTTTACGGAAAATTCACCTACCATGATGCGCTATCAGTGCTATGAGATGCTGAACAAAATGGAGGACGGTCCCTATAGCCTTGATTGGAATATGAGACTGAAAAAGAGCTGGTAAAGCCGGTAAAAAATTAAGTGTTTACAATGCTCTTAAACTGTGTTATGATGTTTAAGTGTGAGTCAGCCGATGCTCAGATTTGGGACACTCCGACCCGGTCTTGGTGTCAGGCGGTTACCAGAATAGGAGGAAAGAAACATGATTTCTAAGGAAAAGAAAACGGCAATTATGAACGAGTATGCCAGAACGCCCGGCGACACCGGTTCACCCGAGGTACAGGTGGCGGTTCTGACTGCAAGAATCCAAGAGCTTACCGAGCATTTGAAGGAGAATCCCAAGGATCATCATTCACGCCGCGGTATGTTAAAGATGGTAGGTCAGAGACGCGGTCTTTTGGATTACCTGAAAAAGAAGGATATCGAAAGATATCGTGCTTTGATTGCAAGACTTGGTTTAAGAAAATAAGACGGGGCGGAGTGTGAGATTATTTTTGCACTCCGCTTTTTGTTCCGTTATTTTGGCAACTATGGAACAGAAGGTCTACCCGAGACCGCTGAAAAGAACAGGAGAATTCCCGCTCTTTTCAGTAGTTTCGGTGCTTCTGTTCCTGATGAAAATACAATTACCGCAGGAAGCGGTGGAATGGAGGACAATATGTATCAGAGTTATGAATTGGAACTTGCCGGACGCACCCTGAAGGTTGACATTAACCGTGTGGGAAAACAGGCAAACGGCTGTGCGTTTATGCACTATGGCGACACCACGGTATTATGTACCGCGACAGCATCCGAGAAGCCCAGGGAGGGCATTGACTTTTTCCCTTTAAGTGTGGAATATGAGGAGAAAATGTATGCTGTGGGCAAGATTCCCGGTGGATTTAATAAGAGAGAGGGAAAGGCGAGCGAAAATGCGATTCTTACCAGCCGTGTGATTGACAGACCCATGCGCCCCCTGTTTCCCAAGGATTACCGTAATGATGTTACCCTGAACAATCTGGTAATGAGCGTTGACCCCGAGTGCCGCCCCGAATTGGTGGCTATGATCGGCGCAGCCATCGCAACCTGTATTTCGGACATCCCCTTTGACGGTCCCTGTGCGATGACCCAGATGGGTATGATTGACGGAGAATTGATTGTCAACCCTTCTCAGGAACAGTGGAAAAAGGGAGATTTGAACCTGACCGTTGCATCTACCAGAGAAAAGGTAATTATGATTGAAGCAGGCGCAAACGAGGTTCCCGAGGCAAAGATGATTGAGGCTATTTATAAAGCCCATGAAATCAATCAGACCATTATTGCTTTTATTGACAAGATTGTTGCGGAGAACGGCAAAAAGAAGCATGCATACGAAAGCTGCGCAGTCCCTGCGGAGATGTTTGAGGAGATCAAGAAAATCGTACCTCCCGAGGAGATGGAGAAAGCGGTATTTACCGACGAAAAACAGGTTCGCGAGGAAAACATCCGCGTGATTACGGAAAAGCTGGAAGAGGCTTTTGCCGAGAATGAGGAGTGGCTTGCCATCTTGGGAGAGGCTGTTTACCAGTACGAGAAAAAGACTGTCCGCAAGATGATTTTAAAAGACCACAAGAGACCCGACGGTCGTGAGATTACGCAGATTCGTCCTCTGGCAGCGGAGGTGGATATCATTCCCAGAGTACACGGTTCCGCTATGTTTACCCGCGGACAGACCCAGATTTGTAATGTATGTACCCTGGCTCCTTTGTCCGAACAGCAGAAAATTGACGGGCTGGATGAAAATGAAGTGAGCAAGAGATACATGCACCATTATAATTTCCCTTCCTATTCCGTAGGTGAGACAAAGCCTTCCCGCGGGCCCGGAAGAAGAGAAATCGGTCACGGCGCATTGGCGGAGAGGGCGCTTCTTCCCATGCTTCCCAGCGAGGAGGAATTCCCCTATGCAATCCGTACGGTATCCGAGACTTTCGAGTCCAACGGCTCCACTTCCATGGCTTCCACCTGCGCTTCCTGTATGTCCTTAATGGCAGCGGGCGTTCCCATCAAAAAGATGGTGGCAGGAATCTCCTGCGGTCTTGTGACAGGGGATACGGATGATGATTTCGTACTGCTTACCGATATTCAGGGCTTGGAAGATTTCTTTGGCGATATGGACTTCAAGGTGACAGGTACCACGGACGGCATCACGGCAATCCAGATGGATATTAAGATTCACGGTCTGACCCGACCCATCGTGGAGGGCGCTATTGCAAGATGCCGTGAGGCAAGGCTGTTCATTATGGACAACTGCATGAAGCCCGCCATTGCGGCGCCCAGGCCTGAGGTGAACCAATATGCGCCCAAGATTATCTCCGTTCAGATTGACCCGGAGAAAATCGGTGATGTGGTTGGTCAGAGAGGAAAGACCATCAATGAGATTATTGCGCGTACCGGCGTAAAGATAGACATTACGGATGACGGTCAGGTGTCCATCTGCGGCACCGATAAGGAAATGATGGACAAGGCAGTGGAGATGGTGAAGATTATCACTACCGAGTTTGAGACCGGTCAGATTTTCAAGGGCAAGGTTGTAAGTATTAAAGAATTCGGCGCCTTTGTGGAGTTTGCTCCCGGCAAGGAAGGCATGGTTCATATTTCCAAGATTGCCAAGGAGAGAATCAACCGCGTGGAGGATGTGCTTACCTTGGGAGATATAGTGACGGTAGTCTGCATGGGTAAGGATAAGATGGGCAGAATCAACTTCTCCATGAAAGATGTAGCGCAGCAGTAAAAAAGTAAATGCTCCGCCACCCCAGAGTCTGTTTGGGGAGGCGGAGCATCTTTTGCTGAAACTGTGCTGCACATCGGCAACCCTCATTATGGCGTTTCTTGGCTGATAGGAAATGAAATCTGTATAAGCGTTCCTTCTCCGGGGCTGCTTTTTAGGTCGATTCTGCCGTTTAAATACTGTACGGCATGTTTTACAATGGAAAGACCTAAACCCGTACCGCCGGATTCTTTAGAACGGCTTTTATCCACCCGGTAAAACCGTTCAAATATCCGTGCCTGATGTTCGGGAGGTATGCCGATTCCCGAATCTTTTACGGAAATCACGACGAGCTTTTCCTGTTCGGTGATGGAAACAATTACCGTACCGCCTTGTGTATTATACTTGACGGCATTATCGCAAAGATTAAACAGGATTTCTGTCAAAAGGCGTCTGACGCTTTTTATTTTGACGGTTCCGCCCGTGACCGTAATTTCGACATTCTTTGCTGCCGCTATTTCGTTAAGCTCTGCCGCTGTATCCGTGGCAATTTCATATAAGTCGACATCTTCAAAAGGCATATCACATCCTTCGTCCAGCTTTGAAAGCCGGATAATGTCATCTATTAAAGTCACAAGCCGTTCCGCTTCTGTCCGGATATGCCCTACGAATTGTGTCATATCTTCCGGTTTTACAAGCCCGTTTTCTATTAACTCAGCGCTCCCCATTATGGATTGCAGGGGAGTTTTCAGCTCATGTGATACATTGGCTGTAAATTCCCGTCTGTTCCTTTCTGTGAAAGCTATTTCGCTTATGTCAAAAGCAAGCAGGACAGCGCCGATGACAGCCCCCCTTGACTCAATGCGGTTGATATGGAACTGATACTCTTTCCCGTTTTGTTCCGTGCGGATTTCGCTGTGCCCGTTTAAAAAGGCATCCTGTACTGCATGACTGATACCGGGACTGCGTTCGATAGTCAGGAAATCTTTGCCGATGCAGGAAGGCTGTGCGTGAAACAATTCCAACGCGGCGGGATTGATGCTCACAATCAGGCTTTTGTCATTCAAAAGCACGAGTCCTTCCGCCATGCCCTGCGTAATCTGTGTAAATTCATCATTTTGCCTCTGAAGCTGCGCTAACTGCATATCTATCTGCCTGTGCTGTCTGTGAAGACGGCTCAATAAAGGAGCCAGTTCCTCATAAGTATCATTTTCCAGAGGTTTTTCCAAATCAAGGCTGTTTAATGGTTCCATGATATGTTTGGAAATCCGGTCGGCCAATACTCCCGACAAAACAAGGGCAGTGGCAATCACAATGCAAATCGGCTGTGTCATTCCAAAAACAAGCATCCATACACTGATGCTGCTGGCTGAAATCCTGAGTACGGAACCGTCGTTAAGGCGTCTTGCACAATAAAGTGTTTTTTCTAAGAGTGTTGTTGAATAGCGTGAGCTTTTCCCTTCCCTGCTTTGCAATGCCTGTTGGATTTCTTCTCTGTCTCCATGGTTTTCCATATTTTCTTTGTCAGACTGTGTATCGTATATGACATCACCGTTTTCGGCAACCCATGTTAGACGATACCCGCTTGACGGTAATTTTTCAAGATATTCCTGACCGTTCTTTTCGACAGCGATGACAGCCAGCGATAACTCGTCTTCTAACTGTTTTTCCTGAAGATTACTAAAATAACGGTATAGTCCGCCCATAATGATTACAAGACTTGCAATCAGGACAGCTCCCGCAACAATCATAATTGATTTAAAAATTTTTTTTGTCATGTTGTAACCTCTAACCGGTAGCCGACGCCGCGCACGGTTTCTATCATTTTTCCGTAATGTTTCAATTTCATACGCAGGGTGCGGATATGCATATCCACAGTCCGCGTTTCACCGACATAATCCGCACCCCATATATCATTAAAAATCTGGTCGCGGGTAAAAGCAATCCCCGGATGGGACAGAAACATCCGAAGCAGTTCAAATTCTTTCAGGGTAAGCTGGATTCGCTCATTATCAATGGCAACGGTATGCTCGTCTAAATTGACTAAAAGACCGCCTGCTTTCAAAAGATGTTCCACATCCGGGGGATTACATCTTCTAAGTACGGCTTTCACGCGGGAAACCATTTCCATCATACCGAAAGGCTTTACAAGATAATCGTCCGCACCCAGATCAAGACTTTGGATTTTATCATATTCCATGTCTTTTGCGGTTGCCATGATAACAGGAATCCGGCAGGTGTCGGGATTTGCTTTTAAAAATTTAAGCAGTTCCACACCATCTTCTCCCGGAAGCATAATGTCAAGAAGAATCAGATCCGGTTTATCCGAAGACAGAGCATTCCGAAAAGCTGCTGCATTCGGAAAGCCTGCTGCCTCAAAATTGGTGGAAGTAAGCGTATAAACTTCGATATCCCGAATGCTTTCATCATCCTCTATGCACCATATTTTCATACAAAACCTCCTTATCGCAGTTCTGCTGCGATGCAATCTAACCGCCTATGTTACATGTTTTCCTGTCACGGAAAAAGTTACCCATCTTGCGATATTGACCGCATGGTCCCCGATACGCTCAAAATATTTGGCAATCATCAGTAAATCCAGAGCATATCCTCCGTCTGCGGGGGTTTCCGCTATCAGTTTAATCAATGATGATTTGACCTGTAAAAACAAATCATCGACCACATCATCACGGTCAATTGCTTTGCCGGCCAACACAACATCCTGTTTTACGAAAGCATCAATGCTTTCTGTAACCATGCTGCTTGCCGCCTCTGCCATAAAACGGATATGTTCACATTCACTGCCGGTTCTTCCGTTAAGGAATGTGATGATCTCTGCAATATCCGCAGCCTGTGTTCCGATGCGCTCCATATCGGTGATCATCTTAAGTGCGGCGGAAATCTGCCGCAAATCCCCTGCTACCGGCTGTTGTTGTAACAGCAGTTTCAGGCATAGTGTTTCTATGGTACGCTCCATATGGTTAATTTCTTCATCAATGGGCAGGACTTTATCTGCGAGCGAGACATCTCCGATAATCAATGCCTTGGAAGCAATGTCAATCGATTCCTCGCACATGGCGCCCATTTTTGTGAGTTCATTATTCAGTGTAGCAAGCTGTTCGTCAAAACGACTTCTCATCATCCAAACCTCCCCGTAATATAATCTTCTGTCCGCTTATCTTTAGGCTGTTCAAACATCTTTTCCGTATTTCCGTATTCTATTAAATCACCGAGGAGAAAAAGAGCCGTATTATCGGAAATCCGCACCGCCTGCTGCATATTGTGCGTAACTATGATAATAGTATACTTATTCCGAAGCTCCATTGCAAGCTCCTCAATCTTGGATGTGGAAATCGGGTCAAGGGCGCTCGTAGGTTCATCCATCAGAAGCACATCCGGTTCTACGGCCAATGCGCGGGCAATGCAAAGTCTTTGCTGCTGACCCCCCGACAATCCTAACGCCGATCTTTTCAGTCTGTCTTTTACTTCCTCCCAAATGGCAGCCCCCCGCAGGGAATGTTCTACGATATCATCCAGTTTTGCCTTATTTTTAATCCCGTGGGTCCGTGGCCCATAAGCAATATTATCATAGATACTCATGGGGAAGGGATTCGGTTTTTGGAAAACCATACCGACGCTGCGGCGAAGTTCATTTACATCAACATCCGCGTCAAAAATATTGCTGTCACGGTAGCGCACCTCTCCGGAGATCCGCACCCCGGGAACAAGGTCATTCATCCGGTTTAAGGTTTTAAGAAAAGTAGATTTTCCGCATCCTGACGGACCGATCAAAGCGGTAATATTTTTTTCTTCAATATCGATATTAATATTTTTAAGGGCCTGTGTGTTGCCATACCAAAGACATAGTTCTTTCACTTTCATAACAGGGTTGATATGGTTACTCATATGTTTTTTCACGACCTTTCATTTCTCCAAAAGCCGGTGCTTTTTGGATTCCTTGGGTTCTTTTTTGGAAATATCTGCCTGCCGCCGTGGCCGACAGGTTAATGAGTACGGTTAGAATCATCAGGATAGCGGCGATGGCAAAGGCAATTCCAAATTCTCCGTTTTCTTTTGCATAGACATATAGCGCGACTGTGAGTGTTGCCCCTGCGCTGCCGAGTCCCTTCACAATTCCGTTCAAGGCATGGGCAAAACCGGCAGTAAAGAGAAGAGCAGCAGATTCCCCGAGAATCCGCCCTACGGACAGAATGCAGCCGGTGATAATGCCATCAATACAGCCGGGAAGCACCACGGTACGGATTACACGCCATTTTCCGGCGCCCAGTCCGAAAGCGCCTTCCCGGTAACTTTGTGGAACGGTTTTCAGACTTTCCTGCGTAGTGCGCATGACGGTGGGCAGATTCATGATTACCAGCGTAAAGGCTCCTGCCGCAAGGGATGTTTTCATACCAAAGAATTGGCAGAAAAACAGCATGCCTACCAGACCATAAATAATAGACGGAATCCCCGATAAGGTTTCGGCAGCGTACTCTATGATTTCTACCAACTTTTTGTTTCCGGCGTACTCCGTAAGATAAATTGCGGCGCCTACGCCAAGGGGGAGAACCAGTACCAAAGCTGCCAGCACAATATAGACGGTATTCAGAATGTCCGGAAGAATCCCTATCCGGCCGGACAGATAGCTTGGCTTTGTGGTAAGCAGTTCCCATGATACATTGGGCAGTCCTTTCCACAATACATAACCGATTAAAAACAGCACCAATGCGCAGGTAATGCTTACGGAAATTCCCATCAGCACGCCCATGGCGGTAATATATGTTTTTCTTTTGGTGGAAATGGATTGTTTTTGCATTTTAATGACCATGCCTTTCTTAACCTATGCTTTTTTGTCATGTTTCAAAATGAAATTCAGTACGGCGTTTATCAACATGATAAAGAGAAACAGTATCAGTGCGATGGAAAACAGCGCCTGTTTTTGCAAGCTTCCGTCGGCGGCATAGGACATTTCGCTTGCCACGGCGGTTGTAAGGAAGCGGACGCTCTGAAAAATTTCAGGCATATTGGGTGCATTCCCTGCCACCATCATAACAGCCATTGATTCCCCGATAGCCCTGCCGACGCCTAAAACCACAGCCGCCGCAATGCCGCTTTTTGCCGCAGGAACGGAGACCCTGAAATAGGTTTCCATCGGTGTCGCTCCAAGCGCGAGAGAAGCATCCTCGTACTCTTTGGGGACGGCTTCCAAGGCGGTAACCGATACCTTGATAATCGATGGTAAAATCATAACGGCAAGTACGATCATTGCAGCAAACAGGCTGGCTCCGTCCGGGATATGAAAAAGGATTCGTATTCCCGGAACCAGCGTCATCATCCCGACAAGCCCATAAACTACCGAAGGAATGCCTGCCAGCAGGCTGACTGCCGTCTCGACAACCGTTTTTACTTTGACCGGTGCAATCTTAGCAAGATAAACCGCCGTCATGAATCCGATAGGCACTCCGATCAGGATTGCGCCGGCCGTACCGTAAATGCTTGTGAGGATAAAAGGTAAAATCCCATACTGCGGCTGTGCTGCCGTGGAAGCCCATTTTTTCCCGAAAAGGAAATTACAGACACCTATTTTGCGAATAGCCGGAATCCCGGATATCACGAGATAAACGGTAATCAGAAGCACACAGCCAACCGTAATCAGACCAAGTATCAGGAAAATGCCGTGTATGGCATTTTCCTTAAGGCGTTTTCTGTTTTTCATAAGACATCACCTCATAAAGCGGTCAATGTTTTGGCACGGCGCCTGCGGAGGAGATGATTTCATCCGCCTCAGATGAAGTGATATAATTAAAGAATTTCTGCGCGGCTGCCGAAAGATCGGTTCCGCTCTTTGTCACCAGTACAAAGGGACGCTGTACCACATAGCTTCCGTCCTTTACGGTTTCTTCCGTAGGTACAATGCCGCCAACCGAAAGTGCTTTTACGGTTTCCTTTACAGATGCAAGAGAAGCATATCCGATTGCCGCTGGATTGCCTGCCACGGTTGTAATGACATCTCCGGTAGAGGTAAGTTCCTGCCGGTATTTGCAGGAATCCCCCGTACCGGTGATGGATTCAAAACCATCCCTTGTACCGCTTCCCGCTTCGCGGCCAATCAGGACAATTTCCAAGTCGCTGCCGCCGATTTCTTTCCAATTTGTTATCTCGCCCTTATAAATTTTTCCGATGGTTTCCAAATCGAGGTCATTTACCGGATTATCGGGATTTACAATGACTGCGATACCGTCAAGGGCAAGTATGGTTTCCGTTAATCCCTGTGCTTTTTCTTCTTCCTTCAGATTACGGCTGGAAAGCCCGATATCGCAGCGTCCCTCCGCGACAGCAGTAATTCCGGAACCGGAACCGGTAGGGTTATAGGTAAAGGTTATGCCGGGATTGTCTTTCTCAAAGGACTCCCCTAATGCGCCGATTACCTTTTCCATAGAAGTGGAACCGTCCGTAGATACCGTACCGTTGGCAACATCGTTGTTTGCGGACGCCGTACCGCCGGCTGTTTTTCCGCATCCGCCCATAACCGCAAGCGTAAGAGTCATAGCAACAATGGAACCGATACATTTTGTCATTTTTTTCATAATTGTTTTCTCCTTCTTTTCAAGTATTTTGTGCTACACTTGTTATGATAGATGCTGTCTGTAAAATCCAAAATACAACTTTTGTAAAATCTATGTAAAAGGAAACACCGGATTTTCGGATAAAAATAATTCGCCTTGCGGGCTATAATCATGGTACAATGTACGCAGACACAGAAAGTGAGGAATTTTTATGGATAATCTGATGGAACTTTTAGAGACGCGCCGTACATACAGGCGTTTTGAACAGAAGGAAATTGACCAGAGCATCGTGGACGAAATTCTGTTGGCGGCGAGGCTTGCATCCAGCGCGGCTAACAGACAGCCCCTTTCCTATATCGTAGTGGAGGGGAAAAACAGAGTGGCGCAAGTATTTGAGCATACCCGCTGGGCGGCGGCGCTTCCTCCAAAGCTGGGGCAGCCTAAGGAAGGGGAATGGCCGGTGCTTTTCATTGCAGTGGTAGAGAATCTGGATATCAACAGGGATTGTGATACGGACGCGGGTCTTGCCATCGGGAATATGACTTTGGCGGCATGGAATCACGGGGTGGGCAGCTGCATTATCGGCGCCTGCAATAAACAGAAGCTGTCTGAACTTTTTGGACTTACGGAAAATCAAAAGCTGCACACAGTGGTAGCATTCGGCTATCCTTCTCATAAAAGCACAATAGTGCCATTGTATCAGGGGGAGGAATTTTCGTATTATCTGGATGACAATAAAGATTATGTGGTGCCCAAACGCCGGCTCGCAGATATTGTGACTTATTTTTAAAAGTCTGTCTTTTTGGAATCGCTCTTGTGGTGTCTGATATTTTCTGATAAAATATTTTTATGGGTACCGCCCCTCTGACTACGGGTAAAACCGGGAAAGGGGGGATGCTTGATGAGTGATTATGAACTGCTGACGGTTGTGTGTCAATTCTGATAGCTTACATAAACCACACAAAAAAGTAACCGCCCTTTGGTCGAGGAATGCGGTTACTTTTTTGTAACTAATTCTTAGGGCTGACCGTCTATCGGCAGTATTCCCTTTTGCGCTTTTATTGTAGCAGATTTCCCCGCTCCTGTCAAATGCTGCGGAACAATCAAAAGAAGTTGATTTCTTACTTATCAGATATTATAATCAAAAAATAGCAAGCAATAAATGCGATTTCCAATCTATGAATAGTGGAAGGAATGACTAAAGCGCAACAGAGCGGAAAACAATCTGTGCATATTGAAGTGTGAGCAAGACAGTGACGCGTATTTTTAAACAGCAGTGATACGGATATTTCCTTTATGGGAGATATGTGGTATAATAATTCTGCTACGCAGAATGCAAGTCAGCTTGCGCTGCCTTGCCCTCCCAAAGCATAGAAACGCTTTGTGAGGCATTATACGAGTCCACTGCTTGAAAAGTAAATGCCCCTGCGGGGCGCTTCCTTTTCTGCGCTTGTGGTATAATAATTCTGCTACGCAGAATGCAAGTCAGCTTGCGGCATAATGAAGTTATTCAATGAATATATCATGGAGAGGTAACGGGAATGGCAGACCTAGAAAGCGGGCAGTCCCACGGCGGGAGTCCGGATCGGTATATGCTGAGACAGGCAGCGGGATTATATTGGCTTCTTGATAGGGAACAGGACGGGAGAGCATATCAGAGCCCGCTGCCCTTAAATGAGATGGGAGCTTTTATCTTTCAAATGATGCAGCAGGGGATGGAAAAGGAACAGATAGCAGATAGGATAAGCGGGAAGTATCAGGTGGAAAAAGAGACGGCATTGCAGGATATCATACGGTTTGACAGGCAGTTAAGGGAACAGGGAATTTGTGACGCAGCGCGCCCCAAAGTTCCAACTGATTAAAATGCCGCTTACGCGGCGGAATGAGAGGAATTATGAATGTACTGTTGATAGGCGGTTCAGGAAGCTTAATCAATAATTTAATCATCAAATTCAATAAAGAGGGACACCGGGTATATTTGCTGACAGGCAGCAGATTTGAAAAGCGTTCTTATCAGAAAGTGTTTGAGAAATATAATTTTACATATGACAGTGCAAGCCTGAATGAGATTTTTGAGAGCGTTAATCCGGAATTGACCGTTTATATGGGCGCTTATGACACCAATTTTGCATGGCATGACGAGGAGGCGGAGGCGGTGAAATATTCCGCAAGCCTGATGAACCTTCTTATGGGATATGCCATGCGCTGTCAGGGCAGATTCATTTATCTGTCCTCGGAAAATGTGTACAGCGGCAGTTATGATGGGGATATTTCCGAGACGGAGCCGGTGACTCCCGCGGGCATCAAGGGAATGACGCTGGCCCAGGGGGAAGAAATGTGCGAAAGTTACCGTAAAAACCGCGGTCTTGACATTATTACCCTGAGGCTTGACCATCTGTACAGCATTCCACAGGTCAGGGAGGATGTGGCGGATATCTGTTCCCGGATGTGTCTGGAGATTTTGGAGAAAAATACTTTGACAGTGGATGATGACAGCACTATTTCCCTGCTCTATGAAGCGGATGCCGTGGAGTTTATCTATCGTATCGCAGCATGCAGGGAACACAAACATCCCCTGTACCATATTTCCACTTCGGCAGCCATTTCGGAGCCGGAATTGGCAGATATCGTAAAGAGCGCTATGGGAGAGAGCGCATGGGTCTTTCATGAGAATCACGGCGGAGGCAGAAGAATACTGTCCAACCGTCTTTTTGACAGCGAGTTCGGCAATCCGTTTTTCTGTGATATGTCCGACATTATTCATAAAACTGCCACGCAGATGAAGTCCAACAAATATGTTTTTCTGAATGCGGAAGAAAAAAGGGAACCATTAAAGGACCGTATCCTGAAAAAGGCGGGATGGCTGATAGGGGCATTGGTTCCTTTTGTGGAAAATATGATTGCTTTTATTCCCTTTTTTATGCTGAACAACCGTGCCGTCGGCAGTGAATATTTTGCAAACCTTGACTTTTACCTTTTGTATGTGTTGTTGTTTGCCATTATCTATGGGCAGCAGCAGGCTACCTTTTCGGCGTTGTTAGCCATAGCGGGATATAGCTTCAGACAGATGTATGACAGGACAGGCTTTGAGGTTTTTCTGGATGCCAATACCTATGTGTGGATTGCCCAGCTGTTTATTCTGGGGCTGACCGTGGGCTACATGAGGGATCAGATTACCAAGCTTAAGCGGGAGAGCAGGGAGGAGACGGAATTTATTTCCCTGCAGTTAAGCGATATTCAGGATATTAACAGCAGTAATGTGCGAGTGAAGGATGCGTTGGAAACGCAGATTGTAAACCAGAATGACAGTGTGGGGAAAATATACAGCATTACTTCGGCGCTGGACAGGTACAGTCCGGAAGAGGTGCTTTTTTATGCGGCGGAAGTGCTCGGCGAACTGATAAAGAGCAAGGATGTGGCAATCTATACGATTTCCAACAGCTCTTACGCCAGATTGTTTTCTTCCACTTCCCGCAAGGCAAGAGTGCTGGGCAATTCCATCCGTTATGTGAATATGGGGGAGATGTACGAGACCCTGATGGAGCGCCGGGTTTTTATTAACCGTAGGATGGATGAAAGATATCCCCTTATGGCAAACGCAATCTTTGAAGGCGAAGAGATGCGGATGATTCTCATGGTCTGGGGCATTCCGTGGGAGAGTATGACATTGGGGCAGGCAAATCAGCTGGTGGTTATCAGTTCCCTGATTCAGAATGCAGTGTTACGGGCCAACAAATATATGGAGGCGCTTACGGACACAAGGTATCTGGAGGGAACAAAGATATTGGAGCCGGAGGCATTTGATGCTCTTGTAAACGCTTACTTAAAGGCGGAGCGGAAGGGGCTGACGGAATGCGCACTTCTTAAGATGAAAGTGGAGCCGCCGGATTATGAAAAGGCGGGAACCGCCTTTCAGGAAAAACTGCGGCAGACGGATTATGTCGGCATTCTGCCCAACGGAAAGATGTATATACTGTTAGCCAATACCGATGAGGCGGACACCACCATAGTGGTAGAGCGTTTTGCGGAAATGGGCTATGGATGTGATATCGTGGAGGACGGTCAAAAATGACATCACAGATGATTGGTTTTATCGTGCTGCTTGTGTTTAACACATTGGCGGCAGTGGGTTATCTTGTATGGAACCGCTTACGGAAGAAGGAAAACGACCAAAAAAGCTGCATATTCCGTTTTGTGATTATGCTGTTATGTCCGGTGGTGGCTCCCTGTTTCTTTTTGCTGGCGCATGTGATGTTTTGTCTCTTCTTCTCGGAGCCGGTGAGTCTGGAAGATGTGGTGTTCAGCAAGGAGCGCGCCAGAACCTTTGTCCATGCGGAGGAAGAGCGGGAACGCAATATCGTGCCTTTGGAGGAAGCCATTGAGATCACGGATAAAAGCGGTCTGCGGACCCTGATGATGAATGTGGTGAGGGGCGATATCCATAAGTCTCTGGCGGCTATTTCCGGGGCATTGAACAGCGAGGACACTGAAACGGCGCATTATGCGGCATCGGTGCTGCAGGACGCTTTAAACGATTTCCGTATTCATGTGGAGAAACAGAGGCAGTTGATTCTGGACAATGACGAAAAACAGATATATTATGCGGACAATCTGCTGGAATATATGAATCCGGTGTTGGAGCAAAAAGTATTTACAGATATGGAACAGCATACTTATGTGGCAATTATGGACGAGATCGGTGAAATATTTTATGCAAACGCCCCGCAGAAAATGAACAGCAGCCATTATGAGGCTCTGAGCCTGCGTCTCTTGGAAGTTGAGGATTACGAGAATTGCAGGAAATGGTGCGAGCGCGCGAAAATGTATTATCCCAACACGCTTGCTACCTACACCTGTCAGTTAAAGCTCTATTTTAACAGTGTACAGAGGGAGAAATTTTTTGAGGTTATTGAAGAGTTAAAGCAGTCTGCTGTGGTGATTGACAGTGAAACTCTGGAATTGATCAGGGTATTTCGCTGATTGGCATGCACACAGAGGCGGAATGGGAGCGGTTCGATGATATCTCGCAGAAACTTTTTCAGCATATGCATTATGATGGCGGTTTTAGTATTCATGTTTCAATTCTCCCAGGTGTTCAAGACTTGGGGGAGTAATTATAATGTCAACGAATATGTGAGCGAATCGCAGCCCTCCGGTCAGGATAAGTGGCAGTCTGCCGACTATAAGACTTCGGACGAAAAATTTCCTGTGAGGGATTATGTGCTGTTTCTGGGGGAGAAGGATACCGAACTGTGGAATGTGGTAAAGCAGTGGTGTACCTATACCAAGAAGGATACGCTGACAGCGCCGAATACCAGAGGTTTTGAACTGCCAAAGGAACATCTTCCCGTCATGATTCTGATTGACTCCGACGCCATTAATTTTGCAATGGAAATGAGTTCCCTGTTAAAGGTGACGCAGTATGGCGTACCGGTGGTATTTTGTAATCTGCCGGAGGTATCCGTGATCAAAAAAGAGGAAAGGCTGCAGGAGCTTCTGGGCATCCGCAGAGTGAAAGCGGATACGGTAAGAGCAAGAGGCATACAGATGTATTCCGGCTTTCTTCTGGGAGGAGAGGCTCTTTATAAAGTGGAAAAAGAGGAAGAGGAAAAGCTTCAGGATTTCAACCTTGAAATCCCATGGTACGCCACGGGAAGAGGAACCAAGACTTATATGGTGGGGCTTATAGATGATGAGGATACGGAGAGAGAGGATTTTCCCAGCCTGATTTGGCGTAACAGCTACAACGGGACGCCGGTATTCGCCGTATGCGGCGATTATCTGTCAGACCTTGCCGGATTGGGCATTTTGGATTCCTTTGTCTATGAGACGAGTTCTTATGAGCTCCATCCGGTGGTGAATGCCTGCAATGTAGTGGTATCGGATTATCCGTTTTTTGCCTCCGAAAATAAGGAGACCATACAGAGAATCTACGGACGGGATGTGAAATCGGTGCTTCGCGATATCATGTGGCCCGGTGTTTCCGCCATGGCGGAGCAGAATAAGTTAAAGCTGACCTGCTGTATAGCTCCGCAATATGATTATCTGGACAGTGAGGAACCCGCCGCGGACAATATGGTCTTTTATCTGCAGCAGATGAAAGAAATCGGCGCTGAAGCAGGGAAATCCCTGATATATGGCGGAGGGATCCCTCTTTCGGAAAAGATGGAACGGGATAGTGTTTTTTTGGACAATCCGGGAATTGGTTACCGTTACAATGCGGTGTATACCGGAAAAGAGGTGCCGGGAGAGCTGGAAGGAAAATGGGAAGAAAGATATTTACGGGATGTGAGTACCTTAACCTGTGCTTATGGCGAAAAATATCCCCTTCTGTCCTATTATAAGGATGATGTAACATTGCAGTGTATTACGGGAGAGGCTACGGAGTATAGCTATTTTAGGGATCTGCGGGCAAGAAGCATCTCCACGGCTTTGGGCTATTCTAATGTTTTGGTGGATATGCACAGCGCTGTGTGGCCGGAGGGAAAAGAACAGCAATGGGAAGCTTATTTTGATAAGATTTCCAGCAATGTCAGCACTTATTGGAACAAATATAAAGCTTTTTCAAGGACCACTTTGTCGGAGAGCGATAAAAAAGTCAGGACATTCTTAAATCTTGACTACGAGACCTCCCGTGAAGGAGATAAGATTTTTCTTACCGTTACGGGCGCGGAGGGGGATGGATGGTTTTTGCTGCGCACCCACGGAGAGGATGTTGTACAGGCACAGAATGCGGAATATGAAAAGCTGGAGGAAAATGCCTATCTGATACATACGCTTGCCGATAATGTGGAACTTCAGGTGGAGGTTTCAGGGACGGTGCCGCAGTTTTTGAAATAAAAGAAATGGAGACTGGTATGAAAATATGCATCTTGGCGGAGGGCTGTTATCCCTATGTGGTGGGAGGTGTGTCCGGATGGATTCACAGTATGATAAAGTCTTTTCCGAGGGTAGAATTTATTATATTGGCGATTGTGTCCAACCGTTCCCAGAGCGGAAAGTTCGCCTATGAGCTGCCGGAAAATGTGACGGCGGTGTATGAGGCTTATCTGGACGATTATGATTGGGGACACAAAAAGAAGTACGGCAGCCGTACCAGTTTAAGCGATAAGGAATATTTTGCTTTAAGGAGCATGGTTTTAAATGAGGATGTGGATTGGGACACTATCTTTGAGATGTTTCAGACCATGAAGTTTTCCATCGACGATTTGCTGATGGGAGCCGATTTTTTGAGTATTGTGAAGGAATGCTACAAAAGCCGATACCCCTATGTGGTTTTTTCGGATTTTTTGTGGACCATGCGCTCCATTTATCTTCCTCTTTTTTTGATTCTGCAGACCCATCTGCCCGAGGCGGACATTTATCACTGTGTTGCCACGGGTTATGCCGGGGTGCTGGGAAGTATGGCAAAGCATTTTCACAGGAGCGGGCTTTTGGTGTCCGAGCACGGTATTTACACAAGGGAGAGGGAAGAGGAGCTTTTAAAGGCAGGATGGGTGGCAGGCATTTACAAAAATATCTGGATAGAGCAATTCAGAAAGATGTCGCGGCTTGTCTATGACAGGGCGGATATCGTGACCAGCCTGTATGCCCACGCCAGAGAGCTTCAGATAGAATTGGGCTGCCCGGAGAATAAGACCAGAATTACTCCCAACGGAATCGATACCCGGCGTTTTGCCGCTCTCCCCGGCAGGAAAGAAGAGGATGAAGGGTATGTGAATATGGGGGCGGTGCTTAGGGTGACGCCCATCAAGGATGTAAAGACCATGATCCGGGCTTTTGCCTTTGCGAAAAAGAAAGCGGACAATCTGAAACTGTGGATTATGGGACCCTGCGATGAGGATGAACAGTATGCGCAGGAGTGTTATGAACTGGTGGACGCCTTAAAAGTAAAGGATGTTGTCTTTACCGGCAGAATCAATGTGCAGGAATATCTGGGGAGGATGGACTTTACCATTTTAACCAGCATCAGCGAGGGGCAGCCCCTTACCATATTGGAGAGCTTTGCGGCCCATAAGCCCGTGATAGCCACGGATGTGGGAAACTGCCGGGAGCTGATTTACGGATTGGACGACGGATGCGGGACCGCCGGCATTCTGACGCACATTATGAATACCGCGGAGCTTGCGGAAGCCATGGTCAAAATGGCGCAGAATCCCAAGCTTGTAGAAGACATGGGAAATTGCGGGTACAAAAGAGTCATGCGCAGTTACCGGATAGAACAGATGAAGCAGACTTACGAAGAGATTTATGAGGGAATCGGCTGGGAGCAGGGAATACTCTGGCCGGAAGAGGAGTATACACAGGAAGAATTAAACGGTGCCAATCAATAAATAGAAAAGGAGGCTGCCTTATGGCGGGAATCGGCGTAAGACTCAATAAAATATACAGCAAGAATACCATCACCACCAATCTGGTGGGATTCGGCTATAGTACCGTGATTACCATAGCTCCTATGTTTTTGGTGATCGTGGCGGTTTTTCTGATGCAGATGCTTCTGGGCGTTTCCAAGCTGGACTATGCCAGCAGGGAGTTGTATTCCTGCACCCTTTTGTATATTTTTGTCTTTGCGCTGCTGGCGGCGTCGCCTTTTAACGCTGTATTGTCCAAATATATGTCGGATGTGATTTATGAAGAGACTTATGATGATATTCTGCCCTGCTATTATGTGGGACTTATTTTGAATATCGCATTCGGCTGTCTGCTGGGGATTCCTTTCTGCGTCAGGGAATATTTGGTGGGACAGGTGGATTTATTCTATGTGTTTGTGGGATACTGTGGTTATATTGCGCTGATACTGGTGTTTTATTCCATGCTCTATCTGTCCATCTGCAAGGATTATAAAAAGATATCCCTGTTTTTCTTTGCGGGAATGCTGGTGACAGTGCTGTTATCCCTTGTTCTTGTGTATCTGTTCCACATGGAGGCAACATTTTCCATGCTGCTTTCCCTGACGGTGGGTTTTCTGATCATAGCTGCGCTGGAGCTTGCGCTGGTAAAGAGTTATTTCAGGCAAAACAGCGGCAGATACAGGAAGGTGTTAAAATATTTTAAGACATGGTATCTTTTGGTAATCTGTAATTTTTGCTATACCATAGGACTTTATCTGCATAATTTTGTGTTCTGGGCTACGGATATGCATATGGTGATTGCCAAGAGCTTCGTATGTATGACCACTTATGACATGGCTACCTGTATCGCCATGTTTACCAATATTTCCGCCAGCGTTATTTTTATCTCAAGGGTTGAGATGCATTTTCATGAGCGGTACAAAAATTATTCCGAAGCGGTCATCGGCGGCAGGGGAAATTCCATCGAGAATGCCAAAAAGAGAATGTTCAGCCAGCTTTCCGAGGAGCTGATGAATCTGGTCCGCATTCAGTTTATCATATCCGTGGTGCTCTTTCTGCTATGTATCATATTGCTGCCGAGATTTGGAATGGGGGGTATGGTGATGCAGATATATCCCTGTCTGGCAGCGGGTTATTTCATTTTGTTTATCATGTATGCGGCAATTATTTTTCTGTATTATTTTAATGATACGAGAGGGGCTGCGGCTACGGCGATGAGTTTTTGCGTTGTCACGCTTCTCGGGAGCATCTGGGCGACCACCCTTCCCGTTATCTGGTACGGAATCGGGTTGGTGATGGGGGCTGCCGCAGGCTGGTGCGTCGCTTATGACAGACTGAGGACGCTGGAAAGGAATCTGGACATTCATGTTTTCTGTAACGGTAACATTATGAAGCGGGGGCACGGAAAGAAGCCCTCCAACAAGGTGTACGAAAAGAAACTTTAATTGCGGGGAGGTATCGCTATGGAACCGGGAGCAATGCTGCGTATTATTATGATTGCCACAGGAGTATTTTTGTTCGGGGTCACCCTTTCTTCGCTGGCAAAAAGAAAGATGACGGAGCCCTTTTGCATGACTTGGGGACTGATATCCCTTATTATCATTTTGGCGGGCATTCTGTTAAGGCCCGATGAATGGAACCGCTATATCAGTACCAAGGGTATGCTGCTTGTGGTGCTGATTGGTTTCTGTGTAATCTACGGGATTTATTTTATCAGCGCGCGGATATCGGAACTGATGAGAAGAAATCAGGAGCTGGCAATGCAGGTATCCCTCTTAAATTATGAGGTGGAGAAGCTGCGGCAGCAAATAGAAAATTTACCCGCAAAGGAATCGGTCTGATGAAAAAAATATTGGTAGTGATGAATACAATGGGACAGGCAGGGGCGGAAACGGCGCTTTTGGAACTTTTGCGCCATATCGACCCCGCGGAATACGAAGTTTCCCTCTATGTGCTTATGGCGCAGGGGGAAATGGTGCATGAACTGCCGGACTATGTGAAACTGCTGAATGCGCACTATGATGACAGTTCCGTGCTTGGCAGGGAGGGCAGGGCACATATGAGGAGGACGGTGCTGAGGGCGATGTTTGCCAGAGCTACGGTATTTCATCTGTTTCCTTATCTGATAAGAAATCTGGCAGTCATGGCGGCAAAGGGTAAGATTCTGACCGACAAACTGTTATGGAGGGTTCTGTCGGATTCCGGACAGCGGTTCAAAGAGCATTACGATTTGGCAGTGGCTTATCTGGAGGGCGGTTCCGCTTATTATGTGGCGGACCATGTGGAAGCGGCCCGGAAAGCGGCATTTCTCCATGTGGATTATGGCAGGGCCGGATATACGAGAGCGTTGGACAGAGATTGTTACTTAAAGTTTGACAAGGTATTTTGTGTGTCAAAAGAGGTCAGGGAAGCTTTTTTGCAGGCTTATCCGGAATGTAAAACAAAGTCGGAGGTATTCCATAATCTGATTAATCAGGATGCCATCCGCAAAAAAGCAAAACTTTCCGGCGGATTTACGGATGATTATGAGGGTTTTAGGATTCTCACGGTGGGAAGGCTTACCGCGCAGAAAGCTTTCGAGGTATCCATAGAAGCCATGAAGCTGTTAAAGGAAAAAGGAATCCGGGCAAGATGGTATGTCCTTGGGGAAGGGGATCAGAGAAGCTTTCTGGAGGAGAAAATCCGGCATTTTCATTTGGAGGATGATTTCCTGCTCCTCGGGGCGAGCAAAAACCCCTATCCCTATATGGCGCAGGCGGATATTTATGTCCATGCCAGCCGCTTTGAAGGAAAAAGCATCGCCATACAGGAGGCGCAGACTTTAGGGTGCGCCATTCTGGTTTCGGATTGCAGCGGTAACAGGGAACAGGTAATTCCGGGAGTGGACGGCATGATGTGCGGTTTTACCCCCGAAGAAATCTGCCGGGACATACAGACACTGTTACAGGATGAATCTCTTCGCAGCCGTTTGGGAAGGGCGGCGGCGCAAAAAAAGCTTGCGGACGAGTCGGAAGTGGGGAAATTGTTGAGGTTAGCAAATTAGGCGTTTGGAACAGCCAAAGCAAGACAGTATAGAGGGATATGAGGGACAGACTATGGGCAGCGGACAAAAAGAATTGTTGATTATCATTCCTGCATACAATGAGGCAAAAAATATCGGAGCTCTCCTCGATAAACTGGAAGAACCGAAGATTAGGGACATTGCGGATCTGCTGGTGATAAACGATGCGTCTACGGACAATACGGGCAGTATTGTCAAGGCAAGAAAGCATCCGGTGGTGACTCATGTATATAATCTGGGCTATGGGAGCGGATTGCAGACAGGATATAAATATGCCCTGCAGAACGGCTACCGCTATGTGATTCAAATGGATGCGGACGGGCAGCATGACGCCTGCAATGTCAGGGAAATTTATGAGAAGCTTACAACCGAAGACGAGAGGGGGCATTGTCCGGATATTGTGCTGGGCTCCCGCTTTGTGGAAGGAAGCTTTGCCTATCCCACCTCCGTAATGAAAAAAATAGCTTATACCATGTTCCGGATTTTGATACGCCTGGGAGCCGGCAGAAAGATTATGGATCCTACTACGGGCTTACAGGGACTCAGCAGGAGGGCTTTTAGATTTTATGCGGGATATAGTCATTTTGACGACCGGTATCCCGATGCCAATATTATCATGCAGATGATGCTTTTAGGCTATCGCGTGGTGGAAATTCCGGCGGTGATGCACCCCAGAACGGAAGGAAAGAGCATGCATTCCGGACTAAAGCCGTTTTTTTATATGTTCCGCATGATGTTTTCGATTATCGCCGTATGGATTAGAATAAAACTGTTTCATGTAGATATGGAGGCAATGGATGAAATCTCTGTTTCCTAAATTAACGATTCCCAAATTGCATGGTGAAACCGGCTTCCGTTTTTGTAAGGCGGAATTAACGGAGCAGACAACAAAGCTGAAAAATCCTGCAAGGGGTTTCTATCAGATACATACTTTTGATATCGGGGAAGAGCCGGATTTTGAAGAATTGGAATGGTGTCTGGATAAAGACAATACACTGGCGCTTCTTTTGATGGATATTGGCGGATTCTATGACAGGGAGCTGGATGAGGATGCCCTATCCCGCATCGGGCGCATTGTCGGCTTTTTTGCTAAGGCGCAGTACGATGTGATTTTGAGGATTGTTTATGACCATGAGGGAAAGGGCATGGAGAGAGAGCCGTCTTCCTTTTCTCTGGTGGAGAGGCATTTGGAGCAGCTCGGAACGCTTTTTCGGGAGTGGGAAGCCGTTTTTGTCTTTCAGGGAATGCTTGTGGGTAATTGGGGCGAGATGCATGGAAGCCGGCATTTGACGGCGGATAAGATGAAGAAAATGGCGGGTATTCTGGGCAGATTTAAGAAAAACGGGATGTATCTGGCAGTGAGGCGGCCTGCCCAATGGAGGCTTTTGCATACCTACACCCTGCATATCACGGAAATGCCAAAGGACGGCATGGGACTTTTTGACGACGGAATGTTTGGCTCGAAGAGCCATCTGGGAACCTTTGATGCGGGAGACAGGGTCAGCGCAGGCTGGGACAGTCCGTGGGGAGCCGAACCGGAGATGGAATTCGAGGAGGAACTCGGAAATTATGTGCCGAACGGCGGCGAGGCAGTCTATGGGGAGGGCTATACGGAGAAACTCACTCCCAGACAGATATTGGATACACTCAGGAAAATGCATATTACTTATCTGAATAAAGCCCATGACATGCGGACGCTGGATATCTGGAAACAGTGGAGCTATACGGGAAGCGGAGTCTGGGCGGGAAAGAGCGTGTATGATTATATCGGGGCTCATCTGGGATACCGTTTCCTGATACGGGATGTGGAGATAAAAACAGCAGGGCAGCAGTGTCTTGTGGAGATTGCAATAGAAAATGTAGGATTTGCGGGATTTTATCAGGACGCCGAAGTGTTTCTGGAGTGTTGGGAGGAAGAAAAACTGCTTTCCTCCTTTTGGATTGATTGTGACATGACAAAATGGAAAGCGGGAAAGGTGCAGAAAATAAGCTGTGAGATTGATTTGCAGGATGGCATTCTGTATCTTTATGCAAGGAGAAAACAGGACGGCAGATGTATCCGTTTTGCCAATCTTTCCGGGGAGGACGGAAGGGTAAAGCTGGGCTCTTTGCAAAAGCGGGAGGTGAAGAAGTGATTACGCTATATTGGGCATTTGAATATACCAAGGTGCTTCTGGCATATCTGTTTTTGATGTTTGTCTGGCCCTCCACCGTATTTTTCGGGGTGCTGAAAGGCAGATCTAAAACTGTTTGGTTCGGATTCTGTGTTACCGTGCAGATAGTGCTGATCAACAGTGTCGTTCTTCTGATGGGACTTTTCCACCTTTTGAATCCATGGGTGATCCGCATATTATTTTATGGCGTCTTTATCTGGTCGGTATGCCGCAACATCAGGATAAAGGAGAAGCAGAAGCAGGATTTTAAGCATCTGGTCATGGGTACTTACGGCCGTAAATCTTACATAGCTGACAGATTAAGCGGCATCGGGAGATTTATCCGGTATCTGTTCGGCAGATTTTGTGATTTTATGAGGGGACATTGGTGGGATTACGGAATCCTTTTTGTCATTCTGATATATGGCATGGTATATTTTACTTATGGCGCTTTTCAGGATTATTCTTACGGTTTTGGCGACATGTATCCCCACAGCGCATGGGTTTACGGGCTGACTCAGGGAAAGATTTTTTCCGCAGGCGTTTATCCGGAGGCAATGCACTGTTTTGTATATGGTATGCATACGCTTTTCGGAATCAGGCTCTATAGTTGTATGCTGTTTCTGGCAGGCATCCATGTGACGGTATATCTGCTGTCCGCGTATCTGCTGTTCAAGGAGCTTTTCCGTTCCCGCTATACGCCCCTGTTTGTGCTGACGGCATTTCTGACGGTGGATTTGCTGTGCATAGACGAAGTGTACAGTATGTCCCGGCTGCAGTGGACGCTGCCTCAGGAATTTGGGTTATATACTCTGTTTTTGTGCGGAACCTTTTTAATCCGTTACTCCAGAAGCACCAAGCAGATTCCGGAAATCTATTTAAAGCCTTTTACGAGGATCAGGGATTATTACAACCAAAAGGAAAGACAGAAAATAGCGGCGATGATACCGGAATTTTCGCTGGAGGAAGAGCTGAACCGGGAGATAAAGTATACGGAAAACTATTGGGATGAGAACCTTTTCGTCTTTGCCATGGCGCTTGCCGCGTCTCTGACCATACATTTTTATCCCACGATAATGGCGTTCTTTTTATGTGTCGCGCTGCTTCCCATAATGGCATTCAGGATTTTTTACAAAAAGAGGCTGATACCATTGGTGATTGCGGCGGCGTTGGGATGTCTGGTTGCGGTGGTGCCCATGGTGGGAGCGCTGATATCGGGTATTCCGTTTCAGGGCTCCATCGGCTGGGCGGTGAATGTTATCAACGGTGAGGATGAGGCGAATAATCCCAACATTATTTTGGATGAAGAGACCGGGGAGGAGATTACGGGCAGTCTGTCTTTTACATGGGGAGGCGGTTCGTCTTCGTCCGGGGAAGCGCAGGAGTCTTCGGACAATGGGAGTGAGAGCGGCAGTCCTTCGGAAGGCGGGCAGCAGATGCAGCAGGCGCCGCCCCAAAAGGAGAAAGAGCCCCTTCCCACGGAGAAAAAAGAACCTTTTCTCCGGAGAATTACGGGACTGATTCAAAGGAAGGCGGATGCGCTTTACTGGTCGGGCTATGTCACCTTATACCGGGAACAGCGGGCGGACTTTATCGTGAATTGTACTTTTCTGGCGTTTGCCCTGTGGGCGGCAGTAAAGGCAGTCTTGCTCATTGCGGGAATTTTTTTAAGAAAACGGAAACCACAACGGGCTATGGAATGGGATGCAGGATATTTTGACGGATATTTTTCCATTGCTCTGGCGTCGGTGCTTTTTATGATGCTGTACTGTGCAGGCAGTCTGGGGCTGCCCTCGCTCATTGCGGGCTCCAGAATCTGTTCTTCGACGCAGATGCTGATTTTGGCGGTGTTGGCGATACCGGTGGATTTATTCTTTGCGCTGGCTCAGGTGATTGTGCATCACAAAATTTTGGGCGCCGTGTCAGCTCTGGGCGCTCTGGGCATTTATGTGGGAACCATTATGACGGGAACTTTCCACGGATATTTATACTATGAGCTGACCCGCTATAACAGTGCGGTCATGACCACTTATTCCATTGTAAGCTCCATGCCCAAGGGAACTTATACCATCGTGTCCCCGACGGATGAGATTTATCAGATGATTCAGTACGGATGGCACGAAGAGCTTACGGATTTCATGAACAGTACCAGAACCATAGGCTATGTGATTCCCACGGAGCATGTGTTTATCTATGTGGAGAAAAAGCCCATTGAGTATGCGCAGAGCCATTTCTTTGAAGGCTCCGACTGGCTGGCATGGGAGAAGTATGCGGATTATTATGTCAATTTTGTAAGCCAATGCCCCGATATTTCCTCATCGCAGATTTCCACGCAGGAAGCGGAGCTCAGGTGGTTTGCGGGTTCTTCCGGCACATATGACAATATAGCCATGCGCACTCTGCTGGAATCTCAGGTCTACAGATGGTGCCAGAGATTCAAGGAAATCTATCCCTATGAGATGAGGGTTTATTACGAGGATGAAGATTTTGTTTGTTATTATTTCAGGCAAAATCCGGAGAATCTCTATCAGTTGAATATATGGTAACAAAAAGCCGTAAAGGAAAGGAGTCATGATATGGAAACTCCAATCGATTTTGTGATAACATGGGTCAATGTTTATGATGGGGAATGGAACGAGGCATATCACAAACATAAAGCAGAGTATTGCATCCGTGCGGATAGGGACAAAACCCTTCGGACGGACGGAAGAAAGGAACGGTACCGGGATTGGGGACTGTTAAAATATTGGTTCAGGGGCGTAGAAAAATATGCTCCCTGGGTGAGAAAAATTCACTTCATCACCTACGGACAACTGCCAAAGTGGCTGGAAGAGGAAAATCCGAAGCTTCATGTGGTAAGGCATGAGGATTATGTGCCGGAGAAGTTTCTGCCCACCTTTAACAGCAATGTTCTGGAATTGTATCTGCATGAAATAGAGGGACTGTCGGAACACTTTGTCTATTTTAACGACGATATGTTTCTGATGAAAAAAACTGCGCCGGAGGATTTTTTCAGGAAAGGAAAACCCTGTGATATGCTGGCATTCCAGCCGGTGGTGGCCAATCCCGCCAATCCGATTATGTCCCAGACGCTGTTAAATAACAGTCTGGTGCTGTCAAAATATTTTTCCAAAAGGGAGAATGTGAAAAGGCAGCCGGGAAAATATTTCAGAATAGGATATCCGCCGCTCTATTTCTGGTACAATCTGCTGGAACTGTATTTTCCGCGTTACACGGGATTTTATACGGTGCATGGTCCCTCGCCGTTCTGCAAAAGCACTTTTAAGGAGGTGTGGGAGAAGGAGAGGAAACTTTTGGAACAGGTTTCCCTGAATCGTTTTCGCAGCGCCGGGGATGTGACACAATATCTGTTCAGGGAATGGCAGAAGCTTTCGGGAAACTTTGAGCCCTTAAATCTGCACCGTTTTTTTGGATATTACGAGATTGGCGATGACAATGAAAAGCTTCTTAAGGAAATGAAAAAGCGTAAACATAGGATAATCTGCATCAACGACGCCAGCGTGAGCAGGGATGAGGATGCGGTACGGGCAGAGCTTTGCGCTGCTTTTGAGATGAGTCTGCCGGAGAAATCTTCCTTTGAAAGAGAAGCCTTGGAGGAAGCATTGTGACAAAAATGAGCAGAACAGAATACTCGGCGCGCAATACCACCGTGGCAATGGCGGGCAGAATGACCGCCATCCTTATGGGGTTTGCCCAAAGAGTAGTATTTACCCATACTTTGAGTGAAGAGTATGTGGGAATTAACGGATTGTTCTTGGACATATTGAGTGTATTGGCGCTGTCGGAGCTTGGGGTGGGAGTTGCCATCACCTATGCTTTGTATCAGCCCATTGCGGAGGAAGACATAGAAAAACAGAAATCCCTGATGAAAGCTTATCAGGGTTTTTACCGGGTGGTAGCGTTAGTTGTGCTGGCAGGGGGACTCTTAGTGCTTCCTTTTTTGGATGTCCTGATAAAGGATAAGCCCGATGTGCCGCATCTGACCTTGATTTATCTGTTGTATCTGGCAAATTCGGTGGCATCCTATATCATGATTTATAAAAGAACCCTGATAGATGCCCACCAGTTAAGCTATATCGGGGTAGTTTATCAGACTACCTCATGGATTGTTCAGAATATATTGCAGATAGCAGTGCTGCTTACCACCCGGAATTTTATGCTCTTTCTGGGTATCCAGATATTATGTACCGTCGGAAATAATATCTGTATTTCCAAGAAGGCGGACAGAATGTATCCCTATCTGCGGGATAAGGACATAAAGCCGCTTTCCGCGGAAGAGAAAAAGAGTATTTTTAAGAATATCCGCGCCATGCTTATGCATAAGATCGGCAATGTGGCTGTGAATAACACGGATAATCTGCTGTTGGCGGCATTGGTGGGAACCGTCAGCGTGGGACAATATTCCAATTATTTTTTGATCATCGGTTCCGTGAAACAAGTGTTGGAGCAGATGTTTCAGGGCATCACCGCAAGCGTGGGAAATATGGGGGTTGAGGAGAACCGGGAGCGCATCCGGAAAATATTTGAAGCGGCATTTTTTATCGGTCAGTGGATGTACGGGCTGGCTGCTATCTGTATGTATGAAGTGATAGACCTTTTTGTGGGGGCAAGTTTCGGAAAACAGTATGTATTTGTGGGACAGATAACTCTGGTGCTGTGCCTGAACTTTTATCTCACCGGCATGAGGCAGGCTACGCTGGTATTCCGGGATTCCATGGGACTGTTCCGGTATGACAGATATAAAGCGCCGGCGGAAGCTTTGATTAACTTGACCGTGTCCCTTTTGTTGGGAAAATATATGGGAACCATAGGGGTCTTTCTTGGCACTATGGTCAGCACCGTGACCACATCCCTGTGGGTGGAGCCCTATGTGCTGTACAAACATAGATTGGAAGCATCTTCAAAACCTTATTTTCGGCGTTATGCCATTTATGCGGGGGTAACATTCCTTCTCTGGATTGCGCAGGGCAGGCTGTGCGCATATATTACGGGGAATGTGTGGGTGGTTTGTATCCTGCGGCTTTTATTATGTTTTGCGGTAACAAATCTTTCCTATCTTGCGCTTTACTGCCGCACCAGAGAATTTTTGCTGTTGAAGGGTAAGGCGTCGGAGATTTTAAGGAAACGGCGGAGAAAGTAGTTAATCTGTTGACATCGGATTTGAGGTTACGCGGAACAAAATCACGGAGGTTGAGGTGAAAAGAGAAGAAGAGTTGCTGCTTGGGCTGTTAAAAGAGGAGCTTGGCGGCGGGGATAAAAACATATCAAAAGAGGAGCTTTCCGCGGTAAACTGGGGAGAATTTCTGGCTCTTGCACAGGCTCACAGTGTGCTGTCCTTGCTCTACGGAGCTTTTGAAAAAAGGGGGGAAGGATTTGTGCCAGCTTCTGTATGGCAGCGGACCCGGACTGTGGCAAGGCAGACCGTAAAGCAGAGTTACCGCCTTTTGTTTTTATCTAAGTATCTGCTCCATGTGCTGGAGGAAGCCCGGATTCCCGCGGTGCTGTTAAAAGGCGTGGCCACGGCGTCTTTTTATCCCGTGCCGGAGCTGAGAAAGGCGGGAGATGTGGATATACTGCTTTTGGAAGAAGAGAGGCTTTCGGAATGCTGTGGACTTCTGGAGGAGAAGGGTTTCAGGGTTATGGAGAACCAGCCCTCCCTGCACCATGTGGTATTACAATCGGAGGACGGAGTGGAGATAGAGATTCATACTATGCTGGCGGAGCCTTTTGACAATCAGCGGATGAATCAGTATATGAAAAAGACGGCGGCGGAATGCAGCGGACATATCTGTATTGCCGATATGATGGGAATCTCCCTGCCGATGCTGGATGCCCCCTGCCATGCTTATGAACTGCTGCTCCATATGCTGCAGCATTTTTTGCGCTCGGGTTTCGGACTGAAACTTTTGTGCGATTGGGTGGTATTCTGGAACCGGGAGGAGAACAGGCGGGAAGCGGCAAAATATCTTTCCATGGTGAGGGAAAGCGGGCTCAAAGGATTTTCCGATATGGTGAGTCTTGCGAGCTTTCGGTATCTGGGGCTGTCAGGGGAGGCAAAGGAGTGTCTTGAGGTGACGGGAGAGTATGATGCGGAAGCTTTTATGGAGGAAATTTTGTCCGCCGAAGAATTCGGGAAATCGGCGCCGGAGAGGATGGTTGCGCTCCGGGGGAACGGCATGGCGGATTATGTCAGGGAGTTTCATCACCAGATGCACCTGAATTTTCCCAAGAGCGGCAGATGTTTTCTGCTCTGGCCGTTTCTTTGGACGGTTACGCTGTTTCGGTTTTTGCGAAATAACCGAAAGGTGAGGAAGACCTCTGCTTTTGCCGTTTTTAAGACTGCGGGACAGAGGGGAAAGATCATGAAACAGATAGGGCTGTGGAAAAATAGGTGATTTTATTGAGGAAAGCATGGAAAAATATTTGATAATAATATATAATGTTGTAGGAAATAAATTCTGTGGCGTTGAAAGCAACAGGGATCAATGATGTAAGAGGTGTGAATTATGGCAGGAACAATGTTAAAAACAGGCACAAAAGTTTATGAGTACGGGCAGCCGATGACAGCGCTGCATCTGATTGCGTCCGGTAAGGTTACGGCATTTTATCCGGGAGGACATTATGAGCTGGGCAAGGGAGATGTCATCGGCATCTGTGAAATCTGCTCAGAGTTTCATTTTATCAGCTACACGGTGCGGGAGGATGCGACGATTTTGACTTATCCCATCACGAATGTGGAAGGTTTGGGGGATTTTTTGCAGAATCATCAGGATATTGCAAGATTTTTCCTGCTTTCTACATTCCGTCAGCTGAATGAGCTGCAGAATCTTTGCTCGATTTCCCATTTGGAATGCAGCAATTTATACAGAGAGCTTTTGTCGGACTGTGATAAATATAATCAGTTAAGCAGTCGTTTCAGAATTCAGGCAAAACCCTTGGAGGGGATGGATGAGCTGACGGCATATTTAAACGACGAGTCGCCGGATTTGTGGCTCAGTGAATACTATGCGGGCATGATGCGTATTTACTCCGGGTCAAGCTGCAAGGAAATTCTGCAGGAATCGGCGGTGTCACTGGGATTTTTGAGAAAGTGCAGTCTTGACTTCAGAAAAACTTATTCCGGCACGGAAGAGCAGCATGCATACCGTACAAAGCTGAGTAAATTTTATTTTAGGGAAGACGGGAATGATTTGTTTGAGCGTTTTGCCAATCTGGCAGGAAAGCTGGGAGCGGACTGCGAAGAGTTTGGGGAAGTGCTTATGATTCTTGAGAGAATCATAAAAGACTACGGAGAAGACCATACTTGCGACAAGACGCAGACGGACAAACGCATTGCGGCATTCCGCTTAAATGCGGAGCAGAAGAACATTCAGACGGATGAAAAGACGACAGAATCCTCCAATACTTCCGAAGCGGCTTTATCTGAGGAGCTTGTGGATTCTTTGGGAACGATATTGGATTTTGCCGGTGTGGAAGCAGAGACGGAAGACTCTTTCCGCAAACATATACAGGAATACAGACAGCTTGAGGATAAGGCGGATACGGATGAGGCGGCGAACCGTCTGCGCAGGATGTTGACGGAAGAATTTTATCTCATTTACAGCGCTGTTTTTGAAAATACGCTGGATGCGGCAGAGATTCCGCTGCCTGTGCTTATGTTTTTATATTTCGGTTATGTGGACGAAGAACTTGCAGGCATCGGGAATGCGGGGATTCTTGCAAGGATTGCGGGACAGATAACGGATCACAGCGACTTGGGAGTTTATACATTTTATGATTGGCTGTTGGCGGTCTATGACGGAAATAAGGTTCCCAGCCGTGATGAATTCGGTCAGGATTATGCGGAATATCTGAGTAAGCAGAAACAGGCGGGAAATATTACGGACAGACAGCTTCGCGATCTGCAGGAAGACGGCATGGAGAAGGTGAGGTTTGAACTGAAAAATATGTTCCCCACAGCCAATAAGATCACCTATGGCCGTGTCACTACCTTTTGTCCGCTGTTTGTCAAAGAAGATGTGTTAAAAGATTTGGAGGATTCCTATGTGACTCCGTCAAAAATCGCACGCTCCCTGCAGATGATCAAAGCCGTGGATTATACCGCATTTTACCGCGAGAGTCTGGATATGGACAATATAGCCGTGATGGGGAAGGAGCCGATACATCTGGAATATCTGCCGGATGTGATTTTGCTTCCCAATATCGGCATACGAGGCATTTTGTGGCAGGAAATCGAAGGAAAAGTACGAAACAGTCCGAGCCGTATGTTCCTTTCCGTTTTCCATCTGGAGGATTTGGATTCCTCCATGATAAGGATGACGGGAGATTTCCGCTGGGAGCTGTGCAAGCGTGTGCAGGGCGGCCGCTGGAACGACCTTACCGAGCCTTCCCTTACCAGC
Source organism: Lachnoclostridium sp. (assembly GCA_023664665.1). Lineage (GTDB taxonomy): Bacteria > Bacillota > Clostridia > Lachnospirales > Lachnospiraceae > Acetatifactor. The sequence goes on from JAMPEY010000010.1 coordinate 57,447, forward strand.
GAATATTTCGACTATATTCAGTTTTACAAAAAGAACCGCGATTTGAGCACGGAGGCAAAAGAAAAGCTGCGTTCGGGCTTACAGCGCGCAAAGAACAGCTTTAAGGAAATGTTTATCAGGGATTATATGATGTGGATTTTGTTTGAAGGGAAAAATTCACCCAGAATGAACAAGGTAGCGCGTAAGATATTCTTTACCTACTGTCCTTTTCCTGATGATATCTGTACCGTGCTGGCTCAGAATCCGCTTTATGCGGAGCTTCTCGAAAGGAGGAGAATCAAGACCGCTCAGAAGCTCCATCATCTGGATGTGCTGGTGAAAAAGTTAAGGAACAGCGGAACCGTAGTACCCGAGACTTTGGAGCAGGAGCTTTTGTATGTTGAGGGCAAAGTGAACTGAAAATAATTTGGGTAACTTGGCCGGCAGGGCTTGACAGAGACGGCGAATCGGAATATAATCTTATTAAGAGGGTACATATGTACTTTTATCGTTGTGTAAAGTGAAATAGTAGTTATGTTTTGCCCAGGATGACGGAAAGGATGCAGTTTTTCCGAGCGGGCGGGGAGGTAAGAAGATGAAAGAATATGAAAGTCCTATTGTTCTTGTTGATCAGGAGTTGTCCGAGGATGTTTATATGACCGGAAGCGGTTCCGGCGACTGCTGGACCATGACGGTAGAGGTTGCCCAGAGAAATGCGGGCGAAGGAAATACCAATTTCCGTGTGGCGGCAACACATTCCACCGGGCTTCATATTTCAACGGAGACAGTGGTTACCGTTACCTTTAACCAGCCGGTTAATTCGGTTAACTTTGAAGGCTTTGAGACCAGCATAAACGGCAATGTGGCAGTATTGACCCGTTCCAGCCATGCCAACGCTTATGGGAACAGCGATAATTTCAATACGCTGATGACCGTGAACAGTGCCGATTCCGATACGCTGGAGGTTGTGGCTGCCACCATCGACTGCGCCCATGCCGTGAATGTACAGGGCGGATATGATTGATGCGCAAACGCAGAGGATATGAATAAGATTTTTACGGGGCTGCCGCATTCATGCATAATGTGGCAGCCCTGTTTGTGGTTTGGACAGCGTTTTGGAGAAAGGAGCCGGCAATGCCATGAAAGAGAAAATTTCATTTATCATAGGCCGCGTCAAGGCGGGAAGACTGCAGGAAATGTGGCATCAGACGGTATGGATTTATCAATATGCCAGACAGCATTGGGCGGCGATGATTTTTTATACCCTGCTTGGCATGACAGGGACGGTGCTGTCTCTGGTAGGCGGTCTGGCTTCCAAGAATCTGGTGGATATCATTACGGGACATGAGACGGGAAAACTGATGGCTACATTCTGTATGCTGATCGGAATGAATGTGGGCAATACTCTGGTGAACCAGATAACAAATTATATTTCCGCCAAGATCAGCATGAGAGTGGACGCCGAAATCAAGTCCGATATTTTTGCCAAGATATTGGTGACGGATTGGGAATCTCTTACCAATTACCATACGGGGGACCTACTGGTCAGATGGAGTTCGGATGCGGGAAATATTTCTACGGGGGTATTAAATTTTATTCCTAATCTGGTGATTTATCTCTTTCGCTTTGTCAGCGCTTTTGCAATGGTTATTTATTATGACGCCAGTTTTGCGGTCTTTGCCTTTATCAGCATGCCGGTGAGCTTGATTTTGTCCAAAACCTTAATGAAACGCATGGTGAATAATAATAAGCGGAGCGCCGCTATGGGAGCCAAAATGTCGGGATTTAACCAGGAGGCGTTTTCTAATATACAAACCATAAAAGCATTTGATTTGATTTCACTATATGTAAAAAGATTGAAGCAGATTCAGCAGGAATACATAAACATGAAGTTGGATTTCCAGAAAATGTCCATGGGAACCTCTCTGTTGATGACCACCGTTGCCATGATAGTCTCATACAGCGCTTATGGCTGGGGGATTTACAGGGTTTGGAGCAATGCCATTTCTTACGGTACCATGACCTTGTTTCTCAGTCTTTCCTCCACCCTCACAGGCACTTTGAACAACTTGACTTCCCTTGTGCCTACTGCCATAGGGCTTACCACTTCCGCAGGCAGGCTGATGGATATTGTGGAAATGCCCAGAGAGGATTACAGCCGGAATGAAGCGGTGGAAAAGTTTCGGAAGAGATTTTGTGAGACGGGCATCAGCCTTATTGTGAAAGATATCTCTTTTGCCTACCATAACAAAACGGAAGTGTTTTCCCACGCTTTCCTTGAGGCGCATCCCCATGAAATCGTAGCGTTGGTGGGTCCCTCGGGGGAAGGAAAGACAACCATGCTCCGCATTATACTGTCTCTGATACGCCCGAGTGAGGGCGAAGTCCTGCTCTGCGGCTCCCATGGATCCGATAAAGATTCCATTCCCTTAAGCGCTTCCGCCAGAAAGCTGTTTTCCTATGTGCCTCAGGGAAATACCATGTTTTCGGGAACCATTGCGGAGAATATGAGAAATGTAAAGCCAGACGCCACGGATGAAGAGATTGAAGAGGCGCTTCGCCTTGCCTGCGCGTGGGACTTTGTGAGCAGGCTGCCGGAAGGCATTTACAGTATGGTACAGGAGAGGGGTGGCGGTTTTTCGGAAGGGCAGTCCCAGAGGCTTTCCATTGCAAGGGCGCTGCTCCGCAAATCGCCCATACTGCTCTTGGATGAGGCAACCTCGGCTCTGGATGTGGAAACGGAACAGGAGGTTTTAAAGCATATTGTTCAGGACGATTATCCCAGAACCTGTATCGTGACCACTCACAGGCCCACGGTTTTAAGCTCATGCAATCGTATCTATACCATTAAGGACAAACAATGTGTGGTGACCAAACTTACATAAAGTTTTTGATGGTTTTGAGAATGGTTTCCACGGCGGAAGGCATGGGGGTACAATGCAGGCGGCAGATGAGGATGCGCTCTGACAGTTTCTCCACAAATTGCAGATTCTGATTTTGCATATCCTGATTCCAAGAGGGAGTGATAAGTCTTTGAAGCAGAAAAAACTGCTTTTTGTCGCAAGAAAGCTCTTCCACGAAATCTTCCTTCGCCTGTTTCAGCAAAATAATACCGCCTAAGGGATGGGTTTCGGTATCGAAAATGCGGGATGTGCCGCACCAGGGAATTCCGTGTATGACGGGTTCCTTGTCCCGAAATGCCAGCAGATTCAAATCGCCGTTCAATATGGGGGCATTAAAAAAGTTGTGCCATAAACCGGCATGGGTGGACTTGCCGGTGCCGGAGGACGCCGAGAACAGCCATGCCTTGCCGCCGTACAATATGGAAGAGGAGTGGAGGGCCGCCATATGGTGTGTGCCTGCCAGAAGGAGATAGACAAGCCTCATGGCGCCGGAGAGCTGTTCATAAAAGTCTTCCCTGTAGGGCGGAGTGAAATAAATAATGGCTTTGGAGGCATCTTTTGAAATTTTAGCCTCCGTGATTTGGGAAGCGGCGGGAAAAAGAAGAATATAACAGTCCTCTGCCTCCATCACAATCAGTTCTTCGTTGCGGACCAATACCCTGCCGTTTATGTGGCGGCGGGGTTTTCCTATGTGCAGGGAAACATGCTGGTGGAAATCGGGGCATTCGCCGGGAGAATTTATCAAAAACGGAGAAAAGGCGGGAGGAAACGCTTCTGTGGGAGCCGAAAAGCGGATGGTAAGACCGCCGATTGCAAGATACTTGTCGGGAAAAATCTGACTTGTCGCAATTTCCTGCGTATTTTCCAATGCTCCACAGGAAAGCAGTTTCTCTACAAAGGATTCCAAGTCTTTTTTCAACAGGGGCATTTCTTCCGCAGGGGTTTGGTAATGCTTGGCGCAAAGGGAAACAAGCTCTTCCGTTGTCCGGAAATCTTTCAAAAGCTCCCACAGATAGCAGCCGGTTTCGTTTATCTGTATGCCGTGTCCACGGTCTGAAATCATCTGCCCAAAGGGAAGCAGATAAAAAATTCCTGAAATTTCCTGCAGTGCATAAAAGGGATTTCGCCTGATGAGCATGTATGTATCCTCCTTCGCATCACTTGGTGCCATAAATCAAAATGTACATCCGCCTATAAATTATTATAGCATTGGGGACGGGGAAATGCTACAATAAAGGCATGGAAAAGACAGGTTTGGAAAACGATAAAGTCAATATTGAAGAGCTGCTGAAAGAGGGGCATACCGTTCAGGTAAAGCCCAAGGGTTACAGTATGTATCCTTTGTTTGTGCCGGGGCGGGATGAGGCCGTGATTGCGCCGGTGAAGGATAACATGTGTCTGAAGCGCGGAGATGTGGTGCTTTACCGCAGGAGGGAAAGTATGCTGGTCATGCACCGCATCTGGAAATGCAGGGGAGACCGGTTCTATCTGGTGGGCGATAATGAGAGCAGACCGGAAGGCCCTCTGTCAGGAGAGCAGATAAAGGGGATTCTGGTGGGAATTGTCCGCAAGGGAAAATATTTCTCGGTCAGACAACCGATGTATCGGATGCTCTCGGGGTTATGGCTGGCACTAAGACCCTTACGCCCCATTTTGTCAAAAGCGGCGGCAGGGGGGAAGCGTTTTTTGAAAATTCGTTAGAGTTTGTTAAAAAAATATTGTACATTCCGGGTAAGAGGTGTTATAATGAATGGGAGAGAATTACAGCTGGCTCAGACAACAAATCAGGAAGAGGGTAAGGTATGAAAATACAGGATTTTACAGATATGGAAAAGTTTGAGGAAATCATGTCCAGTTGGGCGAAATCCACGGGGCTTGCAACCGTAGCGGTGGGAATGGACGGAGAGTACATTTCCGAGTGCTATAATTTTACGGATTTCTGTATTAAGTATACCAGAGGCTCCGCGGAGGGGAAACGCCGCTGCGAGCAGTGTGACAGGGACGGAAAAGGTGTTTACCACTGTCATGCGGGACTGATAGATTTTGGAATTGATTTGGTAGTGAGCGGAAAGAAAGTGGGTTCCGTTATCGGGGGTCAGGTACTTCCGGAGAATCCCGACGAGAACAAATTCCGTCAGGTGGCGAAAGAAATTGGCGTGGAAGAGGAAGCTTATCTGAAAGCGCTGAAGGAAGTAAATGTTAAGACGGAAGAACAGATTCATGCTTCTGCCAATCTGCTGGGTGAGGTTTTAAACAATTTCATTAACTTTGAATATAATAAAAAGTATAACGGTGATTTGATTGACAGACTGACTACCGGCGTGTCAAAATGTGAAAAGCTTGTTCTTGATATCCAGCAGAACACGGCTGATTTGAACCGTATTCAGCAGAGACAGAATATATTGGCGTTAAATGCCAGCATAGAGGCGGCAAGAGCCGGCGACGCCGGAAAGGGCTTTGCGGTTGTTGCCAAGGAAGTGGGAAGCCTGTCCGTGGAGAGCAGGCGGTTGAATGAGCAGATATTCAAGACGATAAACAGCATTTCCCAAGTAGTGCATGATATGACTGCAGGAAACGAATTGGGCTGAGAAAACAGAGAGTGACCTGTGCCGGCAGTTGTCGGCACAGGTTTTTTCACATAACAGAAAGCTGCTGCAGAGGGACTGTTTTCTATAAGAGCGCAGGAAAGGTGTGACTTCAGTTGAAAATTATTAAAAAATTTTTTTACGGTATTTGTATTTTGATTATTATAGGATGCGCGGGCATGCTTTTCTGTGCTTTAAACCCTGCCGTGACGGAATCCTTGGCGGCGGTTATTCAGGATAGGGAGGAAGAAGGCTCGGGAACCCTGATTGGCATAGGCAATCAGGAGCAGCCGGACAATACCCTGCCGGCAGGCGGCTACAATACGGACGACGCCCTGCCGGACGGTTTACAGGTGGAGAATACAGCCTATATTACACCGACAAACGGCGTGACCACCCTTCCCAGTCAGGTCAGCGGTAAGAACGGATATGTGCCCGTTAAAGAGACCGAGCAGGAGATAGCCGAAAATGAAGTATCTGCCCTTAAGGATTCGCTGAGTACGGGAGAGACGGGCAGCGGTCTTACCTTTGATACGGAGATTTATCCCTATTATGGTATGCTGGCTCCGGATATGCAGAAGCTTTATAACCAGATTTACGCAAATGCATTAAAATGTACGATTTCCTTTTCGCCGGTGGTGGATGTCAAGGTGACGCAGCTTAAGAATGTGTTTGAAGCTGTTTATAATGATCATCCCGAACTTTTCTGGCTGCAGACGGGATATTCCTGTAAATATGTAAAGAACGGGGATTGTCTGGAAATTTCACTGCAATACTATCCGATTACCAATAAACTGGAGGCTGCGCAGACGGAATTTAAAGCGCAGGCGGCAGGTATACTGAGCGGGGCGGAGCAGTATTCCAATAATTACGAGAAAGAAAAATATGTCCATGATGCGCTGTTATCCAAAACCGCATATGATAAAAATGCCGACATGAATCAGAGCGCCTATAGCGCCATGGTAAACGGCAAAAGCGTTTGTGCGGGATATGCGAGGGCGTATCAGTATTTGCTGCAGCAGATGGGCATTCCCTGTTATTATTGTACCGGATATTCAGGTGAAAATCATGCGTGGAATATCGTAAAACTGTCGGACGGATACTACAATGTGGATGTGACATGGGATGATACCGTGCCGGCAACCTATGATTATTTTAACAAGTCCGATAATGCGATGGCAGGAACCCATGTACGAAGCGGATTGTCCGTTTATCTGCCCGCCTGTGGAGGAGGCGCTTACGAGGATATCACCAAGGGTGCGCCCCAGCTTCCAAAGCTGCCGGAACAGGCAGAGCCCGTGGAAGAGCAGATGAAACCGTTAGTCTGGGGTGAGGATAATGAAAAAGATAAGACGGACTCCGATGTTTTGCTGAAAAACGGACTTACCGATGCGGATGTGCTGACGACTCTGGAGGATTATTATAAGGACTGCCTGTCACAGATGAAAGCGGAAGGAACCGGTAACCGGCAGTTTGTCAATGTAGTGGACGAAGTAATGTGGGTTGTAATAGAGAGGGAGTACACCGAGGGAAATTATCAGACAGGCTATGTGGAACAGGCCTTGAAGGATATGGGAATGGAGTATTTTGCCATACAGCTTCAGGTACAGAGTCTGGGTGACGGTTATTACCGGCTGTACCATAATATTCTCACATGGAACTGAGAATCAGTATTTTTTCCAACAGGAAGGCAGCAGGAGAATCAGCATGGGAAACAGTTCCAGACGCCCTGCAAGCATGTCAAATATCAGGATGCATTTGGAAAAAGGACTGTAGATGGCGAAATTTCGAGCAGGTCCCACCATTTCAAGCCCCGGTCCGATGTTGTTGAGTGTGGCGGCTACAGCCGTAAAGTTGGTGGTAAAGTCAAATTCGTCTATGCCGATTAAAAGCACGGATGCAAACAGAATAATAAAATATACGGAAATAAACACATTGGTGGAGCGGAGCGTCTCGTGGGCAACGGGATGCCCGCTCATTTTTATTTTTTTAACCATGCGGGGATGTACCATTAAGGACAGTTCTTTATGTATGGATTTCACCAAAATGATGAGCCGGGATATTTTGATGCCGCCGCCGGTACTGCCGGAGCAGGCGCCGATAAACATTAAAATGACTAAAATGGTTTTGGACAGCTGGGGCCAGACATCAAAATCCGTAGTGGAATAGCCGGTGGTAGTGATAATGGAGCCCACCTGAAAGAATGCATGGCGAAGGGATTCCTCGATGGTGGGATAGAGCTTATGGATATCCCAGGTGATTACGCAGGCGCTTGCCAGAATAATCAGGAGATAGAAACGCACTTCCTCAATGGAGAATGCCTCTTTAAACTGTCTTTGAAGCAGACAGAAATAGACGGTATAGTTGATGCCGCTCAAAATCATGAAAAGAGTAATCATGTTTTGCTGGAGAGGCGAAAAGCTTGCAACGCTGTCATTATAAATGCCGAATCCGCCTGTGCCGATGGTGCCGAAACTGGTGGTAAAAGCGTTAAAAAGGTTCATGCCGCACAGAAGGAATACAAAGACTGCCGCCAGAGTGATGCCGATGTATAGTGTATAAAGAATTTTGGCGGTATCTTTCACCTTGGGTACTAATTTACCCACGGAAGGTCCCGTACTTTCCGCGCGCATCAGGTTAATATTGGAGCCTCCCATCAGAGGGAGAATCGCCATAATAAATACAAATACCCCCATGCCGCCGATCCAATGGGAGAAGCTGCGCCAGAAAAGGCTGGCATGGCTCAAGGCTTCCACATCGGACAAAATGCTGGCGCCCGTGGTGGTAAAGCCGGAGACGGATTCAAAAAGAGCATCGATAAAATGAGGGATTTCTCCGGTAAAAACAAAAGGCAGCGCGCCGAAAACACTCAGGAAAGTCCATCCCAGCGCCACGGATGCAAAGCCTTCCCTCATATATAAATCGAAGCGTTTGGGACGCTTTTTCTTTAAGAGAAAACCACATAGAAAGGAAAAAAGGGCTGTTGCCAGATAAGCGAAAGAAGACGGAAACTCCCCATAGCATATGCCCACCAGAGCGGGAAGCAGCAAAAAAGCGGATTCAAATTCCAATATCCATCCGATAATATATAAGACCATTGCTAAATTCATTTTGATACCAACCCTTTCTTAATCTTCCAGAATATCCTTGATATCGTTTAAGCGGGACTGTGTAGTTACCACCACTACGGAATCCCCTACCATGAGTTCATCCTGACCGTTCGGAAGAATAACCTGACTGTTTCTGGTGATGCAGCAAATCAGCAGATTTTTCTTTAAGCGCATCTTTGAAAGAGGCGTGCCCGTCACATCGGATGCCTCCTTGATATAAAATTCCAAAGCTTCCGCCCTGCCGTCTTCCAGTTTATACAGGTTTTCCACATTACTATCCAAGGATTCGTTCATGGAACGGGCGTATTTGATGATGATGTCAGCCGTAATCAGTCTGGGGAAGGTAATACTGTCAAGCTTAATATCTTCAAGTACGCTGTTGAAGTTGATACGGTTGATTTTGGTCACCGCCTTGGCGTGGGAAGATTTTTTGGCAAGGAGGGAGAGAAGGATATTCTCTTCGTCCAGTCCGGTCAGGGCAGCAAAGCCGTCGACGGTTTCCAATCCCTCCTGTCTGAGAAGCTTTTCGTCCGTTCCGTTCCCGCAGATAATGGTTGCTTTTGGCAGCAGTTCGTGGAGCTGCTCACAGCGGACAGGGTCAGGATCTATGATTTTGGTGGTGATTCCTATGGAAAGAAGTCTTCTGGCAAGATAATAGGAGATAGCGCCGCCGCCTATTATCATTGCGGTATGTATTTTGCCGGTTTCTATGCCGATCTTTTTGAAAAAGTCGTTTGCTTTGGGAGGCGTGGACACAATGGCTACCACATCGCCCTCCCGGAATACAAAATCGCCTTTGGGAATCAATACTTCCTCTCCCCGGGTAACCATGCACACCAATACATCACATTTTAAGGTGGTGCGGACATGGATGAGTTCGTAATTGTTGAGCAGGCATTGTGCCGTGACCCTGAAGCGCAGAAGCTCGATACGCCCCTTGGAAAATGTGTCTATCTTGACGGCGGAGGGAAATTGAAAGATTCGGGCTATCTCGGAAGCACAGGCAAGCTCGGGATTGATGATCATGGCAAGTCCCAGCTCTTTTCTTAAAAAGGCAACCTCCGTATTGTAAATGGGGTTGCGCACCCGGGCTATGGTCTTGCAGTTACCTGTCTTCTTGGCGATTACACAGCAGAGAAGGTTCTGTTCGTCGGAGCCGGTGACGGCAATTAACAAATCCGCACGGGAAATACCGGCGTCCTTCAGGGTCTGGTAACTGACGCCGTTTCCCACGATTCCCATGGCGTCCAGATCGTCCGTAATGGATTTTACCCGGGATTCGTTTTCATCGATAACCACAATATTATGATTTTCACCGTTTAACTGCTCTACCAGGGTGGAACCCACCTTGCCGCAGCCTACAATAATAATATTCATAAAAGCCTCCACAAATATCTTAAACAAACAGCTATAGTATAGCACAATCCAAAAAACAAGACAAGAACAAAGGATTTGATTTGAGAGAGTTTTATGGTACTTATCAAAGAGTACAATGAACATAAGCTATAGCTAGAAGGAATAATTAAAAAATAATTTTGCATGACATTTTTCGGCGAAAGAGGTATACTCATTAAAGACACATGTTTTTAAGAAAGGAGCCAAAAGATGTCATTTATTCCCAGACCACACGAAATTTATAAACATTTTAAAGGGAACTTATATCAGATAGTGGCGATAGCGAAACATTCCGAGACAGGTGAGCAGCTTGTGATTTACCGGGCGCTTTACGATGATCTGGAAGTTTATGCCAGACCGCTGGAGATGTTTATCAGCAAGGTGGATAAGGTAAAATATCCTGATGCGGCCCAGAAATTCCGATTTGAGCTGCAGGGGGTGGATGCGGACAGGCAGCACGAGGCAGAGGAAGAGCAGGAGAAAGAGGGCAAACGGCAGTCGGAAGAGGCCACCGGGGCAAAATCGGACGAGGGGACTGACAGCGCAGAAAGTCAGCTTGACCCCATGGTACTTGAGTTTCTGGAAGCAGATTCCTATGAGGAGAGGCTGAATATTCTGGCAGGACTCCGTCACCGCATTACTGACGATATGATTACCACAATGGCCATTGCCTGCGACATCGAAGTGGAGGAAGGCGACACACAAAAGCGTTATGATTCTCTGAGAAGCTGTCTGCTTACTTTGGATAAGTATGAGTGCAGCAGGCTGAGATAAATGTGTGACGCCCCGCCCTGTTTCCGGTTCCCTTTCCATGCAGAAAGGAGCAGCTTATGGCATATCGTTTGGAGGATAAAATGGTCATCGGAATCTCTTCCAGAGCCCTGTTTGACCTGTCAGCGGAAAACGAAATCTTTGAGAAGCAGGGTGTGGAGGCATATTGCCGATATCAGGTGGAGCATGAGAAAGAGCTCTTAAAACCCGGGCCCGGTTTCGGACTGGTAAAGGAGCTGCTTCGCCTGAATGAGCATGCTTTGGACGGAGAGCTTGTGGAGGTCATCATTATGTCCAGAAACAGCCCGGATACCTCGCTCAGAGTATTCAATGCCATCAAATATTACGGGCTTAAGATTACAAGGGCAGTGCTGGTGAGCGGGGCGTCACTTGCGCCTTACCTGAGCGCTTTTCATACGGATTTGTTTTTGTCCGCCTATGAGGACGATGTGCAGAGCGCCATAGACAGCGGAATTGCGGCGGGGATTATCTGTACAGACCATGTCTATACGGACATGGTGGGGGAAAAGGCAGAGCACGGAGCTTGCCCGGGAAATCTTGTGCAGTTTCCGCAAGCCGTACAGGCGGCACCTTCTATGGATAAGGAGAAGGAAGGCGGGCAGATTCGGATTGCCTTTGACGGGGATGCGGTTCTTTTTACGGATGAATCGGAGAAGATATTCAAAGAAAAGGGACTTGAGGCATTTGAGGAGAATGAGGCGCTCAATGCGGGGAATCCTTTGGAAGAGGGACCTTTTGCCAATTTTTTGCGGAAACTTTCGGACTTGCAGAGGAGAATAGGAACCGAAAATTGTCCCATCCGCACGGCCCTTGTCACTTCCCGAAGCGCGCCTGCCCATGAGAGGGTTATCAGAACTTTACGGGCATGGAATGTGCGCGTGGATGAGGCATTTTTTCTGGGGGGCATTGAAAAAAAGGAATTTCTGAGAGCCTTTGGGGCACAGATATTTTTTGACGACCAATCCGTGCACACGGTGAGCGCATCTCAGGCGGTGCCGGCAGCCAGAGTTCCTTACCGCAGGATAAAAAGGAGAGTTGGTTTAACAGATGAAGTATCGGCATATTGTACAGGCTGAATTTATAGAGAGACCCAATCGTTTTATTGCCTATGTCAGTCTGAACGGGCGCAGGGAGAGGGTGCATGTAAAAAACACCGGAAGATGCAGGGAACTTTTGAAAGAGGGCGTCTGTGTCTATCTGGAAAAAAGCGAAAATGCGGCGCGCACAACCGCTTATGATCTGGTGGCGGTGAGGAAGGGAGAACGCTTGATCAATATGGATTCTCAGGCGCCTAATGCGGCAGTGAAGGAGTGGCTTCTTACGAAGGCACTCTTTCCGGATTTAAAGGTAATGAGACCCGAGACGGAATATGGCGGTTCGCGTTTTGATTTCTATGTGGAAACGGAGTCGGAGAAGATTTTTATAGAGGTGAAGGGAGTGACGCTGGAGGAGGACGGCGTGGTACAGTTTCCGGACGCCCCTTCCGAAAGAGCGGTAAAACATGTGGAGGAACTGGTGCGGGCAAAGCAGGATGGTTATCGCGCAGTAGTGTTCTTTGTCGTCCAGATGGAGAATGTACAGTATTTTAAACCCAATGAAATTACCCATAAAGCTTTTGCGGAGGCGCTTTATAGGGCGTGGGAACAGGGAGTGGAGATCCTTGCCTACGACTGCAGGGTGAAAGAGGACGGTATGAGCATTCACAAGCCGGTGAAGGTTATGCTTGGCGGCAGTCAGATTTTTCCCGATTTAAAGGATTCCGCGGGAATAATTAAGGAATCCTTAAGGAATGAAAAGCTTTTATGGCTTTCCAAGCCCTTGTTAAAATGGTATAATGAAAACAAAAGAATTCTGCCATGGCGCAGTGAGCCGACTCCGTACAGGGTGTGGGTCTCTGAGATTATGCTGCAGCAGACCAGAGTGGAAGCGGTGAAGCCGTACTTTGAGCGCTTTATGAAAGCCTTGCCGGATATCAAGGATTTGGCGGCGGCTCCGGAGGAAACTTTGCTGAAGCTGTGGGAAGGTCTTGGATATTATAACCGGGTGCGGAATCTCAAAGAGGCGGCCGTACAGATTATGGAAGAATATAACGGGCAGATGCCGAAGGAATATGAAGAGCTGATGCGGCTGAAAGGAATCGGCAGCTATACGGCGGGGGCTGTTTCCTCCATTGCCTACGGTAGGGTGAATCCGGCGGTGGACGGAAATGTGCTCAGGGTCGTTGCCCGCGTTACAAAGGATGAACGGCTGATATCGGACGCCAAGGTGAAAGCGTCCGTGGAGAGGGAGCTTAAGGATGTGATGCCCAAGGACAGACCCGGGGATTTTAATCAGGCGCTTATGGAAATAGGAGCCTGTATCTGCATTCCAAACGGAGCGCCCCATTGTGATAAGTGTCCGTTTTCGGAGTTTTGCGTGGCTCATCTGGAGGGCTGCGAGAGGGATTATCCCAAGAAAAAGGCGCAAAAAGAGCGGACCATTGAAGAAAAAACCGTGCTGATTTTAAAGGACGGGGAGAGGACGGTCATCCGAAAGCGGCCGGGGAAGGGACTTTTAGCCGGGATGTATGAATTTCCTTCTTTGGAGGGATTCTATACAGCGGAGGAAGTGGCAGGATATCTGGCAGAGAACGGCATCAGGACAATCCGCATACAGCCGGCCGGAGAAGCAAAGCATATTTTTACCCATAAAGAATGGCATATGAAAGGGTATCTGGTGCGTGTGGATGAACTAAGCGACCCGAATAAGGAAAATCCGGGGAAAGCAGTGAAGGACTGGCTGTATATAGACCCTGGGGACACCGAAGAACAATATCCCATACCGGCGGCATTTTCGGCTTATACCAAATACCTCGATATAAAGCTGGGACAGGAAAAATATCAGGAGTAAAGGAGAGGGAGGAAATGAAACTGTTGTCAATGACAGTGCCCTGTTATAATTCGGAGAAGTATATGAGGAAATGCATCGATTCTCTTTTAACGGGGGGCGAAGAGGTAGAAATCATCATAGTGAACGACGGTTCTACGGATAAAACGGCAGAGATTGCAGATGAATATGCCGCGAAATATCCTTCCATAGTGAGAGTGGTCCACAAGGAGAACGGAGGTCACGGTTCCGCAGTCAATGCCGGAATCGAAAGGGCGGAAGGGTTGTATTTTAAAGTGGTGGACAGCGACGACTGGGTAAAGGAGGAAAGCTATAAGGCAATCCTCGAAAAACTGCATGAACTGGCGGGAGGCGGTACCGCTCTGGACTTGCTTATCAGCAATTTTGTCTATGAAAAGCAGGGGGAAAAGCGGAAAAAAGTGATGCATTATCATCATATTCTGCCTCAGGATACCATGTTTACATGGGCGGATTGCCATCATTTTATGAAGGGGCACTATATTTTGATGCATTCCGTGATTTTCAGGACAAAGCTTTTGCGGGAATGCGGACTGAAACTGCCGGAGCATACCTTCTATGTGGACAATCTCTATGTATATGAACCCCTTCCCTATGTGAAGAATATGTATTATCTGGATGTGAATTTTTACCGCTATTATATCGGGCGTGAAGACCAGTCCGTCAATGAAGAGGTCATGATTTCCAGAATTGACCAGCAGATCAAGGTCAATAAGCTGATGATTGATTATATTGTGGAGCAAAAATCCAATATTGTGAAGCAGAAGAGACTTTATCAGTACATGTGCAATTATCTGGAGATTATCATGACGGTATCTTCGGTGCTGTTGATCCGTTCCGAAACGGAGGAGAATCTGGAAAAGAAAAAAGAATTATGGATGTATCTGAAAGAAAAAGACAGAAGACTTTACTACCGCATCCGTCACGGGGTCATGGGCGGAGCCATGAATTTACCCGGACGGGGGGGCAGGAAAATTTCTGTGGAAGGCTATAAGATCTGCCAAAAGATATTTAAATTTAATTAGGAAATCTTAAGCCGGTCCGTACAGATTCAACTGATTTGGGGACGCGTGTTCTTTTTGAGGAACATTTTGGCGTTTGCAATCACATCATAGCGGTATACCGCGATATACATTATGGCAGCCAGACCGAAAGCGGTCAGCACATCAAACAGGGAATGCTGTTTGATCAGCACGGTGGATGCGATAATGGAGCACGAAAGGATGAAAGAGCCGATGCGGATTGCTCTTTTGTCCTTAAATTCTTTGCTGCATACAATGGCAAGGTGGGCGCCGATGGAATTGTACACATGGATGCTGGGCCATAAATTGGTAGGAGTGTCCGTCCGATAGAGCATGGCTACCATAGCGGTAAAAATATTGTCCCTCGGCATTACCGCAGGCCTTAAATGATGTCCGTTAGGCCACAGTGTGGAAATGATAAGGAAGAGGGTCATACCCGTAAACAGAAACAGGCAGGTCTTATAATAATCTTCCTTATTTTTAAAAAGAAAGAATACAACTACTGCGGCAACATAGAAAAACCACAAGAAATACGGAATCACAAAAAGTTCGCAAAAGGGAATCAAATCATCCCATGCCATATGAATCACTTGAAATTGTGAGGTGACATTGAGTTCCAGATAGCGGAACCAAGCCAGATAAATGATTCCGTACAAAAGAACCAATCCTCCGTGTTTGTAATTATCATAAAATCTCTTTAGTCTGCCCTTCATAAAAAAAAATCAGCCTTCCTTTCTTCTTACAAGTATAGTGAGATTTCTAAAAAATGCAATCCCTTTTTGAAAAACTTAAACAATCTTAATAAAATATTTAAACTCTTTTCATTCTGCAAAATTTGTGGTACAATCATCTATATTTTGGGATTTTGCACTTATTATTTTATATTTAGGAGGAATGAGCATGTATTCATTGGACGAGGTAAAGAATGTGGACCCTGAGATTGCGCAGGCAATCGTGGAGGAGGAGGAGCGCCAGAACAGCCATATTGAGCTGATTGCTTCCGAAAACTGGGTGAGCAAGGCGGTTATGGCCGCTATGGGAAGCCCTCTTACAAACAAGTATGCGGAAGGATACCCGGGCAAAAGATATTACGGCGGCTGCCAATGTGTGGATGTGGTGGAGAATCTGGCGATTGACAGGGCGAAGGAATTGTTCGGATGCGATTATGCCAATGTACAGCCCCACTCCGGCGCACAGGCAAATATGGCAGTGCAGTTTGCGGTATGCAAGCCCGGTGACACCATTATGGGCATGAATCTGGATCATGGCGGACATTTGACACACGGAAGCCCGGTGAATATGTCCGGAAAATATTTTAATATCGTTCCTTATGGCGTGAATGATCAGGGCTTTATCGATTATGACAGATTAAGGGAGATTGCGCTTGAGGCGAAACCCAAGATGATTATTGCCGGCGCGTCCGCTTATGCCCGTACCATTGACTTCAAAAAATTCCGTGAGGTTGCGGATGAGGTTGGAGCAGTGCTTATGGTAGATATGGCGCATATTGCGGGACTGGTGGCGGCAGGACTGCATCCCAGCCCCATTCCCTATGCGGATGTGGTAACCACTACTACCCATAAGACTTTGAGAGGTCCCCGCGGAGGTTTGATTCTCTGCAATAAAGAAGCAAACGAAAAGTTCAACTTCAACAAAGCGATTTTCCCCGGCATTCAGGGAGGCCCCCTGATGCATGTGATTGCGGCAAAGGCGGTCTGCTTTAAAGAAGCCCTGAGCGATGACTTTAAGGTATACCAGAAAAATATTGTGGACAATGCGCAGGCTCTTTGTAAGGGATTGATGGACAGAGGAATCCGGATTGTATCCGGCGGCACGGATAACCATTTAATGCTGGTGGACCTGACTAATTTCGGACTCACCGGAAAAGCGGTGGAGAAGCTTCTGGATGCGGCCCACATCACGGCAAACAAAAATACCATTCCCAACGACCCCCAGTCTCCCTTCGTGACCAGCGGCGTACGCCTTGGCACCCCTGCCGTTACTTCAAGAGGCATGAACACGGAAGATATGGATAGGATTGCGGAAGCCATTGCCATGGTAATCAAGGGCGGCGAGGAGAAGGTGTCCGAGGCATACGGTATCGTGCAGACCTTGACGGCGAAATATCCCCTCAAGTGATATTGATTTTACAGACAGAAACGGAGAAAGATTATGATTCATGTAGCAGTTTTAGGATACGGCACCGTAGGAAGCGGCGTGGTAGAGGTTATCGAAAAAAATAAAGAAATGGTAAACAAAAAAGCCACCTGTGAATTGGAGGTAAAGTACATTTTGGATTTGAGGGATTTTCCCGATGATCCCTATGCGAAAGATAAGGTAGTGCATGATTTTAACCTGATCGCAGAGGATGAGGATGTGCAGATCGTCTGTGAGACCATGGGCGGCGTGGGAGCGGCTTATGAGTTTACCAAAAAGGCATTGGAAGCGGGAAAGAGCGTCTGCACCTCCAATAAGGAGCTTGTGGCAAAGCATGGTCCCGAGCTGTTGGAAATTGCAAAGAACCATAACTGCAACTATCTTTTTGAAGCAAGCGTAGGAGGCGGAATTCCCATTATCCGTCCTCTGAACTATTCTCTGACTGCGGAAAAAATAGAATCCATTACCGGTATCTTAAACGGTACTACCAATTATATTTTGAGCAAGATGGACAAGGACGGCGCGGATTTTGAGAGCGTGTTGAAGGAAGCGCAGGAGAAGGGATATGCGGAGCGCAATCCCGAAGCGGATGTGGAGGGTCATGACGCTTGCCGCAAGATTGCAATTCTTTCGTCCCTGATGCTCGGAAAAAATGTGGATTCCGAGAAAATTTTTACGGAGGGAATCACCAAGATTTCCGCCGAAGATTTTCTGTATGCAAAAGAAGCGGACTGCTCCATAAAACTGCTTGCGGTAAGCAGGGCTCTTGAGGACGGCACAGCCCTTGCCATGGTATCGCCCTGCATGATTTCCATGGAAAACCCCCTTGCCATGGTGAATGATGTGTTCAATGCAGTGCTGGTCAGGGGAAATATGCTGGGAGATTCCATGTATTACGGAAAGGGAGCGGGCAAGCTGCCCACCGCCAGCGCAGTGGTATCCGATGTCATTGACTGTGCAAGACATCAGGGCAAGGTCATCACCTGTTTCTGGGACAAAGAAGAAGCGCTGCTTGCGGATGTGACGGAGACGAAGAGGGCATTCTTTGTGAGGGCAAAGGCGTCTGCGCTTGACGCTGTAAAAGAGGCATTTCCCGGTGGAAAGGTTATCCGCATAGCGGGAAGGGATGAAGACTTCGGTTATTTCACTCCCGTTATGAAGGAAAAAGACTTTCAGGCATTGTATCAAGAGCTGGGAGACGATATGTTAAACAGAATCCGGCTGGCATAATCTGTAAAATGACAAGAAGAACTCGGGTTGTGCATAGGAAAATGAAAATGCCGCTTACGCGGCGGAATGAGAGGAAAAATGAAGTACATTGTAGTGTTAGGCGACGGCATGGCTGACGAGCCCATAGAGGCGCTGGGAGGAAAGACTCCTCTTGCTTATGCCAAAACTCCGAATCTGGACAGACTCAGCAAAATTTCAGAGGTGGGAATGGTGCATACGATTCCCGAGGGCATGAAGCCCGGCTCCGATACGGCAAACCTCTCCGTTATGGGGTACGACCCTAAAAAATACTATTCGGGGCGCTCACCCTTGGAGGCATTGAGCATCGGCGTGCCCATGAAGGACACGGACATTGCCATAAGATGTAATATTGTTACGATTTCCGAGGAAGATGTGCCTTTTGAGGAGAGGACCATTATTGACCACAGCGCTTCCGAAATCAGCACTGAGGATTGTGCGGTACTGTTAAAGGAAGTTGAGGCACGGTTGGCAAGCGAAACCTATCAGTTTTATGTAGGCACCAGTTACAGGCATTGCCTGATTTGGAATGGGGGCAGCGTAGTGGAACTTACTGCGCCCCACGATGTGCTGGGGCAGACCATCGGTCAGTATCTGCCGGAGGATGAGGCGCTTCGCGATATGATGAAAAAGAGTTATGACATTCTGGTGAATCATCCCATTAATGTCGAGAGAAAGAAGAAAGGGTTAAATCCCGCCAACTGCTGCTGGTTCTGGGGAGCGGGCACAAAGCCCATGCTTTCCTCCTTTAAGGAGAAGACCGGAAAGCGCGGCGTGATGGTATCGGCGGTGGATTTGCTCAAAGGCATCGCTGTGGGCGCAGGAATGGGCATAGCGCTGGTGGATGGCGCAAACGGCGGGCTTAACACCAATTATGAGGGCAAGGTGACGGCTGCGGTGAATGCCGTTACCAAGGAAGGTTATGATTTTGCCTATATTCACATTGAAGCTCCGGACGAGATGGGGCATCAGGGCAGTGTGGAGCGAAAGGTGAAGGCAATCGAATATCTGGACGAAAGAATTGTGGGACCTGTGGTGGAAAAGATGCAGGCTTCGGGAGAGGATTTCCGGCTTTTGGTGCTTCCCGACCATCCGACCCCCATCAGTAAGAGAACCCATACCTCTGACAGCGTGCCCTATCTGATATATGACAGCACCGTTCAGAGGGAAAATGCATATGCTTATACGGAAGAAGAGGCAAAAAAGAGCGGAAACTTTGTGGCGGAAGGCCACAGGCTGATGGATAAATTTCTGGGATAAAATGCGAACGGAATGAAGATTTTCTAAGGTCAGAAAGAACCTGACCTAATAAAATCTAAGTCATTCCGGGAATGAAGATTTGTTAATTGTTTGTGCCTGCCAAGGGGCGGCGGAATGGAGATATTATGTCAAAAGTGGTAAAATTCGGAGGCAGTTCTCTTGCGAGTGCCGAACAGTTCAAAAAAGCAGCAGAAATCGTGCTTGCGGAAGAAGAGAGACGGTTTGTGGTTCCCTCTGCCCCCGGCAAGAGATTTGACAAAGACACTAAGGTAACGGATATGCTCTATGCCTGCTATGCCTTAGCGGAGGAAGATAAAGAGTTTGCTCCGCAGTTAAAGGAAATCAAGGAGCGTTATCAGGAAATCATAACAGGTCTTTCCCTGAATCTCAGTCTGGAAGACGAGTTTGTGACGATTGAGAAAAACTTTAAGGATAAAGCGGGCAGCAGTTATGCGGCGTCCAGAGGGGAATATCTGAACGGCATCATTATGGCAGCTTATTTAAATTATGAGTTTATTGATGCGGCAACGGTGGTATTTTTTGACGAAGAGGGCAATTTTGACGGCGCAAAAACGGACAAAGTGCTGTCAAAAAAGCTGGCAAAGTGCAAAAATGCAGTGATTCCCGGATTTTACGGCTCCCTGCCGGACGGAACCATCAAGACATTTTCCAGAGGCGGTTCCGATGTGACAGGTTCTATTGTGGCGAAAGCGGCGAAAGCGGATGTCTATGAGAATTGGACGGATGTGTCGGGCTTTCTGATTGCAGACCCCCGTATCATTGACCATCCCGAGGGCATTGAGACCATTACTTACAGGGAACTCCGGGAGCTTGCCTATATGGGGGCAAGCGTGCTGCATGAGGATGCTATTTTTCCCGTGCGTCAGGAAGGCATTCCCATCAATATCCGCAATACCAACGCGCCGCAGGACAACGGCACATGGATTGTGGGAAGCACCTGTCAGAAATCCAAATATGTCATCACCGGCATTGCGGGCAAGAAGGGCTTTTGCGCCGTCAATATCGAGAAAGATATGATGAATACGGAGATTGGGTTCGGCAGAAAGATTTTGCAGGCGTTTGAGGAAAACGGAATTTCCTTTGAACATGTTCCTTCCGGTATCGACACCATGACGGTTTTTGTGCATCAGGATGAATTTATGCACAAGGAGCAGAAGGTAGTAGCGGGGATTCACAGGCTGGCGAATCCGGATTCCATAGATATTGAGTCCGACCTGGCGCTGATTGCGGTGGTGGGACGCGGCATGAAGTCCACCAGGGGTACGGCGGGCAGGATTTTTTCGGCGTTAGCCCACAGTAAAATCAATGTCAAGATGATCGATCAGGGCTCATCGGAGTTAAATATCATCATTGGTGTGGCAAATGCCGATTTTGAGGATGCTATCAGGGCTATCTATGATATTTTTGTGACAACCAAGCTGTAGGAAAGGGGTATAAGACGCTTTCCGCAGGATTTGAGATTTTTCATACATATAAGAAGTAATACCCCCGGTCCGGTTAAAGCGGTGCCGGGGGTTTAAAGATGGAGTCGGATATGCCCGCACGGCAGAACCAAATCGTCAGATAATTTGTCGAAAAATGCCGAAAAATAGGAATAAAAATCCAACGCTGTAAAATTTTGAAAAAAATTAAAATTTTTTAGAAAAATGTGTTGACAAATGCAGACGAGTCTATTATAATAAAATCATCAAAAGAAAATACAGTCAGAGAACAGAATACAAAAGAAAAATTTTACGAAAGCGAGGTAAGGTCCAATGGGAAGTTAAGCTGGTAACCAATCATTTTTCTTCCATAAAGTACCAAAGAACACAATACAAAAGATAAAGTTTATATAGATTGATTTTATATAGATAAATGGAAACTCCACAGGAAAAAGTAACGATATACAAGAGATGAAAATAAGAGCGTTACAGTACCGTGTACAAAAGAAAAAGTGGAAAAGTACAAAGGATGAAATGGAAGAAAATTTATACAACTGAATAAGAGAATGGCCAATATGAATGAAAGAGAGGAAACGGACCATTGGATAGCATAGTCTGAGAGAGCGTATTGATTAAAAATAATCGATACGCTCTCAGTTTGTTGTGAAAAAGTTTGTTGTGAAAAAGTTTCCGCAGAAAATCCTAAATCAGGGCTGCGCATTTCTTAATTTTTAGTAAAGTTTTACAAAAGAGATATTTTTTGTGGAAAAAGAAGTAAAAGTAATGTAGAATAGAAAAGTAAATCTTACTATATAGACAAAAGGATTGTTTTGGATATCGGGTGCACATGAAAAAGTACGGAAATGAGGAAACTTATGAGTAAAGATAATATTCCGGTAAAGGAAGGACCGAACGAGAGGGAAAATCAGAATAAAGAAGCATGGGCGGAGTTGGAGCGCAGGGAGGCCCGCAGGCGGAGAAGGAAACGCAGTCAATTTCTGGCTTATACCGTGGTCATTGTGCTGATAGCGCTTTTGGCGGCGGGAATTGTGGCTTCGGTCAAGCTGCTGACTGCAAGAACGCAGGAGATGAAGCAGGAAGAGCAGGAACAGCAGAGCAAGGTAGAAGAAATCTTTGCAACAGAACCTTCCATTTCCGAGCCGGAACCTACACAGACAGTGGTGGAGCCGACTCCCGAAGAGCGGTTGGATGAGATTGTGGATGCCGCAATCGGAGAAATGTCATTGGAAGACAGGGTGGCAGGACTCTTTATTGTGACTCCGGAGGCAATAACCGGCGTCGGCACGGCTGTACAGGCGGGCGAAGGAACGAAGAAAGCGCTGGAAAGTTATGCCGTGGGAGGGCTTGTTTATTTTAAACAGAATATACGGTCTGAAGAACAGATTAAGACGATGATAAGCAATTCCCAACAATATGCAAGTTATCCGCTTTTCATTGCGGTGGACGAAGAGGGCGGAAAGGTTGCAAGGCTGGCGGAGGCAGGCCTTGGGACGAAGGTAGATACCGCCAAGGCAATCGGAGAGACCGGTGATGCCAACAATGCTTATATGGCGGCGCAGACCATTGGCAAATATTTGTCGGATTATGGTTTTAACCTGAATTTTGCGCCGGTTGCCGATTTAAGCAATGTGGATAAAAGCATCATGGAAGACCGCTCCTATGGCTCCGATGCCGCGGCGGCGTCTTCTTTTGTAAATTCTGCAATCTGGGGCTTTAGGGAGCAGGGAGTGAGCGTATGCTTGAAGCATTTTCCGGGAATCGGAAGCACCGAGAAAGATACACATGACGGGATTGCGGTAAGCGAAAGGACCAGAGAACAGTTTGAGGCAGAGGAATTTAAGGTATTTCAGGCGGGCATTGATGCCGGAGCGGATATGATTATGGCAGGGCATATGGCAGCGCCTTCCCTGACGGGAGATAATACCCCCTGTTCTTTATCCAAACAGGTGATTACGGATATTCTCAGGGAAGAGATGAAATTTGACGGAATCGTCATCACGGATTCTCTGAGCATGAAAGCAATCACGGAATATTATGCGGCGGATGAGGCGGCAATTCAGGCTTTGCGCGCGGGCTGCGATATGATTCTGATGCCGGAGGATTTTGAAAAAGCATATAACGGTGTGCTGCAGGCAGTGAAGGAGGGCACTATTTCGGAAGATAGGATCAATGATTCCCTGAGAAGAATTTACCGCATCAAATATGCCGATAAGATAGAGGAATAAAAATGAAGAACAATATGTTGCAAAAGATAAAAAAATATGCCAATGAAATTTTCATAGACGGTTTGAGCGGAATGGCGCTGGGGCTTTTTTCCACCTTGATTATCGGCACCATTATCGCGCAGGCGGGCAGTCTGATCGGAGGGACTATAGGAGCGTACCTGATAGCCGTCAGCAATGTGGCAAAAACCGTTACCGGCGCGGGAATCGGCGTGGGAGTGGCGAGCAAGTTTAAGGAGGGACCTTTGGTCACCGTTGCGGCTGCGGTGACAGGTATGATAGGCGCATTTCCGTCAGTGACGGATATGGAAGCCTATGGCCTCGGTAAACCGGGAGAGCCGCTGGGAGCGTTTATTGCGGCAATGGTAGCCATTAAGATAGGACATTTGGCAGCAGGAAAAACAAAGATTGATATATTGGTGACGCCCTTAGTATCTATTTTATCGGGGGCAGTGGTTGGGATTATCGCGGGACCTCCCATATCCGCATTTATGAAGTGGCTGGGAGCGCTGGTAAATTTCAATGTGGAGATGCATCCCGTTCTGGGCGGAATTATTGTGTCGGTTCTGATGGGTATGATACTGACTCTGCCCATCAGTTCGGCAGCCATCGGGCTTTCCATGAATATCAGCGGATTGGCGGCAGGCGCGGCAACCATAGGCTGCTGCTGTAATATGGTTGGTTTTGCGGTGGCGAGCTATCGGGAAAACAAAGTGGGGGGACTGATTGCACAGGGCGTGGGCACTTCCATGTTACAGGTTCCTAATATTGTGAAAAAACCCATCATCTGGCTTCCGGCAATTGTATCCAGCGCGGTGTTGGGACCTGTGGGTTCCGCTGTTTTCCGTATGACCAGCACACCGGTGGGTTCCGGAATGGGTTCTGCGGGATTTGTAGGACAGATTGCGGCTTACGGTTCCATGACGGAGGGCGGAATGACCGGCGGCATGGCACTTGCATTGATTCTTTTGATGCACTTTGTGCTTCCGGCGGCGCTGACTCTTGCCGTATCGGAGCTTATGAGAAAGAAGGGACTGATTGCACAAGGCGATATGTCGTTGAATGTGTAAAAGACGGATATATTTGTTGATACTGCACAAATTTTAAATATAATTTTAGTAAGAATGCAAGGCGTTACATAAAAAAAACTGTAAATTATTACAAAAATGTTAGCGGAATATTGCTGTCCACGGCGTATCTGTGGTAAAATGTATGTATTTACCGGAGGTACTCTTTATGCGAAAAAGACGGCATAAACGAAAAATGAATCATATCTTGATTGTTACATCCGATATGGCAGATGCAGATGTGAAGCATTATCGTATCAGACCTTGGATTAGCCGGGCGGTAGTTTTCTTTCTGGTTATTGTGGTGGGCGCTCTGGCCGGTTACTTTGTTTATGGGGGAAGCTTATGGGCTTCCGTCAATACAAGGAACCAAGGGCAGTCTGAGCGGGTGCAGCAGCTGGAACAGGAAAAGAATGCCTTGGAAGCACAGATAGCGGAGCTTAACGAGCGGGTGCAGATACTGAGCAATACAGTGAACGCAAAAGAACAAAGTGAGCAGGCATTGGCCGAGCAGCTGGCAAAGCAGAGTAACCCCACGGAGTTTCCGCTTACAGGCTCCGCGTCCATGGAAGAGATTACGGAAGGGGATCCTCTGTGTATCTTTCAGGCATCTGCGGGTACAATGGTGGTCGCCACAGCCAGCGGTACGGTACAATCCGTTACGGATGACGAGGAATACGGGCATTGCGTGCGGATTGACCATGGCAACGGTTATGTGACTATTTACCGCAACAAGGGGGATACCACTGTGAAACAGGGCGATTCTGTGGTGCAGGGTACGACGCTTTATATTATAGGGGAAGATAACACCCAATTAGGCTATCAGATGATGAAAGACGATGCGTATATTAATCCGATGGATATGTTGGCAATAAACGGTTAAGGAAAGAGAGGAAATAAAAATGCTGGGCAAAAAGGATGCAGAAATCAAAATTACAACATTGGTAGGAAGCGACGCACAATTAAACGGCGACTTTGCGTCCGGAGGTTCCGTCAGGGTGGACGGTAAGATTACCGGAAATGTGACGGTGGCGAAAACTTTGATTTTGGGAGTGACGGGTTCCATCACCGGTGATGTGAAAGCGGAGAATGTTATGATTGGCGGTGAAATTCTGGGTGATATTACCATTACCAACAAAACGGAACTTTTAGAGACCGCTAAAGTGGTGGGTGATATTTCCACCAACCTGATTGTGATTGATGAAAAGGCAATCTTCCAGGGCGGCTGCAATATGAACCGTGACATTCCGGAGAAGAGAAAAGAGGATGCCAAGACGCTGCGGGAGAACAGGAAATCTGCGGATGCGGCCATGGAGGAGGCTTTAAACGGAAATCAGGGGCAGGCTGTTTCCGGAACCTGAGTTTTTTCAATAAAGTGTTGTCATGTGGTTTCAAATACTATATAATAGAAGATAACAGCGGAGGTATGAAGAAACTATGACAATTGATGCAAAAGATTTATTGAACAGTATTCTGGAAAGCCTTGACAGGATCGATTATATCAAGCCGGAGGATATTCCTAATATTGATTTATATATGGATCAGGTCACGACCTTCATGGACGGCAGACTGCGTGCAACGGCGCGCTGTCCGGGGGACGATAAAATATTGACGAAGACGATGATCAATAATTATGCCAAAAATGACCTGCTCCCGCCCCCCATCAAGAAAAAGTATTCCAGAGAGCATGTTCTGGTGCTGATTTTTATTTATTATTTTAAAAGTTTTCTGTCCATTAATGATATCCAGAACCTTCTGCATCCCATAACGGAGCAATTTTTCAAAAACAATGAGGATTTTAATCTGGAAGATGTTTACAGGGAAGTATTTTCTCTGGAGCCGGAGACTCTGGAGGATATGAAGGCGGATATCGGGCGGAAGTTTGAACGGGCGGAAGGTACTTTTGCGGACGCGCCGGAGGATGACAGGGAGACTTTGAAGAAATTTGCCTTTATCTGTGAACTTAGCGTGGATGTATATGTTAAGAAGCTGATTATCGAGAAAATGCTGGATGAGTGTTACGGCGGGCAAAAGGCGGCGGACAAAAACGCCGAAAAGCCGAAGAATGCAAAATAAAAGAGGGAAGAATAAAAGGAGGCATTAAGATGGGTTCTGTGGAAAAGGATTCCGGCTGCGGATATTGCATGAGAGGAGAGCTGCTGGAAAAGTTTGGCATTTTTATCTGTGAGTTGAAGGTCAGCAGTCTGATATTATTTAAGGAGCAGAGCAAGCCCGGAAGGTGCATAGTGGCTTATAAGGATCATGTGAGCGAGATTGTGGATATCACCGATGAGGAGAGAAATGCTTTCATGGCGGATGTGGCGCAGGCTGCAAAAGCGATTCACGGGGCATTTCATCCGGACAAGTTAAATTATGGCGCATACGGTGACACAGGCTGCCACCTTCACATGCATCTGGTGCCGAAATATGAAGGCGGAGACGAATGGGGCGGTACTTTCCAGATGAATCCGGGAAAGACCTTTCTCACCGATGCCGAGTATCGGGAGATGATTGAAAAAATCAAGGCAAACTTATAAATCGGACAGGCACGAATCCCTTTTTGTCGAATAGGATAAAGCATCAAAATATTGATGAAAAGGGAAGGATTTTATGAAAAAGAAAGCTTTAAGAAGCGGGGCAAAGCGGATAGGGGCATTGGCGCTTTCAGTGCTTATCGCCGCTTTATCCCTGACCGGATGCGGCAGTACAAAGAAGGAGAGCGCGGAGGGGAAAACCAAGGTGATTTTAAACGAGGTGGCCCACTCTATTTTTTATGCACCCATGTACGTGGCAATCGAGGAAGGATACTTTGCGGAGGAAGGCATTGACCTTGAATTGGTGACAGGATTCGGCGCCGACAAGACCATGACCGCAGTGCTTACGGGAGAGGCGGATATCGGCTTTATGGGATGTGAGAGCACTGTGTACACCTATGCGGGCGGCACGGAGGACTATGTGGTGAACTTTGCGCAGTTGACCCAGCGGGCAGGAAATTTTCTGGTATCCAGAGAACCGATAGATGATTTTTCGTGGGATATGTTAAAGGAAAAGAATGTGCTGGGCGGCAGAGCCGGCGGTATGCCTGAGATGGTTTTTGAGTATATTCTGGAAAAAAATAATATAGATGCCAAGACGGATTTAAATATCGACCAGAGCATTGATTTCGGCTCTACGGCTGCGGCTTTTTCCGGCGGGCAGGGAGATTTTACGGTAGAGTTTGAACCCCATGCGACTTCCCTTGAAATGAAGGGAGACGGTTATGTGGTAGCTTCTTTGGGAGAAGAATCCGGCTATGTGCCCTACACCTCTTTTTCCGCGAAAAAGAGCTATATCACCAAGAACGGGGATACGGTACAGTCCTTTACCAACGCCCTGAAAAAGGGAATGGATTATGTGCAGAACCACACGCCGGAGGAGATTGCAAAGGTGATTGCGCCCCAGTTTGCCGAGACGGATATGGAAACGCTGACCACTATTGTGACGAGATATTATAAGCAGGACACCTGGAAAACGGATTTGGTTTTTGAGGAGGAGTCCTTCGACCTCTTACAGAATATTCTGGAGGGAGCGAAGGTATTGGAAAAGAGAGTTCCCTATGAGGACCTTGTAACTACGGATTTTGCAAAGAAAGCATTGAATTGAAAATTTTCAAAATTTTATAAATTTCCCAAAAGCAGTTGAGGGAATGCATAAAATTTGATAAAATAAAAGAGATATGGATAAGTTCTTATCAAAATAATTGGAGGATAAAAAATGGGATTAATTAAAGCGGCAAAAGATGCCATCTCAACGATGCTGGCGGACCAATGGAGAGAGTATTTCTATTGTGATTCTCTTTCGGATGACATATTGGTGGTAAAGGGCCAGAAAAAGGTGATTGAGGGGCGCAACAGCAATACCAAGGGAATGGATAATATCATTTCCAACGGTTCCATTATTGCAGTGAATGAAGGCCAGTGTATGATTATCGTGGATCAGGGCGGCGTAGTGGAACTGTGTGCGGACGCGGGCGAGTTTATATTTGACGGTTCCACGGAGCCCAGTCTTTTCTATGGCGACTTGGGGGAGAGCGTAAAGCAGACCTTTTCCGTGATAGGCAGGCGTTTTGTCTTTGGAGGCAACACTGCAAAGGATCAGAGGATTTATTTCTTTAACACCAAGGAAATTATGGATAACAAATTCGGTACGGCGAACCCGGTGCCTTTCAGGGTGGTAGACCGCAATATCGGTTTGGATGTGGATATTGCGCTTCGCTGCAACGGTTCTTATTCCTTTAAACTTGTGGATCCTCTGTTATTTTACAAGAATGTATGCGGTAATGTGACGGAAAATTATACCCGTGATAAGGTTCTGATGCAGATGAAGTCGGAACTTTTGACGGCCATGCAGCCTGCTCTTGCCAAGATTTCCGCTATGGGCGTGCGTTACAGCGAAGTGCCGGCTCACAGCATGGAATTGGCGGACGCGTTAAATGAGATTTTGAGCGACAAGTGGAGCGAGCTGCGGGGCATCGAGATTGTCAGCCTGAATCTGAATTCCGTAAAGGCTTCGGAAGAAGACGAGAAGATGATCAAGGAGCTGCAGAGAACGGCAGTATTCCAGAGCACCGGTATGGCTGCGGCCAATATGAATGTAGCGCAGGCAGAAGCTTTCCGCAATCTCGGCAAACAGCAGGGCGGCGTCGGCGGCGGTGACATGATGGGCATGGCAATGGGCGCTATGGCTATGAATATGATGGGCGGCGCTATGAACGGCGGTCAGGGCATGAACCCGATGGGGAACAATGCCATGGGAAACAACGGATCCGGGGCAGCAGGCGCAATGGGCGCTATGGCGGGCAGTCAGATGAACGCTCAGCAGGCAGAACAGATGAATGTGCAGCCAAACAGTCAGCAAGGTGCGCAGGCGCCTGTATTGGGCTGGACCTGTAGCTGCGGGCAGGCAGACAATAAAGGCAAGTTCTGTTCCAACTGCGGAGCGCCCAAACCCGCCGATGCAGGCTGGACCTGTAGCTGCGGCGCGGTGAATCAGGGCAAATTCTGCGTGGAATGCGGCGCAAAGAAGCCGGAGGGAGCGCCTTTGTATAAATGCGACAAGTGCGGATGGGAGCCGGAAGACCCTGCGCATCCTCCTAAGTTCTGTCCCGAGTGCGGAGATATCTTTGACGACAATGACAGAATTTAAAAACTGTGTGATGAATGCCGTTTTGCCTTTGGGAAAGCATGAGGGAAAGGGATAGGGACGAAAGACATGAAGTGGTTTGTGATTGGCATCATCGTCATATTGGTTCTGCTGCTTATTCTGGCAGGCATTATTTATGGCGCTTTTGTCTATATCCGTGACAGAGTGAGAACTTATTCCAAGTTAATATTAGGCAGCCCTTCCGTTAGCGAAGGTATTAAAAACCGGCAACGGGAGGTGGCTGCCACCCCCAAATCGGTAGCTTCCGCCACAAGGCTTTATCTGCCTTCCATTCTGAAGGATTTTCCTGAATTTCACTATGATGAAATGAAGGGCAGGGCGGAAAATGTGCTGCTCTCCTTTTTAAGGAGCGTGGATGCGCAGGATAATGCTCTTTTAACGGAAGGAACCAATGAGTTAAAGGATAAGCTTCTGATGCGGATAGAGGCGCTCAGACGGGAAGATAAAAAGGAGCATTTTGAAAATATCCGGATACATAGAACGGAGATACAGCAATACCGCAAGATAAAGGGCAGATGTAGCGTTGTGTTTCAGTCTGCCGTGGAATGCAAACATTATCTGGAGAAGGACGGAAAGGTCATAAAGGGAAGCAATCAGTTGTCGGAACAGTCCAAATATAATGTGGAATTGATTTATATTCAGGACAGGGAGCAGATAGAAGACATCGGAGACGCGGGACTTGCTTTAAACTGCCCTAATTGTGGGGCGCCGCTTTCTTCATTGGGGGCCAAGACTTGTGAATATTGCGGGACTCCCATAATTGAATTTAACATCAAGACTTGGAATTTTAGTGATGTGAAGGAGACCAGATAACGGAATGAGTGTTTATGATACCTTAAACAGGGAACAAAAAGAGGCCGTACTCCAAACGGAGGGGCCTCTGCTTGTTCTTGCGGGAGCCGGAAGTGGCAAAACAAGGGCGTTAACCCATAGAATCGCCTATCTGATCGATCAGGCGGGGGTCAGTCCGTGGAATATTCTGGCGCTTACCTTTACCAATAAAGCCGCGGAAGAAATGCGGGAAAGAGTGGACAAGCTGGTGGGTTTCGGAGCGGATCAGATTTGGGTGACCACCTTCCACTCCACATGCATGAGGATTCTGCGCAGACATATTGACAGATTGGGTTATGCCAATAATTTCACGATTTATGATACGGATGACCAGAAAACCTTGATAAAGGGCGTCTGCAAGCGATTGAACCTTGACCCCAAGATTTATAAGGAAAGATCCCTTTTAAATGCCATTTCCGCCGCCAAGGACGAATTGGTCGGAGTAAAGGAATTTACGCTGAATGCCATGGGAGATTTTAACAAACAAACCGTGGCGAAGGTTTATGCGGAATATCAGGATTCCCTAAAAAAGAGTAATGCCCTTGACTTTGACGATATTATTGTGCTGACGGTGGAGCTGTTCAAGAGCTGTCCGGAGGTGCTTGACTATTATCAGGAGCGTTTCCGCTATATTATGGTGGATGAATATCAGGACACCAACACGGCGCAGTTTGAACTGATCAGGCTGCTTGCGGATAAATACCGCAACCTCTGTGTGGTGGGGGATGACGACCAGTCCATTTATAAGTTCAGAGGGGCAAACATCCATAATATTCTGGACTTTGAAAAAGTATATCCGGAAGCTTCCGTCATCAAATTGGAACAAAATTACCGCTCCACCCAGAACATTTTGGATGCTGCCAATGCGGTGATTCAAAATAATATCGGGCGTAAGGATAAGTCTCTTTGGACCGACAAGGGAGAAGGAGACAGGATTCATTTCAGGCAGTTTGACAATGCCTATGAGGAAGCGGAATACATTGCGGAAGACATTGCCCGGACGGTCAAAAAGGGCAGGGCGGAGTACGGCGGATGTGCAGTGCTTTACCGTACCAATGCCCAGGCGAGGCTTCTGGAGGAACGCATGGTGATGGAGGGGATACCGTATACTGTGATAGGAGGCACTAACTTCTATGCCAGACAGGAAATCAAGGATGTTATCGCTTATCTGAAGACCATTGACAACGGCAGGGATGAAGTAGCCCTAAGGCGTATCATCAATGTGCCCAAGAGGAGCATCGGCAATGTCAGTGTGGAGAAAATAGCGGATTATGCCCGGATGAAAAATATCAGCCTCTACGACGCCATGTGTGAGGCGGAGCAGATTATGGGGCTGGGTAAAGCCGCCGCCAAGGTGAAAGAATTTGTAAAACTGATACAGGTGTGGCGAAGCTCACTGCCTTCTTATGGCATTGCGGGTCTGATAAGGGTGATTCTGGAGCAGACGGGATATGAAGAATATCTGAGAAATCAGGACGAAGAAAGCGCAGAAGACAGAATGTCCAATGTGGACGAACTGCTTACCAAGGCAGTGGGTTACGAGGAAACCCATGATGAACCGAGCCTCTCGGAATTTTTGGCGGAAATTGCGCTGGTGTCGGAGATTGACAATGTGGAAGATAAGGCTGACAGGGCGCTGCTTATGACGCTCCACAGCGCAAAGGGGCTGGAATTTTCTGCGGTGTATCTTGCCGGCATGGAAGACGGGCTTTTCCCAAGCTATATGACCATCGTGTCCGACGACCCCAAAGACATGGAGGAAGAGAGAAGACTTGCCTATGTGGGGATTACAAGGGCAAAGGACAGTCTGACCCTGACTTGTGCGAAAACCCGTATGCTTCACGGTGAGACACAGTATAATGCCGTGAGCCGTTTTGTGAGGGAAATTCCCCGGGAGCTGCTGGATAACACTACGCCGCAATTGCGTAAGATCATGAATAGCAGAGACGAGGGAGAATTTTTCTTGGGAGAAGAGGCCTATGATGCTGCACAGCAAACAGTTCATAAAAGAGAGATAAAACACCGTGCAGTTGTCCACCCGTCAGGGACGCCTAAAGCGGACAAACCTTTTATTTCAAAAGATATTGCGAATTTGAACCAATTAGCAGGCATTCAAAAAGGCATGGCGCCGTTACGCTTAGAGGAATTGGACTATGGCGTGAATGACAGGGTAAAGCATATCAAATATGGCGAAGGCACGGTGATTGCCGTGTCCAAAGAACCCCGGGACTATAAAGTTACGGTAGAATTTGACCGGTTTGGTCAAAAAAATATGTATGCTTCTTTTGCAAAATTGAAAAGAGTATAGTATTTTTCCAAAAAATGTGATATTCTATTATTAGTGTAGTATAATAAATACGGAAAACTTGAAAACTTGGATAAAGTACATCCAACAGGATGATAGGCATTCATTGTATACAAAGTATCCAAATGTATGACAACTATCCAATTAAGAAAGGCAGGTAGAGTTATGAGCAAGCTTGAGAATTTGAAGTTAGAAGATTTGGTTGAGGCAACAAAACTGAACAGACTGATTAATGACAAGGTCTGCAAAAAGGAAGAGCCTAAGGAAAAGAGCAATGTTTTGCTGTGGGTTCTTGCCGTTATCGGCGCTGTCGCAGCCATCGCAGCGATTGCTTACGCCGTATACCGCTACCTTACACCGGATTATCTCGATGTTTTCGAGGATGAGTTCGAGGACGACTTTGACGACATAGAGGATGATGAAGACATCTTCGAGGATGAAGCCGAGAAATAATGTGGGACGCTGCCACAGGCAAGTTCGGCTTGTGGGCGTTTTGCAGTGTGCGGGGTATGCGGATGAAAAAGGGACAGGTACTTGAAGGGGTTGTGGAACGGGTGGACTTTCCCAACAAAGGCATTGTGAGGATGGGGGAGGAAACCGTTGTTGTAAAGAATTGCCTGCCCGGACAGAAAATAAAGTTTGCTATCAATAAAGTACGCAAAGGGAAGGCGGAAGGCCGGCTCTTGGAGGTATTGGAAAAATCACCTCAGGAAACCGGAAGACCGTGTTCCCTATTTGGCGTATGCGGAGGATGTACTTATCTTTCTCTGCCCTATGAAGAACAGTTATGCATCAAGGAGGCGCAGGTAAAGCGCCTTTTAGACAGCGTGCTGGACAGGCAGCAGGAAAACTGGCAGTGGGAGGGCATCAAAGGAAGCCCTAAGGCATATGAGTACCGAAATAAGATGGAATTTACTTTTGGCGATGCCCAAAAAGGCGGTCCCCTTAGTCTGGGAATGCATAAAAGGGGCAGTTTTTATGATGTGGTTACCGTGGAAGACTGTAAAATCGTGGATGAGGATTACCGGATTATTTTGAAAACGGCGAGGGATTATTTTGCGGAGAAGAAAGTAAGTTTTTTTCATAGATTAAGCCACAAAGGATATCTGCGCCACCTGTTGCTGCGTAAAGCTTCCGGGACGGGGGAGATTTTGGCGGCATTGGTGACCACCTCACAGTCGCCGTGGGAGAGCGGTGAGGAGCAGACACAGCGCATTGCTGCGGAAGAACTGCAAGAGCTGACAGACGGTTTTATGAATGCCCTTCTGGCTTTGGAGAAGGAAGGCAAACTTTTGGGAAAGTTTGCCGGTATCCTGCATATTATCAATGACTCCATGGCGGATACGGTGCAGAGTGACAGGACGGATATTCTTTATGGGCAGGATTATTTTTATGAGGAGCTTTTGGGACTGAAATTCAAAATATCGCTGTTTTCTTTCTTCCAGACCAATTCCTACGGCGCAGAGGTGCTGTACCGCACCGTCAGGGATTATGTGGGAGATTTGGGAGAAGGGGACAAGACTATATTTGACTTATACAGCGGCACGGGCACCATTGCCCAGCTGATGGCGCCGGTGGCGGCACAGGTGATTGGCGTGGAAATCGTGGAGGAGGCAGTGGAGGCCGCAAGGCAGAACGCCAAAGACAACGGGCTTTCTAACTGTAGTTTTTTGGCGGGGGATGTGCTCAAAGTATTGGCGGAGCTTACGGCAAAACCGGATATGATTATTCTGGACCCGCCCCGCGACGGCATCCACCCCAAGGCTCTGCCCCGCATTATTGACTATGGCGTCGAGCGGATTGTTTATATTTCCTGCAAAGCTACCAGTCTGGCGAGGGATTTGGAAGTCTTTCTGGAGCGTGGGTATGTGGTGGAAAAGGCTGTGGCGGTGGATCAGTTTCCTTGGACGGCGAATGTGGAGACGGTGGTGCAGTTGAGCCAACAAAGATAGGGGGATTTGATTTTAAAATTACTATTTGACATTAAAAATCATGTAATTAGAGCATAAAATAATGGAGGACATTAATGCTGATATTTAATGAAGACACAAGGGTAAAAATTCCTGCTACAATCCAATTTCTTAGGTTGGGTTACGATTATCAGTCATTGAAAGCCGATGACATTGATATAGATTTTAATACAAAGATTTTTGTAAATCGGTTTCAGCCTGCGCTTGAAATAATTAATGGTAGAAAGTTTACCTATGACGAGATAAAAACGATTATTACAGACATTCATAATGTACTGAAGAATAATGATTTGGGGAAGGAATTTTATAATTGGCTTATTGAACCAAAGGATAAAGTAAAACTGATAGATTTTGATGATATTACACAAAATGATTTTGCAGTGGTAGATGAGTTGCCTTTTAGCATAGTGGAGGGAACGGAAGAAGGTTCTTTCAGACCGGATATAAATATTTTGATTAATGGTATGCCGCTTGCTTTTCTGGAAGTGAAGAAACCAAACAATGATGGCGGCATACAAAAAGAATTCGATAGAATGATAAATAAAAGATTAAAGAATCCGGATTACAGAAAATTCTTTAATTTAATTCAGTTTGTATCTTTTTCCAATAATATGGAATATGAAGAAGATGATGATGCAGAAGATGTGAAAGCAGGCTCGTTTTATACGACACCAAATGGAAATAATACCAGTTTTTCGTTTTTTAGAGAGGATAATGAGCAGTATCATTTAACATATCCATACAAGAATATTGAGGTGGATACAATCAAATACATAATGAAAGATTGCGGTTATAATCAAACCGAAACCGATACACCGGAATTTATGGAGAACCTAAAGACAGGAACGCCTTGCAATAGTTTTGTGACTTCCGTATTCGACAAAGAAAGATTTTTGTATTTTTTACAGTATGGGATTATGTTTATTAGCAGTCAAATTCCGGAGAAACATATTATGCGTTATCCACAGTTTTTTGCTACCAGAAAAATTATTGAAAGATTAGAATCCGGTGGTAAGGGTGGTATTATCTGGCATACACAAGGCTCTGGAAAAACAGCGACAGCAGCTTTTTCTAATCGTATTATTCGAGATTATTATGCTAAAAAAGATATTAGCACAAGATTCTTCTTTGTGGTGGACAGGCTTGATTTGCTTACACAAGCTAGCATTGAGTTTACCAATAGAGGATTAAAGATTGTTAATTGTGAAAATAGAGCAAGTTTTAGTAAAGAGCTGAACAAGCCTCTTTCAACAAATGTTGGCAGTAAAGCTATAGGTGAAATTTGTGTTGTTAATATACAAAAATTTGAAGGAAAGATGCCGGAGGCAAAGAATGATTATAATGCCAAAGTACAGCGTATCTTTTTTGTTGATGAGGCGCATAGAAGCTATTCTTCCACAGGTGAATTTTTCAAAAATCTTATGATTTGTGATATAGATGCTGTCTATATCGCTCTTACCGGTACGCCGTTACTTTCAAAGAAAGAACGTTCTAATTTGAAGTTTGGCGATTATATACATAAATATTTTTATGATAAGTCAATAGCAGATGGATATACACTTAGAATCAAAAAAGAAAATATTGATACTGTAGCAAAAGCAGAAATCAAAAATAATCTGGAAATAGAAGATAAGCAGCTCGAAGATAAAGATGTTTTTGAATCTGATGCCTATGTAAATGCTTTGGGTGCTTTTATAGAAAAAGATTTTGTTAACTTTAGGCTTCAGAATGCAGACACATCTATTGGCGGCATGATTGTATGTAGGACAAATCCACAAGCGAAAAAGGTACATCAATGGTTCAAAGATAATTCCAAGTTAAATACCGGACTTGTTATTACAGATACAGATGACCCAAAACAGAAAAAAATAAATCATAATAATCAGATAGATTTTAGGGAAACGCTTGCACCGGATATTTTAGTTGTGAATTTCATGCTCACAACGGGATATGATGTGAAGCGTCTCAAAAAGATGTATCTCCTGCGGGGACCACATGCACAGTCGCTCTTACAGACTATTTCAAGAGTAAACAGACCTTATAAGTCACCAAGTGGAAAGATTTACAAATATGGCTATATTGTTGATTTTGTAGATATAGAACAGGAATATGATAACACAATAGAAGCCTATATAAAGGAATTAGAAGCTGACCTTAACGAGAATGGAGAAAATGAAGGCTCTCTTTCGGGGCTGGTTGTTGATAAAGAAGATATTAACAGGAAATATCATAAGTATAAAGATGAACTGGAGGATATTATTTCCACAGACAACTTGGAATGGTTTTCTAAGCAGCTCACTTTTTACAATAAAGAAACACTTCTTAAAATCAGAAGGCTTTTAAACGGCATCAAAGAATGTCAGACAGAATTTATTCTTTCAAGAGCTATGGATTATGCGGCGCAGATTGATTCTGATAAGAATAAGAAATTTTTAAAATCCACGCAGGAAAGGATTGATTTTATAAATCTTTCCCAAAATACGGTTGATATGATGGATGTTATATCAAATGAGGAAATAGTGGAGATTTTATATGAATTCATAAAAGTGAAAATCATCATTATGGATCTTGGACAGATGACACAGGATAACCCTAAGTTTCAGAGATTTTCAAAG
The DNA here is from genome assembly GCA_023664665.1 of Lachnoclostridium sp. GTDB lineage: Bacteria > Bacillota > Clostridia > Lachnospirales > Lachnospiraceae > Acetatifactor. Next base: position 94,477 of record JAMPEY010000010.1, read on the forward strand.
GTGGTCAGGGATATTCAAAATGAAATAAAGAAGAACAAAAATAAAGGTGACATTAAAATCAGAAAATTAGATGAGTTATTGCAGAAGATCTTCAATGATCTGTCTATTTCGGATTTAAACGATTTGGACTCTATCACTGATGAACTGTTAGAGGCTCTTGAAAAGGCAAGAAATATTAACTATGAAAATGAAAGATTATCGAAGATTTATGGTGGCAATTATGCTTTTGTGAAAACCTATCAGGATGGGATAGAAATATATCCTGCCGATAAGTCGGAGATTGAGCGCACTTTGGTTATCATATATAGCGAGATGGCAGACGTTTTAGATAAAGAAATAGTGGCAATTCAGGGAAGAAAGAATTTTACTGATTCCATAAAATCAAAGGCTACAAAGATTCTTTTGAAAGAAAAATTGTATGGAAAAGTAAAAGGATTTTATGTGCAATTATTGAATGATTTGTACACGAATATACAGCTGTTTAAATAAGGAGAATTACAATGCCAGATATTTTTGCGTTAGAGAACAAAATAAAACAGATGATTGATGAAATGAAAGGGCTTTGTCAGACTAACGGATTATCCAATCAGGCAGGTGAGGAGGTGGTTATTACTTCCGTATTTTTATACAAATTTCTGAATGATAAATTCATGGCGAATATGAAAGATTTTGCAAATGATATGGTTATGAGTATGCCAGAGATTCTGCAAGATGAAGATATGCTTGCTGGTTTCTATGATACATACCCTCAAGATGTGGCGTTTAAGTATGAAGACACGATTGAGTGCCTGATTAATAAGGTTGGAAATAATGATTTTTACAAACTATTTGATGATGCATTAGAACGGATTTCCAATTATCCGAAAAATGATGAGTTTAGCATTGATACCGCAGATGGTGGAAGAAAACCGTTGTTTACCAGAATTACAGAGAATGTAGAAGCGTCTAAGAGAAATAACTTTGCTAAAAATATTTTTGGGATTATCAGTCAGGATAAATTTGATTTTGGAGAAGCGTTTAAGAACAATTTTGATTTCTACAGTGCTATCTTTGAGCATCTGATTAAGGACTATAATGTTGCCAGCGGCGTATATGCAGAGTATTTCACGCCGCAGGCTATTTCCGCTATTATTGCAAAGATTTTAGTGGAAATGTCGCCTGTAGAAGATAAGATTTATGATGTATATGACCCTTCGGCTGGCTCCGGCTCCCTGGTACTTCATCTTGCAAATGCATTAGGCAAAGGGAGCTTCGGCGACAAAGCACAGGTTTATACACAGGATATTTCCGGTAAGTCATCCAGATTTTTAAGGACAAATATGCTACTTAATGGACTTACAAACAGTTTAGATAATATTATAGAAGGAGATACACTAGAGACACCGGCGCATTATAAGGTGGCACATGATCCAAGCTCAGGAGTAAAGCAGTTTGATTATATTACATCAAATCCGCCGTTTAAAATGGACTTTTCCTCTACCAGAGATACCATTGAGCAGAAGTGGGAGGATTCTGAGGTAAGGGATGGAATTAAGAGATTCTTTGCAGGCGTACCCAAGATTCCAAACAAGAAGAAAGAGTCTATGGGTGTATATCTATGCTTTATTCAACACATTCTCTGGAGTTTGAAAGAAGATGGGAAAGCGGCTATTGTTGTACCAACAGGGTTTATTACAGCACAGTCAGGCATTGAAAGGACAGTGCGCCAGACAATCGTTGAGAAACATTGGCTAAAGGGTGTGATTTCCATGCCTTCTAATATCTTTGCAAATACCGGAACAAATGTATCTGTTCTATTTATTGACAAGTCAAACCAAGATGGAAACATTATGCTTATTGACGCATCTAAGATGGGAGAAAAGCGAAAAGAAGGGAAAAACCAGAAAACTGTTTTGCGTCCTGATGAAGTAAAGAAAATAGAGGATACATTTATTAATCAGGAAGTAATAGAGGATTTTAGTGTTTCCGTTACATATGACCAGATTGCGGAGAAAAATTATTCTTTGTCAGCAGGGCAGTATTTTGAAGTGAGAATTGAGTTTGTGGAGTTGTCGCAAGAGGAATTTGTGCAGAGAATGACTGCATATGCGGATAGGCTGGGAAAGTTGTTTGCTGAAGGAAAGTCTCTTGAAAGTGAAATTGAGAAGAAGTTGAGGGATCTAAAATATGAGGAAAATTAAATTAGGAGATATACTTGATATAAAACGCGGAACTAGTTTATCAGGGAAATTTTATGCAGAAGCGGGGGGTAAAATACGTTTGACATTAGGAAATTTCAATTATCCATTAGGTGGATTTAAGGAAAATACCTCAAAAAAAAATATATATTTTTCGGGAAATGTTAAAGAAGAATTTATATTAAAAAAAGGAGATATAATAACACCTTTAACAGAGCAGGTATCTGGGCTTTTAGGGGAAACTGCAAGAATTCCAGAGGACAATTTGTATATCCAAAGTGGGGATATTGGACTAGTAATACCCAATGAAAAAGTATTAAATAGGCTATTTGCATATTATTTATTATCATCTCCTATAGTTAAAAAACAACTAGATTCAGCAGCCCAGCAAACTAAAATAAGACATACCTCTCCTGAAAAAATAAAAGATTGTGAGATATGGCTGCCAGATATGAAACATCAGGAATATACAGGGGTTCTGTTGGATGCAATCAATGATAAAATTAAAAATAATAATAAAATTAATATTGAATTGGAATCTATGACAAAAACAATTTATGATTATTGGTTTTTACAGTTTGAATTTCCAAATGAAGAAGGAAAGCCATACAAGTCGTCTGGCGGTAAAATGATTTGGGATGAAGAACTGAAGAAAGAGATTCCAGAGGGGTGGAAAGTTAAACAGTTAAAAGATGTAGAATCTAACATTATTACAGGAAAAACACCAAGTACAAAAGATAAAGCTAATTACAATGGAGAAATACCTTTTATTACAATCGGTGATATTAGAGGAAATATGCATATTGCAAAGACAGAGCAAACATTATCCCAAAAGGGTGCAGATAGTCAAAGGGGGAAATATATACCAAGTGGCTCTATTTGTGTAACATGTATAGCAAGTCCGGGTTTAGTTGCTTTTGCCACAAAAACATCGCAAACAAATCAACAGATAAATTCGATAATTTGTAACAAAAATTATAATAGATTATATTTATACTTTTCTATTTTAGATTATTTTAAGTATTCATCAGGAGCAAAAACGGGAAATACATTTGCAAATATGAGCAAAGAAGACTTTTTGGGGATTAAATTAATTTATCCCACTGTAGAAATATTAGAGAGGTTTGACAAAAGGACAAAGGATATATATGAATTGATTCTCACTACTAGCAAGGAAAATCAAGAACTTATTTCTCTTAGGGATTTTCTTTTGCCATTATTAATGAATGGACAGATTGGATTTAGAAATTGATTATTATATAGAGGTAGGAACTTTAGGTCAATAGAGAAATATATGTTGAATTCTATAAAAAGTTGAAAGTGATGTGCATTATTTTGATATGGAAGAGATTGATTTATAGAGGGGACATTGGCTTATTTTGGATTTGTTTCAAAAGCATTTAAATAGCAAGTGGTAAAATTAATAATAAATTGTGAAAGTGGTTTAGTAAATAGGAGAATGGACTTTTATATTTTTACTTGAAGAGTGAGGATGGTATAAACATGATAAATAACGACAAAAAATGGTATTCGGGAATATTATGCAAACTTAATGATGAAAATGTCAATTATAGAGCAGAGATTGCTTTTAATGAGCATCATCAAAGCATTGTTATAGTATATAATGTTTCTATAAAGTGGAAAAAGGAAATAGAAAATCAAAAATCGAATTCCGCTGTACTGCGTTTAGAAAATGGGGAATATGTTTCAATATTTGATTTTTATATTGAACAGTCTGTTTCTAAACTCAAAATGATAGAGGAAAAGCCTGTTTGTAATGGGATAGAATTGACGCTGGTATCTTCTAAGGCAATAAGAGGAGCAAGAAGTTTTTCTAAAGAACATCCATTTAGTGAAATACATATGGAAATAACAGAAGGGCATGAATTGATTGGAATATGTCCATATAAATTTAAATCCGATGATATTTTTAGCACAATAGGTAATCAATTTGAAATCTCCATACAGATTACACCTATAATAGTAAATACTATTCTGGGCAGATTTGAATTTAATGTATTGCCAAAACAATATTATAAAAGGGAAAGTTTTTCTATTGGTTTTGCACATAATATTCAGTTTATGCCTGCAAAACCTATAAAAGTGGAAGAATTTCATGTAATCCTTCAAAAACTCTCCTCATTTTTCTTTATATTATGTGGTGAAGCAATCACAATTAATAAATTGTGGGTAGTTGAAAACAAGGACAATAGTCATGAAAAGTACGAATTTATAGGATATTGTAACTTTCCCAAAGATAAATTGCGGAAATTTGAAAACTCTGGAACGGATACCACGGGTTATAAACGGGTAAGTATTTTTAAACTATCGGATTTTGCCAATTTAGAATTTGCTATGAATTATTGGTTTGAACATTATGAGAATTTATTTAATGCGCAGCAGGCTTATAGCCGAATTATTCAAGATGAAGAAATGAATATTATCCCGATAAATAGATTTTTAGCAGCTATGCAGTTAATTGAAGGATATTCTCAAGCATATACAGATGAAGAACAAGAAATTGCAGAATTTATCCAAAATAAAGATAGAATCATTGATAAATTAACTGAGCAGGAAGATAAAGAATTAGTCAATAATGGCTTAGGTTTTTCTGGAATCTCTTTTAGAAAAGCAACAACAAATTTTCTGTATGAAGGAATTAATTATTTTGAAAAAATGAGTAGAAATTTATTTAACAAAAACTATAGTGAATTAATTGAAAACATAATAAATGACCGAAATTTTTATACTCATTCTTCAAACAGGGCACGGCCAATATTAAATATTAGTGATATTATCAATGTTGGCACTTTATGTAAGGAAATATACAGAATTTTGATTTTGGGAAAAATGGGGCTTCCTGAACAGTTATTGCGGTGTCGAATAAGACATGATTTTAGAGCGACTTGTTTGTTGGCAGATTTATTAAAAGTTGAAATAAAAGATTATGGCAGTATTACCGAATTTGATGCTGCAATGAAGAATTTTTCTGATCTTAGATAATTTGTAATATTCTATAAAGAATAGGAAATAAAAATAAAGCCTCAAATAAGGCTTTAAATGAAGATGAGCAAATCATTGTTGAAACTATTCGGTTATCGCCAAAGGCAAGCTGGAGGGAAATTGTCCAGAAGACGGGTTTCTCCGGAGCAAAGGTTCAGCGCATCATGAAAAAATGATTGAGAACAAAGTGATTTATCGTGAGGGTGCGAGAAAGAACGGAATTTGGAAAGAGTATTAAATATATGTGCAAGTTTGTCTGGTGTTGGCAGGATTATGAAAGTATGCAACGGGGTATTTGCACAATTACCATAGCGAACAAATTAAAAACGAAAATGTGGAGTAACTCATGGGCTGTAAATTCGCACCATTTTCTATATCCAAAAGCCGGAATCACTCTTGTAGCGTCCGACATTTTTTGATAAAATACTTTTATGGGGTACTGCCATAACGGGATAGGCGGTCAGTCCTTCTTCGCAGAGGGACTATCCCTCTGACAACGGGTAAAACCGGGAAAGGAGGGATTGCTTATGAGTGACTATGAACTGCTGACGGTTGTTTTGATGATTCTTGGAATCATCGTATCAATTCTGATAGCTTACATAAATCACACAAAAAAGTAACCGCCCCGACCAAAGGCTACGGCTACTTTTTTAGTAATTAATTCTAAGGTCTGACCGTCTATCGGCAGTATTCCCTTTTGCGCTTTTATTGTAGCAGATTTTCTTGCACCTGTCAAATGCTGTGAGCTGGTTGTTGTTCCGGATGGTTACCCTCAGACGGTTGATGGGAAAACTATAATTGTTGTTGAAATCTGTGCGGGAAAACAGAAGCCTTACTACATCAGGCAGGATGGAATTACGGACGGTGTTTACATGCGTGTGTCAGGAACTTCCAGAAAAGCTGACCGGACAAGATGCTTTCCTGTCAAAAATCCAATGTGGTATGTTTAAGGGGACGACTCGTGCGGTGTTTGTAGACAAGCGTGATTATGAAGGTCCACTGTGGCAGCAGGCTGAGGAGGCATTTCGGTTTGTTCTGAGAAATATCCGTCTTGGAGCCAAAATTGAAGGTCTTTATCGCAAGGATATTTATGAACTGCCACCGGACAGTATTCGTGAGCTTATTATTAATGCCGTGATGAATTGCAGCTTCTTGCAATCGTCACATATTCAAGTTGCTATTTACGATGACCGCCTTGAAATCACTTCACCGGGAGGTTTAATGCCGGGGGTGACTATAGATAGGATGAAAGAGGGCTATTCCCAAATCAGGAACAGAGCGCTGGCTCATGCATTTTCCTATATGAATCTGATTGAAGGCTGGGGGACGGGCATTCCGAGATTGCTTCGCGAAATGAGGGAGTATGGACTTCCTGAGCCGGAGCTGGTTGATATGGAGATTGCACTGCGGATAAATCTTTATAGAGCGATTGATGCGGCACAAAATAATGATGACAAAGCACAAAAAGTGCGCTCAAAGTGCATGAAAATGAGAAAATGCGCTCAAAATGCGCTCAAAGTGCGCGCAAACGAGAGTTGACTGCGCAAGAAATTCAGATTATTGATTATATTAAAGTTAACGGAAACATTACATCAGCCCAATTGATGGAATTTTTAAATATAAAGAAGAGGAGAGCGCAAGTTATTCTTAGACAGATGGCAGAGGATGGATTTATTCGTAAAAATGGCGCATCAAGAAGCACAAATTATGTCCTGATGGAATAAGGAATTAGGGTTTTGTTCTTTTATTTTATTATTTTGCAAAATTTGTCTGAGTTAGTTCTATCTCAGCTTTGAAGAATAAAAACTTTTCGCACTAAAATAGCAGGATTTCATGCAGGA
>JAMPEY010000011.1 GCA_023664665.1 Lachnoclostridium sp.
TCTGTCTGTCTGTCTGTCTGTCTGTCTGTCTGTCTGTCTGTCTGTCTGTCTGTAAATAATTATATTTTATCTTCATGATAAATTGCAACCTTTTTGTCTGATTTTTGATATCTTTTTGTATAAACGGCAACTCGAAACACATCAATTATACCTCAGGCATTCATTTATTGCAACTATCATTTTTTGAGTTTCCCCATTTTTCTATGATAATAAAATGCAAAAACAGCCGCTTATGCAGGAAACTCAAAAAAGTAATTTATTCTTGAAATAAAAACCGAAACATGATATAGTGTATACAAAAGAGGAAACAACCGCCCACAAAGTGGTTGACCTCCAGATGGCTAAATAAGCCTACCTGTACGGGCAAGTAACAAGGTAGGCTTATTTATTTTCGCTTGTTGTTCCTATCTATGTAGGCAAGCAGCGCAATAAGAAATGTTCCGAAAAGAATTAAGCAACACGATTGTTCCTCATTAGCATTCTAGCATATTCTTTGTTTTCTGACAATTTCTTTTTTAAATTTCAGTATCTTTTATTTCCTCTGTTCTTAACAGACTAACCCATTTTTTACCGTAATTGGTATATTTTGCCTTTTTGCCGATTATACTTAACTATAACAACAAAGAAACGGAGGGGATTATGAAACTGATTTTTCATCATAATTATGAGACGCCCGATTATCTGGAAGAGGATTATACTCCCGTGAATTTACAAAATTCCATAGAAAAAACCCGCAGGAATTTGGAAATTGCCTATGCGGGCTTTGATAATGCCTTAGAAGTCGATTTAATTGACAGTTATATTTATGAGATTAATTCTCTGCAAAAACGATACAAGCATCTGACAGACCTGGCAGCGGCGGAAGCCCCTGAGGAAGCGCAGCCCTTATGCCAGCATTCCGCGATTCGAGCCTTGGTCAGTCATGTTTTCGGTTAGGGTATTCCTTCCATAAGTCAGACCGGCATAAACCGTCTGGGAATTTCCCATAACGGAGCCTTCCGTATTAAGCTTTGCAATTTCTGCATAAGCATCATGGAGGGGCTGTATAACATGCTTAATTTCATCAAGACATTTCACTTCTTTACGGATTCCGCAAACCGCCAGTCTATTAATGCAAAAAAGATATAACTGCAACAGAGCCGGAGCCGGTTCATATTCCGTATGCAGCGAATTCATTAATTCATTGATACAGCCTCTTGCTTTCCGTATGGCTTCCCGAAAAGCAAGCTTATTGTCCTGCCCGTAAGCCTCTTTGCCTTCTTCCAGATAAGCCAAGAGCATCTCATATAAAATAACCACCAGCTCTGTGGAATTTGCCTGACTGATACGAAGCGTAAACTGCTGTTTGCATTCCTTGGTCATACCGATACCTCATATCCTCTTATTTACTGCAAAAGCTGCAATACCTGAGACGGTCTTTCGTTGGCCTGCGCCAGCATGGAAGTTCCCGCCTGCGTCAATACCTGATTTGTGGTATACTGTATCATCTCGTCCGCCATATCCACATCCATAATACGGGAATATGCGGCAGTCATGTTTTCGTTTGTAATGTCCAGACTGTTTACGGTGGATTCCAGACGGTTCTGGTATGCACCCAGACGCCCGCGTATTCTGGAAACAAATTGAATGGCTCCCTTCACCTGCTCGATGCCATATTTTGCCCCGTCCGCCGTAGACACATCCAATTTTTCAATTCCCATATTGCGGGCAGTCATTGCCGGTATGGAAACCTCCAGCGTCTGTCCTTCATTGGCGCCAACCTGTAAACGCAGAGAACCGATATCCATAATTTCTACTTCTACATCGGTATATGCAGCCGTCCCTGCATCCGTCATATCCAGCTGCATTTCAAATCCGTTATCGCCCTTAATGGTTAAAAGGTCATCCTTGATTTCGGTGGTATAACCCGGATTGCCGATGGGAAAATCGTTGTATCCGTCAGGCGTGGGCGCAGCAGGAACAAACTGCAGGGGATCTTTCTGTAAAGTTCCTATCTTATACTTTCCTGCCGGCAGCTCAACGCTGCAATAGCTCACACGGATATCCGCTTCGTTACAGTATCCCTTGCGCTCAAACTCACCGTTTAACAGCTTTTGTCCGTTAAACTCCGTAGTATCGGCAACCCTGTCAATCTCTTCCTTTAATTGGGTGATTTCATCCTGAATGGTCTTCCTGTCATCCTCCCCCAGAGTTCCGGTAGAAGCTTTCACACAAAGCTCATTCATTCTCTGTAGCATATCTGCAACTTCCGTAAGCGCTCCGTCCGCAATCTCAATTACGGAAATGCCGTCATTTGCATTCTCACTTGCGGTAGAAAGACCGACAATCTGAGCGTTCATGCGCTTTGCCATAGCAAGACCCGCCGGATTATCCTTGGCATGATTGATTTTTAATCCGGAGGACAGCCTTTCCAAAGAAGCCGCCAGACGACTGTCATTATTTGCCAATGAATTGTTGGACAACATAGCTGATACATTATAATTGATTCTCATATACTACCTCTTCTTCCCGAACTGCCTGCAAAAATACTTTTGCAATGCGATAAAGTTCTAAATTATCAGATCCGTCTGTCATTGTATCATTGGCTTCCGTTCCTATGATATTCCCCTTGGGCGATTTGGGCAAAACATTGGCGGCATTGACTTCCCTTCTGATAATGGGCAGCGTCTCCACCCCAACATTTTGCAGATTTTCTCTTCCCTCCGAGATGTAATCACTGAATATATCGGCAGTTCGTTTCAGTTTCGTAACCTCTGATTCCGTATTTCCTGCCAAAAATCCCTGCAGCGTTCGTTTTCCTCCGGATTCACCCTTTGCTGCTTTCACGGCAAAATGCGCTTCTATCTGCTCTTCCCCGGAAAGCGCCACGCTGATATGAACGCCTCCCTTTTCTCCGCTCCCGCGCTCCATGGTGAGTCTGACCTTTGCAAGCCTCTCCCCGATATACATGGGAATGACATACTCCTCCGACGCCGAAAGCTTTCCTGCTATGGACAGCTGCTTGTGTACCATTTGAAGACTGCGGACATCAAGAAAAGTATCCGCCTGATTCACGCTTGCCTCCTCCAACTGTCCCTTCAGGTCATCCACAAACTCCCGATAATTCTCCCGGAATACCTCTTTATCTGACAAACCGTCCAGCAGTTCTTCCGCCGTCTGCGCCAATTCCGCATTTCCTTCCTCCAACGCAGCATCAGGGGTCTTCTTAAACGGACCGGCTGCAAAAAGATTGTTGTCCGGCTGTAAAAGAGCCTGCGCCGCCAGAAGACTGCCCGCGTCGGGCGTCACCTCGCCCCTTTGCAGCAATGCTGCCGCTTCTGTATCCGTAAGCGCCGCTTCCCTGACCTGTTCTAATTCCTGTGCCAGATACTGCTCTTGCGCCTCTTTGCTATATGACACTTCTGTCATTATTTCTTTTACATCCCTTACAAATGCCTTGGATATCTGACTGTCAATGGTTTCTCCCTTTCTCACAATCTCCAGACTAAGACCAAAGGCATCCTCCACCTTTACATCCATATGTTTAAATTTGCTGCTTCGCACTGCGGAAAGCAGATTGGCAAACTGAAGCTCTGCCTGACTGTTTATCACTGCCCCGATTGCAGCGCCGTCCGATTTTTCAATCTGATGAATCATCCTGTACACACCGATGTAGGCATCCCTCTCCTGTGCGGTAATCTCCTTTTGGCGTTCCAATCCATACAGAAAACGGCTGTAGCTTTCTGCACTTTCCTCATAGCTTTCCTCATTGCTGTCAAAATATTCCTGAAGCTCGTCAAAGCTCTGTTCCAAAGGGTTTACTCCATCGCGAATCATCTTAAGGACTGACGCGGGTGTCATTTTGTTCACTACATCCCGGACCTGTCTGTCCGCAGCCATCACCCGTTCTATATTTTCCGGTGTAATCTCCATGCTGTTGTAACCCAAAATACGCACGGCGCGCCTGCTTTCCTCCACAGGACGAACGCCCAGCTCTTCGATAATGGCATCTACATTGGAAAATGCTTTGCGGATATTGTCGCCCAAATCTTTTCTGGGCGCTGTCATCAACGCTTCATAACTCTCGCTTGCCCTTTGGTAAGTCTCCTGAAGCGTCCTGCCTTCCGCGTGAAACTCCGCAAGGGTAAAAGATTCTTCCCTCCGGCTGTAGACGCCCAACATCTGAGCCGGCATATCGGGCAGTTCCCTCACCGTCTGATTGGTATTTTGGTAAAGCTGATACTTTTCCACCGCCTGCGCATCTTCAGGGAAATAGCTCTCCGCCACCTGTTTTTCCGCCTGCTTTAACGCATCTATCAACTGCTCCATCGGCGCCGTATCAATGGAGAATCCGCTCTTTAACAGCTTCACATTCACCTCTGCGGTCATCCGCAGGCGAATCTCCTCCAACTGCCTTCTCGCCGTGATATCTCCTCCCAATTCGTTCCAAATTTCTTCCGAATGGTAATAAATATCCATCTCCGCCGCCTGCTCATAAATATTGCGGGAGTGCGCCAGATTGGCATGAATGGGATTTTTCCCTTCAGCAATGGCGGCTGCGGCTGCCTTGGCAAAAACCTCTTCTGTCACCGGAAATGTTACCTGATGCAGTTCGTTCAGGCGTTTCAAATTTTCTGCGGTGAGGGGAAGCCCCTTCTCCAACAGCCAATACGCCCTCTCTCTGTTTTCCTTGTTCCCCTCAAGCCCTGCCTTGTCAATCACCTGATCAATCTGTTTTTGCAGACCCTGTTCCTCTGCCTCCGGTTTTTGCTGCCCGCCTTTTACTTCTTTCCCTGCGAACCGCGTCGCATTTGGCGATGCATTCTGCGTATAATAACCCTGTATTTCCTCCGCATAATACCCTCCGGCATTCTGCGCCGTTCCCTGCTCTATGGTCTGGGCGCCGCTGCTTTCCGCCAGATAAAAATCATAAATTTCCGGCTCCATCCCATTGTCCACCATATATTGATAAGTACCCTGTGTGGGAGCGTTCAATTCCGATGCCATATCCCATGCCTGCCCTATCTTTTCCACATTCTCCTGTGTCAAAGGCAGATTGGACTGTGCAAACTCACCGGCAACGGAACGCGCCAATGCCTCGCTTCCCACCGCCGCCGCCAGAGTTTCCATATCCAGATCATCCGTATAACCCACAATCACCTGTCCGGAACGCGCCAACTCAGCCTTTATCTTATCCACAATGGTCACTGCCTGTTCCGGATCTATATTTTGGAAATGAAAACCTTCTTCCGAAAGCTCCTTATAATCTTCTTCAGACAAAATATTTGACATGAGTGTCATATAATTCTGCATTACATCTACATCGATATTTCCCGCTTCCTGCTGCAAAGCACTGAAGGATTTGCCTTTTTCTTTACCGGGGACATTAAAGTTTTGTCCTACTCCCGACGAAAAATCCACCTGATATGCGCCGGTCCGGCGTGCCTTTCCGTTTTGTCCTGCTTTTTCCGCATGACTTTTCCTCACATGCTGCCCTGCCTGCGGCTTTTCCGTATACTGTTTTCCTGTCTCCGCAACATCGCCTGTCTGAAAATTAATCTGCATATTTCCTCTCATTCCACCGCGCAGACGGCATTTTTATCCATAGGAGCTCCGGAATACATAGCATCATAAAGTTTTCCGTTTCTGCGCAGCTTTCGCTTGACCTTGTTTTGATACTTATTTTTTATTTCGGTTTACTTTTTCTTTTTCTTTACCCCAAAAACGGCTGCCCAAACCGACATTGCAGTTTGTGCAGCCGCACATTTTACATATTTCCTGCGGTTTTTAGAAAACAAATACCGCAGCGCTGTAAGGGGGCATATCAAAAGTAAGGGAATATTCCTGATTACAGCAAGGCTCCTTCTTTGCCGTCAGCTCATGGGGAATCGGAGTGCCAAATCCGCCGAATCTCTCCTCGTCGCTGTTTAACAAGAGCTTATACTTTTTCTTCTTGGGCACGGGAACCTTATAGTTTTCCCATTTAATGGGAGTCATATTTAATACGAATAAAAGGTTGTTCTTGCCGTTTTGCGCCTTGCGGACAAAGGAATACACGCTTCTGTCCTTATCATCGGCGTTCATCCACTCAAAGCCGTTCCAGCTGTCATCTATCTCATACATGGCCGGATACTTACGGTAGAGTGTCAGCAGTTCCTTCATATAATCATGCATGCCGAGATTATTTTTCTCCCCCAGCAGGAACCAGTCCAGCTCTCTTTCCTCGCTCCACTCACGTTCCTGCCCAAAGTCCTGTCCCATAAACAGAAGCTTCTTGCCGCAGTGTCCAAACATATAGGTATATCCCGTGCGCAGATTTGCATATTTGTCCACAGTATAACCGGGCATTTTATTCACCATGGAACATTTCAGATGGACTACCTCATCATGGGACAGCGGCAGAATATAATTTTCGCTCTCGTTATAGGTCATGGCAAAAGTCATGGCATAATGATTTCCCTTGCGGTATATGGGATCTAACTTCATATACTCGCAGAAATCATGCATCCAGCCCATGTTCCACTTGAAAGAAAATCCCAATCCGTCCGTACCGATATCGCTTGTCACATTGGGCCATGCGGTGGATTCTTCCGCAATGGTTAAAAATCCGGGATAGGTACCCCGCACCACGGAATTCATATGCTTGAAAAATTCAATGGCGTCCAGATTCTGATTCCCCCCGAATTTGTTGGGCACCCATTGTCCGTCCCTCTTTCCGTAATCCAGATACAGCATGGATGCCACTGCGTCCACACGAATGCCGTCCACATGGAATTCCCGCAGCCAATACAGCACATTGGCAATCAGGAAATTTTTCACCTCAGGCTTTTCAAAATTAAATATTTTGGTGCCCCAATCGGGATGCTCTCCCTTTCTGGGGTCGGGATGCTCAAAAATACATTGTCCGTCAAATTTTGCCAGTCCGTGGGCGTCCGTGGCAAAATGCGCCGGCACCCAGTCCAGAATCACGCCTACCCCCGCCTTATGCAGCTCATTTACCAGATACATAAAGTCCTTGGGGGTGCCGTAACGGGAAGTGGGGGCATAATAACCCGTGACCTGATATCCCCAGGAGCCGTCAAAGGGATGTTCCGCAATTCCCATCAGCTCTATATGGGTATATTTCATTTCTTTCATATATTCCACAATCTTAGCGGCAAATTCGCGGTAATTATAAAACCCTTCCGCCGTACCGTTATTGGGATGCTTCATAAAAGAACCGATATGGCATTCGTAAATTGCCATAGGCTCCTTCTTTAAATCCGCAATATTCTTTTTATCACGCTCTGCAATCCACTTGTCATCCTTCCACTCAAATCCCGACAAGTCTGTCACAATTGATGCGGTGCCGGGACGGTATTCCGCATAGTTCGCAAAGGGATCTGCTTTATAAAGCCTGCTGCCGTCCTCCGCGGTAATGAGGAATTTGTACATTTCTCCTTCTCCCACACCCGGAACAAACAATTTCCAGATGCCCACTCCCTGCAAACGCTCCATGGGATGGGATTCTTCATTCCATCCGTTAAAAGAACCGATAATATGTACCGCCTGGGCATTGGGCGCCCATACTGCGAAATAGGTTCCTTCCTCCCCGTTTTCTTCCGACAGGTGCGCTCCCAGCTTCTTATAAATATCATAATGCGTACCCTGCCCAAATACATATTGATCCGCATCGGAGATAAATACCGTTTCCCTCTTTGGAGATGCCTGCTTCATAGTTGCTTACCTCTCTTTCTGACTAAAATCTTTCTCTCCTAAGATAATCATATCCTCATCGTCATATCGCTTTCCGAGAAGCACATCAAAGAAATGACCCACATTTTTTCTCTTAGAATGATGAATAGCTTCCTCCACAATGTTCTGCACATCAATCACCGTGGCTGCATGGTTTATGGTCTGCAATTCTTCGATTCGGGTGTGCAGTGAAAGAACCCCTACCGCGTCAATGGAAAATTCTTTCTCTTTTGCATATTGCTTGCCGTAGGCTACCAATGCATCATTGCTTAACGCCTCCACATCCATACGATTGGTAAAGCTGTTCAGAAGCTCTCCGTTTCGCTCGAGAAGCTTTTCCATATTATGCTTTGTATCTTCCAAGATAATTACGATACCGTGCTGTTCCTGCTGCAGGGATTGATAAAGCTCCCTTGCGGTATTATCTGTCATATCAAAGGCATGCTGGATAATCAGTGCACCGCTTGCAAGCTGGGTAATCAATTCCTCCACATCCTTGCTGTTTAAGGCTTTTCCGCTAATCTTGGCCATTCTTCCGGAAAAATTGCTGTCCGTCTGCTTGATTTCCTTCACAATATTTTTGGCAAGAGTCAGGGTATCCGTACCCTCGCCGCCTGTAATAATCACATTTCCGGTATATGCCGCCATGCTGATATTATCCAATACATTGATCAGCTGCTCTTTTGCCTGCTTGCCCTGTATATAAGGAGCAAACAGTTCCTTTTCTTCCTCCGTGAGGCTGCGGACTTTTACTTTGTCCCTCTCTACGGCTTCCTGCACAGGTTCTTCCTCTACCGAATCCTGATATACTTGCGGTTCCTCAGCGCTTTCAGAAACAGGCTGCTCTTCGGGGACTTCCTCTTCTTCCTCAGGTTCAAGGCTTTCTGCAGAGGCTGCGCTTTCCGGCTCTTCGCTTTCCTGTAGTTGCGAATCGTCGTAAGCTTCTTCTTCCATGTTTTCGCTTTCTTCAGGCTCAGGGTTCTCCTCAATAATTTCTTTCTCTTCGGGTTCCTCTTTCTCTGCAGCGACTGTCTCCTCTGTTTCAAGAGTTTCATAAGCTTCCTGCTCCTCCTGCTCCTCAAAGTCAAAGGTTTCTTCTTCCTTCGGCTCAAGGTTCTCTTCCGATTCTTCTTCAAAAGTTTCGCTCTCCTCAATCTCATCAAATTGCCCCGCATCTTCCTCAATCCCATCCGTCCTGCTCAACTCTTCCAATTTAAAAACTTCTTCATCTATATTAAGATTCGTATCCCGCTCAATGCCTTCGTCTTTTTCCAATTTCTCCAGAAGACCATCCCTGATGGAAGCTTCAAACTCCGTAAACATATCTCCGGTCTGGGCCAACACATGCTTGCGGACTTCCTCCCTGCTCTTTTCCTCACTCTCCTTTTTCAGGCGCTCCCATTCGGTAAGGATATCTTCTATGCGCAATTGTCCGGTAATCTGTTTCTCAATATTGGGTTTTTCCGGCATGACCAGACTCAGCTGTCCGTCGGACTCCTGCGCCAGCACTTCCGCCATCTCTCTGGGCGGCTGCGCCGCCATGACCTGTCTCGTATTTTCCCACTGCATCTGCTGCATAACCGTTTCTGCAGTGACATCGACTTTTTCTTCGGCGGCGGGAGAAATCCGTGAAACTTCTTTGTCCGATGTCCCGTTCGTTGCATCCGAAGCCCGGGTCTTTTCCCTAAGGGCAGGCTGTACCTCGCTCATTTCTATGGTTTCACCGAAAAACACTTCCGATTGTATAATATTCTTGTGCGCAGTTTCCGGCTCCAAATCTTCTTCATCCACTTCATCAATTTCAGGCATATCCAAAGATTCTGTATCGGATTCCAGCATGGACCGCATCAGGGACTGCGCAAAAGGATCGCTTATTGAGGATTCCTCCTCTTCGGACACTTCCCGCAGACTTGCCGCCAATTCCTCCTGCAGATTGATGGTGTTGTACCTTCCCATATCCATAATTTTGACCTGAATATCTAAATCGGAATCCTGTTCACCGCTCTCTTCAAAGTCCTCTGCGGCAAATATCTCCCCGGACATCTCCTCATCAGGGAACCGAACTGCCTCATAAATCCGGGTATCCCCGTTCGGCGCATACATTCCTTCAGAAAATTCCGCATCCTCCTGCTCCTCTGCGGAAGACCGGGAAGACTGTCCTTCATGAAAACGATGATCGTAAATTTCCTGCTGCTCCGGCGTAAGCGGCTGGTGAAGCTGCTTAAGCTCCAATGCCTTCACCACATATCTGCCCTCGCCGAACCAAAGCACCATCTCGTCACATTCTTCTACACAGCGGGTTGCCAATCCTATTCTATGATACAAATATGCCAGCTCATAAGCCCACTTTTCCCGGTAATCCCGTTTCTTCAGTTCTTCCAGAACTTCTATGCGCTCTTCCAGACTCACATTCTGCGCCTCGAAAATTTTGTACTGCAAAATATAACGCCCCGGATCCTTTGGCGCCACCGATATAAACTCTTTATAATATTCCACTGCCTGAACAAAATCTTCCGTTTTCAGGGAAAGCTCGCACAAAGAATAGCAGATTGTCCGGCCTCCGGGTCTGCGTTCATATGCCAGCAAAAGTAAGTCTTTGGCATCCTCATATCTTCGGTTGATTTTGTACAAATCACTGATCGTACAAAGCATCATCACGCTTTTTACCCTGCGCCAGTCTATGGAATCGGCAAGCTCTGCCGCCTGCGTATAATTGCCTTGTGCTATCAGGTCTTTGATTTCATCTGCTTTTATTTTGTATTCATATTTATCCAAGGTATTCGCATCCTTTACTTATCGATATGGTATTATATTTGCTTTTCGTCTTATTATACCATACCATGTATGCGTCTGTCAAAAACAAACTACATCTTGTGTAAAAAAGTATGCGAGCCCCTCTGTCACTCCAGTCGGTTACTCAATTTTGCAAACTGCTCCAAGGTAAATGTTTCCCCTCTTACGGTGGCGGGAAGTTCCATTTCCGCCAATACCCGCAGCACATCTTCTTTGGAAATTTGAAGTTCCGGCGCATTTGTCAGCGCATTTATCAATGTTTTCCTTCTATGCATAAAGACCGCCTTAATCAGTGCAAACATCCTTTTTTCATCCGCCACCTCCACCGGCGGCTTCTCATAACGGGTCAGCCGGATTACGGCGCTGCCCACATTGGGACGAGGGATAAAACAGTTGGGCGGCACATTAGCCACGATTTCCGGCCGGGCGTAATATTGCACCGCAAGAGACAGCGCGCCGTAATCCTTCGTCCCCGGCCCCACCTGCATGCGCTGCGCCACTTCCTTCTGCACCATCACGGTAATGCTTTTTAAAGGTACGCCTCCCTCAAACAGCCCCATAATAATGGGTGTCGTGATATAATAGGGTAGATTTGCCACCACTTTAATCGGTCTGCCCCCGTTTTTTTCTTCCGCAATTTTAGCAATATCCACTTTTAGAATATCATCATTTATAATGGTTATGTTTCCATAATCCGACAGGGTATCTTCCAAAATAGGGATTAATGCCCTGTCAATTTCCACGGCAATGACTTCCCCCGCCTTTTGCGCCAGACATTGCGTCATCGTACCGATGCCCGGACCGATTTCCAGCACACAGTCTTCTTTTGTAATATCCGCTGCGCTTATGATGCGCTCCCGCACTCCGGCGTCAATCAAAAAATTCTGCCCGTATTTTTTTTGAAGAGTAAACTGATATTTTTGCAGCACCGCAATGGTGTTCTGCGGTATTCCCAAATCCGTCATATATGCAACCTTTCATCCGTCATTGTCCGCAGCGGCGGTCATATCATTATTCCAAATATTGAAAATCCTCCAGAAAGTGAATACAGTCATAGAGCACCAGCACATCCATGCCCTTCTCCGGCTTGCAGCTCTCCATAAGCCGGGACAGAGACCCGCTGTAATACTGCAAGTCCACCACATAAATACTGCTGTAATGGGGCTGTAAAAAAGGTATCATGCAGTTGGCACAGGAGTCCTTAATCAAAAACAAAGTCCTGTCAGTCTGATAATCCGTATGAATCTCCAGAACTCCATGCGTATCATCCAGAAAATATCCATAGGGATTCTCCCCTGTCAGATAGCTCTCTTCGTAAAAGGAATCTGCCGTTTTCTTAAAGTCATAGGTAATGGATACGGGTCTTTCTTTTGTCTCCGGAAAAATCTGAATGGTATCCGAGCCTTCTAAACCCGGAATGCGTGAGATAAGGTCTCCCCGAAAATCATCTGACACTGTTGTCATGTTTTGCGGATTGTACGGATACAGAAAACTCAAAGTCTCTCTGGTCCACACCAGATATCCGTAATAGGCGCCCAGACTGGTCCAATGGCGGTCTGTGCGATAATAAATTTCTTCCTCGTTGTGGGCTTCCAACATGGCATATACATCAATATAGCTGCGTTCTCCCACCCGCTCCCGCACTTTTTCCAAAAATCTGCTCTCATCATAATAGTCCGCATAGGCAGGGAGTTTTTCCTGCAAAATATTATCCGCCGTCGGTACAAGCATCACCCTTGCGCCCCACTCATCCGTCAATTTCCCCAGCAGGGCTATCTTTTCATCCTCCAGCTCCCCGCTGTAATTCTCCGGCAGATGCCGCTCTATCAGATAATCGTCTTTTCCCAGATAAACTTCATTGATATCCTTTTTTCGGAAGAAAATGTCTGTCCGCGTTTTGATATTCACCCACTTATCGCGGCTCACAAATTGGTCTGTTAAATAATTTTCATACGCTTTCCCGAAATCTCCCCTTAAAAAGGCTTCTCTTGCAAACTCCGGTTTCTTTGCCAAAAGCCGGTTCTCCGTCTCCGAAAAAACCCTGTCCCCATGAAAGCAATCCGCCACGGCAAAAGCAAGAAGGATGGCCGCCACAATCCCTATGGTAAATATTGAGTTTTTCTTCTCGTCCATACGCTTCTCCTTTTCATTCTAACTCCCATGATTGCGATGAAAAACACCGTGGTTTTGGCGTTTTTCATCGTGATATTTCGTACTTTTTCTCACACTAAACAATATACGCAATGGACAGCAGCAGCAAAACCGGCGGAATTACCTTTTCGCCCAATCGGTAGACTGCCATGGCATATCCTGTATGGGAACTCTTCAATTTCTGTATTTGCCCGCTTATCACAGGAGTGGATGCCACCGCCGCTATCACCAGCAACATCAGGTACTCTCCGCCCAGATACAGTCCCCTTGCATCCAGAACGCTTCCCTGATTCAGGTTAAACATAGCCTTTGCATAACCCCATGCGCCCGCCATGGTTTCCGAGAAAAAAATCACCCAGCCAAACAAAACCACCAAACCTGTATAAACCCACCTAAACAGTTTAGGCAGTCCGTTCAGCGCTTTTCCCAAAAACAATTTCTCTAAAATCAAAAATACCGCAAACCACACTCCCCAAATGAAATAGTTGACGGCGGCGCCGTGCCAAAGCCCTATCAGCGCCCACGCAGCCAGAATAGCCATCATCTGACGCTTCCGGTCTTTCCGGTTCCCGCCCAGAGGATTATAAACATACTCCCGAAACCAGCTCCCAAGGGAAATAAACCATCTGTCCCAAAATTCCGTGACGGACGCGGAAAGATACGGATAATGAAAGTTTTCCGGAAAATGAAAGCCTAAGATTTCCCCTAAACCGATTGCCATATCAGAATATCCCGACAGGTTAAAATAAATCCGAAACGCAAACGCCAACACTCCCAGCCACGCGCTCAATACGCTCATACTGCCATAATCCATAACAGAAATGATTTCCCACAGTTCTCCCGCATGATCGGCAATCAATACCTTTTTGGCAAGGCCCGTCACAAACCGCTTTACGCCACCGCTGATTTTGTTGATATCTACGGGACGGTCATGAAGAGAATCCTCCACCGTTTTATATTTTACAATAGGTCCCGCTATGAGCTGGGGAAACAGGGATACAAACACTCCAAAATCCAAAAGATTTTTCTGCACCTTTACCTCTCCCCGATACACATCTATGATATAGGACATGGTCTGAAAAGTATAGAAAGAGATTCCTATGTGCCGCTTAAAAGTTCCCAAGAGCAACAGACTGACGGCAACGGAAGTAGCCAGAAATACTTTTGCCGCAGGCTTTCCCCTGTTGGCATCAATCAGTCTTCCCAAGGTGTAATCCACTATAGTGGAAAACAGCATAAGGAATACATGCACCGGTTCCCCCCATGCATAAAAAATAAGGCTACCCAAAAAGAGGATGACATTTTTCATCCTCTTGGGAGCCAAAAAATAACAAAGGATAAATATTGGCAGAAACCGAAATAAAAATATAATACTGCTAAAAACCATGCCTGTAAATCACCTTTCAGATTTTCCTGACCGGTTCTCCCTGCCATTTCTTATTGGTTTGCCATTTGGCAGAGTTCCTCCAGCATCTTGGGCAAATCCGTTTCCATATTCTCGTCCGTAAACTGGCAGGTTCCCACTTTTTTGTGTCCGCCGCCGTTGTACTTCAACATCAGACTTCCCACATTGACATCGGAGGTTTTGTTTAAAATACTGTACCCCACTGCCGCAGAGCAGCCCAAGCCGCCCTTGCCGCTGACAATCCATGCGGAAATGTTCTGCTCCGGATACATGCTGTAAATCATAAAACGATTGCCTGTGTAAATAGGGTCCACACCCCGTAAATCGCTGATAATCACATTTCCTTCCACCCGGGTGTGCTCCTTCACCATTTCTTTGAACTTTTCCGTCTGTTCCTTGTATACTTCGATACGCTCCTGCACATCGGGTAACGCCAGAATCTCTTCCGTACTCATGGTGCGGCACGCATGCATCAACACTTCCATTAATTTATAATTGGGAATGGAAAACTGTCTCCATCTGCCCAAACCCGTTCTGGGGTCCATCAAAAATCCCACCAGAATCCAGCCTTGAGGATTCATGACCTCATCAATCGTCAGATTGCCGGAATCCACTTTGTCCACTGCTATCATCATATCATCAAACTGCGGAAATCTTTCTTTTCCACCGTAATATTCATAAATAATCCTTGCGCAGGAAGGGGTAATACGGCTCTCCCCCTTATACTTACCCTCCAGCGCCAGCCTCTCGTGCTCACTGGAATGATGGTCAAACCATAAACCGCATCCCTCCACATAAGGCACATTCGCCAGACAGTCATTTTCGTTCACTTCCACCAATCCGTCCTGCAAATCCTTGGGATGTGCAAACTTCCAGCTATCTATGATGCCCGCCTCTAAAAGCAGCGCCCCGCAAGCCAGACCGTCAAAATCAGAGCGTGTAATTAATCTCATTGCTATTCCCTCCTTGCGCCTTCTCTCTTTCAATGATTGGAAAGCTCTATTTATTAGTATAGCATATTCCCTGCCTTTCAGCAAATAAATTTTCCGTTCCCCCGGCTGTCTGAATTACTTCTTTATCAGGCAAAATCGGTTTTCTTTTTCATTTTGGGCTTTTTCCAGATGCCGCTCCGATAGAGGATATACAGAATAAGGGAGGAAATCCCGTTGCTGACCACCACGGAATACCAGACGCTGCGCACGCCCATCTGCAAAATGCTCTCGCAAAACCACAGTGTCAAAAAGCGGAAGCCCCACAATCTGGTCACATCCACTATCATATTCACCTCAGTGTGCCCCGTTCCCTGAAACAGCCCCGATGTAGCATTATAAACACCGTTCGTAAAACACCAGAATGCCATAATGCTTAAAAAGTCCGCCGCCATGGCAATCGTCTGCCCGTCATCGGAAAAAATGCTGACAATGGCTCCGGAAATCACATCCCTGCTTAAAATCATACCCCCCACGAACAAAAACACTACGGAAATCCACATGGAAATGCGGTAGCCCTGCTCAGCCCGTTCCATCTGCTCAGCCCCCACATTCTGTCCCACAATGGTCGCCGTGGCGGAACCTATGGCATTAGAGGGCAGCGTAATCAGGCTATTAACCTTGTTACCGATACCATATGCCGCCATGGCTGCGCTGCCATAGGCAAAGACATTTCTGCTCATCAGCAAAAATCCCAGCTGCATAGTGCTTCCTCCCAGAGCGGTGGGCAGACCGATTTTTAAAATCAGTTTGAGTTTCTCCGCCTGAAAGCGCATATCATGAAAATCCAAAAAAATTTCATCCTTTCGGTTCAACAGCAGGACAAAGGCAACAATTGCCGGAACCGCTTTTGCCAATACCGTAGCCAGAGCTGCTCCCGCTACCCCCAGATTCAGCCATACCATCAGAAGCGGGTCCAATATCATATTGAGCGCAATGCCGCCCAGATTCAAAAACAGCGGACTTACCGTATCCCCCTGTGCCTGATGAACGGCGGAAAACAAATTGACCATAAACAAAAAGAGCATATCCCATATCACAATACAAAGATAAGTCACCGCATGATTATAAATATCACTGTCCGCCCCCAGCCACCTTACAATCCCCGGAGTCGCCAGAAAGCAGATTAGGGAGCATCCCACCGCAAAGCACATGGCACACATAAAAATCTGGTTCGCCATTCCCTTGGCGTCTTCTTTTTCTCCCGCGCCAATGTACTGGGCAATCAAAACAGAACCCGCCACCGTAATTCCATTGCCGAAATTCAGTATGATATTCTGCACGGGAGTTACCAGATTAATCGCTGCAAGCTGGTTTGTTCCCAGCTGCCCCAGCCAGAAAGTATCTGTTAAATTGTACATGGTCTGCAGGAAGCTGTTTAAAACCACCGGAATCGCCAATGCCAAAACCGCACGCCAAAGGCTTCCGCTCAATATCTGTTCCTGATTGTATTTCTTTCCTGTATGCATGGATGCCCGATACCCTCCTCTGCCCGCTTTATTATCATTCTCATAGCTTATTCTAATACAAACGCCTTGTCCTGTCAAAAAAATTGCTTTTGTTCCGTCGGTTTATTGTATTCTTCACCGTTTTGGAACAATAAATGAAAATGGCTATAGAAATCCCTGCATCCTTATGTTATATTAAACAGTGAAATTACATGAGAAAGTACAATATACACAAAACGCACAGGGAATGTATTCTTGACAATAGAATTTATGCTTTGCGAAGCAGTTCCCGTTGTATGCGGAGGTATAACTAATGATAAAAGTTTGCAGTCGTTTTTTAAAATATGCTCATATCGTTCTATTTTCTTTTCTGGCCGTATCTTCACTGCTGGTAACTCAGTCATGTTTTCCGCCCGGCATTGAGGAATCTCCCAATGCCCCAATATATAAACTTCCTGATAATATATTTCTTCATGCTATATTTATGCTTATTTTCTGCGTGATGATATATCTGCTCAATCTTTTGGTTAAGCAAAAGCCGTTCCTTGCTGCTCTCTGGCAGAAGCATAAATTGCTGTTTCACTTTATTGCCGCTGTCTGCGCTTTTTTTGTGGCCTTTTCAATGCTTATGGACGGAACCCGCATGCCATACGGAGATCAGGCTCAGGTTTACGGCGCGGCTATGTATTTTAATTCCGGCAATTATATCAATCTTTCACCCGGCGGTTATCTTGACATGTACCCTCATCAGCTCGGATATGTTGCCTTCCTTCAGCTACTGTTCAAACTTACCGGCAGCAATTCCTTTTTTATGATTCAGGTAATCAACTGCCTGTTTACAGCCGGAATCGTATTCAGCGCGTGTCTGCTTTTGGATGATTTCACAGATAAAGTTTATTTACAAATGATAGGGACGCTTTTAGCGCTTCTATTGCTGCCCCTGTACTGTTTTGCAAACATGCTTTATGGAGATACACCCTCCCTCTTGTTTTCTCTTTTATTCCTGCATCATTTTATAAAAGCTCTGCAGAACCCCCGCTGCTCATATTTCATACTATGTGTGCTTGAAATAACTCTTGCCGTACTCTTAAAAAAGAATGCCATTATAATGCTGTTAGCAGCAGTTATCATCCTGACAATTCATTTGATTATTGTAAAACGCCCTTTGTTTATCCTGCTGCTCTTGGCTTTATGCATACTTCCCGTCGGTCTGCCAAAACTTCTGGAAGCTCATTACCGCCATGTCAGCGGCTATGAAATCAAAGGCGGGATTCCTGCCATATCATGGATTACAATGGGAACTCTGGAAGAAGGAGGCTGCCCCGGATGGTTCAACAATTATCCCGTACCCGCATATTATGAAGCAGGCTTTGACCGACAGCTTGCTGCCGAAAAGGCATTGGAAAAACTTAGTGAGCGTTTCACTTATTTCAAAGAAGAACCTGTCTATGCCTTGAGCTTCTGGAAGCGTAAAATATGTACCCAGTGGAACGACCCTTTTTTCAATTCCTATGGTGTTATGCTTACGGATGAAGAACCCCGGCAGGGGATTACCGAATTTATCATTGACCATCACAAAGGTATTTTAACATTTCTGTCATTGCTTCAAAATATCACATATTGGGGTGTATTAATTTATCTCATTCTGCGTAAAGATACTACAGAGGCAGATACCTACATGCTTCTGCCGGAAGTATGTATTCTCGGTGAATTTTTGTTCAGTATTATCTGGGAAGCCAATTCCCACTGTGTCATTCCCTATTATATTATTATGATTCCCCTTGCATGTATGGGTTGGAATGATTTGCTCTCCAAAATAATGTCACACAAGCAGAAATCTATGGTACAATAGAACATATTTGGGGAGAAGCCCAAAGAAATTATTCTAAAGAATATGAGGAAGTAACTATGGCAAATACCAAAAATACAAGGCGCAGCAAATCATCGAAAGCATTGCCGGATGATTATATAGATGACTGGGATAAGTCTCCCTCTCTTGGGGGTAAGAAAATTCCCGCCAAAAAACAGCAGAAAATGCGGTGGAAACGCTTTCTGATTACCGTTGTCCTGCTTATTGCATTACTGGGACTTGTACACTATTGTCTGGTGGCGTCCGTTTATGCCAAGATGAATTACAAGGCAATCGAAAACAAATCCATTACCGATGCGCCCCTTAAAGAAGACGGTGTAATCAATATCCTGTTAATCGGCAACGATTCCCGCCAAAACGGAGAAGACGGGCGTTCTGATGCCATGATTTTATTGTCCGTCAGTACCAAGACCCAAAAAATTTACATGACTTCCCTGCTCCGGGATATGTATGTGGAGATTCCGGGGCATGACGGCAACCGCCTGAACGCGGCATATGCTTATGGCGGAGCCGAACTTCTTATGCAAACCATTGAGCAAAATCTGGATATTTCCGTAAACCGTTATATGTTGGTGAATTTTGAAGCTTTTGCCAATCTGGTGGATGCGGTGAAGGGCATAGAACTGGAACTGAGCAGCGAAGAAGTGGCTTATGTCAACGGCTATCTGGAAGAATACAACATTTTGACTAAGCGCCCCGCAGGCACCGATTATATGGACACCTCTTTAAGCGGAATGCTTCATTTAAACGGTCCCCAAGCCCTTGCTTACACCCGAAACCGATATCTGGGAACGGACTTTGGCAGGACGGAGCGCCAGAGAAAAGTGCTGTCCGCAGTCATCAAAAAACTTCCCAAAGCCGCCGTCACCAATTCCAAGGAACTGATGGACGGTCTTTTACCTAACTTAACTACCAATCTCACCCAGAACGAATGTTACCTGTTAAGCTTCTATGCGCCCAAGCTTCTGACTTATGAGCTTGTACAAAACAGCATTCCTATGGACGGAACTTACAAGAATGCCAACATCAGGGGCATGGCAGTGCTTGAGGTGGATTTTGACGCCAACAAAAAGTTTATTCGGGAAAATGTTTATGGGAACTAGTCACTCGTCACTCGGATGGACTGCCTGATTTCTTTTTGTCTTTAAACACAAAAAGCTTACTGAACACATAATTTCCAATCACTACCAGCACTGACGATATCACGGTTGCAACGACCAGATGCACCTTGAAAAGTCCGAATATTTGCATAATCACTTCATCAAGCACCAAGGTGGACACTCGGGAAAGCACAAACTTTGGAATTTCCTCCTTTATGGGATCCGTGCTTTTAAACACAAATTTCCGATTGGTAGGATAAGCAAAAGCAACTCCCGCTGTCCAATTAATGGCGCTTAACACAAAATTCTGCATGGAAGTAGGGTTCATGGTATTGTCATACAATATGGCATTTGCGCCGAATTTTGCGGCAAATGCCACCACGGTTGTCAAACCGCCCACAATCAGATAGACGATGATTTCCTCATATTTGCGCCAGAGTTCTTTTCCTTTTTCTATCATTTTATCCTCCAATCCGCCATGGCACAAGCTTATTCCATTATACCGCCCCAAGAAGGTTTGTCAAGTCCGTGCCTCCTTGCGTTTCCGTAGTGCGTTTCCGTAGCTGCGGAAAGTCGTTGAGGAAACTCCAAAATGGTATTGACAAATTTTAGGAATTAAGATACTGTATTCTTGTAGCCAATAATTTTATGTATTCATCTCTTTATTAATTAACCAGAGGCAGATATGAAAAAAACGATTACTCTTACCAAATTATCCTTCCTCTACTGGAAAACACATATAAAGAGAATTATGGCATTGGCTGCCGTCTGCATTTTGGGGGCGGCAGCCCTTTGTTTTTCATGCCTTTATATCCGAAGTGAAAAAGCTTTTGTGATGGAAAATATGCTTACTCTGCACGGAGATTACGATGCGGTTCTTTATGGCATTGAGGAAGCGGATATCCCTTTGGTTTCGGAGAATGATGCCGTCACATCCTATGGTTTTTACCGGGAATTGGGATATGTCGGCATGGAAGGAACCCCACAATATAAAGTGGCATCTTTTCCGGATGAAAAGTCCGCACAAATGTATCATATGACCTGTATACAGGGAAACTACCCACAAAATGAAAAAGAAGTTGCCATGGATGCGGACACTGCCAAAAAATTGGGCATCGTTCCCATGGCGGGACAGAACATAACATTGACATTGTATGATTTGGCACAACAGAAATTAGAAGAACGGGAATATATGGTTTCTGGCATTTTTGAAGCATCCTCCGCTGATGTCTATGGCGGATTTTATCGGTATCCCCACGCGGCTATAGAATATGATGTGCCTGCAATTTTTGTTTCGGACAGGGAAAGGAGTTTATTTGACAGCACCCTTATCACCACATTTATTCAGGCGGAAACGGAAATCTATCCGCTTGAGACACAGATGGCGCAAGCCGGTTTTCAAAAACTGACCTGTTTTGATATCCCGCCCGGCAGATCGCAGGCATATTCCAATATATTGGGAATTTCGGGGCATATCAGCAATGCCTATGGGGAACTTAATGTTTCCAATCTGCTTTTGGCCATACGGGACGGAAATGTCTGTAAAGATTTTTATTCTGCGGTGCTCATTCCGCTATTTGCAGGCTTTATTCTTGTGATTGTAACGATATCCGTTTTCAGTCTTGTAAGGGATATCATCATAGGACGGGCACGGGAAATTGCCATTCTCCGCAGTATCGGTATGACCAAGCAGGGAACTTTTCTTTACCTTTTTGCAGAATTGGCAATTTTGACAACCCTGTTCCTCATCACGGGAATGATAACGGGCAATGGCTTCCACTACCTTTTGGTCAGAGGAATGAATGCCCTTAACGGCACGGATATCCCTCTCGGTTTTCATGTCAATGCCTATGTGGCGTCCGTCACTCCGCAGCCATGGCTGTATGCGGCGATGGTCATTGGCGCAAGCAGTGTGGCCGCCATTCTCGTACCGCTTTTGAAAATGTCACAAAGCGCTCCCATCTCCGTTTTCAGAATGAAATACCACGAAAAGAAAAATCTGTCGGAACGCCATTTTTCCGATTTTTCAAAATGTACATGGAAGACGCTGATAAGCAGGCATATCAAATTCCATGAGAGACCTGTTCTCATCATTATGTGCATCATCATGTGCGCCGCCTTTTTTGGCTATAATTATTTTAGGGCATTCACGGATAAAGAAAACAGGGAATACAGCAACGAATTGACGGCAAACGGGCTGAAAGACTGGGATTTTACGGCAAAAAAGAACAATATGTCCTATCCTTATACATTCCTGATTGAAAATCATCATGATTATGGAATCGGCGCAGATGCATACAACCGTTTTGCCGATAAGGAATTTGTGGAGGCATCTTTTGCGCGCATGGTAAATAAGTCCACCAGACTCGTCTATCCAAAAGACGCTGCACCGGAAGCGGTAATGGAGCTGATGAGCCCCTTTTATCTGCGGGAATATGAAGCATATGCCGCATCGGAAAATGCCTACGAGCGCACGGAATATGAAGCCGAACAAGCGATGCTGGAGCAGATTGGATATCATACCGACGAAAACATCTATGCGCTCCCGACCATAGGCATGCCGACGGAGGAATTTGCAGCTCTTTCTCCGTATATCAAAGACGGTGAAATTAACATGGAAAAAATGAAAAGCGGCGAGGAAGTCCTACTTGTGGTTCCCGCCAATATGGAAGCCGTTACGGCGGAGGCATTTCATGCGGGCAATACTGTTCCCCTTAGCGATATTGTGCTTTCCGCAGAGGAAGAAAATTATTCTTTTTCCTCGATATCTCCTTTTGAATGCACCGAGCCTGCCTACCTCAACTATGTGGAAGACCCCTCTTTTGGAGTTATTGTGCGCTATGCATCTTTTGCATTCGGAACAAGAAAGGATTTTAACACAAAGATTGGGGCGGTGGTTGTCTTGGATGAGGAAGAACACTATCAAAAATATCTGCTGCCTTGCAGCGAATTGAGCGGATTGGGCAAAGACAGCGATACCGTTTATGCCCCCTGCATACTATGCCTGCCGGATACCTTTGCAGGCTGGGGACTGCCGGACAGACTCTTTACAGAAGTAAAGTTTCGGGTGACGGACAGCGAAAAGTTATCAACGGCAAATGCATTGTTTTATGAAACCATCGGCGGCTGCAGCGGTCTTACCTTTGCTTCCTCTTTTGAGATTAAGGAAAAAATGAAAACAAATGCCGGAAACACCATGACCATTTACTATATTATGATTCTCACATTGATATTTTTGGGAATGATTGCTGTCGGGATTAAATTTTACAGCCGAATAAAGCTTAACTCACGGACGATTGCAAGGCTTCGGGCAATCGGAATGTCACTTCCGCAGATAGAAAGCCTGATTCTGAGACAGAACATCCTTTATCCGCTAATCGGCGGAGTCCTGTCACTGATTCCGACCTTTCTGTGCCAAATGCTTTTTGATTATATCAAAAGACAGATTGATTCCGGTATATGGAGCGGTATCACCGTCATCACAAATGGAGGCGGCGGAATTCCTTGGTATCATAATGTACCGTTTCGCTACAACCTTTTTGGTTATCATCCGGTATTGGTACTACTGGCAATCGTGCTTATTTTTGAAATTTTGATGCTTTTGGCAACGATACCACAGATATTATATATGAGAAAGCAGAGACTTGCGGAAATGATTGATATGGACTCTTTCTAAAGGAGGATACGGCGGATTATGAAAGAAACAGCGCTTAGAACAGAACATTTGTGCAAAACATATGAGGTAGGAAAACAGAAAGTGGAGGCGCTTAAGGATGTTTCCCTTTCCATAGAAAAAGGAAGCTTTGTCGCACTGATCGGCACCAGCGGCAGCGGAAAATCTACGCTTATGCACCTTTTAGGCGGGTTGGATGTACCCACATCCGGCAAGGTCTATATCCATGATATATGCTTGTCGGACTGCAAAGAAAGACAGCTTGCGGCAGCAAGACGGGACGAAATCGGATTTGTATTCCAAAATTTTTCCCTCTTGGAGGAATTGAGCATAAAAGAAAATATTGTCCTTCCCACGCTGCTTGCCTCCGGCCGGGTCGATGAAAACTATATCCATGAGCTGATGGAACAATTGGGAATCGCTGACAGAGCAGAACATACGCCCACACAGTTAAGCGGCGGACAGCAGCAAAGGGCTGCGATTGCCAGAGCGCTTGCCAATGATCCCTCCATTATTTTGTGTGATGAGCCTACGGGAAACCTGGACCGGAAAACCAGTGCGGAAGTCATGGAGCTTTTACATAAAATACATAAAACCTACCATAAAACATGCCTTGTCGTTACACATGACAAAACTGTGGCAGAAGGCGCCGACTATATATTAAGAATGGAAGACGGCAAAATCTCCCATTCCTAATGTATTCCTATTTTTTACAGGTCACTCACTATGTTGCGTTCCTCGCCTCTCTGGAATGCTTTAATATTCTCATATACACCCTCCACACATCTCATGCGGGCTTCCACGCTGCCCCATGCCAAGTGGGGCGTGATAATAATCTGATTGCTGTCTTTTAACTTGCTCAAAGGATTGGACAGCTCCAAGGGCTCCTTCTCCAATACATCCAGCCCTGCCGCCGTAATCTCTCCCGCGGTCAGCGCATCGTACAAATCCGTATTGTTTACCACTGCGCCCCTTGCCACATTAATCAAAACGGCAGACTTTTTCATCTTCCGCAGAGCTTCCCTGTCGATAAAATTCCGGGATAAATCGCTCAACGGACAATGCAGGGAAAGAAAATCGCTCTCCGCAAGCAAAGTCTCCTTGTCCACCCTCCTATACTCCGTGCAGGCGCTTTTTCCCGTGACGGAATAGAAAATCACCTTGCATCCGAAAGCTTCGGCTATCTGCGCCACTTTTCTGCCGATGTTGCCCATGCCCACAATACCCCAGGTTTTTCCGCATAATTCATAAAAAGGCACATCAAAATTGGAAAATCTGTCCTGTGCGCTGTATGCGCCGGATTTGACATAAGTGTCATAATGTGCCAGTTTCTGACTCAGTGCAAGCGCCAGCGTAAAAGTATGCTGCGCCACCATATCCGTAGAATAATTCACTACATTTGTCACACGGATTCCTCTTGCGCTGCAATATGCCAAATCACAGTTATCATAGCCCGTGGCAAACTCACATATCAGCTTCACATTGGGGGCATCCTTAAGGCTCTCCTCATTCATGGGGGATTTATTTGCCACGATAATATCCGCATTCTTTACCCGTTCCTTCACTTCCTCTATGGTCACGGTGTTCCTGTAATAAGTCACATTCCCCAATTCCTGAAAACAATCCACGGAAATATCCGGTCCCACGCTGTTACGCTCCAACACCACAATGTTCATCATAATCGTCATGCCTTTCTCACATTTTCCAATGATACAGAAACAGGACTGCCGCACGAGGTAAAACGCCCTATGCCGCAGTCCCATCAACCTTCTTTTTAAAAATCGGAAATCCTTACAATCTCTTTAACAGCTCTTCTCTCTGTGCTTCATAGCCGGGCTTGCCGAGCAGGGCAAACATATTTTTCTTGTAGCTCTCCACGCCGGGCTGGTTGAAAGGATTCACCCCAAGCAGATAACCGCTTACGCCGCAGGCGAACTCAAAGAAGTAGAACAGCTCTCCCAGATAAAACTCGTTTACCTCCGGTATATTTACCACAAAGTTAGGCACCTGACCGTCCGTGTGTGCCAAAAGCGTACCGTTCATAGCGCTCTTATTCACAAAATCAACGGTCTTTCCTGCCAGATAGTTCAAGCCGTCCAAATCCACAGGCTCTTCACCGATGATAATCTCTTCTCTGGACTGCTCCACATTGAGAACCGTCTCAAACATGATTCTTGCGCCATCCTGAATGAACTGACCCATGGAATGCAAATCCGTGGTCAAATCCACACTTGCAGGGAACAGACCTTTCTGGTCCTTACCCTCGCTCTCGCCGTAAAGCTGCTTCCACCACTCGCTTACATAATGTACA
Organism: Lachnoclostridium sp.; assembly: GCA_023664665.1. GTDB lineage: Bacteria > Bacillota > Clostridia > Lachnospirales > Lachnospiraceae > Acetatifactor. The sequence goes on from JAMPEY010000011.1 coordinate 25,454, forward strand.
GCAGGCTCATAGTTTGCCAGAATCTCCACTTTCTTGCCCTTGCGCAGTAAAATATTACGAAGCGCTGCGTACTGCAAAGCGTCATTGCTCTCAAAATCATTCTCCAGAGCGCGCTTTCTGCCGCTTGCCGCTCCCTCCATTAATTTATCGATATCAGCGCCGCTGACTGCAATGGGCAGAAGACCTACGGCAGTAAGTACGGAAAAACGCCCGCCTACATCATCGGGAACCACAAAAGTCTCATAGCCCTCTTCATCCGCCAGATTCTTTAAACTTCCCCGTGCTTTGTCGGTGGTTGCATAGATTCTCTTTGCCGCGCCTTCCTTGCCGTATTTTTTCTCCAATTTCTCTTTAAATACGCGGAACGCAATAGCAGGCTCCGTGGTTGTACCGGACTTGGAAATCATGTTGATGGAAAAGTCCCTGTCCCCCACCACATCCATAAGATGCTTTAAATAGGTAGAGCTGATGGAATTGCCGCAGAAATAAATCTCCGGAGCCTTGCGCACACTCTTGTCCACCACATTGTAAAAGCTGTGGCTCAAAAACTCGATTGCCGCTCTTGCTCCCAGATAAGAACCGCCGATGCCGATTACCAAAAGCACTTCGGAATCACTCTGGATTTTCTTTGCCGCTTCTTTGATTCTGGCAAACTCTTCTTTGTCATAATCCACAGGAAGGTCAATCCAGCCCAAAAAATCATTTCCCGCGCCATTTTTGGATACCAATACTTCCTTGGCGTCCAAGGTCAGCTTTTTCATGTACCCGATTTCTTCATTGGAAATAAAAGAACCTGTTTTGGAATAATCAAATGTAACCTGTTTACTCATACCTTTTGCTCCTTTTCCACTTTTCCGGTGCCGTAGCACCTTTCTTATAGTGTAGCAAAATTGTATGGTAAATTCAAGATAAATCGTCTGCCATCGGAATGCTTTCTGAAACCGGTTGAACCTGTCTGCCAACTGCTAATTCTTATCCTGATAAAGGTGGGATGATGATAAACATCCAAGCATGGCTGTTTTAATTTTATCATAATTTTAATAATGAGTATATTAATATTGACAATGAGTAAATTATATTATAATATTTAATTGCATCGTTGCGGATTGATATGAGTAAGTTAAATCATTAAATGAGGATATTGAATATGCGATCTTTTGATTACAGCAGTAAATGGGAAAAACTGCTTACACCAGATATAGTGGCATTGCTCACGCAAATTCACGAATTTAAGGGCGAACAATCACTTTTTATAGAAGCGAAGGCGGATACACTTACCCAACTTGTAGAAATAGCTAAGATACAGAGCACCGAGGCTTCAAATAAAATAGAAGGAATTTATACTTCTGACACACGTTTAAAGGCACTTGTCAAGGATAAGACAACGCCTAAGACCAGAAATGAGCGTGAAATTGCAGGATACAGAGATGTGCTGAATACAATTCATGATAGCCATGATCATATCCCAATCAGGCCGAATATCATTTTGCAGCTCCATAGAGATTTGTATAAGTTTGAAGGATATGACATCGGCGGAAAATATAAAGCTGCTGATAATATCATTGAGGAAGAGGATGTACATGGAAACAAGCATGAACGCTTTAAACCGGTATCTGCATGGGAAACATCGGAAGCGATTCATAACCTGTGTGATGAATTTGATAAGGCAATTGGAAAAGGGATAATTGATCCGCTTATTTTGATACCAATGTTTATTCTCGATTTTCTGTGCGTTCATCCGTTTAATGATAAACTATTAACACAAGTCAAAGATTTGTGTTGTGCCTGATTCATAGAAATGATACAATATCCTTTGACTTGAAAAATACAAGTTGGAGGACTTTTTTATGGCAAAAAATGATGTGAGGTATGAGGCGATTTATGCAAGGCAAAGTGTAGACAAGAAAGACAGTGTTTCGATTGAAACACAAATTGATGACTGCAAAAGGTTATGTTCTGGCATTCCCCGTATTTACAAGGATAAGGGTTACAGTGGAAAGAATACAGAAAGACCAGAACTCCAAAGGCTGCTCAATGATATTAAAGCAGGAATAATACAAAAAGTTATTGTTTACAAGCTGGATAGGATTAGTAGAAATATTGTTGATTTTTATAAGCTGTATGAAGTAATGAAAATAAATGGATGTATGTTTAAAAGCTGCAATGAGCCCTTTGACACTGCTGATCCTATCATGGGTGAAACAATAATGGGTGTACTCGCTGTTTTTGCACAAATGGAGCGAAACAATATTCGGGTAAGGATAAAAGATAATTATGAATACAGGATCAAAGATGGAAGGTGGGCTTCTGGCAAGGCTCCCTTTGGCTTTAAAAATGGAAAAGAAAATGGCAAGGCAACACTGATTCCCATACCAGAGGAAATAGAGGTTGTAAAATGGATGTTTAAGACTTATGCCGAAAGCCCCAACATATCATTGGGCATGATACAAAGCAGGCTGATTGAAATGGGCATCACGGGGCACCAGTCAGGCAAGGGGTTCAGCAGGACCACGATAGGGCATATCCTTACAAACCCTGTTTACTGTGAGGCAGACCAGACTTTATGCCAATACTACCAGAAGAAACTGATAGAGTTTGCCAATCCCGCAGAACAGTGGAATGGTGAATATTCGGCTGCTATTGTCGGGAAAAATAACCGTTCTTTGAGAAATGAGAACAAAGAGGGGATCATTGTATATATAACGAATGTAAAGGGAGTGGTCTCAAGCAGGACATTTCTCATAGTACAGGACCGCATGGAACAAAATTCAGCGATCGCCTCTGACAACAGGCCAAATAACAATTTAAAGGAACTGTCTGGTATGCTGAAATGTGCAGAATGCGGATCGGCGATCAAAATGCAGACTTATCCCTCCCTGACATGCACGGGCAGGAGCCAGAAGAAAATCTGTTCAGTTTCATTCAAGGGAACCAGAATGGAAACAATACAAAGCAATGTAGCCGTGAAAGTACAGGATTATCTGGAACACATGAATGAGACAGTATCGCAGAAACAGCGGAAGCGGGCCAGAACCAGAAAAGAAATTGAGGAATTGGAAAAGCAGTTGAAAAACCTGACTGAAATGGCAAAATTCAGTGATAATATTGCCGAAAGGCTGAAATTTGACATGGATGATCTGATTGTCCGCATCAAGAGCAAACAGTTAGAACTGAAACAGGAAATGCCAGAAGACATTATATCGCTCCGTCTGGGAGAGGAATATATTAGGGGTATTTATGACGGGAAGGGTGTTTTGAAGATACGGTATGAAGATTTAGACACAGAAAAAAGGCATATGATATTAAAGGCTCTGGTAAAAAAGATTCTCGTCCATGCTGACGGAAATGTGGATATTGAATGGAAAGACTGACCGAAAAATTTATATCAGGGGAAAGGGCGGGTATGTATCTGCCCTTTCTTCTTTTCATAAAAAACATAATCTGATTATACAAGAAAAAAGTTTCACCTTAATGTGATACCTTTTAAAAATAAACCGCTCCACCTATAGATGATGTTTTATTATTTATGTTTTTAGCCATATTAAGGTGATGCTTAATAATCCCTGTTCAACTCTCCTTAAGCTGACGCCAATAAAAAAATATTCCTGCTCTCCTTTAGGTGATGCCATTTCTGCAAAAATCTGATAAAAATTTTCCGTGATAAACTTGTTATGGAAGATGCAGGATCGGCATTATCTTCCAGATGAAGAATAATTCATTTTATCAGCAGACAACTTAAGGAAGGGGGAGGTAATTTATGGAAATGTGGGATAATGCCATGCCAATGGATAATATGCAGTTTATGAGAATACAAGAGCATCCCATTCAGACAGGCGAAAATCTGATCGTCATTGACAACTTGGAGGGTGGAAGGATTAAGCTGTACGAATATACGGAGGGACCATTGAACATCCAGCAGTTGGTTTACGGAAATGGAAGCGGATGCCAGAATGCGGTTCTGGTGGCGGAAATCATCATCAATGCCACTTGGCAGACCGATAATGTATTCATCCATAAAATTTTCTGTGAGTACGGCCATGAATCGCTGATACTGCCCATGATAGATCAGGTTCTCCATTTTGCCTATTTTTACGGTGGTTTTGAATCGGTGGTCATTTCGGACAGGGAGTATGAAAAGTGGCTCCCGTATGCAAAAGATGTACTTGCGGACTTCAAAAAGATACATTCTGCCTATGAGTATTCGCTGGGCAGGGTTGATGCGGAGTAAAAGAGAAGCAGAGGAATGTTCCCCTGCTTTTCTTCTGCCCGTTATCTTCCCCTCTGTCTGGAAGGATGCCCTTTTTGCAATGACTTCTCCCTGAAAAATTCTATCAGATCGTCCTTGCTGACGGACATATTGTAGGTTTTCTGTAGGTTGCTGTTCCTGACTTTCTTCCCCTCCGCATTGGTGAAGACAATGTATTTATGGCTGTCCTGCCAATCTACAGAATAGCCCTTTTTTTCCATTGCCTTAATAAAGTCCTCTCTGGATGAAGATTCATTCATTGCATCCTGCACCGTTACAGCGGTGTCCTGCACAAAGCTTTTCACCTTCCCCTCCCTGGCCTTTTTAAGAAACTGATACTTGTTTGTGTCATATGCAATGATTCCTTCCCTTTCAGGCTTTTTCCTGCCAATTTCACAAGTGCTGAAGCCATGTTCCAGACATATGTTGTTGTTTAATATTTTCATATCCTCTAAATCTTTTTTAGACATTTGGAATTTGTGTCCGTCAACGAAACTGACAGAATTAACCACAAAATGGGTATGGATATGCTCTTTGTCAACATGAGTGCAGATAAGGACTTCAAAATCGGAAAACAGAGGGCACCGCTCAACATATTCCATGGCAAGCTCATGTGCATGTTCCGCCGTGATCTCTTCCTCTGGCGGGAATGATTGAACAAAATGCTTGTATGTCCTGCCTCCCTCCTTCCCCCAAAGCCTCTTGGTCATCATCATTTCTTTCCCCGCAACATCAACATTGCAGTTATGGCCTGAACAAAGCTTCTTGCCTATGGTCTTCTCCTTTTTCGTCACATAGTTAATGATGTGGCCTATGCTGGAATGTGAGTTTTTGACCGATTTAATAATTGCCATACCTGATCCAAACCTCCCTTCACTTCTTTTATTTCTGCCTCTGAAATATGCCCTGTCTCATTGGCTTTTCTGGCTATCTGGTTGATGTTGGTGCCGATTTTTTTAATCTGAAAAATCAGTTCTTGAAATTCTTTAATATGAATGATCTCCTTGTTTAGAGCGGTCTTAAGAAGAAACTGCTGTTGCGATATTCCCGCCTCCGCCACTTTTTCCTTGATTTTCTTATATTCTTCCTCTGTCAAGCGAAAAGTCATTTTTCTGATTCTATGAACCATAATAGCATCACCGTCCTTTTTTTAAATTGAGTGCTGCTGTGCAGCGCTCAATTTAAAAATGGTATTTGGCTGGCAGATAAGGCTTTCATGTGGCAGACAAACAGGGAGCGGAGCGACAAAAAAGGGGATCAAAGGGGAATCTCCCCTTGCAAGATACAAATTAGCGACAGCAGATTTGGAATCTTGCCATAAATCTATCCCCCTCATGGAAATCGCCAAATTTGATTGTGACTGTGATTGTGGCGACAGCATCACATTGAATTGTGACGGGATAGATTTTGCAGGGCGAGGAATGACCTGAATAATAGACTTGTCTTTCAAAGTATATTATTCAGATCATTGTGAGGCCTGCCAACAGAAACAGGACCCTGTTTCTGATCCGCCTTGGACTTTCGGCTTCCTCCCCTTTTCTTCCGTATACTCAAAAATTCATATTTAATTGTGAAGGGTAAAGGGAAGGAGGGGAAAAAGATGCACTTCAAAAATGTGCTGAATTTTTTGGGATTGTGGGCTTATCCGTTTGGCTTGGCAATATCATCAATGACATTGTTCTTCATCCAAAAAATGCAGATGCAGACATTCAGCTTGGGTGAAAAAAGCATTACCCATATTCTATTAGGCGGGCTTGTCGCTCCGTTCTTTGTCATGTTAATGAATGTCTATGATTATTTTTCTAAAGGCAAAAAAGACTTTACACCGAACCTGTCTTTCAAAAAGGATGTTATGAAAGTATCTGATTCAAAAAGACAGGCTATGTATAAGCAAGTCAGCAGTAATGACGGACTTCTTTCAAATAAAGCAGAGGGTTTGATATTCGGGAAACAGGGCAGTAAATATGTCACTCTGCCTGTTGGAAAAGAGGGAACAAGAGACGGGGTATCGGCTATCATCTTGGGCAGTCCTGGCTCTGGTAAATCGGTCTTTTTGACAAACTTTCTGCTGAATAACTTCCAGCAGAAAAAACCTACACCCGTATTTTGCTTGGATATAAAACCAGAACTTGCACGAAAATCTGTGCCCATGAGCGAAAACAAAAATGTCAAGGTGGTTGATTTTACCGATAGAAACAAAGCAGGATGGGATGTATATTTTGCAATCGACAAAGAGACTAAGGATGATGAAAAAATAAGGGTGTTTGACGGTATAGCAAGGGCACTTATCACAAACAGTAATCCGAAAGATAAGTTTTTCGTCAATAATGCAAGAACGATATTAAAGTTCCTGCTTTTATATTGGTTTAACAAAGGTCTTGGTTTTATCGACAGCATCACAAAAGTGCTTTCAGAGGATGCAGGGGAACATATCAAGAAGGTATTGGAGGATAAGGAATTTTGCCCTGACGGGAGCCTTGTTTACAACGGTCTCAAAAAGTATGAGGGGAAAGATTCAGAGGCTATGCAGGACATTGTTCTGACCTTGCAGGAACATCTGAATATATTTCTTAATTCGGATATTCGCTATCAATTAAGGGATAATTCAATCAAGGCTTGTCCCGAAGATTTGAACAGAGGAAATTCCGTTTTTGTCTGTCTGCCTATGTACTTGTTAGACGAATATGAGGACTTATTAAGACTGCTGGTTTATCAGACCATATCAACAATGGAGCGGAGGGGTGAGGATTGGAAACAGGGTGCTGTTCTGATTTTGGATGAATTGGCAAGGCTTGGAAGATTAGAGAATCTGCTTTCATTCCTCGCGGTCAACAGGAGCCTTGGAGTCTCCGTTCTTATGGCCTATCAGGACTTTAGCCAGATTGAAAAAATCTATAGCAAGGAAGAAGCCCGTACTCTAATGAATCTGTCAGAGGTTACATATGTTTTGAGCTGTAAAGACAACGAAACAACAAAGATATTATCAGATCTGATTGGTGAATATCAGGAGGAAAAGGTATCACATAACCGCTCCGAACTGCTCCACTGCTCCACTGGAAAAGAGAATGTTTCAAGCGAATACCGTAAGATCATGGAGGTTGCCGACTTCCAGAGTTTGAGGGAGAGAAAAGAGGCCATTTTGATAGTATATGGCAAATATTTTAGGGTGAAACAGTTCCGCTATTTTGAACATCCAGCATTTTTAAAGCGGTACAACGAAGTAATTGAATCAAACAAAAATTATGAAAATAACAAGGTAATAAAAATAAATGACAAGGGGGAATAAACCATGAATTACGAAGAATTTAAAAATTGTTTAACAGAAGAAATTCAGGCTAACTGTGAAAAAACTATTATTTTCACTAACGAAATTGTAACTAAGGCAAATGAGGTATTGGAAGGTATAGCAATGAGGTTTGAGGGGGAAATGATCGCTCCGACTATCTATCCAAGAAAGCTATATGAAGACTACCAGAACGGGGTCCCGCTCTCAAAAATAGCGGATGCAGTATCAGCATCTTTTCAGATAGCATTACCAGAGATTCCCGCATTGACACTGAATAATGCGGAAAAATCTATCTCATTCTCATTAGTGAATAAAGAGAAAAACAGGCATCTTCTTGAAAGCTGCCCTTATAAGGAAGTACATGATATGGCAGCAATTCCAAGGTGGCATATATCGGAGGAGGCTTCTTTTATCGTCAACAACAATCTCATGCAGAAGTTAAGGCTGACCAAGGAGGAGGTCCTTGACATAGCACAGAGAAATACGGAGGCGGGAGAATATATCTGTAAAAGCATGAATGAATTATTGAAGGATATGATGGTGGAGGATGGGATGGATGAAGACCTGATAAGTGGGTTGTTCCCGCCTGACCTTACACCGTTTTATGTACTCTCAAATGAGAAAAAATCAGACGGGAATTGTGCCATATTGTCTGACTCTTTTATGCAGAGGGCAGCGGAGAAATTGGGGGCGGAGGAATTATATCTTCTCCCGTCAAGCAGGCATGAAATGTTGGCGGCGGATGCTGGGCTGGTGGATGATCCTGTAGAGTTAAAAACCATGGTAGCGGAGGTAAACAGCAATCCTGATGTGATCAGGGCAGAGGACTTCTTAAGCAATTCCATTTACAAGTACAATGCAAAAACACATTCTCTTTCTATGTGTGACGGCAAAGGGCTTTTCCATGACAAGGATATGCAGAAAGACGGGGCAAAACCGACAATCAGCAGGGGGAGGGGTTAATATGAGGAACATCATGCAATATGAGCAGTGGAAGGAATTATATGCAGTTTATCTGACAGTAAGGCCAATTCACAAAGTCAAAGATTTTACATACAAAGGCGGTGATAACAATGTCACAATCTCAACAGATCAAGGAAATTACAGACAGATTACAGCAGGGGATTGAAGATCTCTTTGAATCGGACAAATACAGGGACTACCTGAAAACCATGAGCCGATTCACTTCTTATTCCCTTAACAATACACTGCTCATAGCCATGCAGAAGCCAGATTCTACAGCGGTTGCAGGGTACGGGACATGGAAACAGTTGAACAGACAGGTTGTCAAAGGGGCAAAGGCGATCAAGATCATTGCCCCCTGCCCATACAAAAAGAAGGTTGACGCAGAAATTAAGGATGCAGATGGAAACTGCATTTTGGGCAGGGATGGCAAGCCCATAACGGAACAGACGGAAAAGGTGCTTATGGGCTTTAAGGTGGCAAATGTGTTTGATCTCAGCCAGACGGAAGGTGAGCCATTACCAGAGCTTGTACACAAATTAGACGGAACGGTTGAGGGCTATGCTGATTTTATGGAGGCTGTGAGGCAGTTTTCGCCTGTTCCGATTGAGTTTAAGGAGATCAGGGGTTCAGCAAACGGATATTATCATCTGATAGATAAAAATATCGTTATTGATAAGGATATGTCCCAAATGATGAACTGCAAAACAGGCATACATGAGATCACACATGCCCTGCTCCATGACCGTGATTCTGGTCTGGAGAAGGATGCCCTTCCTGACAGGCAGACCAAGGAGGTTGAGGCGGAATCGGTGGCTTTTACCGTATGCCAATATTACGGCCTTGATACCTCGGATTATTCGTTTGGCTATATCGCGGGGTGGAGTTCAGGCAGGGAATTGAAGGAGTTAAAATCGTCTCTTGAGGTCATAAGGCAGACCGCCCAGACGATCATAAGCGGGATAGATCAAAAATTAGATGCTATCAAACAAGCAAAACAGATTGACATGGATGTTTCAAAGGACCTCGATTTGTCAGCAGACTTTGGGCCTGCCCGTGGCAGAAGTATCAGACATTAACGGATTGGAGGGGATGCTATGATACATAAATTAGTCTATGCAGCAGATTCAAATGATGCAGATGCTTTAGGGCAGTTTAATGACAGGTTAGCTTTGTCTGGCATTCAAACAAAGCAGTTAAATACATCAGACAGATACAGATATTTTGAGGCTTTATGGGATGATGCAGACATTCCCGCCCTGCACCCAAAGAACAGCCATTCAAAGAATGCTGGTGCCAAGCCCAAACCGTTTGTTTACAATGGAAAGCCTGTGGACTGTGGCTTCATTTACCAATTAAGAAATATCAAAAACCTGTCGGATGCCGAGATCGGCCTGGTATTTGATGTATCTGAATCTACTGTTGCCCGCAGGAGAAAAAAGCACTTATCGGATGGCAGTTTTTATGAGGACAGCACTGTCCTGTTTTGAATTATGGGTATCAGCAGAAATTCATATTTTACGGTTCCATGGATGCAGGGAGTAATGAAATTTACTTCCTGCATCTGCATTTATCCATTGTAAAAAATACCGTTATTACTGTTACTGCTGTTACATGGCATATATCCAGACAAGGCATAAAGCCATGTACCATGCCAATCAATATATATCAAAAAATAATGTTATTACCGTTCATTCCGTTACAGCAGATACCTTCATACAGACAGCAGATTTTTTTATTTGTCAGTCATACAAAACACATCAGACCGACAAAGACTATATATCAGCCATAGGATATATTTTATCTTTGTCAGTTATCAAACATAACCGCAATAACGGCGATAACAGTAATTTTTTATATACACTCAAACATAACGGGAATAACGGTATTTTTACATACATGGAATACAGGCATCCGTTCAGTTATGCAATAAATCTTATGTATATCATGTTACGGTTGGAATTACTCTCAAATGAAAACAAACTGCATACTGATATTCAGGTTGCGGGTTATATGTTGGTCGATTGACTGCAAATAAACAACCGTATTAACAGTAATAGCGGTTTTTTGCATATCCCATAAAACAGCATCCAAACAGGCGGTTTTGACATTATGATTATAAGTTTTTTGCATGGAAATAGCAGCATTGCATATCCAGCAAGCAGGATGTATCAGCCCCGCAGATAACTCCCATATTCCGCATACCGCACATACAAAAAGGACATGGTTTTTTATGCCATGCCCTTTAATGGGTAATCATGTTATGGGTCCTCCAAATATATCAGTGTGCGGTACTTGTTATTGGTATCATGTCAATCGGCCTCTCCTTCGGGCTTCGGTGCATCCGAAAGCTGATCCAGAAATGCAAATATATGTTTCCTCCCCGCAATGCCTCCGTTCGGGTTAGGCCTTTGATGCAGTATACCGTTCTTTTCAAACAGCGGGTCAAGCCCGTTGACTTTCCTCGCAAGTGCAGATTCGGACTTGGCGATTGGGGCTCCCGTCACCTGTAAGCCGCATTCCAGAAGTTCCGTGCTGGTTCCCTCCCAACGGCCATTATTCTGCTCCAAAAGTACCGTTACCGTTTTGGCAACGGGGCTTGTCTGATACCTTTCTTCCTCCTGCTTGATAAGGAAGTCTTCTTCACTCCCCACATACTTCCACCTGCATGTTTCATTCTCAAACCGAATAGATAAATGCTCCTCTGGAACATCCCTTCCCGTGATATAAAGCATCCTTTCCTTGCCCGATTTACCGTCTTTTGAGGACGGATCGTCAGCCCCTCCGATCATCAGTATCGTGTCCGCCGCTCCCGTTACTCCGACTCCGCCAGAAATTCTGTTGAGCCTGTCCGCTTCCTTCCCCTTTTTGGTGTGAGTCACCAAAAGAAGGGAGATCTGATGCTTATCTGCAATGGCCTTTAATGTCCCAACATCCTTGTAATCGTGTGCATACTCTGTCTGGCTGTTTTTCTTGTCAGACCTGATCATCTGCAAAACATCTATGATTACAAAGATTATATCTGTATTTTCATCCAGAAAAGCATCCAGGTCCTTGAAAAATTTATCCCCCGAACAATCCGTTGCATAGCTGATAAGAAGGTTCTCAGGTGCATCCGCATCATCAAGCTGCCTGTTTATCCGATCCTGCATCCTCTGCCTATTGTCCTCCAAAGCGAAATAGAGCACCTTTCCATGTTTTGTCTTCCTCCCCCAGAAGTCCTTTTCCCCCGCCGTGCATAAGGCAAGGTCGAGGGCAAACCATGACTTCCCCTGTTTTTTGGGAGCGGCCAAAAGGTTAAGCCCAGGGGTGATGATTCCATCCACCAGAAATGCCCTGTGCTCAATTTCGGCCTGCTGGATCTCCTTTGCAGTTTCCACTACAAAACCGTATTTCTTCCTGTTCACCGCCTCATTTCCGTTATTAGTGTTATGTGTTATTACATTGCTGTTTTCCATAATTTTTTTTACCTCCATTTCTTCTAATCTTTTTTAATTGCTGCATACCATGATAGCAGGTTTTATTTTTAGCTCTTTCTGGCAGAAATGCCTTTTCAGCCTTTCCACTGCTGTCTGCCGTCAGAATTTTTAAGTTACATGGCAATGATAGCACATTCTTTTTTTATGATTTTTTTGCAAAAATGGAAGTGGAGGGCAGAAAACCGCATGAAAAAAGAGACCAACCCTTAAGCTGGTCCCTGCAGTCCAAAAAGCACCTTCTATATATCTATATGGCGGACGGATAGGAATAAGCGGTTATTGATTTATGATCCTTCCCCGCTGTTTTCCGCATCCTGAATCTCCAAAAGCTGGTCAATCTGCTTTACGATGTAGTCTTGATAGGCGGGTTTTAGCTTTTTGAAAGCGGAGTTCGCCATTTCAACCACGATATCAGGCTCCTCATAAAACATACTGCCCTCGCCCGTCTTGAGCCATTCCTCACTCACATTGAAAGTAAAGTGCATCAGCTTGACTATCCGATCATTTACCTTGTTGTGGTCCAGTTCTATCCCTGCGATATAACCGTTTGACATGGAGAGAGCCTTCGCAAATTTCGCCTGTGACATGTTCAAAGCAAGCCTTACCTCTTTTACCCTCTGGTTGATACTCATGCAATCCCCTCCTTTCCTTTTCCGCTTTTATCATAGCACATAATCGCTCATATTACAATGGGGTTACGGAAAAGCAATGCTTGACATACTCATATAGCGGTAGTAATATACTTATATAAAAGCAAGAAGGAGGTCAGATATGGATAATGCTATGGCTGTAAAAGATTTTACAAGTAAATTCAAAAAACTTAATAAACAGAACCAGAAGTATATTTTAGCCATAGAGCAAGCCATGCTGTTTGCACAGGATTCTGGTGATGAAAAGGAAAGAGAAGAAAACGGAGGACAAAAGGATGAATGAAGAGGGCAAGAAGAAAGAGTTTAACTATGAGGAGGAGAAGGCAAAATTGAAGAAAAAACTGATAATCTTTTTAGCGACCACGGTTGGCTTTACGGTTTTGTTCGTGCTGGCAATGGAGGACAGCAACTTCTTTCAATGCCTGATGGCGGGATTGGCATGTGGGCTTGTGTTCTATATCCCAGGGCGATTGAGGGATTACTTTCACATGGGATGGCCCATGACGATTGTAATTGCGGTGGCTTATCTGCTCATTCTCCTTTTCTTGGCAGACAAAATAGGGGCAGTCGCTTACATACTGTTGCTATTTCCTATTGGAGATATGGGCTATAGCATCTACCGTGTTATATCATATAAAAAGAAGGGCGGTGGGGAGTAAAGGACATTACTCTTGCCGATATGTAAAATGTAATCTATGATTGAACTTAAGAAGCATAACTCCATTTCTGAATGAGGGGAGAATAAAAGATATGATGAAAAGAATGAGAAAGATTTTAAGGAAAAAGATGCTATCCGCCCTGCTTACAATGGCGATAATGGCGGTCTGTTTGAGCGGATGCGGGAATGCTCCTGCTGTTGCTGATAATATGGAAAACAGTACCGAAACAACCGTGGATACCGATACGGGAACCACAACCAAGACGGAAGGAGGAGAAACAACCGAGACGGAAATCAAGGATGGTGCGGTGGCTGGTAGCGATAAGCCTGCTGGAACTGCGAGTCCCACTGCAGAACCGAGTGCTACTGGAAAGCCTGAATCCACTGCAGAGCCGACTGCATCTCCTACTGCGAAACCGCAGGCTACGGCGACACCTGAACCGACAGCTCCGCCTCATGTGCATGAATATGTTGAGTCTATTACCAAGCAGCCGACTTGTGCGGAGGCAGGGGTGAAAACATTGACTTGCTCATGCGGTGATGTGAAGACGGAGGCTGTAGCGGCAACAGGGCATGACTTCGTTACTCAGTATACCACTATAACCCATGATGCTCTCGGACATGTGGAACAGGTACAGGTGCAGGTTGGGACTGGTTCCACAAAGCAGGTATATGAGTGTACTTACTGTGGACATCAGCAGGATCATCCTCTGGGAGATCACTGGGAGGCTGCTGCATCAGCAGGAGAACCGTTTGAACATGCTATTGCAGCACAAACTTACATTTATGATATTCCTGGGGATCCGATTTACGAGACTACATCTTCATGGATTGTCGATGTCCCCGCCTGGTCAGAGAATGTCCCTAACGGTTCTGTTTGCACTAAATGCGGTGTGGCTGGTCCGTAACTCCGTCAACAAAAAAGACTGTCTTGCTGAGAAGCAGGGCAGTTCTTTTTTTGTTGGGTACTATGTTGATCATATTTTCTTGGGAGGAGGACAGACTGCCTCAAACGGAAAATGAAAACGGTCTTCCTCTAAAACTTGTCACTAAAAACAGATGCACGCTTTTAGCATCTGTTTTTAGTGATAAGTACACAGGGAGTTTGAGGGCTGTAGGCCCTCATTTCATTCATTCCGATTTTAATGATTCTTTTGAAAGTCCTTTTATCTTCCTTTCTTCCTCTTACCCGCAAAAGAGGTAAAGGAAGGGAAAGGGAACAGAAAAAATAATTTATCACCATTCGTCTGTAATGGTAATTTTGGTGTGAGTGTGATATGATAAGTAATATACAAGTATAAAGGCGGTGAGAAGTTGCAAAAGATAGTTAAAAATATGATCAAATGTAATTTGTGCGGAGACATTATTGAATCAACATATAGACATGATTTTGTAAGCTGTAAATGTGGTTGTTGTTCTGTAGATGGCGGAACCGATTATTTAAGAAGGGGGTTTACAAACAGTCAAGATGATTTTACGGAAATGAGCATATGTGAAGAAATTGAAAATAGTCTTTGACTTGTGTTCAAAGTTGTGACGGAAATGGGAGAATGAGTAGATTGCTTACATTGCTTTGTCTTTACAGAGCTGGGTATATTGTAGGGAAATACATCAGTATTGAGCATTTAATAGAAAAAACAAAGGATTCATACTATGAGTGCCTACAGGAGAGTTCTGCCAGATGGCATGAGGAAGAAAATGATTATGCTCCATTTGTGCAATATATGCTTGGTGTGGTTGTAGCTGCGTACAGAGATTTTCGGTCAAGAGTAGAGATATTGATAACAAAAAATCTGTCCAAACCGGAACGGATTGCACAGTTGATTCAAAGTACATATGGAGAAATAACCAAGTCACAGATTATGGAAAAGTGTCCTGACATAAGCCGAATAACTGTACAGAGGGCACTAGCTGACCTGCTTGAAGCTGAGCGCATTATAAAGATTGGTGGTGGAAGATACACAAAATATGTTTGGAACAGAGATAAGGAATAAAGGAGAACAATAATGACCGGAGAACTTGGAAATAAAATTGACAGCTTGTGGGAGATATTTTGGAACGGAGGGATTACTAATCCGCTTGATGTTGTAGAGCAGATGACATATCTAATGTTCATCAAAGATCTGGATGATACAGATAATCTTCGTGCCAAGGAAGCTGCAATGCTGGGGCTGCCATATAAGAGTATTTTTGCGGACGAGGTTGAGCTTGGAGAACGAAAGGTTGACGGGAATCAGCTTAAGTGGTCAGTATTTCACGATTTTCCGGCACAGAGAATGTATTCTGTGGTACAGGAGTGGGTATTTCCCTTTATAAAGAATCTTCATGGTGATAAGAACAGTGCATATAGCAAATATATGGATGATGCAATATTCAAGGTGAATACTCCGCTTATGCTCTCCAAGATTGTGGATGCAATGGACGAGATTTATTCCATGATGGAAGAACTTCATCAGACTGACATTCGCGGTGATGTATATGAGTATCTTCTCTCAAAAATTGCTCAGTCGGGGGTGAATGGGCAGTTCAGAACACCGAGACATATCATCCGAATGATGGTTGAGATGATGGATCCAAAACCTACGGACTCTATCTGTGATCCGGCGTGTGGCACATCCGGATTTTTGGTTACAAGCGGCGACTATCTGAGAGAAAAATACAAAAAAGAAGTGCTGCTTGATAAACAGAACAGGAATCATTTCATGAACGATATGTTCCATGGTTATGATATGGATAGAACAATGCTCCGTATCGGAGCCATGAATATGATGACTCATGGGGTTGAGAATCCTTTTATCGAGTACCGTGACAGCCTATCCGATCAGAATCCGGATAAGGATATGTATACATTGATACTTGCAAATCCGCCATTTAAGGGGAATCTTGATGCGGATATCGTATCAACTGACTTGCAGAAAGTATGTAAAACAAAGAAAACCGAGCTGTTATTTCTGGCATTGTTTGTGAGAATGCTTAAAATTGGCGGAAGATGTGCATGTATTGTACCAGATGGAGTGCTCTTTGGCTCTTCCAATGCACACAAGGCTATCCGACAGGAACTTGTGGAGAATCAGAGACTTGAAGCGGTTATATCGATGCCTTCCGGAGTATTCAAGCCTTATGCGGGAGTATCTACCGGAATACTTATCTTTACCAAGACCGATCATGGCGGAACGGATGATGTATGGTTCTATGATATGACAGCGGATGGATTCAGCCTGGATGATAGGAGATCACCAATATCAGAAAATGATATACCGGACATTATCGAACATTTTAAGAATCTGGATGCTGAAAAGGATAGAAAGCGCACGGATAAGTCCTTCATGGTATCCAAGAAGGAAATCGCAGATAATGACTACGATCTGTCAATCAATAAATATAAGCAGGTCGAATATGTTCCTGTAGAATATCCACCGACATCTGAGATTATGGCGAATATTAGGGAGATTGAAAAGCAGATAGCGCTTGGGTTGGATGAGCTGGAGAAAATGCTTGAATAGGGAGGTGTAAAGATGGCAAAAGTAAGTGCAAGGGGTGGATTTTCAGATCGTAATGGAATCAAACCCTTAAATATAGAGATACAGTTAAAAGATTTTGATCAGAGAACACGAGTTCAATTACAGAATATGATGAGCCAATTGTATGAGGATGTATATACTGGTGATACACATTATGCGCGCAGCTACATACAAGAATTCTTTAGGTTTGTTTTGGGAGATATTTATTCGATGCCAATAGATACGCGCCAATTCTATGATGATGACAAACTGTTTGCAGTTATAAACAATACTATAAGTCAGGATGATTATGATGATGTGTTGACTTTGATAGAATCCATAATTCAATATTGGGATCGATATTTAAAAGAAACCTATGTTGAATATTATAATGATTATACGGGTTATTATAAAGTATCCTTATATGAGTATGTAAATGCTATTTTTGAAAGAGAATATATCGGATATAGATTTGTTGATGAAATTATTGTCCCCATAAGTGATACATATGAGATTGCTGCCATACAAGATGCTTTAAATAATAAATACAAGTCAGTACATGAACATCTCTCAAAAGCAAATAAGTTTTTAGCAGACCGTGAGAACCCGGACTATGAGAATTCAATTAAAGAGAGCATCAGTGCAGTAGAGGCAATTTGTGAAATACTTACAGGCATAAAGGGGAAGGAAGCAACATTGGGAAAGATGTTGAAAAGGATAGAGGAGAATGGAATAGAAATACATTCGGGGCTAAGGTCTGCTTTTAATACATTGTACGGATATACTTCGGATGCCAATGGTATTAGGCATGCAGGAGATATTGGCGGAAAATCTTCAACATTTGCAGAAGCAAAGTTTATGCTGGTTTCTTGTAGTGCATTTATAAATTATTTGACAGCGGTGTCTGCACATTAATATAAATAAGTTGAGATTTGTGGGGATGAATGTATGAAAACTTTTGATGAAGTCTTTGAAGATAAAACAAAGTATGGTACTAAAATAAAAGCAAGTGAATATAGGGATTCTGGTTTGCATTTAATAATTGACCAAGGACAAAGATCAGTTGCAGGCTATACAAATTTAAAAGAGGGATTGTTTGAAGATGTTCCAGCCATTATTTTTGGTGATCATACAAGAGTCGTAAAGTATGTTGATAAACCATTTTTTATAGGTGCAGATGGCGTAAAAATTCTGAAAAGCAAGATAGAAAATGCCAATTACAAATATCTTTATTATGCGTTAGTAAATGCTAAAGTACCAGATACGGGATATAATAGGCATTTTAAATGGCTGAGAGAGGTGAAAATTAATTATCCCGAATTGACAGAGCAACAAAAAATAGTTGACATACTAGATAAAATTGAGGGAATAATTTCGGAAGAAAAACAGCAATTAGAAGAATTGGATATGCTAGTTAAAGCTCGATTTGTGGAAATGTTTGGAGATACATCAGTTAATCCAAGAGGGCTTCCGACATTAGCTTGGAAAGATGTTTTTGTTACAACAACCGGAAAATTAGATTCAAATGCTATGGTTCTGGGTGGGCAATATCCTTTTTTTACCTGTGCAAAAGAACAACTCTGGATTGATCAATATGCATTTGACTGTGAAGCGTTACTATTAGCAGGTAATAATGCAGCAGGGATTTATGATGTGAAACATTATAAAGGGAAGTTTAATGCATATCAAAGAACATATGTTTTGCGACTGAGGAATGAAAATTGGAGCTATAAGTTGTTTCAAAGGCAATTAGAAGACAAGTTAGAATATTTGAAAAGTCAGTCTAAAGGTTCAAACACTCGATATTTAACGCTTGAAATTCTTAATAGATTACAGTTTATTGTTCCTGATATTGGAGAGCAGCAACAGTTTTCTGCCTTTGTTTATAAGGTAGAGAAATTGAAAATCGATGTGCAGAGAGCCTTAGATGAGACACAAAAGTTATTTAACAGTTTAATGCAGCAATATTTTGGATGAGGGAGGTGAGATTATGAATGATTATCGAGTAACTGTTGGAGTTGAAGCGACAAATGATTATGACAAAGCAAGACAGGATGTGTTGCAAGCTAGGAACTCCGTTTGCAAATTGCCGCCACAGCAACAATGGATGTTGATGGAGGAACTCGTCGGTGCGGCAAGTGTTGCAAGCTTGCTAAATTTATTTCAACAAGCTTTTGTAAGAAGATTTTAATTGTTTTAGCAAAGGGGATAATGTTATGGTACAAGAAGAATTTCAGAAAAAGTATAAGGAAAATCAACCTGTTGTTGCAATTTGTTATGATTTTGACAAAACTCTGTCTCCCGATGATATGCAGGCGCAAGGTTTTATTCAATCTGTGGGGTATGATGTTGCAGATTTCTGGACGGCCTCTAATGGACTTGCCATGAATAATGCAATGGATCAAAATCTTGCTTATATGTATATGATGAAACAAAAGTCGGATGGCAAGGTTCTGTTTACCAAACAAGAACTTATGGATTACGGAGCAAAAGTCAAGCTTTTTCCGGGTGTTGAGCAATGGTTCGAGCGGATTCGTGAGTATGGTAAAGAAAAGGGTGTTATTGTAGAGCATTATATCATCTCGTCCGGTCTAAAAGAAATGATTGAGGGAACTACTGTTGCTCAATCAGGAGCATTTGAACGGATTTATGCAAGTTCTTTTTATTATAATGAAAATGATGTGGCAATATGGCCGGCACAAGTAGTAAATTTTACCAATAAAACGCAATTCCTATTTCGGATTGAAAAAGGTGTTTTAGATATTAATGATGCTGCGGTAAATGAATTTTTTCACCCGAAGATGTTCGCGCTCCGTTCCGTAATATAGTGTACATAGGGGATAGCGATACAGATATTCCCTGTATGAAACTTGTCAACACATATGGTGGGCATTCTATTGGTGTTTACAATGGAGAAACCAATGATAAGGCAAAAGTCTATAAGATGATGCGTGACGGACGAATTAAGTATTTTGCTTCGGCGGATTACTCGGAAGGAACCGAATTAGATGTGTTAGTCAAAGCTATTATCGACCGTACTGCGGCAAATGAGGCATTGGAATCCATTCATTATCAATGTAAGAAGGAACGCATTGCTGCAGATCGGACAAGCAGCCGTGAGGAGCGAGAAAAAATTGACTTAATTATTGAATTGGAAAATAGCAGTAGCTTTGCGGGAACACATTCGATTATCAGTAAATTACAGGAAATTGATAGCTGGACAAATGAGCAGAAGGATACTTTATTTGAAATTGCATTGCGCAATAGCCAGATTCTTTATATTCTGGGCGATCCTGATGTGAGCCTGTTTTACCAAGGGCTTTTAAAAAACACAAAAAAGATGTCAAAGGCAGCCCAGGAAATCAAAAATGCTATTGGAATGCACTAATGAAAATGAGATAAAAAACTGCAGGAGGCGGCGATATGACCAATTTCGATTATTTAAAAAAAGAGCCGAAATTCAATACCTTTTCAGATGCAGCAATTGTGGCTGAAAAAATATTATACATTGACCCTACCTCTTGTATTATCAACTGCCGCAGGGCGATGGAATTTGCAATCAAATGGATGTATTCCATAGACAGCTCTCTTTCCATGCCATATCAGGACAATCTGATAAGCCTTATGAGCACAGAGGAGTTCAAGGATATTATTGATGAAGACCTTATGAAGCGTATGAACTTTATTCGTAAGATGGGGAATAATGCTGCGCATTCCGGCAAGAGGATTACGGAAGAACAGGCGATTCTCTGCCTTGAAAATCTTCAGATATTCCTTGATTTTGTCTGCTATTGTTATGCGGACGAGTATGAAGAGCATACATTTGATAAGGTCTTACTGACACAAGCCGAGCCCATGGTTGAACAGATGGATGTCCCAGATATTGACCTTGAAAAACTGATAGCAGAGAACAAGGCGCTTAGAGAAGAGCTTACAGCAAGGAGAGAGGAACAGGCGGTAAATTATGTTCCGAAACCCTTGGAGCTTTCTGAGTACGAAACCCGTAAGATTTACATTGACGCAATGCTTATGGATGCGGGATGGAAGGAAGGCACAGACTGGATTAACGAAGTAGAATTATCAGGCATGCCAAATAAATCGGGAGTTGGCATCGCTGATTATGTTCTCTATGATAATGCGCACAAACCGCTTGCGGTAATTGAAGCAAAGCGAACCTGCGCAGATGTATCACAAGGTCGCAGACAGGCAGGATTATATGCGGATCTTCTTGAAAAACAGTACCACAGAAGACCTTGTATATTCCTTACAAACGGATTTGAAACCCGTATTATCGATGGACAGTATCCGGAAAGAAAGGTTGCTTGCATTTATTCCAAGGCGGATCTTGAAAAGATGTTCAACTTAAGAAGATTGCGAACATCCCTTGGTCATATTAATGTCGATAAAAAGATTGCGGGAAGATATTATCAAGAAGCGGCAATTAAAGCGGTATGTGACAGCTTTGATAAGAAAAACCGTCGCAAAGCCCTGCTTGTCATGGCTACAGGTAGTGGAAAAACGAGAACGGTAATCGAGTTATGTCATGTGCTTCTTGATGCAGGATGGATTAAAAACATCCTATTTCTTGCTGACAGAACATCTCTTATAACACAGGCGAAAAGAGCTTTTGTAAATAACTATTCGTCTCTTTCCGTGACTAATTTGTGTGAAGAGAAGGATAACTACAATGCTCATTGCGTATTTTCCACTTACCAAACGATGATGAATTGTATTGACTCTGTAAAGCTAGAAGATCAAAAATTGTTTACCTGTGGTCATTTTGATCTCGTGATTTGCGATGAGGCTCATAGGTCAATTTATAATAAATATAAGGATATCTTCACATATTTTGATGCTCCTTTGGTAGGGCTCACGGCTACTCCGAAAGATGATATTGATAAAAATACTTATGAGATATTTGACTTGGAGCAGGGTGTGCCTACTTACGGCTATGAACTTGCGCAGGCAGTAAAGGATGGCTATCTGGTAGATTTTCTTTCGGTAGAGACAAAACTAAAATTCATAGAACAGGGAATTGTGTATGCTGACCTTTCTGAAGACGACAAAGCAATCTATGAAAATACTTTTAAAATGGAAGATGGCAATATACCGAAGGCTATAAGTTCATCAGCACTCAATTCATGGATATTTAATGAAGATACCATAAGGCAGGTTCTCCATACCATAATGACAGATGGAATCAAGATAGATTATGGTCAGAAGCTTGGTAAGACAATCATATTTGCTAAGAATCATGATCATGCAGAAAAAATTCTGGAAATATTTAATAAAGACTATCCGCATCTTAATGGATTTGCTCAAGTGATTGATAACAGAATTAATTATGCGCAAACGCTGATCGATGAATTCTCAGAGGCTGATAAGTTACCTCAGATTGCGATTTCTGTTGATATGATGGATACCGGTATTGATGTGCCGGAGGTTGTGAACCTGGTATTTTTCAAAAAAGTGATGAGTTATGCTAAGTTCTGGCAGATGATAGGGCGCGGGACAAGACTTTGTCCGGGGCTGATTGATGGCGAAGACAAGAATAAGTTTTATATTTTTGATTTTTGCGGAAACTTTGAATTCTTCCGAATGAGTAAGGGAAGACCTACCGCCAATATGATTGCATTACAGGGGGCAATTTTTAATCTGCAGTTTGAGATAGTGTACAAGCTTCAGGATTTTGAATATCAGATAGATAGACTTATCGCGTATCGAAATGCCCTGGTTGAGATGATGCTCAAAAAAGTACAGGAGCTTCCGAAAGATAATTTTGCAGTGAAGCAGCACCTTAAATATGTAGATCTTTATTCTATAGAGACAAATTATCAAACGCTGACTTACGAAGATACATTACATGTAAAAGAAGAACTTGCTCCACTTATTTTACCGAACGATGATGAGGCAAGCGCGATGCGGTTTGATGCGCTTATGTATGGGATTGAGCTGGCTTACCTTGTGGGTAAGAAATATGGCAGGGCACGCAGTGATCTTTATAAGCGTGTAAACGGCATCGCGAGTGTCGCCAATATTCCTGAAATTAAGGTGCAGGCGGAACTGATTGATAAGATACTTCATACGGATTATATCGACAACTGTGGCATCAATGAATTCGAAGAAATCAGAGAAAAGCTGCGTAATCTCATGAAGTACATTCCGCATAACAAATTACATTATGATACAAATTTTGAGGACGATATCCTTGATGTCTCGTGGCATGAATCTGAGCTTGAAAATGATAACTTGAAAAATTATAAAATAAAGGCCGAGTATTATATTCGCGAGCATCAAGATAATGAGGCAATCAAGAAACTTAAATCTAATATCCCGCTTTTACATGCCGACATAGAAGAATTAGAAAAAGTTCTCTG
Organism: Lachnoclostridium sp.; assembly: GCA_023664665.1. Classification (GTDB taxonomy): domain Bacteria; phylum Bacillota; class Clostridia; order Lachnospirales; family Lachnospiraceae; genus Acetatifactor. Next base: position 48,613 of record JAMPEY010000011.1, read on the forward strand.
GTCGGAGCTTGGAACCAGAGAAGAATATGAGCAGGAATATGGTGCAAAGCCTCTTGGCGAACTGGTTCGCGAGATAATAGGGTTGGATATGAATGCAGCCAAAGCGGCATTCTCTGACTACCTTGAGGGCAATAACCTCGACAGTCGCCAGATATATTTTGTAAATCAGATAGTTGAGTATATTGTGCACAACGGTCTAATGAAAGATTTGTCAGTATTGCAGGGTTCTCCATTTACAGATCAGGGAAGTGTTGTCGAAATATTTACGGATATGAGTGTGTGGATGGGAATCAGGAAGGTAATTGAAAGTATAAACGAAAATGCCGTTGCGGCGTAAAGAGATCTTGGAAGAGACGGTATGCCGCCGATATCCAAATTACAGGCAACAGACTTAAGGAGAGGGGCAATCGGCACCCTCTTCTCAAGTTGCAAGAAATTCCTGCAACAGTTCTTCCAATTCCCTCTCCATTGCCATTCTCTCATTCTCCGAATCTTCCATAAGGGAAGCCTGTTCCTGCATCAACACGGCTTTATTGCTGATAGGAGTAAATTCCACGGCTCGCTTCATGCCGTTTTTGATATGCATGTCCCGGCGTCCTCTGCCGGACTCATAAACCCTTCTCCCATATAACATCTCCATATCCTCTTCCGTGACATTAATTCTGGAAGACAGGTGATTTTCCAGATAATCCACCAGACTCACCTTCAGATTGCGCTTTCTCCCTTTTACATCCAGCATCGTGCTGACGGAAAAATACAGATACAGTCCCAAGAAACTCACTATGTAAAAAGGCAGGATTTCCCCCAGTCTGCGCCCGTTCATAATGCTTTTGCAGACGCCGGCTCCGGCGCTTACCACGGACAAAAGCATGGTCTGACCCGCCAGATGATAGATGCCCTCAAAAGAGATAGGTCCTAACGCCAGCCTGCTCAAAAACTTGTCCACAAAAACCGAAATGTTCGGCACCCCGTTATTCAGTTGATAACAGTTGGCAAATTTTAATTTACACTGTTTTAAGAGTTTGTGGTTTGTAGTCGCCATATTTTCTACCTCCTGTATCATCTTCTGATAAAGGATTCCCAGCAAAAACTGCATACCGATGCCCAGCAGAAAAAATGACACCATGCAAACCGTAATGATTTTTTCTTCCCGAAAAATTTCAAACATGACAAAACCCCTTTTCCAGAATTATTTTTTCTGTATCTATAAGTATATCTTATTTGTCATGCTTTTTGAACGATTTTTCATCGTAATATTTTGAGGCATTTCGACAATTTTCTATATAGAATTGCTTCACCCGTCAATCATTTCCCTAATATACAAAATTCCGCACAAAACATGGGCACAAAGAGCTGTTTATCTAATGTTTTTCCGTATCTTTGTCAAAGAAAGTATATCATCTTTTGCTATTTACGGAAAAACACTAATTTTAAAAAGTTTCTCCCCTCATTGCATATTTTCCCTAAATCTGCTATAATACCATTTTATGAAAGTATTTTTTATTTTTATAAAATCCTTTTCCAAAGAGAATGGAGGCTGCATACTATGGTATATAAGACGCAAGGCACCTGTTCCACCGAAATCCAAATAGAACTAAAGGACGGGGTTATTGATTCCGTGAGTTTTTCAGGAGGCTGCAACGGCAATCTGCAGGGCATATGCGCTCTGGTAAAAGGTATGGCTCCCGCAGAGGCAATCTCAAGATTAAAAGGTATCCGCTGCGGTTTCAAGTCCACCTCCTGCCCCGACCAGCTTGCCCGCGCATTGGAAAGTATGATAGAAGCTTAAAAGGATGGTTTTTATGAAAAAAATTGTGTTGACAGGCGGCGGCACCGCAGGTCATGTGACGCCGAACATCGCTTTACTGCCTTCCCTTCGGGAAGCAGGCTATGAAATTGCATACATGGGTTCTTATGACGGCATTGAAAAACGCCTGATTACGGATTTTGATATCCCTTATACCGGCATAGCCACCGGTAAGCTGCGCCGCTATCTGGATCCCAAAAATCTCTCCGACCCGTTTCGGGTACTCAAGGGTTTTGGGGAAGCAAGAAAATATTTAAAGGAATTCAAACCGGATGTGGTCTTTTCCAAGGGCGGATTTGTCAGCGTTCCCGTGGTTCGGGCGGCGGCTTCCTTAAAGATTCCCTGCATTATACATGAATCCGACATGACGCCGGGTCTTGCCAATAAACTCTGTATTCCCGTTGCCACAAAGGTTTGCTGCAACTTTCCCGAAACCATGGAGAATCTGTCTAAAGAAAAAGCAGTGCTGACCGGTTCCCCCATCCGCAAGGAACTCACTCAGGGCAACCGGATTGCGGGATTAAATATGTGCGGATTTTCTGCTAACACTCCCATTATTATGGTTATCGGCGGCAGTCAGGGCGCCGCTAATGTGAATAAAGCCGTACGGGATGCCCTCCCTAAACTGCTGGAAGATTTTCAGGTGGTACATCTGTGCGGCAAGGATAAAATGGATAATCTGCTCTTAAATACTCCCGGCTATAAGCAGTTTGAGTATGTCAAAGCGGAACTGAAGGATTTGTTTGCCATGGCGGATTTAGTGATTTCCCGTGCCGGCGCCAATGCGATTTGCGAACTTCTGGCTCTTAAAAAGCCCAACATCCTAATTCCCCTGCCCAGCCGCCAGAGCCGCGGAGATCAGTTGTTAAACGCGAAATCCTTCGAGTCTCAAGGCTATTCTATTGTGATTAATGAAGATGACCTGACCACTTCCCTGCTGGTAGATGAGGTGCATGAATTATATGCCAACAAAAATTATTATATCGACATTATGAGTAAGAGCAGACAGACAGACGCCATTCCCAAGATTATGAAGCTGATTAACGAAGCAGCCGGCAATTAAATCAAGGGCAGGGGCAAGGGAGGTAAAATAATGAGTACACTGGAAACTACGGTTACAATGGTTCAAAAATGTACAGAAGATGAATTGCAAGTCATTCAGCAAGTAATCCGACAATTTTTTTTAAACAGGAAATCACAAGAGATAACCAAAAGCCAATTTCTCACAGAATTAGAGCTTTCCAGAAAACAACATCAAAACGGCCAAAACCAGCAGGCAGATGAAGCATTATCTGAATTGAGAACCAAATCGCTGCCTCTTTCAAAATATGTGATGAGCCGGAACTAGCGCACTATGAATATCGGAAAATACACTTTTCATCTCACAAATTTACCGGATTAGTTTTCTCCTTTTGTCTTTTCGTTATGGCTCATTTTTAGGAAACCGGAGAATCCGAATCGGTAATGGGCTGGTTCCTCCATGTTTTAAATTCTTCGCTCTCATCAAACTCTGAAAATGCCTTTCTGTAATTCATGTCAAATCCGGCGTTCTCATCCCTAAGGGCATCATAGTACACACTCTTCAGGTTTCCTACCGACTTCTCGTCCATGGCCACATGCAGCACCTCCTGTGCCGAAGGACCATATGTCAGCCACAGCACAGTAAAATCAAAGGAAGTCACATTCGGAAAAAAGGAAACCACCCGCAGCGCATATTCCGCCGCCTGCTTATACACTTCCTCCTGCACGGGATAGTTTGGCGGGTCATAGGCAAATGTCACCGAAAGCGCTATGTTTTCACCATTGGCATCCATTTCCGCTTTGACATACTCCGATGTTTCTATAGAGTTATGGTCGACAAAATAATCCTTTGTATAGTATTCTATCCTCCGGAAATCTTCATCCAGCCGTAACTGTCTTTCCCGTTCCTTCTCTCCTGCCATATAGATTACCATAACCATGATCAGAACAGCAATCACATAAGATAATGATACTATGATTTTTTTCATTATGACTGACTCCTCCCATTACCGAAACATAAAATACATACCTGTGCCAAATCACCATCCATTAAACCTACGCAGAGTATAACCGCTTAAATAAGATGTGCTTCTGGAATATAACTTCATTTTTGCTTCTCCGAAGGTTGTACACTCCCTTGCCATCATAGTCTATCCTGCCGCCCGGAAATAATTTTTTAAATCTCCCGTCCTTTTCCACGATTTTTACTCCGGAATGGTAAGAGGTAAATAAAAAGTTTCCCCTGCATCTTCACTGCTTATAGTGATGTAGCATTCCATTTTGGAAACCCTACTGCTACAGGTGTACTCCATCTCTCCATATGTCCTCTGGTCAAAACCGCCCATAATCTCTTTCTGTTCCTGTCCATTATTATAATAAAGAGTCATCTCCATTACTACATCAACATCATTGCTTGCAGATACCAGAGCATATACATATGTTCCATTATTACATCCAATTTCCATGTACACTTTCGTACTTCCAACATAAGTAGTTTTCGTTCTGTTCGGTATTCTTTTTGGCACTGCCGCATGCGCCATATCAGAATATCCCAGTGTCATTACCAACACAACTAACACTAAGTTGATTGAAAAGATTTTTCTCTGTTTGTTCATCTTGTCCTCCTCTTTTATGCCCATCCGAACTCTAATCCTAATTGGGAACATCAAGGGTTAAGGGATCCAAAGTTCTGCCATCATCCTCACTGCTTATCGTAAAAAAACCTTCCACTCTTGAAATTCTTGAGCTGCATTTATACCCTACCTCGCCATATGTCCGTTGCTCGCAGCCACCTGTGACTGTTGTATATTCTTTATCGTTATTGTAATATACATTCATTACTATTGTAGCATCAATGTTATTATCTGCGGATACTGTTGCATATGCAAAAACCCCATCCCTGCACCCTATTTCTGCGTATACTTTCGTACTTCCGACATAAGTTGTTTCTGCCGTATTAGGCGGTACTTGAGGTTTTCCTTTTTCTGTAGGCTTCATATTTTTTTCATCCATCTTTTGTCCTCCTTTTACACTAGCGGAGCCTCTATTACATACTTTACCGTTCCATCTTCGTTCAATATCAGGAAATAAGGATAGTTTGCCGAACATCCCCCAACCCGCAGATAATACATAAACACCGCCGGATTAGTTGTCACATTTTCCCATAAATCTTGATACCTATCACAGATTTCACTCAGCATAGGTTCGCTATTGTAATAACACATGTGAAATTCTGTGTCCTTTGTCAAGGGCAGGCTTATAACCTCCTCCTTCTCATTCCGATGCTCGCAGTAAGGTCCGTCATCAATGGAATTCCCCCATGCGAGCCACCTCTCTGTCTCCCAGTTCCAGACAAATTCCACAGGGTCTATATATATCTTGTCCGATTCCCCATTCCGGGAAAGATAAATGCCCTTGAAATAAAAAGCATAATCGTATTGATCAACTGAAAAATTAAAATCTGTATTTTTCTTGGGTCCCAAAAACCAGATGCCCTCTTCCTCCGTTCCTGCTGCATCAGACTTTTCCCCATGCCCATCAGCTCCACTACTGCTTTCGGAAGCAGCCAACGCCGACTCCTTGGCTGCTTCCGCTTCATCCTCTTCGCCGGTTTTCTTGCGCTCGCTTTCCGCCGCATCGAGAACCGATTCCACCAGAAAAGTTTCGTCTCCTTTTAAGGAATCATCTTGTTTTTTCTGCCCTGCACAACCGCACATAAGACAGGCCGCCATGAGAACCACTACCACCAGAAATTCTTTTTTCATAGATACGCTCCCCTAGTTAAATTGATAAAATTTGACATCCTCTGTGGTATAGGTATGATAAGCGGAATCCTTCTTTGTGTCTGAATGGTCTGAATATTTTATGGTTCTGCCGTCACAATAAGTCACCATGGCAATGTGGCTTTTATTATTCCAACTCATAAGACACCCTGTACCCACAGCGGAAGATGGCACTTCTGAAATATAGCCCTTGTTTGAAAAATAAATCGTGATGCCGCCTTGGTCTGCATAATGCCCCGTGCGTTTCCAATTGTCTCCTGCTGTATGTAAATTTCCCCATTCTGTTGCAGGATACCATTTTCCTGTTTTATCGGTGGGAATGCCTCCTGCATTAATACATTTTGACACGAAATTAGCACAATCACTTCCACCATTATTTTCATTAAACTCCGGTTCATCCGTTGCATGAAAAACCGCATATTCCACGGCATTCCCCGCCTTGTAACCGGAAATAGATGCCGCCCTGCTGATTGCGCTCTGTTTTTGTCGTTTTATTATCTGCCTTGCTGCTTCCATTCCGTCCTCATAAGCTGCAAGATCCTCAAATTTATCGTTTTTCTTTATTTTCTCCCAAGAATATTCCAATCCTTGATTCACTCCCCTATACAGTTGTATGGAAATATTTTCCCCTGCATATGTAATTTCTGCATGGTAGCGGAAATCCGTCCTGTATGGCTTTAAATAATATCCTTCCACCAAATTTTTATATGCATCCGCCACATTTCCTATGGCAGCCATTTCTGTAACGCTCTGTCCCGAAACATCATCGCAGACCGCCATTAATCCTTGGTAATAGGGGCTTTCTTCATATGAGCTGATTAAAATCATATCCGCATAAACATTTACATCTGTTTCATACACCGCACCGGACACCTCTTCGTTTTCAAATTCAAACTCCCATTTTTCAAAAGTATATACACCGTCATAATAGGATTTTTGTACTTCCATGATCTCCTTGCAGATGCTCTCTTTCAGTTCTTCCTTCATCTGCAAATCCGCTTTTCTCCCGCTAAATTCCATTGCTGCCACTCTAAGCCCGCTTCCCAGCATCGCTGCGGCCATTAAAACTGCCATTCCCCTTTTTAATTTAGTTTTTAAAATTTTCATCTCGCACCCTTTCTTCATCACACTTTTTCTTCTGTACTGTTATAGTCCTCTTTCTTTGAAACAATATTCTTTATACATCTGTAGGTTGAATTTGCCCGCCACCAAAGAGATTCCGACAATAAAAAAATCTATCGTTATCACAGTAATTAATTCTCTCAATCTGAAAAATACGGCGGCTACAAATAATGTTCCTTCCAACAACAAAAGTAGTCGGGTTCGTTTTTTGTAAACTCTGTACTCCGTTAAATCCAGACACTTATTGTGATTTTCCACCGGTGCCATAAAAAATATGATTACAAAGGCAACTGCTGTAACTGATATATAACCGGCTTCTGTCCACGGGAATTTTACAAAACAAAGGATTGATAGCAACAATAACAATGATGAGAATAACAAGCAATGACCTTTTGTTTTTGCATGAAATCCCCCCGCATTCTTCCTTAATGGATATATCAACAGCCACAATAAAAAACTACCTAAGAAAAAATCAAGACAATACCCGAGCATCAAGGTAATTGCCATTCCAAGCAGACTGCTCCCCAAATTTTCCAGACCATATTCCACAATCTCCGCTTCATCCGGCGAAATTATCTCATCCATCAGGAGCATTTCTACTATGACTTTTTTAACCCTCAAAATTTCCGCAATGCTTTGATCTGTTTGGGTTCTTGGGACTGGTAGCCCCAAAATGTACACGCAGTATTGGCTTCTATGCTTGCCGACTTTTTGGCAAGCCTAGCTATTGCCTGTTCAATACCTCTTTTTGCACAATTCTTTACTTTCATTGCATTCAGCCTCCTTTCAACAAACATCATACCACATAAAATCAAAATATGCCGTTTCTTGTAGTAAATGGGCTATGTCAATGTAGTAACTTAACCTTTTAATAAAAATATCAATACTTTCATTTTCTACATATAGAGCACTAGCATGACGCCAAATATGTTGTTTTCCGTATATATGTCCATTATTCCATTATATTTTTCCACTATTTTTCTCACATTTGTCAGTCCAATGCCATGAAATCCTTTTTCACTCTTGGTTGTAAGCAGCTTTTGATGCCTCTTTTCCAATTTTCCCTGATAACTGTTTTCCACCTGAACTCGCAGAACACCCTGCTTTAATTCTATATTGACATCCAGTCTTTTTTCTTCTGTCTGTCTTGCTGCTTCAATACTGTTTTCCAGCAAATTCCCCAGAATCACATTAATGTCAAAAGAATGGTTCACAGACTCCGGGAGATGTACTTTCACATTCACTGTACACAGTTCTTCTTTTGCCCTGCGGAGCATATAATTCATTACACTGTCTATCTCAAGATTTCCGGAATACACGAATTCGTTTGAATTTTTTATGAAATCTTCCATGTCTCCTATATATTTTTCAATTGCTATGTTGTCGCCTTTAGCTGCCAATATCTTGAGTTCATTCATATGGTGTTTCATATCATGTTTCAGAGCATTTACTTTTTCCTCGCTCTGTAACATTATATTAAGTTGATTTGCATACCCCTGAATCTCCTGCCGCAGCATTTCATTCTCATATTGATGGGAAAGAGCCTCTGACAGCATATTATACAAATAAAATATAAAGAAATTCATTAGGATAAGTCCGATGCTGACTGTCACAAACCCTGTCTTAGTACCGCTTTTTGTATAAAACATCACACAAATCATCACAATACCGCATATCGGTACTAGCACCAGAGGTATATTCCTAATGTTTTGGGTTTTATGCCGAACACTAACAATTCTTTCCGTAACCACTTCACAAATCAACAACAAAAAGATATGAATCACTTCATAGATTTGATTAAACCCCACACCGTCCTGATAATTTACAAAAGGCAGTATGGCAATTGTTTCACAACCAGTATCAATTATATACACCGAACAGACCACAAACAAAATCATCTTAACGGATCTTGTATATGTTAGAACAATCAACAACATTCCCAACAAACTACCGGCAACATTCATCCATACTCTATGAAAAACCAAGTATGTCGCCGTATTGATTATGAAAAATCCTCCATATGCCACCATATGTATGATGTGTTTACCATAATGTGCGTTTTTATACCCATCTAAAAATGTATGAATAAATCTACTGATAAGATAGATTCTAAACAAGTTCGTTATAGCACATACTATAATATCTGTCATTCTTGTCCCCTTAACAATTTTTCCCTTACTTGTTTTCGATATGCCTTGCTGATAGTTAATGAGGTTCCATTGTCCATCTCCGCCACATCATAGGCATATCTGATGACATGTGCCGTATTTATCACATAAGAGCGGTGAATCGAAAGGAATTCTTTTGGCAACTTTTTCTCAAGTTCTCTAATTTTTCCGTAAAATTCCTTTTCTGCATCCGCCATTACTATTTTTATTTTTCGATTTTCACTTTCAAAATATAGGATATCATTATAAGAAATGTAAAAATAATCTTTGCCAATTTGAAATTCAAATTTTTCCGAATATCTCTTCAATAACTTTACTGCTAATTCTAACGAACTCTCTATCTGCTCTATCGTAATCGGCTTTATCAGAAAATCCAAAGGCTGGGTTTTAAACAATTTCTGTGCATAGGAAGATTTACCGGATATGTAAATAATCTGCATCTCTCTATTTTCCATTTTGTTACGGATAAATTCCCCCACATCTATTCCTGTCAGTTCAAACAATTCTATATCAAGGAACAAAATATCAAGGTTCTCTCCTTGCTCCAGATACTTACACAGTTCTTCGCCTGTGTACCATATTTGAATACTTATTTGCAATTTATTCTTATTTGCATACAATAATACCATCTTCTCAAGAGCGGCACATGTATTCTTTCCGTCATCACAAATTCCTATATGATACATATGATACCCCTCAATCTTTGTCCTTTTACACTAGCGGAGCCTCTATTACATACTTTACCGTTCCATCTTCGTTCAATATCAGAAAATAAGGATAGTTTGCCGAACATCCCCAACCCGCAGATAATACATGAACACCGCCGGATTAGTTGTCACATTTTCCCATAAATCTTGATATCTGTCACAAATTTCACTCAGCATAGGTTCGTCATTGTAATAACACATGTGATCGACTGAAAAATCAAAATCTGTATTTTTCTTGGGTCCCAAAAATCAGATGCCCTCTTCCTCCGTTCCTGCTACATCAGGTTTTTCCTCATGCTCATCAGCTCCACTACTGCTTCCGATTCATCTTCTTCATCTGTTTTCTCGCGCTCGCTTTCCGTCGTATCGAGAACCGATTCCACCAAAAAAGTTTCGTCTCCTTTTAAGGAATTATCCTGTTTTTCCTGCCCTCCACACCCGCACATAAGACAGGCTGCCATGAGAACCGTTGACGCCAGAAATGCTTTTTTCATAGACACGCTCCCATAATATTGTTTAAGTATTAGACTACATTAATATGTTGTTTTTGTCAATCATTATTTCGTTGTCCGTAAAAAACCATTACCGAGCTTTCCAAAGGGAATTTGTCTATTTCACAGAATATACACAATCCGTTACGATTGCATGATGCTGCTAACCATAACTACTCCCTCCCCTTAAAACCATGCATCCCGTCCAACAATTCATCTTTTGCATCCCAATCCTTCGGCGGAGTATCTGTCAGTCTCCGGAACACATCATCCACAAAACCTTCCACCCACGGGAAAGGATTAAACATACCCTCAAGCTCCCACTCGTAAACCGGATCAATGGACATATTGCTGCCGTTTACGGAAGAATATTTTGTATTCCCGGCAGGCTCGTGAAAATCGGCAGCCGCATAGCGGACTGCCCCATGGATATCATAGTCATAAGCAAAACCGATAAACTGCGCCTGAATATTTTCCGTCAGTTTTAATCCGGCGCATACATTTATTTTCGCTCTTTCGCCAATACCAAACTCCGTCAAATCCGCTTCATAGACATAGGAATACAGATACAGCTCGTCCGAACCGGTGCGGTAATGCTCAAAAGCAAGATCCGACACGGCAGCCGTATACTGCGCATCCGCATAATCCTCAATCAATCTGCTGCAGGCTTCCCAATCCTGCACGGTCTGCTCCGTTTCCTCCTCCTTGTCCTGTATCAGGCAGGCCATATGACATAAACCGTCCCCCGACAACACAAAATTGGCGGACTGTTCGCCCTCCTCCAAATATCCCAAGGTCCATGTATCCGGCGTTGCGAAACTATACTGCGGCCATTCCACACCGCTGTTTCTGTCCTTTTTGATATATCCGATCTGCCCTATCCGCAGAAGCGTTCCGGGATAAATGAGATTGGGGTCTTCAATTATCTCCTGATTGGCATCCACAATCTCCACATACCTGCTGCCGTCTCCCCAGAATCTCTCCGCAATCGCCCACAGACAGTCACCGGGAACCACCTCATAGGAAGCGGAATCCTCTTCCAACGCTATATATGCATTTGCATTAGACATAGTAATATCATGGACAATAGGGTATGTTTCCCTTGCCGCCTGTACAGTCAGACAAAAGCTTCCGGAAAAAAACAGCAAAGCGCATATTGGCAACAGACCATGACAGATTACCCATATGATGCTGCTTACCGGCAGCTTCAAAATCCCTGTCTTTATCTTTCGTCCCAATAACCCCATACGCTTGCCTCCTCTCCCAGCCACAGGTTGGACTGTTTATTCTTACAGGGAAGCACCTCTCCCGCCATCTCTGATTTTTCATATTTCTCCCAAAAACCACTATCCGTTTGATAGGGCTCTAACTTGTCCGCCTCTATTTTGATGTTGTAAGTGCTGTTCTCCGGCGGCGCCTGTGTCAAGCCTGCAAGCAGCGGGTCAAGGGAAATGCCGATTACAAAATCCTTTTCCTCGGTCAGATAAAAATAAGGACGAAATTCGTAAAGCTCATTCAGTTCCTCATCTTCCTTATGAAACCAATCCAAAAGAATTTCCACGGTTTCTTCGTCCTCTGTAAACGCCCCTTCATATTCCGCATTCATGCTCTGCATCCATAATGTGATAAATCCTTCATCTATCCGGAACACATCGGAAAGCTCGTAGATTTCCCCTGTCATCAAATCAACATTTATAGCGCGCTCCGTATATTTGGTATGATATACCGGCTCTTTGGGGGCATAATATTCACAATAATGAACGCTTGCCAGATATTGGCTGTGATAATCGATATCGCAGTTTACATCACTGCAGAATAGAGAATAATTTTCTTTTTGATAGGCAGCAATTTCTTTGTCGGGCCTGAGATGCCAAAAACGGGTTCTATCCATTGCCATATCATACATTGCCGTGTTAATCTGCTCCTGCAGCTCTTCGTCAATGCCCTCGATTCTGGGATACTCTACCGTCACCACATCCCAATAGTCAAAATGCTCCGAGTATTCCATAAAATACTGCTCTTTTTGTATGCGATAATCCTGATATCCCTGCTCTTCCTTTGAACCAAACGCCACATACAAAAACAACGCAAGGATGCCTGCCAACACAATCGCCGCCGGAATCAGCCCGAGCCAGATTTTTTTCTCCTGCATGTACTTTTTCTCTTCTATGCTTTCTTTCGTATCCATCTTGTCCCTCCTCGTATCATAAAGACAGTATACTCCTGCTTTGCATCATTTTTGCATCAAAATAAGGGATTTTTTATCACTTTTTGCATAAAAAAGAATATAGTAAAGAAAAGTGTCTTGATAGGAGAACTCCATGCAGATTTTTTCCTCCCTGCTGTTTGGAGTCTCTGCCAGCTTGGATGCCTTGATTTTGGGCATTTCTTATGGAATCCGCAAAGTTCACATAAAGCTCTGGCAGAATCTTTTCATCAGCCTGATTACCTTGTCCGGCACCTGTCTTGCCATCGGATTCGGCAGATGGCAGGGCGTCCTGCTTCAAAATCTGTTGCCCGGTTTAAGCGGCGGCATTCCTCTGGAACGCTGCATCGGCAGTATGGTTTTGATGCTCTTCGGACTCTATTATTTATTTAAATTTATGCTCTCCCTGCAAAAGAAATACCCAAAAATATCAACTTCAAAAGAATCCGCTGTAGATGCGGGCTCCGATTCCCAAGAGGGGGTATATCCTCATTATTTATCTTTGAAGGCTTCCCTGCTTATGGGTCTTGCTCTCTCGGTAAATAATATGGGTATCGGATTGGGCGCCAGTATTGCAGGGCTTTCCCTGCTGCCCGCCGCCGTCAGTACCTTTCTCTTTTCCGCCGTATTTCTCGGGCTGGGAAATTGTCTGGGCAAAAGCCGGCTCTCGGACTTTCTGGGGCAGGCGGCTACACCCATATCCGGACTTTTGCTTCTGGGACTTGGGCTTTTTGAATGGTTTTTTTAATACGCATAATTTCCTTTGACTGCGGACAGACTCATTAGAGACATAGAGTCGCCAAATGTCCCAAAATTGCACAAGGGAAAGGAAACAACAGCCATGAAAGGTCAGAAAAACAACTTAGAGAATGTTCAAATAGCCAAAAAACAGCCACTGAAAGAAAATCTTTCCGAAAATATCGCAACTCTGAAAGAACTCCTGCCCGTCGGAGAAAGCTTTGACTTGGTGACCAGAGAACTTTATCTGGGAAAAACGCCTGCCTATTTTCTCTGCATCAACGGTTTTTGCAAAACAGAGGTTCTGCAGCAGATTTTTTCTGACTTGCAGAACCCCTTCTATATGCAGGACAACACCGTGGAAGATATCACCCGTTATGTAAATGCAAAAATCGGCTATGCTCAGGCATCCCTCTGCGATAATTGGGAAGATATCCTGCATAATGTACTGTGCGGTCCTTCCGTGCTTTTTATCGACGGATTTTCACAGGCGATTCTCCTTGATGTGCGCTCTTATCCCGCCAGAGGGATTTCCGAACCGGACAATGAGCGGATTACCAAAGGCTCCCGGGACGGTTTTGTGGAAACCCTGCTTTCCAATGCCAATCTGATACGCCGGAGAGTCCGCTCCCCCCACCTTACTTTTTCCATGCATAATGTGGGCACGGAAAGCCGAACCGATGTGGCTGTGGCATATATCGGAAATCAGGTCAATCAAAGCCTGTTGGAAACCCTGTTCCATACTTTGGACACACTGCAGGTTTCCTCTCTCACCATGGGAACCAAAAGTTTGGAAGAGTTATTAGTCAAAAAAAGATGGTGGACGCCCCTGCCCAGCATCCGTACTACAGAGCGCCCCGATGTGGCCTGCAGTTATCTGCTGGAAGGCCATATTTTACTGATTGTGGATAATTCCCCCGAGGTGCTGATTCTTCCCTGCACGATTTTCCAATTCACACAAAGTCCCGAGGATTATTACAAAAGTCCCCTGATCGGAAGCTACTTTCGTCTGGTGCGGTTTGCCTGCATTCCGGTGAGCCTGCTTTTAATGCCGCTGTTCTTACTGCTTACTGTCTATTATCCACAGGTGGCGGATCGATGGCAGATATTATCCACCGAAAATCTGACTCCCCTGCAGCTTATCTTCTATGTTCTGGCGGTGGAGTTTTTGCTGGATTTATTTAAATACTCCGCTTCCGTAAGCTCCAGCCGCTTTTCCGGCTCTCTGTCCATCGTGGGCGGCCTGCTGATAGGTGACATTGCTGTCAGTTTGAATTGGGCATCCACGGAAGTTTTATTTTATGCCGCCATTACCCTGCTGACTTCCCTGTCCCTGTCCAGTATAGAATTTGCGGATGCTTTGCGCGTTTATCGTATTTTTTTGATTCTGGGCACCAGCTTTTTCGGACTGTGGGGATTCCTCGCATCGCTGGCGCTTGTACTGATTTCTATTTTGGCAACCCCCACTTTTGGAGGAATGAGTTATTTCTGGCCGCTGTTTCCCTTTAACAAAAAAGCGCTCTGCACCCTGCTTTTCCGCTACCCTACCTTTAAGGCGCAGCCCTGCAATGTGTGGAACCGCGGGAAGGTGCATTCCTGACCTTTGAAAGCAATGTATCTGCTCCCCTTATCCGACAAGAAAAACGGTATAGCCGCAAATGACTATACCGTTGATGGAAAGCGTTCAAAATGTCCGTCCTAAACTTTTGTTTATACGCCCAGATAGCAGTGGAAGCCGCCGTCTACCGGAAGAATAACGCCTGTTACGAAACTACTGCCCTTAGGGCTTACCAAGAAAAGCAGCGCACCGATTAAATCTTCGGGGTCGCCGTATTTGCCCATGGGAGTGCTGTCGATAATCTTCTGGCTTCTGGGAGTCGGCGTGCCGTCGGGATTAAAGTGCAGAGCATGATTCTGCGTGGTCTGGAAAAATCCCGGTGCAAGCGCATTTACACGGATGCCGCTCTTTGCGAAATAGTTTGCCGCCCACTCGGTAAAGTTGGAAATCGCAGCTTTTGCGCTGGAATAGCCGGGAATTCTGGTCAGAGGACCGTACGCGCCCATGCTGGAAATATTGATAATATTCGCATTGTCCTGACCTACCATGCATGCGCCGAAAATCTGTGTGGGAAGCATGGTTCCGTACAAATTTAAATCCAGCTCCTGACGGACATTTTCCATATCCGTGGTAAAGAAGTTCAGCATATCTCCTTCAAAATCAGCGAACTGATCCTGAGGAATTGCCGCGCTCTTTACCGCACCGCCCGCACAGTTAACCAAAATATTAATCTTGCCCCACTTGTCCAAAATTTCTTTCTTCGCCTGTTCCAGACTTTCCTTATTCAGTACATCCGCAGCCACGGTAATTGCCTCGCCGCCTGCATCCTCAATGTCTTTCTTCACGGCTTCGCCGTTCTCCGCTTTTCTTCCTAAAATCGCAACCTTGGCGCCGCATTTGCCCAACGCCCTGCAGAACATGCCGCCGATAATGCCGCTGCCTCCCGTCACTACCGCTACCTCTCCGGATAAATCGATTTGAAATGGTAATTCCATAATGCGCTCCTTTCCCGTTCCATTTCGGTCGGATATTTTATTTGTTTACTATTTTAACACATAATTTGGAAATTGTCCAAACCTATCATTTCTCTATTTCATTTTATTGCCATTTTTGGTATAATTCATACATAATCGGTCTGTTGTAATATATTAAAATATCTTTAGGTAATTATGTGGCTTATAAGCAGATTCCAGCTAACCGTTCGGACTGACCTATTGGAAGCAGAGCGTATAGAACTCTATATCAAAACAAGGAAGAAAGAGGATGAGCAAAGTACAGAGCACTAAATATTCCGGCAAATTCAGTGAAAAGCAGCTACAGACCATTCAAAAAGTGTCCGCTGCGGGAAAAAAGCATCCGAACAGCAGAAAACTTTATGTATTTCTGCTTATTGTAGTATTACTATGGTTCTATCTGCTGGCATTCTGCAAAAAACATGCCATTGTGATAGCTACCGTCCTATGTACTGTCCTGCTCGTGGTTATCGCCTGGGTCACATTGATGGTGCAGGAGGAGACAGAAATTTTTGACGGGGATTATCAAATGCTGCAGCAACAGCAGAAGCGGCTGAAGGAGCAGCGGAATGAGATTTATGGCGCGTCGCAGTCGGGAGAAGAAGAAAAAAATTTTATACGGACGCTTAAGGAGGAAAACCCCGACATAGCCGGCTGGCTGACGATTCCCGATACCAATATCGATTATCCGGTCATGCAGACTCCGCAAGAGGAGGATTATTACCTGTACCGGGACTTTTACGGAAACGAAAACCGGAACGGAAGCCTGCTGGTATCCACCGGATGTGATCTTGAGAGCGAAAATGTAAACTGGATTATCCACGGGCATAACATGAAATCCGGCGCAATGTTTGGCGGTCTTTTAAATTATCGGAAAAAGAGCTATATGGAAAAGCACAATCTGATTTTTCTGGATACCTTGGATGGAAGACGGACTTATGAGGTTGTCGCTGTATTTGAGTCGCAAGTCTATTATGAGAACGATTTTGTATTTAAATATTATAACTGTTGTAATATAGAAAGCTGGGAAGAATTTGACAGTTTTTACAGCAATATCAAAAAGCTCTCTCTGTATGACACCGGAGTCAATGCGGTATACGGGGACCATTTCATAACCCTCTCCACCTGTTCCTACCACACGGAAAACGGTCGGTTTGTAGTGGTAGGAAAAGAGCTTTATTAAAGACCGGTCTCACTCGCTCCGGGGAAATAATATCCTACAGTAAAACCTCTCTTCCTCCCAGGTGAAAGTACAGATTCCGCCATATTTTTCCATAATCTGCTCCACAATCCCCAGCCCCATCCCGTGGTTTCCCCCTTTGGTAGAAGCCGCGCGGTTATTATGAATCTTACGCTCTTTCTTGGCATGGTTGCTGACTGCCAGAGTCCAAAAATGCTCCTGCATACCTCCCTTTATATGAACATCCGGCTCGTCTTCCTGCATGGAAGCATCCAAGGCATTATCCAGCAGATTGGACAAAAGGGAACAGACCTCCATGGGAGTCAGGGCATCAAACCACGGAAATGCCCCTTCGCACACAAAGGGAATCCCCATTTTCTGCGCTTTCGCTTTTTGATTTGCCAGCACGATATCCGCTGCCTGATTTCCCGTAAATTCCAGTTCTGTTATGCGGTTGGTCTGCGCCTGCAGCGAATCCAGGTACAGCTCCATCTTTCTTTTTTGATTGCTCTCCTGTAAACTCTGCAGCATCTGCAGATGCCCCCGCAAATCATGGCGCAGGGTGCGAATGCTTTGATTCTCGCTTCGGTACTGCTCCAGATAAGAAAGCTGGCACTCTATGTAATCTTCCTCCTGCTTCACCAATACATTCAGCCGCCTCACCCTCCGCAGCGTAATCAGCTGCCACAGATATGCGCCCATGGCAACGCAGAAGAAAAACAGACAGCTTGCATTTAACAGCAGCTTCGCGGTTCCTTCATAATGTACCCGTATCACGGCAATTCCCATCAGCAAAAACAATTCAAACAAAAAGAACATTCCGAATCCCAAGATTTCCAAGGGGCGAAGAATCCAAGAAACCTTATGCTTCTTTACGATTCCATAAAGTATGGTCAGGGCGATGCATCCTAATACATCCATGATGATACCCAGATAATCCGCCCCTATCAGGGTGAGCATAAGCGGAGCTTTTGGCAGCGTGATAATCTCACGCAGCATTATCAGGGGAATAATCCCTAACACCGTATACACCATGACAGCAGGCACAATCAAAATACTTTCCCAGATTTTCCTCTTTCCAAATATAAGCACAATAATAAGCATTGAGCAGACAATGCTCCATGTCCCGAGAAACATGGAAACAGCGCTGACAGCAAATGCAATTCCCGCAATAATTGCAATTTTGACCGCAGAAAGCTTAAAGCTCTCCGCAAAAAAGAGCCGGTATATCATAAAGATTTGATAAAAGGCAAGCATATCCAGCAAGCTGCCCAAAACCACAAATGCCACTAAAGTCATGCTCAAAAGCCCTCCTCTTTCAGGCAAGACACCGCGCCAATGCCTCCTGCAATTCTCTCTGCTGTCTGCGGCTTACCGATAAAATCTTTCCATTTTCCAAAGTTAAACTTCCCTGCTTCACCACAGTAATTCTCTCCAGATTAACCAGCTGATTTCTGTTTATGCGTGAAAATCTGCCCGGGGAAAGAGCAGCCGCAAACTCTTTCAAGCTCTGCATTGCCATAACAACCGTTTCCGCACCCTGCCCGTCCCGTAGATGAATATCCAGATATCTTCCCTGAACCTCCACATACAGAATATCTCCGCCCGAAATCACCCGTTCGCCGTCAAAGGCATCCACCACAAACTTTCCGCTTTTCTGAGTCTCCTTCTCGATATCGCAAAAAACCTCATCCAGCATCTCCTGCTGCACTGGCTTCATCAGATAACGGAACACCCCGTTCCGATACCCCTCCGGGGCATACTCAATATAATTTGTGATGATAATTAAAAAGACTTTACCCTCTGCATTTAACCGCCCGCACAAATCCATGCCCGCAGGCTTATCCTCCATAACAATATCCGTAAAAACCTCATCAAAGCGGTTCCCTTTATCCCAATCCGCTAAAAGCGATTCGGCATCGGAGTAAAGAGTAATCTCCCGCCCCGATGCCTCCATCATAGCTTTCAGCTGCAAACCTATTTCCATTTCATCTTCACATATTGCAATTTTCATGATTTATCCCTCTTGGTAAAAATAATATGAATAATGCCTCACAAAGCGTTTCTGGCTTTGTGAGGGCAAGGCAGTGCAAGCTGACTTGCATTCTGCGTAGCAGAATCATTATACCACATCTTTACCCACATTAGTAGAGAGAATCATTTCCTGAGCCAGCCCTTATTCCAAGTTCTCCGCAAACTGCAGAAAGAAATCTGCCGCTTCATAAGTGACCGGATGAAATTCCTCAGATTTTGTGCTATCCCAGACACATACACTGGGTTCCTCCTTATTATCCTTAAAATTCAGGCACACATAATCCCCGGTGGACAAGACTGCTATGGGCACCAGCTCCGCACCCACCAAATCCGGATTGTCCGTAAGATAAGTTTCAATCGGAGCCATTACCACTGCAATATCATATTTCCCCAAGGGTGAATTTTGATAGTCGCTTATAAATCCTAAAAATCTGTCAATGGTGTAATCCGTTTTGTTTGCCCTGAAGGTGTTGGCTGCCGGCTGTCCCGCATTATATTCCTCAATAAAAAGGATATAATCATTCGGAAATTTCACATTGCAATACTCTTCGACTTTTTTGATTCTTTCTTTCAGTCCGTCGTTCATGGCAGAATCCTCCCCGCTTTCGCTGTCACTGTTTTCATAAGCAATGTCATTTCTTTTGCCATAGGTCTCAGCATTGGTTTCAACATCAATTTTGGCATCCATTTTGACATCCGTTTTGGCATTGGTTTCGGCATCGGTTTCGGCATCACTGCCCTGCGCTGCCATAGCAGAACTGCTGCTCTGTGCACCAGAATTTTCCTTCATGGTAATGTTTGGTGTGCTCTGCGTACTTGGAGTTTCAGCCTCTTCCTTGCCGCAGCCGCCCAATGCCAGCTCTGCCATAGCCAAAACTGACATCGCCATTGCCGTCATCCACTATTTGTTTATATGCTTCATGTATACACCCTCCTTATGCTCCATCATGCCGCCCTCTGGAACAAACTCTTAAATTTAGAAGACAGCCCGCACAGCTTATCATACAAATCAAATGTAATTTCCGTGGAGGGCGCCACCTGCATATAGGAGCATACCATGCATACCATGGTGTAGCTGTCCATTACGGCGGATTTCACGATGAGCACAATCATCATGGTCAGCATCAGCGACACGAAAAATACCCCAAGCCCCGGCATACCCAGAAGCCCTAAAGCCCCTATGGTCACAAGGAACAGCAAAAGCCCTGCTGCGACAGAAACGATAAAAGCGACAAATGCCGTTTTTAAAGCATCCTTTAAAACCGTCTTCCAATTTTGGAAATAAATCACCACACCGTCCGCTGCGCTTTTGAAGGCGGACTGCTCCGCATGATAAAAGGTGTATGCCAGACAGCATTCATCCACATTTCCGAGAGCGATATTCACAAAGGATTTGGCAAAGGACACTACTGACTCCATTCCGGGGATTTTGCCCAAAATATTTCCCACCACATCAAGCCCGCTGTTAATCTGCTTCACGGCGCCGGACACCAGACGGTCCACCGCAAAATAAGCGGCTGCTGTGGCAAACTTTTTCTTTACCGTTTCGATGCCATATGCAAAAGCATTTTCCGGCAGGCTGCCCGTTGTCACCAGCGCAGTAACCACCGCTATATGCCCTGCCTTTAACAGATACCCCAGATAATATTGGGAAATTCCCACTGCCGCCACGGACAGGCAGAACCATATTACCAAGGCATACACTGCCACCACGCCATTGTCATCCAAAGCAGAAACAGCCATTAAAATCAGTCCCAGCACGATGGAAAACGCTATGGCGCACCCGCCTAAGGCAAGCTTCATCCACACAAATTTGATTGTCTGTCTAAAAACTTCATTTGCTTTCATTCGTAATGACCTATACCTTTCTATAATCGGCGAACTTTCATTTTTCACACGAATCATTCCTTCTTGCGTGTAAAGCTTTAAAAGTTCTTTGCAAAGTAACCTCTACTGCAAGCAAAAATTGCCAATGGCAATTAGAACTTCTCTTCATGCTAAACCCCTTCCTTAGCACAGCTTAATAGCTGCACCGCAGGCAAAAAACTACAATATGTGACAACAGGTTTTGCGAAGCAGTTCCTCTTATATGCACGAGTATAATATCCGCAAAACAAAAAGCTTCGTTTGTTACGGATTTATCCCATCATACACTGCCTTATATTCCGCCCAGCCTTCGCCGCCTTTGTACAGCGGGCTTTCCCCATACGCAGTGGTTATGTAAGTACAGGAAGAAATCTCCCCGCTGGAATGGCAGTAAAAATATAGACTATAATCCCCATAGTAATAATATATAATAGAACCCAGACTAGATCCCGCGGAATAACAGGGAACTCCCAGCATATCTACCACCTCTTCCAGCGAAAGCCTGTATGGACTCCTTTCCGGCACTTCAAAGCCCATTATGGGGACCCCGTCCTTATCCGGCTCAAACATCATAGTTCCTACGGCACATTCCTTGATGGGAACATCTTCCTGCAGGGGATTCCAAATAGTGCTCTGATCTATGCCGGGTATGCTTTCTATGGTTCCGTCCTCATTATGCCAGACCCACCCATTATTCTTAAAATCTCCCGATTTTATTTCTCTTTCCTGCATCTGGGTCAAGGTGCTCTCTAAAGTTTCGTCTGCTGCTCTGTGCACATAAATTTCCTGCTCCAGCAGGCTGTCCACCGTCATAGGAAGCATGATTTCCTTGCCATCAATATACAATTTCCCACTAAATTTGGAAGCATCAAACTTACTGGTATCAAACTGCCAATTCCCTTCTTTATCCTGCCACATTAACTCCCCTGTGCCATTTTCCTGTTCGCCAGCTTTTTCCCCGCCTGATGTCTGAGATGCCTTGCTGTTATTGCTCTGGCTGGCAGGCGTGCTGCCACATGCCGACAACAGGCAGACCGACATTCCCAATACTAAAATTCCTTTGAGCGCATTTACTTTTTTCATCTTTTCCTCTCTTTCCGCCGCCTCTGGCGACACAAACAATCTATGAATCCGCTTGCGGATTCTTCGCGGAATGACTTAGATTTTATTAGGTCAAATTTTTGACCTTGGTCAGGTTCTTTCTGACCTTAGAAAATCTTCATTCCGTTCACACTTTTCTCCTCGTCATTACGGATTTACATAGGTTATATTATTTTCTTTCGCATAGGTTTCCGCATAGCTTCCCGGCTCTACCGTAAGAACCAGCTCTAAGTCTTTATCCGCAAAAGCCGATTTTGCAAAAGCCTTTTCCCCAATCTCCGTTACGGATGCCGGAATGGTCACGCTGCTTAACTTATCGCAATAGTCAAAAGCCTGTTTGTCAATTTTTTCTATGCCATCTTCAATGATTACGGTTTCTAATTCTTGACTGTTTGCAAACATCATCCATCCCACCGTTTTTATGCTTGCCGGAATCGTAAGCTCTGCTACATCGATGCTGAGAAAAGCTCCCTTTCCCAATTCCGGAGCGCTGCACAAAAGCTCCAATTCCTTGATGCCTGTGCTTGCAAACGCACTGTCACCTATAATAGTCACTGTGCTTGGTATGCTGACATATTCCAGCGAAAGGCAAGATAAAAAAGCATAATCTGCTATAGTCTGTAAGCCTTCGTTCAAATGCACCCGAGCAAGCTCCTCACAGTTTATAAATGCATTTGTTCCAATGGTTTCCAAGGTATCGGGGCATACTACTGCCGTAATATTTTTATTTGCAAAACAGTACTCATCAATAACGCGCACATTCATACCGTCAATCTGTGCCGGTATGGAAACCTCCTTGCCCTCCCCTAAATATTGGTAAATTACGACTTCCCCATCGACATTATCATAGTCAAAATCCGATGCAGGGTTTTCGGGGATAGTGGCAAAAAAGTCTGCGTTCGCCTTCTGCCATGAATCAGTGCCCTGCGCTTGGCTGGAATCCTGTGCTGTTCCTGCGCCGGAGTTCTGCTCTGTTTTCGTGCCTGATTCGCCTTGTGTACCGTGTGCATTTGTTTCCTTGTCCCCGGTTTTTCCGCAAGCTCCCAAGGTTAATGCTGCCATACATAATACAAGTACGATTTTTGTTTTAGTTGTTTTTTTCATAGTTTCTCCTTTTTCTTTTCACTTCTCTATAGGCATTTGCGAAACTCAGACTTTCGTAAAACGAGTTGTGTAGATTGCATGTTCCACAAGCAGACCCTTGAAAAACGCTGGCACTTAGACACCGTACTTTGGTGTCTTATGTGCCCACTGCGTTTTTCACGGAGCGAGAGCGTGTCTGCGGTGGAATGTGCAAGCTACACAACGACACTCTACCAAAACCAGAGTTTCGCAATTACCCATCCACTTCTCTATCATGGGTTCACATACGCCAATTTATTTTCTTTGGCATAGGCTTCCGCATAGCTTCCCGGCTCTACGGTCAGGACAAGCTCTGCGCTGTTGTCCGAAAATGCCTTTTCTGCTATTTCCGTAACCGATGCAGGTATTGTGATGCTTGTGAGTTTCGGACAGCCCGCGATTGCTATTTTTCCGATGCTTTCCACGCCATCCTCAATCATGACTTTTTCTAATTCCTTACTGTTTGCAAGAGCGGAGAGCTCAATTTTTTTAACCTTTCCGGAAATGGTGATTTCTTTCATCTGCGTTCCCGCAAAACAACTCCTTGGCAATTCTTCCGCACTTGCCAGATATTCCATGCTTGTCAATCCGGCTCTCGAAAAACTCTCTTCTCCAAATAAAGTTACCGAATCGGGAATGCGGATAAAGCTCAATGACTCACAGTAGAAAAACGCACTCTCACCTATGGACTGCAGACCGTCATTCAGCTCAATGCTTGTAAGCTTCCCACAATTAGAAAACGCATGGGCGCCTATGGTTTCCAAAGTATTCGGGCACACCACAGTGGTAAGGTCGCTGTTTCTACAGCAGTAATCTCCTATGGCAGTGACATCTTTTCCGTCAATCTGTGCCGGTATGGAAACCTCCATGCTCTCCCCTATGTAATGTGTAATTTTGATTTTTCCGTCAATTTCTTCGTATTCAAACTCAGATGCATCCGTTTCCTTTTCCATGAACTCTGTGTGGTTGTCTGCGGCTTCCATGGTGTTATCGGGGGATGCTGCGTTATTTGATGCCGCATTATCTTTCTGCTTATCATCACCGCAGGCGGTGAAGAGGGATGCCGTCATAAGCATCACCATGCCCATAAAACATAATTTCTTTCGTATCATATTTTCTCCATTTCTGCGCAGCTTTCGTCCCAGCTATACCGGAAAGTCCCCTTACTTCCAACTATTTCGTGTAAGTGAGACAGCTTTCTTCCCAGCCCCGGTTCCTTTGAGACGGCTACCCACAGTCTGCGGATGCTGCGCGCTACATCATCTATCTTATGGGACTCGCTTACCGAAAGTCAATGTGAAAAAGCACGAACGGTTCTCATGATGTCATAAGCGGTATGCGCCTGCCATTGACAGGAATATATAGAGCGATTTATAATAAAACAAATTTTTAAACTCAGGAGGAAATTGTATGTTTCAGGACAAAAGCGGCACTTTTGAAGATTTTGGATTTAAGTTAGTGGTCATAGACAGCCTTTTGGGGAAGAATACTAGTTTTTCTGACGAGCTGGAAGAAATGAAAGAAAAATATGTTGAGAATTATGACGGGGACGGCTACGAATGCATTCCCGAAATGGTTGCATATTTTGAGAACCTTAAGCTTACGGAGGAAGATTTGGCATTAGTTGATAAGCTTGTTTTTGACGGCGGTGAGGATATTTATTTTCTAATGATGACGGATTGGGATGGCGAGTCCGATGAGTTTGACATAAAGAGCGTGAAAGGCTTTGAGCGGCTTCCA
Organism: Lachnoclostridium sp.; assembly: GCA_023664665.1. GTDB lineage: Bacteria > Bacillota > Clostridia > Lachnospirales > Lachnospiraceae > Acetatifactor. The sequence continues at coordinate 73,269 of JAMPEY010000011.1, forward strand.
AACCTGAAGGAAGTGGAATATATCGCTATGTGCGACGAGTCATTGATGGAAGCCTTTACAAAAGCGGGAATTGCCGTGTCCTAACCGAAAAGAGCATCCGCTCTAAAGCGGATGCTCCCCTAAAATCGATGGGCCCTTTTTATTTCTTTTTTAGTCCTCATCCTTCGTTAAGATAAAATTCTGATTATAACTGGTGGATACCAGTGCGCTTGATTCCACATTATATCTGAGACCTATGCGGTTGACATAGGTATAATCCCAAGAACCCGCACCGTATTTGACACGCTGTTGATCAAAAGTAAGGTCGACAAGCATATTTCTCTCATTATAAGAACCGGTGAACTCAATGGACTCCACAGTATCGGCATAGGTTCCGCTGGGCACTATTTTTAATGCGCCGCCCAGGGAGCCGTCCTCATTGACTGTTGTGATGCTGATATATATGGTGGCATACTGTGTCCCGGAATTATTCTTCATATCGCCGGTATAATTGCCCACAAGGTCATTATCGGAAGCCCAGCAGCTGTTCATACCATCATTATATCCCGCAGAGTATTTGATACTGTTCTGATTCCATTCGGAGCCGTTGTAGGAATAGGTAAAATCCGCAATCACATGAACCTTGAAAATACTCTGGTCCGCCAGAATGATATTCGCCCTTCTGGTACAGATTTTGTCATTCCACACAATATCGTCAAATGTAATAGAGTCTATAGTGTCCCCATTCAGTACCAATCCGGTACGGAAATTGTAACTATCCGTCAACAGGGGATAACCCGCAAGATCCGCCGTCATCTTTTCATCCGACAATGCGGTTTCCGTTTCCTTTGTCAGTTCCATCGCATAGTCCCCGGAATGCACGATGGACTTATAAGCCCACTGTGCTTCTGCTGTATTGCTGTTCACAACATAGAGGCAGGAAAGCTCAAAATCTCCCGTATAGTTACAGAATCCGTTGGTCCATGTAACGGTAATGTCCAAGTCGGCAGAGGGATCATTGCCCGCTCCGACCACAGCGGGAACCAGCTTTTGGCTATTGACCGTAATTCCCGTAATGCCGTCCTGAGAGAAGGTAACCGGTCTGTCAGACCAATTGTCCGGTGTGTAATCATAAGAAGACACTTTGTTCACCAGAATATCCTTTATCTCCTCCTGCGACATTTCCTTCAAAGGAGCAATCAGGGAATCTTCCTCCTCGTCTTGGGAAAAAGTCTTCATCACCCATTCCCCGTCCCGGTATCTGCAGTCCACAACATAATAATACTTATATTCCAAAGTCTTCGTATTGGTTGTAATCTCAACCTTCAGTTCGGAGCGCTCCTTGGAATCGCCTTTGTCATTCCTTTCATTGACAATAAACGATACCACTTCTCCGGCAATCCCGCCTTCATCCGACAAATCGTCAAGAATCTCGTCCGCAAAATCATTGCCCGTAGTCTCTTCGTCTTCATCATAGATGTTTTCGCCGGTTGCCTGCGGCAGTTTTTTTAACGGGCTGCCACATGCCGTTAATCCCGCGCACAGGAAAAACGCCATTCCCAACAGACATAGTTTTTTCTTCATAATATACTCCTCCTCATTTGCATTTTCATGCCATTATAACACGATACGCTGTTATTTGCAAGAATTTCCCCTTGTGCACAGCGTGCACAGTGTGCGCAGCGCAAGTTGCGCAGCGTAAGTTTATACGACCGTATAAGACCCGCCCTGAGTCATCCAATAAATATTAAGAGCAATGGATACTATTGTCAGAATAAGAATGAGAAAAAACAATTTCTTATTTTTTGTATCCTGTTTGCAAAGGAAAAAAATCAGAAAACCGAGGGATAGCGCACAATGTAAGTATGGCAGCCTAAAAAGATAATAGAATATCACCGGCATCCAATAACCTATAAAGAGGATACCTAAAAAGTTTACGATAGGAGCAGCAATTTCGGGAAATTGCGTAAACAGCAAAAGCGGAAGCAAAAAGGCGCAGTTCATCATTAGATAAATACACCAATTCTGTTGTACCTTACTGTCTTCGGATGAAAAAATCTTTTTCACAACAATCCCGATTCCCTTCTCAATTTCTCATATTTTGCGGTCTTTCTGCCGGATTTGATACGCACCAAACAAGTAAATGCCCCTTTATTATACCACCGCTTCCTTCTATTGAAAATATCTTTCTGCCGATAAAAATGATACACTATCACATACCTGCTTGTCTTTGACACAGCCCTGCTTATATGTTAGAATCAGTTTATACCCGTTAACAAAAAGGTAATTGCGTTTACAAGCATATTGCTTGGTTTATTGCGTGCGGGACTCTAAACGGGAATGGAGAGCATATCATTGAATAATCTGAAGAAAAGCAAACTTTTAAAATGGCTGTGTATCCTTTTATGTATCACCCCGCTCACAGGCTGCGGCTCCGAATTTTCGGAAAATGATCTTGCATTTAGAGACCTCGCCCGCGAATCCAAACTGACGGGTTCTACAATTACCTTAATGGCATCAGCAGATTGGGTGACGGATGCGGAGATGCATCTGGGAACAAATTTTGAAGCCGCAACGGGTATTCAGGTGGTCTACGATTTGTATGCGGACGATGTCTATTTGGACACGCTTTTTGCCAAATTGGACAGCGGCAATCCGCCGGATATTTTTATGACCCAGTCCGGATTTGCCATCAAAAACACTTATCAGCTTGACAAATACTCCGTTGACCTTTCGGACGAGCCATGGATGACGGACTATGATACTTTCTCCGCTGCAGAGACATCGATTGACGGCCGCAATTACGGAATGTCCTACTTTGACAATACGACGGATTACTATATGATCTACAACAAGAAGCTGCTAAACAATGCGGGGGTTACAGAGGTTCCCACCACATATGATGCCTTTGTCGCCATGTGCCAAAAGATTGCGGGCATCGGCGTGATTCCTATTTATGAGCCGATGGCGGACGGATGGCACCAGACAATGCTATTTGCCGAAACGGGGCAGTTCCTTGATAAGAGCGAACCGGGCGCCATTGAAAAATTAAACAGCAATACCATTTCATTTTCGGAGCTGGAATCTATGAAGCTTGCTTTAGAGCAGATACAAAATCTGGCGCTTAGCGGATACATGGGCAAAAGTTTTGCGACTGACACCTACGACAATGCGGTGGGATATCTGGCAAACGGCGAGTATGCGATGTGTATGTTAAGACCCGGAATGATTGATTCCATCATATCCAGCGAAATGAACAAAGGTTTTGATAAGGAGGATTTTGGCATCATGCTGCTGCCCGTCTGCGACAACCGGATACTCAATGTCCACCCTACCGGACCGTCAAAATTTATAAGCAACGCCTCCCGAAATATCGATGCAGCCAAATTATATTTACAATATATCGCATCAAAGGAAAACATACAATATGTAATTGACAATGCTAATAGCGTGAACAACCTTCCTTTTGATTTGGGACAGGTCACCGGTCATGATGAGGTGACAAGGGAATTCCTTGACCGATTCGATGATGAAGAATCCGGTCTGGTGCTTCAGGATGAGATTACTTACTTTAATGAGCAGTGGGGCGAGATTTCCGATGATATTCTCAAGATGTGCGAGGGAGCAATGTCTCCCGAGGATGTTCTGAAACGGATTGATGCAAGAAGGACTTCCCTTGCGCAAGCGGCGGATGACCCGGCATGGAAATGTGAGAAGAATTTCTAAGGCACTTAAGGACAGTGCCTAAGAAATTCTAAATCTCACATCCTCATAAATACCTCGCCTCAAAGTCTGCCACGGACATGGGTTTGGAGAAATAATATCCCTGATAGATATCACAGCCCACTCCCTTAAGGAATTCCAACTGCTCCTCCGTCTCCACGCCCTCCGCGATGGTCTTCATGTGAAGCTCTCTTGACAAATCCACAATACTTCTAAGGATGGCATGGCTTCGCTCCTCGTTTTCCGTGTCTCCCAAGAACTTCATGTCAATCTTCAGCACATCCACACAGATATCCTTCAGCATGTTAAAGGAAGAATATGCGCTTCCGAAATCATCCATCTCGACCTCGAATCCCGCCTCCTGTAGCCTCTCCACAAGATGCACATGCTGCTTCAGATCATTGATGATTGCCGACTCCGTAATCTCCAGCTTTAAGTTCCTTGCCTCAATACCATGCTCTTTCACAAGAGATACATAATGCTCGTAAATATCAAGGGCATAAAGATCTCTTGCCGAGATATTGACGGATATATAAAGGTCATTCCTGCCCTTTTCCTTCCATTCCCTCAGCTTCTCACAAGCCTGTTTCCAAATACAGATATCCAGCTCCGTGATTCTGCCGTTCATTTCAAAGAAAGGAATGAACTGTGCCGGAGGAATCAAGCCATCCTCCCTGTGTATCCATCTCGCCAAAGCCTCTGCGCCGATTACCTTCCCCTCTTTGTCTACCTGCGGCTGCAGATAAATCTGTATCTCCCCATGTTCAATCGCCTTACTCAGCTCGGCGTTATAGCGTTCCCTCAGCATCGCCTCTTTCTGGATGCTTTCGTCAAACCACATAATCCGCTTTCCATAATCGCCCTTGATGGTGTCGCATGCCATGGAGGCCTTGTTGCAGATTGCCAACATCTCCTGCGACGGCTCTGTAATCTCGTACACACCGGCCTTTATAATCAGATTAAAATTATTGGTGCTGTAAGACTTAGCCACCCCGTCTATGGCATTCAGGAACTGTTGCGGGACAAAGGCATCCTTCGGCATCATTATGTAAAAATCCGTTTCCCCGATTCTGCCATAAACACAATTCGGAATAGCAGCCAGCCCCGTCCTCAAAGCCTGCGCCGTCCGAATCAGATAGTCATCATATTTTTCCTTACCGAACAGTTCCTTGAAAACCCTGAACTTCTCAACACTCGAACAGGTTATGACAAAATCGGTGTCCGGGTGTTCCTCCAGAAGCCTTCTCGCCTTTTCGTGAAAATGCGCTTCATTGTAAATCCCCGTGAGTTCGTCAAAATTCGCACGGCGAACCATTTCCCTATAATTCCTGATGGACTCGGTGACATTCCTGATCCAATAAACAATTCCGATAAGCTTGCCGTCCTCATCCAGCGCCATATGCTGAATCTCGTAATAGTATGTACCGTCCTCCCGGGCAATCGACATCACCCGCCCGTTCCACGCATTCTCCACATTGGCTTCGGAGATTACCTTGCTCCAATAGGTCTCCTCGTTATCTATTCCCTGCATCCCCTTAAGCCCGACTGCATCGCTGTATCCCGCGGTTACAAACTGAAGCTGGTGCTCATCATCATATAACACGATACCATCATTTAATTTATCGGCAACAAAGCGCATCACCCTATGATTCAACTTTCTGGGCGCATAATGCACTGCCATATACACAATCACTATTTCACAGAACGCGAAACAGATCACATGCACCAGAATCGGCTGCTTCCCAATATGGGAAGCCACACAGGAAGCTGCCATCACCGCAAGAACAATCGCAACGCCCGAATACCTAAGGCGGTAAATCCTCGCACTTTGGGATGCGGCAATCAGAAGCACCACCACCGCCCCGACCAAGGTAATACCGCTCACTACGGCATACACATAAAGCATGGAAAATCCTCTGGAAATCCAGAAGATATGATTGTACCATTTGGCATGGGCAATGGTGAAAAATCTCTCTGAAAATATTCCCCAGATCAAAGCGGCCGACTCCAGCGCCGTAATCCAAAACAAAGGCGACCTGTAAACTTTAAATAATCGATACCCCGAGTAGCTGACAGAGAACCTGAATATCATCATTGCATACCACGCAAAGGCAATATAGTAAAATGTAAATGCATAATACGCAATCTGCCTGTCTTTTGTAAGCAATATAACAATCTCCGGAACAACGATTCCCGCCACTCCCCAAGCCATATTCCTAAGATGCATTATACTGTCTGTCCTTTTCATATCATGGAGCCGAAAAATCATAATACTGTTAATCGCCAGCAAAAGAACCAAGAAACCCGTCATGGTAATCCGCATTTACTCACTTCCTTCCATAAGTTACTCGCTTTCTGTCATGAGTATGGTTTTATTATAGCATACATTTCCAAATATTAATATCTTTTTCATTTAGGTCTTGACATATTATTAAAATGATAATATGATAAGGCTACCATGCATGGAGACTGCACCTGTGCGTAAAACAACGGAGGAGGAATGGTTATGGCTATCACTTACAAAAAATTTGAACCCACGGAATATGTTATGAAAGTAAAAAAGGGAAAGGTAGTGCAAAAAGGTCTGGGATTGTCCTTTTTCTATAATACCATGAACACCAGCATGATGGTCATTCCCGCCACGGCATTTGACACAAGCTTTGCCTTCAGCGACATTCTGACCTCGGATTTCCAGAATATCAGCGTACAGGGAGATATCTCCTATGTGATTACGGACTATGAAAAAGCTTCCAAGATGGTGGATTTTTCCTATAAAGACAAAAAGGAATATACTGCGGTCTTGGTTGAGGCAAAACAAAAAATGGCAAAGCGCATTATCAATCTCGCAAAGGTCTATGTCACCAAATTTGCAAGGGAGAAAAATGTGAGAGACGCCATCATGGCAGCGGATGAGCTTGCGGCTGTCTTAAAGGCGGATATGAAAGAAGATGAGACTCTCAATGAATTTGGGCTGGCGCTGATTTCCGTTTCCATTCTCGGAATCATACCCCAGAGCGATACCAGAAAAGCTTTGGAAGCCGCCACAAGAGAAGAAATTTTGAAACAACAGGACGACGCCATTTATAAGCGTAGAAATGCGGCGATTGAGCAGGAGCGCATCGTAAAGGAAAATGAATTGAATACCGAAATCAAAGTTGCGGAAAAGCAAAAGGAAAAGCGGGAAAAGGAAATGGAAGTCAAACGCCTTGTACAGGAAAAGCAGGCGGAGCTGGATGCGCAAAAGCTTGCCAACGATATCCGGCTTGAGGAGGAAAACTGCAGGCTGGTAGACTTGCAGACGGAAAACGAGAAGAAAAAATCCGATGCAAAGGCATATGATTCGGAAGTGCTGCTCAAAACCTTTACCGGCATAGACAAGGAAGTTGTCAAAGCTTTAGTTACCAGCGGAATGGACAGCAAAGCGTTAATTGCCAAGGCTTTTGTGGAAATCGGTGACAAGGCGGACAAAATCGGAGTGCTGAATGTATCTCCCGATTTGTTGGAAACCCTAACACAACAATCATAACCCGGGACGCCGGCGGCGGAAAGGCATGGTCATTAAATGGAACGAGGAATGAATAAAGCCGTTCTCGTCACAAGACGAACCCGGCTGCAGGAATTGATTGCAAAATATAATACCATGGAACAGGCAAAATTCTATATCGAGCATCTGGGGGCGGATTTTTCCGATTACATCAACGAGGACAAAAAGTATCAACAAGCGGTGGAAGAAGTGATGGGCACAGCGGAAAGATATGCACGCCTCCAGAGAATCGACCGGGATTTTCTTCCCAATATGATTTTTGGTAAAGAGGATATCGTGATTGCCCTCGGGCAGGACGGTCTGGTGGCAAATGTGATGAAATATCTGAACGGACAGCCCCTCATAGGCGTCAATCCCGATATTTCCAGATGGGACGGAGTGCTGCTTCCTTTTGAAGCGGGGCAGTTAGAACAAGTTCTCCAAAATGTCATTTCGGGACATTACGGGTCTAAGGAAGTGACCATGGCACAGGCGAGCACACAGGACGGACAGAAAATGCTTGCGGTCAACGACTTGTTTGTGGGGCAGAAAACCCATACTTCCGCACGGTATGACATTACATGGAATCAAAAAAGCGAGTACCAATCTTCCAGCGGAATCATTATTTCCACGGGTTTAGGCTCCACCGGCTGGTACAAATCCGTTATGACTCAGGCGGCATACATCGCCGGAGCGTTCGGCGGCGAACCTTTTTCGGGCGAACCCCTGAGCTGGGAGGCGGATAAGCTGATATTTGTAGTGAGGGAACCTTTTCCCAGCCGCTCCACCCGGACAGAGATTGTCTACGGAAAATTAACGCAGGGGGACAACTTCCGAATTTTATCCCAAATGCCCGAAAACGGCGTGGTCTTTTCGGACGGCATCGAAAGCGACGCCATTTCTTTTAATTCGGGGACGGAGATTACCATAGAAATAGCTCCCGAAAAAGGACAATTGGTAGTGTAAAGAGGAAAAAACAAAATGAGTTTTTATAAGATGAACGAGGCGGAAAAAGAATATTTGTCCCACTATGATATGAGCAAATATGAAAGGCCTTCCGTTGCGGCGGATATTGTGATTTTTTCCATCCTGAACGACGGAATCAGCACCAATATCCGAAAGCTGCCCAAAAAGGCTTTAAAAGTCCTGCTTATCAAAAGGGCTAATTATCCCTATAAAGACTGTTGGGCGCTTCCCGGAGGTTTTGTAAAGCCCGGCGAGGATGTGGCGGAGACCGCAAGGCGCAAGCTGTATGAAGAAACCAATGTGAAAAACGCTTATTTACAGCTTGTGGGGACTTATGGGAAAAAAGACAGGGACCCCAGAGGATGGATTATTTCTAATGCCTTTATGGCGCTTACGGATGGCGAAAAATGCCGCTTAAAGGCAGGCGCGGACGCTTGGGAAGCCGAGTGGTTCAATGTCAAAATAAGGGCGCAGGAAATGAAAAAAGATTTACGGGAAGATGTAAGCTATGTGGAAACAGAATACCGGCTTTATCTCACTAACGAAGAAAAAGGGCTTTCCTTAAACGCAGGATTAAAACAATATAGGAGCTTTCAAAATTATCATGAAACCGTCCGATATGAAATTCTGCAAAGCAAAGGTCTCGCCTTTGACCATGCAGAGATTATTTTGTCCGCAATGCTTTCCCTGCGCAGCAACACGGAACATGACTTGAGACAGGCTTTTGATCTCATGCCGGAAATGTTTACCCTGACACAACTGCAGAATGTATTTGAAATTGTGCTGGGCAGGGAACTTCTGACGGCAAACTTCCGCAGAAAAATTGCGGACTATGTGGTGGAGACCGTTCAAATCGCAGATAGCGCCGGTTATCGTCCGCCAAAATTGTTTAAGCGTAATGTGGAAGCATTTTCCGTGCATATGGTACAATAATTCTGCTTTGTGAGGCATTATACCGGTAGCCATGGCTTGAAAAGCAAATGTCTGCTACAGCCGCTTGATTTTCTGCGTGCATGTGGTATAATAAAACTACAAAATTAGTTTGTCGTTACTATGAATGCGCCAACCGAAGGGCGGCGAAACGGAGATTATTATGGGCAGGCAGGAATTGTCAAAATGCGAAGGCATGGTTATGAAGACAATATGGAGCAGTGAAGATATTCTGACGATGCAGGAGATTACCGTGAAGGTGAACGCCCTGTTCCATAAAACATGGAAGACTCAGACCGTATCCACCTATCTGGCGCGGCTTGTCAAAAAAGAATATTTGTCCATGGAGAGACAGGGCCGCCTTTTTTATTATCACCCTCTGATTACGGAAGAGGACTATGCCCGGCGGGAAATCAGCAAATGCGTGGATATGTGGGGAAATACCACAATGGGCGCGTTGCTGTCAGCGTTTACGCAGACAAAAGGCCTGACGGAAGACGAGAGAGAATACATAAGGAGTATATTGGATAATGGACGGGACGATAATTAGGCTGATTATATTTGCTGTTTTACTGACAAGCCTGCAGGGAAGCGTTCTGTGCATTCAGTCGCTTGGCGCGATAAAGCTGTGCGGGGAACAATACCATAAAATGCAGCTTCTTCTATTAAAATGGAGCGCTACGGCATTGCTGCTGCCGGTGGCATTTCTGGTTCTGGTTATGGAGCAGATGGACTTTAAGCACCCTTTTATTGTCTATCATTCTGCATTTTTGGTTGCCACGAAACCTCAGGCGGCAAGGATTTATAGTGTTTTGGCGGCTGTGTGGTTTGCGGGCGTGGTTTGCCATGCAGTCATTACAGCAATTCCGCGATATCGCCTGCACTGCCTGCGCAAATCCTGTATTCCGGTAACGGATGAGCCGTGGCAGGCGCTTTTGGAGGAATATAGGTAGCGCCTCGGCACTCATAGGCTCCGCAGAGTCACTTTAAGCCGGAGTTACAGACTGCGCTCACCCATTACGGTGGGAATCTTTCGCCCTGAAATCATTCTTCCGGTTCAGGACTATACGATGGCGCAGATGCACATGATCTTAGAACATGAGATAACACATATCAAAAATAGAGATCTGCTTTGGAAAAGGATTTGTCTTGCCGCAGAGGGGCTGCATTGGTTTAACCCTCTCGTCCGGCTGCTGACCCAAAAGGTGATTTATCTGGAAGAGGTAATCTGCGACAGGCAGTCCGTGGAGAACACTTCCGTATTTTCCGTAAAAGACTATGGAAGATTTCTGGCGGACATGGAAGATAACCGAATTGGGGAAAGCGCGGTAGCGGCGCTGTGCGAATCCCGGAATATCGTGGTGCGCAGAATCAGCCTTTTGGCGGATGAAAGCAGGAAACTGCTGCCGAAGAGATTTGTATTCCCCGCCTGCCTTGCCCTGCTGCTGTCCTGTACCATGGTTTTATCCCATACTGCTGCCGTATATGCGGCGGAATGGAGTAATGTATCTATGTATGGCACTTCCGGCGGAATTTCCGAGGGCGCTACGAAAGAATCGGCGGAAGCCGAGATGATTTATGGCGTTGCGGACTCGTCTGTCACAGAAAAGGATTTGAGTGCGGAGTATACAGAGGATCCTTTTGGGTATGAAGGCATGCTGGAGGCAAAGACCAGATATCTTGTGTTTATCGCTCAGATGCCGGAAGGAGCCGGAGTCGGTCTTATGTATAAAAGTGAGGAACGCGAAATGATCCGCGTGGGACTTAAAAATCTTTCCACGGGTGAGCTGGCATACGAGGAAGCCGGGTATGGAGGGTATAGTTATACGGTTCCGGCAGCCGGAAATTATGCTGTCTATATCGAGAACATGCAGGAGCATGAATTGAATGGGTTTTTGTCAGGGTATTATTCCGAATGACCGAATGCCCCTGTGTTGTAGGCTGTATATTTTTATTTTATTAAACTACAAATATAGTTTGATAAACCCCGGTTTTGCTGCACGGACTTTGTTAAGCAGTCAGGAAGGGAGGAAATGGGAAACTTCGATTAGATTAAGAAAATTTTGATGAAGACAAGGAGGCAAATATTGTATGAACAACAAGGATTATCTGACAATTCAATATGAGATGGTGGTGGAATGCGACAAAGCTGCAAAGGAGGTTATCATACCCGACGGTGTGAGGATAATCGCCCGTGAGGCATTTGAGGATTGTACTGTCCTAGATTCAGGATGACATACTGTGCAATTATACCGGAAACGATGCAGAGATTGTTATTCCCGAGGGCATAAAAACCATCGGACTGATGTCTGTCTGTGACTGCCCCAATCTTGAAAGGGTTAAGATTTCCCAAGGTGTGGTTACTATCAAGAATCATGCGTTTGATATGTGCTACTCCTTAAAGATCATAGAGATTCCGGCAAGCGTTACCGAGATAGAAACCTGTGCTTTCTCAACTTATCCCGAACCCAACCGTATTCAGGTAAACATCGATGAAAAGAATCGCATCTATCAATCGGGCGGCGGCGCTTTTTGGAACAAAAAGAAGAAGCTGCTGGTTTCCGTGCAGGACTTGGAAGAGTCCTTTGCTGTCCCGGAGGGCATAACCAAGATTGGGAAGGATGCCTTTTCCTGCAGCGAAAATCTGGTAACCGTTACGATGCCGGACAGCGTTACCGCAATCGAAGAAGGAGCTTTTTATGGGTGCAAAAATCTAAAAAGAGTCACTCTGCCCGATGGGATTAAGACCCTGCACAGACAGGCTTTTAAGAATTGTCCGGAGCTGGTCATCATTTACAGGGGCGAGGAATATCCGATTGCAATGCAGAAAGAGCTGTCGGCGCTTATCAGAAAAAATAGAGCCTAAACAAGCTACTATATTATAATACAAGGAGAATATATTATGAACAACAATCAAATTGAAATGGCACAGGAAGCGCTGTGCGAATGGCTCGCGGAACGAGAAGAGATGGAAGGGAATCCCCCCGCCAAGCTGGAATTCGCTTTCGCGATACGGCATGAGGAGATTCAAAACCGCATTTTCTTTGTCTTCAAATTCAAAAAGACCGCCCGGGGAAAATGGTTCATCGGCATAGCAGGCGGCTTCCCTGACGAGGAAAGCGACGAGTGCACGGGAGTTTTCAGCGGTTTTGACGAATTCCCCGAGGAACAGGACGACGCGGTAGAGCTGGCATTTCAAATGGCGAGTTACATCCTGTTTATCGGTTCGCAGCAGAACGCCCCATCGGCGTTCCAGCTAAACCTTATGTATGTCAGCAGTCCCGAATTGGATGTGGAAAAGATTAATGGGCAGTTCGTGAAAACAAATACAAGGTTTTTCCTCACCGTCGGCACAGCGGATATTCCCAGCGGCAGGGTAGTAGCCGCTGACCCCCTGACCTATATGTCCGGCAGCTATGTCATAGCCCCGGTTCTGGAAGAGGAGATTCCTGCGGGCAGCTATCCCGTGGAGGTATCCATCTGCCGCAATGAATATGTCGGCATAAGAATGTGTACGGCACGCCTTAAAATCAAGGAAACACCCGCCGTAAGATATGAGCTTGCCGAACCGGTTTCCGGGACAGCGGCGTTCCAGTCGGAGGACGGTGCTAAATGCGGCTTCCCGGTGGAGGCAGGAATGATGTGCTTTATCGATGCAAAGGGGGCAAAGGATTACGAGCAGTTCATCCTCAACTGGCACAAGGAAAATCCCGGAAAGAACCATTATGACGATTATTTTGCGGAGCTTTTTGCACAAAGTGCAGAGAAATTGCCGCAGTATCAACGCGAGGGCGGAGATTTTATCGAATGGACCAATCCCGACAACGGTCAGCGCATGGTACAGATTGCTTCGGGACTCGGCGACGGCTTTTACCAGTGCTTCTGGGGCTATGACGAGAGCGATGAAATCTGCGAGTTGGTCGTACCGATGGTTGACCCCGATATTTTTGAGGATTGACCGAGCTTTGCAAAGCCCAAATATCTCAAATAACACCTTATCAGAGCGCATAAAAATCTTTGCGCTCTGATTTTTAATCCGCTTGGAGAGGCGTTCCTATTTCAAGATTAGCCTCTTCCTCACAATATGCGGACTTTTTTAGTCTGATTTCTTCAATAACGGAGTCCAATAAAACGGGTCTCATATCATGGGCGTCCAGACAGACGCAGTACATATACGGATACCCTTGATAAAATTTCTCTTTCTGGTGGGTATGTCCATAAAGATTAATAAGCGCTGCTTTTAAAGGCTTTAACTTCGTATGGGAAATCAGAGTCGGGTAATGGGACAGATAAAAGTGATAACTGCCTTCCCTCGGATAATTCAAATATAAAGCGGCATCGCCTGCGCTTATCACATTATTACATCTTTTATATTTTTCGATTCTGTTTTCACTATCGTGATTTCCCCTGATAATAACAAGACTGCCATTTAATTCCTGCAATACGGACAGCCCGTATGAAAAATCGGTATCTTCCGAATTATGCCTTAACATAACATCACCTAAAACATAAACCGTGTCATCGGGGCTCACCGATTCATTCCAATTATCCACAAGCGCTTTGTCATGCTCTTCAATACTTCCAAAACCCCGGGGTTCATAAAGAAAAGCTTTATCATGTCCGATATGTAAATCGCTGGTTACCCATATATTACCCATTTTTCCTCTCTTTCCGCCGCGCAAGCGGCATTTCAATCAGTGGGAATTTGAAATGTTAACGCTTTTTATTGGGCAAATTTGGTGTTTCGTAAATGCTCATATATCTTACTTGACTTTACATTTCATGTCAAGCGGTTTATAGTATACACAGCTTTGAAGAATAAAAACTTTTCGCACTAAAATAGCAGGATTTCATGCAGGAT
>JAMPEY010000012.1 GCA_023664665.1 Lachnoclostridium sp.
TTTAGGTGGCTCTCAAGAGAGAAATTGGCGGCTCTGAAGCGGGATAATATTCACAGAGAGGACGGCTTAAAATTTTAATAAAAGGAGATGTGGTTTTGTGCCGTACAGCTTTTAGCTCATGCGGGGTACTACATTTCTTTTTTTATGTCAATAATGTCATATAAGTATTTCTTTCCGTCATAGGCATATCTGATAATCATTCTGCCTTGAAAAAAATTCTTCCCTATAATATTACCTTTGCTGTCACTAATAGGTAAAGAAAATCTGACCGTACATCTATACCAACCATATTTCGCATTCTTAGCATGTTTAGGTTCTGTGTTTTCTTGAAAGATGATATTTCTCGTAATTTTTATTAGCTTATTATACTGTATCTTCCTTATCATTTCAATGTGTATCAAAACATATTAACAAAAATCGTATGATTACTTGTAAAAGTATGATATAATCAAGACAATAATTTAAAATAAATTTCTGTAATTAAAATTATATCTGTGAAGAACAGTCAGTCTGGATTATGAGTTATGTATAAAAAGGAAGATAAATCGGATTTAGTAAAATGTTAATCTGCGTTGCTTGCCGCAACGGGCTTTTCTCCGTATAATGGCGTTAAAAAAGGAGGGCATCGCTAATGCTAAACGAAAACATCAAAGCTATCAGAAAATCCAAAGGACTCTCGCAGGAGGAACTTGCAATCAAGTTGAATGTGGTGAGACAAACAATATCAAAATGGGAGCAGGGTTTGTCGGTTCCGGATGCCGATATGCTGATTTCCCTGTCAGAGGTATTTGAAACACCCGTAAGCACGCTGCTTGGAGAAACGCTTGTCGAGACGAAGGCTGATGACTTAAAAGCAATTTCCGAAAAACTTGAGGTCATAAACCTACAGCTTGCACACAGGAAAGCAACGGGCCAAAAAGCGATTCATTGGCTTTTTATCTCATTGGGTGTGGTGATAGCGGCTATTTTTGCAGTCTTAATAAAATTAAATAGTCCTTATCTGGGCTGGGATTATGGTAATCCCGAAACCGCGATGGTAGGAGTATTATTTCACGCCTTTGAATGGCTGTTCATCAGAGTAGCGCCATTTGCCTTGCTTGGCGCAATCGCCGGGATTTGTTTGACGCGGAAGAAAATCTAAATTTCATCTTACTGAGTGTTTATGCCTGTTGCGCAGGCATGACAGGAGAATTGAAAATGACGGAAAATGAGTTTCTGCACTTGGAAATAGGCACAGTTGTATCCAGTAGATTTGATGAAGAAAACTTAATAGAAGGGCGTATGCCGCAAGAATCTTAACATACGGGAAAGAGGATATTATGCAGTTTTTACGAATATTTTCCACTGACAATTACAAAGGAACCAGAGACTATTTAAAAACCCAGAAAAAATATGAGATTCTGCGCACCCTTCTCTATTTTGCAATCTCACTGAGCATTTTTATCGGCGGATGGGCAACGACCAAAACCCGCCTGAATCTGCTTACGGTGGTGGCGGTGGTTGGGTGTCTGCCCGCCTGTAAAAGTCTGGTTGGCATGATAATGTTCCTGCGTTTTCAGGGCTGTGCTCCGGAGAATGCCCGAATCATTGAAGCGCATACGGAAGGGCTTACCGGGCTTTTTGACATGGTCTTTACTTCCTATGAGAAGAATTATAATGTGGCACACATTACCGTAAAGGGCAATACGCTCTGCGGTTTTACGCAGGATGCTGCTTTTGACGAACAGGCATTTTACAAGCATTTGGACGGTATTTTAAAATTGGAGCATTACAAGGATGTGTCCGTTAAGATTTTCAAGGATATCCATAAATACGCGGACCGTTTGGAACAGTTAAAAAGCCTGAATGCGGAAGAGGAAAATACAGCGGGCATCGTGGAAACCTTAAAGAGCGTGGCGCTATAGAATCACAATAAAAGTAAACTGCTCTGACATGGAGGATTAGTATGCAGACAGTGGTAATCGGTAAAAATCAGGCGGGGCAGCGTTTGGATAAATTTTTACATAAGTATCTGCCGGAGGCAGGAAGTTCTTTTTTATATAAGATGCTCCGCAAAAAGAATATCACTTTAAACGGGAAAAAAGCCCGGGGACAGGAGATTCTGTCAGAGGGAGATGTGGTAGAGAGCTTCTTTTCCGAGGAAACCTTTGCGAAATTTGCAGGGCGGGCAAGCGGTGCAAAATCCGAAAAAAACTTAAGCTTGCAGAATGTACAAGGAGAAACGCAGCAAGGTTTACAGGATTTATATGCTTCAAAAAATCCACAATTCATACAAAATTTACAGCATTCCCAATGTTCACAGTTTTTAACTGCCTATAAGAGCTTACATGGAATCCATATTCTTTATGAGGATGAAGATATCGTCATCCTCAATAAGCCCGCAGGCATTTTGACCCAGAAGGCAGCGTCGGAAGATTTGACCTTGAACGAATGGCTGGTGGGGTATCTGCTTGCAAACGGCGGTATTTCAGAAGAAGAGCTGACAACCTTTCATCCTTCCGTCTGCAACCGGCTTGACCGCAATACCAGCGGGATTGTACTGTGCGGCAAAAGTCTGGCAGGCTCCCAAGATTTAAGCAGGATCATCAAAGACCATAGCCTGCGGAAATTTTATCGAACTATCTGCGTGGGTATTATGGCAGAAGATATGGTGGTAGAGGGAAAGCTTGTAAAGGACAAGAAAACTAACAAAGCAGATATAAAAAACCAAAAAATAATGCAGAATCGAGAATTAATCAGAAACTGCAAATTAATCCTAAATCCCGAGTCTGCAAAAGAGGGCTCAATGGAATCTGCTTCTGCATTGACTAAAACATCCAAGGGTGAATACATCAAGACCGCCTTTCACCCCCTTGCCTGCCAAAAGGGGTATACCTATCTGGAAGTGGAACTGTTTACGGGAAAAACCCACCAGATCAGAGCCCAGCTGGCGGCTATGGGGCATCCCATTATTGGGGATTTCAAGTATGGGGATAAGAAGCAGAACCAATATTTTAGGGAAAAATACGGGCTGGAAAGTCAGCTTCTCCATGCCTGCTGCATTATATTTCCGAAAAGCGGCTTTAAAGAGACTTTGACAGAAAAAGATGCTTTGGCAAGAAAAGCGGCTTTGACCCAAAAAGATGTATTTGCTGAAACGGATGCGTTGAAAGAGGTTTGGGGGCGCAGCTTTACAGCCCCCTGTCCCAAATTGTTTGAAAAGATAGCAGAGGAACTGTTCCCCGAATTTGGGAAGGAAGATAAATCATGACTACATGGCGTTCCAGAGGCCTCCGGGGTTCTACTTTGGAGGACATGATAAACAGGACAAATGAAAAATATGCCGAGAGCGGACTTGCCTTGGTACAGAAGATTCCAACGCCGATTACACCCATCCGCATGGATAAGGAGCACAAGCATATTACCCTTGCCTATTTTGAGCAGAAGAGTACCGTAGACTATATCGGCGTGGTGCAAGGGCTCCCTATCTGCTTTGATGCCAAGGAATGTGCCGTAGATACTTTTACCCTTCAGAATATTCATGAACATCAAGTGGATTTTATGGGAAAATTTGAAGAGCAGGGCGGCATTGCTTTCTTTTTGATTTATTACACCCACAAGGATGTGCTGTATTATCTGCCCTATGAGATGCTTCGGTTTTTCTGGAACCGGGCAAGGGAGGGCGGACGGAAGAGCTTCCGATACGAAGAGCTGAATCCGGAGTATGTGCTTCCCAAAAAGAACGGTATTTTGGTGCCCTATCTGGATGTGCTGCAGAAGGACTTATATGACAGGGAGTAAGATGTGCCGGACTTGACATATCCATAAAGTTTCAATATACTACTAATTGCGGTACACCATTATGGTAATACGGCAGAATTTTCATGTATTAAAAATTGAGGTGAATATGGTATCCAAGAAAAGTACGCGAAAATTAGAATATGAAGGAAACAACTATTATTGGTATGTGAGAGTGAATGACCTCGGCCACAAGGTGCATATTATGTCGGAGGATAAAAAGCTGCATTTGGAATATCCTTTTACAGATACGGAGGTGCCTGTCACATCGCAGGATATCAGAAAGCATTTGAAAGAATATTATGCAAATCTATCATAAAAACGAAGCGGAAAGGCATGGTTCATTTTATGAGTAAAAAATTATTACATACGCCGGAGGGCGTGCGCGACATTTACGGCAGGGAATATGCGAGAAAATTATGGGCGGAAAATAAGATACATGAAAGAATAGCATGTTATGGTTATGAAGATATCCAGACCCCCACATTTGAATTTTTTGATGTGTTTTCCAAGGAGGTAGGCACGACTCCCAGCAAGGAGCTTTACAAATTCTTTGACAAAGAGGGAAATACCTTGGTGCTGCGTCCGGATTTTACCCCCTCTATTGCAAGGTGCGCCGCCAAATATTTCATGGATGAAGAGGTGCCCATCCGTTTCAGCTATATGGGCAACACATTCACCAACACTTCCAACCTTCAAGGCAAATTAAAGGAAGTGACCCAGATGGGGGCGGAGTTAATAGGAGAGCCATCCGTAGAAGCGGATGCGGAGATGATAAGCCTTGTGATTGAAGCGCTGAAAAATACGGGGCTTACCAGATTTCAGGTAAGTATCGGACATATGGAATATTTTAAGGGATTATGCGAGGAAGCGGGGCTTGACGAGGAGACGGAGCTTGCCCTTCGCGCCTGCATTTCCGGGAAGAATTATTTTGCGGCGCAGGAGCTGTTAAATGAGCGCAAGGTGGCGGAGCCCTACCACGGGATTCTGCTCAAGGTGGCGGATATGTTTGGTAGCATGGACTCTTTGAGCGATGCCAAAAAGCTTGTGAAAAATAAGCGTTCCCTTGCAGCCATTGAACGATTGGAAAAGCTGTATGAGGTTTTGGCGCTTTACGGGGTGCAGGAGTATGTGTCCTTTGATTTGGGGATGCTTAGCAAGTATAATTATTACACGGGCGTTATTTTCAAGGCATACACCTATGGGGTAGGAAACGCCGTGGTAAAGGGCGGCAGATATGATAATCTTCTTCGCCAGTTTGGCAAGGATGCGCCTGCCATCGGTTTTACGGTTGTAGTTGATGATATTATGGAGGCGCTGGCAGGACAGAAGGCTCAGATTCCTCTTCCGGAGGGCGCAGTTATTTTAAAATACCGGAAAGAAAACAGTGCCGACTATGCCGAAAAATTAAGGCAGGCAAAGGAACTTCGGGAAAGTGGCAGAGCAGTTATCTTAACCCCGGAAGCAGGGAACGAATAGAAATTGATTTGTGATATGGAGGATTCCTATGAGTAACGATAAATATTTGACCTTTGCCCTTGGAAAAGGAAGGCTTGCAAATAAGACCATGGAGCTTTTTGAGCAGCTTGGAATCACTTGCAGGGAGATGCAGGACAAGGATTCCCGCAAGCTTATTTTTGTAAACGATGAATTAAAAATGCGCTTTTTCTTAGCAAAAGGTCCCGATGTGCCCACCTATGTGGAATACGGCGCCGCAGATATCGGCGTTGTGGGCAGGGACACCATTTTGGAAGAGAACCGTAATGTATATGAGGTGCTTGACTTAGGCTTTGGGAAATGCCGTATGTGTGTCTGCGGACCGGCATCTGCAAAAGAGCTTTTAAAGCATCATGAACGCATCCGGGTGGCAAGCAAGTATCCGAATATTGCCAAGGATTATTTTTATAATAAAAAGCATCAGACCGTTGACATTATTAAGTTAAACGGGTCCGTGGAGCTGGGACCCTTGGTGGAGCTTTCCGATGTGATTGTGGATATTGTGGAGACAGGCTCAACCTTAAGGGAGAATGGGCTGGAGGTGCTTGAGGAGGTCTGCCCGCTGTCTGCAAGGATGATTGTAAATCCCGTAAGTATGCAGATGGAATCTGCGAGAATTAAAAAGCTGGTGATGGAGCTTAGGGAAAAGTGTGAACGGAATGAAGATTTTCTAAGCCAGCAAAGTACGCTGCCCATAGCGCTAAAGCGCTAAGAAAATCTAAGTCATTCCGCGAAGAATCCGCAAGCGGATTCTTCCGAATAAACTTGTGCTATTTTATGAATGAACGGATTAATTATGTACAAAAAGATAAAAGCATTTAAGATATTCAAAGTGTTTATTTTATGCAGCATCAGTGTGCTGGTTCTGGCTTCCTGCGGTTTGGGGAGGGAAGAGACGCAGACGGGGCAGTCCGGAGATGCTGCGCAGACGGAAAAGATTTCGCAGATAGAAAATGCTTCACAGGCTGGCGCCAAACCGTCAGAAGAAATATCTGCTGCTTCAAACAAATCCAAGCTTCCTGAAATACCTATAGATTATCCGTTTGGTTATGGCAGGGAAGGATATACCCTTACTTTGGTGCCGGAAGAATCCGTGGATAAGTCCATGGATTCTGAGAACGGAGAAGCTGCTGCAGGCGGATATGAAGTCAGGCTTTGTGATGAAAAAGGGACTGTGATACAGCAGTTTTCCTGTGGCAATGTAGGGGAAAATCCCCGTTTTTCCTATGATGATTTGGTATATGACAGTTATGCGGACTTGCAGATTTTCCCATCGGATGAAAATGGCGGATATTCCCATGGAAGCTATTCCTATGGAAGCTATTCCTATGGAAGCTATTCCTATGGGTTGCTTTTTGCTTATGATTGGCAAGAACATAAATTTTCTGAGGATGCCTTGGAAATCCCTGTCTATGATGAGTGCAGGAATGGCAATATGCTGATATCTGAGGAAAATGAGGACAGCATTACGCAGTCCATTTACCAGATAAGTCAGTATAACGGGAAATGCATTCTGCTCAGACAGTGGAGTCAGCAGAAGGATACAGGGCTTTTGACCATAAAGGACTGCCTGGCGGGAAAGAATATGTTTGAGGGAAAGGCAGCGCTTAACGAGGATGGGGCATTAGTAAATGATAAATATTACCAGACCCTTTTCTGGCAGAATATTTCCTACCTTTTGGATTCTTCCGTATATCCCAAGGAGGATTCTGTAATCCGCATTTTTATTGATGGGGAGGATTATACCAAGAGCGCCAAAGACCCGAATTTAAAGGGCTTTGAGAATGTGCGGAAAGAGGCGTTTGGAGATGATAATTTGGGAGAATATCCGGACAGGCAGACCTTGCTTGAGGATTTCGGAGTCTGGGGAACCAAGGCTTTTTACGAGTATTATGATGCCTTTGGAAATCTTCAGCTGGAATTATATTTTGACCCTGCAACGGAAAAAGGATGTGGCATACGGCATACATACTATTATACGGATGCTTCGGAAAAGCTGGAAACGCTGTATGGCTTTGCCTTTAACAGCACTTATCCTGTGAAATGGGAAGAGGAGGATGCCTTTTCCACAAAATCATATGAGGGGACGGATGGCGCAGACAGCGTAAAGGATTATGAAGAGCAGATGGAATACCGTCAGGATGGAAAACCGGATTCTTTTTATTCTCAGGGAGTGGTAGGCTGGCTTTCCGAGGAAGAGGAACCTATGATGGTGATATCAATTGATTGGGTGTACCGTGAGGATGGCAGTTTGTATTATAGGGACTATAATCATAATTCTTATATTTTTGGCACAAGCTGTTTATATATCCGCGGATATTATGATAAGGCAGGGCGGACTTTATTTGAGCGCAGTTACATTACCCATGGCAGTATAGAGGATTATTATATTTATACAGGTGATGGAAAAAAGCCTGCGTATCGGCTGAATCTGGATGACAATTTGGGATATTATTTACCGGTAATGATAAAGTATGAGTAAGAGGATGGCAGATTTTCAAAGGAAGCTTCAGGCAGCCTATTCGGGAATCCAAGCGAAAAATATTATGGCAGAATGAACGGACATATGGTATAATGATTTTGCTATCGCAAAATTCAAGTCAGCTGACGCTGACTTGCCCTCACAAAGCATGGAAACGCTTTGTGAGGCATTATACCGGCAATCCACTGCTTGAAAAGTAAATGCCCCTGCGGGGCGCTTCCTTTTCTGCGCATATGGTATAATGATTCAAAATAATAAGCAAAGGAGAGAGCCAAAATGAGCATGGATTTAGACTTTTGGAAGTACAAACAAAATGTGGAGCATAATCATAAGGAAGTATATGAACAGGCCTGTTGCGGCGGCGTGGAGCTTCCGGTTTTGGAGACGCTGCCCATCGGGGAAATCAGAGCAAAAATAGCCGAGGTCTTTCGGGATTGGACAACCGTGGAAAAAGATACCTATGAGAAAGCCGGACATGGCTCTTTCAGCGTTTTTACCACTTCCCAGATTGTAAGATTCGACTGTTACGATATGGGCGGGGATGAAATGAATCTTTTTATAGATATTATGGCGGAGTATGGCTGTGCGCTTTATGATCCCCAGACTTCGGAACGCTTTGAATGGTAGATAACAAGGAACAGCGGAAGGACAGACCAAAATGAAAATCTTGAACCTGACAAATGAGACAAAGCAGAATATATTGAACGATTTGTTAAAGAGAAGCCCCAACAATTACACCCAATATGAAGCTACGGTAAACGAGATTATCGCCCGGGTGCGCGCAGAGAAGGACAAGGCTGTTTTTGATTACACCCTGCAGTTTGATAAGTTTGTGCTGACTCCCGAAAATATCAGGGTTACGAAAGAAGAAATCGCGGAAGCCTATGAAAAGCTTGATAAAAAATTAGTGGAAGTCATCAGACAGTCTGCGGAAAATATCCGTGCTTTTCATCAGAAACAGTTGCGGAACAGCTGGTTTGACGCCGGAGCGGACGGCACGATTCTGGGCATAAAGATGACGCCTATTGAAAGAGCGGGAGTCTATGTGCCCGGCGGTAAGGCGGCATATCCCTCCAGCGTGTTAATGAATGTGATTCCCGCCAAGGTGGCAGGGGTAAAGGAAATTATAATGACCACTCCTCCCGGAGCCGACGGAAAAGTAAATCCCGGTACTCTGGCGGCGGCGGATATTGCAGGAATCGATACCATTTATAAGGTGGGAGGCGCACAGGCAATCGCTGCCATGGCATTCGGAACGGAGTCTGTTCCCAAGGTGGACAAGATTACGGGACCCGGAAATATTTTTGTGGCGCTTGCAAAAAAAGCTGTTTACGGTTATGTCAGCATCGATTCCATCGCGGGACCCAGCGAAATTCTGGTCTTGGCTGACGAAACGGCAAATCCCCGCTATGTGGCTGCGGATTTGCTTTCGCAGGCGGAACATGATGAGCTTGCCAGCGCAATTTTAGTCACTACTTCAGAAGACTTGGCAAAGCGGGTTTCGGAAGAAGTGGATGGCTTTATAAAGGAACTGTCGCGGGCGGAGATTATTAAGAAATCTCTGGACAATTACGGCTATATTCTGATTGCGGAGGATATGTCCGCGGCTACCTCCGCCGCCAACGCCATTGCTTCCGAGCATTTGGAGATTCTTACGAAAAATCCTTTTGAAGTTATGACGCATATTCATAATGCAGGGGCAGTCTTTCTGGGAGAATATGCATCGGAGCCTTTGGGAGATTATTATGCGGGTCCCAACCACATTCTGCCTACCAACGGCACCGCAAGGTTTTTCTCCCCACTCAATGTAGATGATTTTGTGAAAAAAACCAGTATCATTTCTTATTCCAGAGAAGCGCTGGAAAAGGTGCATGAAAATATAGAGATTTTTGCCCAAAGTGAAGGTCTGACCGCTCATGCCAACAGTATTAAGGTAAGATTTGAGTAAAAATGACGGATAAAACCGTCAAAATTCGTCAATGCGTTTCGCTTTTTGCATCAAATGCAGGAAAAAATGCAAAATATGGGAAACAAAAAGTTCCCACTGATTAAAATGCCGCTTGCGCGGCGGAATGAGAGGAAAAAATGGAGAGAAGCGCTGTCATCAAACGGACCACAAAAGAGACGGATATTGCCCTGACTCTGAATTTAGACGGCACGGGCAAATCGGATATTTCCACAGGTATCGGCTTTTTTGATCATATGCTGGAGGGTTTTGCCAGACACGGTTTCTTTGACCTTGACTGCAAGATAAAGGGAGATTTGTCCGTGGATGGGCATCACACGGTGGAGGACGCCGGTATTGTGCTGGGAAGCGCCATAAAGGAAGCGCTTGGGGATAAAAAGGGAATCCGCCGTTACGGTTCCTTCATCCTTCCCATGGACGACGCCCTTGCATTATGTGCCGTGGATTTGTGCGGAAGACCGTTTTTTCATTTTGATTGTGAATTGAAAGCTCCCATGGTGGGAGAGTTTGACACGGATTTGGTGAAAGAATTTTTTTACGCGGTATCTTACAGCGCAGCCATGAATCTGCATCTTAAGATGCTTTCCGGCGACAATGCCCATCATATGATTGAAGCGATGTTCAAATCCTTTGCCAAGGCTTTGGATATGGCAATGGCAATGGATTCCCGCATTACGGATGTCTTAAGTACGAAAGGCAGTCTGTAGCATTCACCCCAAGATAAACGAAAAAGGAAGAACAGCCATGTTGATTAAAAAATTTGTTCCCTGTATTTATTTGTATCATGAACATGCGGTAAAATCCCTGACAGATACTGCCGTTGTGGACACAGACCCCATTCGGCTTGCCAGATTTTACAGTGAAAATAATGCCGATGAATTGATTGTATTCGACATGTCGCAGGGGGATGCGGAACATGATGCCGCTTTGGATATCTTAAAGGAAATCTGTGCCGTCTGTGAAATGGATGTTATGGGCGCGGGAAATATCAAGCGTATGGAGGATGTGAAAAAAATCCTTTATGCAGGATGTAAAAAGGCGGTTTTGGATTATGAAAAGCAAGAAAATATTGATATTACGCAGGAAGTGTCCTTAAAGTTCGGCAAGGAAAAAATTCTGCTTTCTTTTAATGACCCACAGATAATCGCGGAAAACAAAGCATTGGTGGAGCAGTTTGTATCCGGTATGGTACTTATGAATCCCCATCAGATCAGGGAGACTCAGAGCATTATCCGGCTGCCTTTTTTTGTACAGATCAACCAGATTGCGTTGAATAAACTTCTTGAGATTTTTGCTTATGAAAATGTCTGCGGAGTCACGGGAAATACCATCAATGACAACATGAAGGAAATTCTTTCCTTGAAGGAATTGTGCAAGGAAAATAATATTCCCGTGGAGTCTTTGAAAGCGGCCTTTAGATGGTCTGACTTTAATTTGAATACGGATGGGCTTGTACCGGTGGTGGTGCAGGATTATAAGACTTGTGAGGTTTTGATGGTGGCTTACATGAATGAGGAGGCCTATGAAAACACCTTAAAAACGGGAAAGATGACTTATTTCAGCAGAAGCAGGCAGGAATTATGGCTGAAAGGCGCAACCAGCGGACATTATCAATATGTGAAAAGTCTTTCCGCAGACTGCGATATGGATACCATTCTTGCCAAGGTATCACAGATAGGAGCCGCCTGCCACACAGGGGCAAGAAGTTGTTTTTTCAATGAAATCACGAGAAAAGAGTATGCGGACAATAAGAATCCCCTACAGGTATTTCAGGATGTTTTTGATGTGATCAAAGACCGGAGGGTTCATCCTAAGGAGGGTTCTTATACCAATTATCTTTTTGAAAAAGGCATCGATAAAATGTTAAAGAAATTGGGTGAGGAGGCAACGGAAATCGTAATTGCCGCAAAGAATCCCAATCCCAATGAAATCAAATATGAAATCAGTGATTTTCTGTATCATATGATGGTGCTCATGGCGGAAAAGGACATCACATGGGAAGAAATTACCGAGGAACTGGCACAGCGTTAAGCTCAATTATTAGGTGATATGACTATTGGGCGATACGGTTGTCAGTTTAGCGTATCGCCGGTTTGCGTATCACTGAAAAGGTGGTCAATTTCCGTGGTGTAGTCTCTGGAAATGGCATCAAACAATTCATTTGTGGTAATGCCTGCAAAACTGCCGCCTTTTAAGTCTAAGAGTATGATTGCTGCCACAAGAACGGCGGCAATCATAAAGCGCAGTTTAAAAAATACCATTCCGGTATCTTCATAGATATCCTGATTTTTATAAGGCGTATCATAAAATCCGTTTTGCAGATAGCTGCGGGAAGAGGTCTTTCCATAAAGAATTCTCTCCCGGTTGGTCAGATCAAATTGATTTCTGTCATGGCTGGAACGCACCTGTTGTATCAATGCAAGCTTTTTTTCCATAGTGGTATCGCTCATTAGGATTTCTCCCTGTCCACTTATCCCATTTCTTATTACAAAATATGTCCGTATTTCTGTTTTAGAACCATTTTAAGAGTGTGAAACAGGGAAATCTATGGTATAATATCCGCAAAGGGCAGAGTCAAGTGTTTGGAGAAACAGCTGCCGAGCTTGCTCGAGCAGATGCTTCTCCGAACATTTGACGAGCGAAGCGACACCGAAAAAGCTTGATTTTTCGGTGCTCTGCCCGGCAGAGTCTGCTGAAACCTTAAGGCGCACATAAAAGGAGAATATCATGGAGACAAAGGGTAAATTATTAGCGGATAAACTATTGGATAATATCGCAAAGGTCATTATCGGCAAGGAGCAGACGGCAAAGCTGATGCTTACGGCGCTTCTTGCGGACGGGCATATTTTGCTGGAGGATGTTCCGGGCACGGGAAAGACCAAACTGGCAAAGACTTTGGCAAAATCTTTGTCTGCGGAATTTTCCAGAATACAGTTTACGCCGGATTTGCTTCCCAGCGATATTACGGGGCTCAATATTTACAACAGGCAGACGAATGAATTTGTTTTTAGAAAAGGTCCCGTATTTACCAATATTTTACTGGCGGATGAAATTAACCGCGCAACTCCCAGAACGCAGGCGGGACTGTTGGAATGTATGGAAGAGCGTCAGGTTACGATAGACGGGGTAAGTTTTACGCCGGGGAATCCCTTTTTTGTGATAGCGACCCAGAACCCGGTGGAAACCGCCGGAACCTTCCCTCTGCCGGACGCGCAGACGGACCGCTTTATGATGCAGCTTTCCATGGGGCTTCCGAAGCGTGAGGAGGAAATGGCTATTTTGAACCGCTATATGGAAAAAGAACCTCTGGAAGAACTGTCTCCCGTTCTTACGCTGGAAGAACTTGCCGGAGCCAAAAAAGAAGCGGGGCAAGTCTTTGTACATCAGAGCATTCTGGAATATATAGTGACGATTGTGGAAGCCACCAGAAATGACACAAATGTCACCATGGGGGTCAGCCCCCGCGGAAGCCTTGCCTTTCTTAAATGTGTAAAAGCATATGCCTATCTTTCGGGCAGGAACTTCTGTACCCCCGATGATGTAAAGGCAACCGCGCTGCCCGTACTTGCCCACCGTATTCATATGGGGAACGGTTACTCGAACCACGGTGCCGCAAGAAGTTTTTTGGAAAATATCCTGCAAAATACCGCGGTTCCCACAGAGGACTTCAGCCTATGATAAAATTGGCAGGAATCGGACTTTTAGCGTTTTTACTCCTTTTATTGGAACAGCGGATTTATCGGAAACTATGGAGCAGTAATTTGACGGTGTCCGTTCATTTTCGGAAAAAGAATATTCTGGAGGGTGAGGAAAGCGAATTGGTTGAGATTGTGGAAAATCGCAAAAAACTACCGATTTCCATGTTGAAGGTTAAGTTTCAGACGGACAGGAATTTGCTTTTTGAAGCTTCCGAAGGCTCAAAAACCACGGATAAATATTACCGCAATGATGTATTCCAGATAGGTGGCGGGGAAAAAATCACCCGGACTCTTATTTTTAAGGGAGGCAAAAGAGGACTTTACGAAATCCGCAATATAGACTTGGTTGCCGCAGATTTATTTTTAACGGAGCAGATGTTTGCCGATTGTGTTGTAAATACCTCCCTTTTTGTGTATCCGAAGCCTTTTTACAGTGAGGAACTGCGACAGTCCCTCAGGCAGTTAAACGGTGAAATCCTTTCAAAAAGACATTTACTTGAAGATCCCTTTGAATACCGGGGCGTCCGGGAATATGAACCCTATGACGATATGCGCAGCATTAATTGGAAAGCCACCGCAAAGACGGGAGATTTGAAGGTAAATCAAAAAAATTATACGGCATTAAAGGCTGTGAGAATTTTTCTGAATCTGGAAGATAGCGGCGTATGGAAAAAATCCAACTGTGTGGAAGCTTCCATTCAGATTGTGGCAGGACTTTGTGAAGCTTTTTTAAAAGAGGGAATGCAAGTTGCCTGTTACAGTAACGCCCGGGGGAAGGACGGCAGCTTTTGCCTTTCTGTGGAAGCAAGCTCCGGCGAAGGGCAGATGCATGCCATTTACAGAGGCCTTGCGCTTCTGGACGAAGAGAATGTCCTGCCCTGTGGGGAAGCTTTCGGTGACAGACTGAGTCAAAAAGGACAGGAAAATTTCACCTGTTTTGTGTCCCCCAATCAGTATGACGATTGGATGAAAATGATGGAAGAATATCAGGAGTTAAGTGAGGATTTCGTCTGGTTTTATCCTGTTGAGGGAATGGGGGAGCCAGAGATTTTAGCTCCATTAAGGAAGTATGCGAGAGTGATACATCTGTAAATCAACAGAGACGGGGTATAAGGATGAGTCGCAGTGCAATAAAGTATCTTCAGGAAATTGTCATCATACAACTAAATCATTGGGTGGTGTTCCCGTTATTTCTGATGCCCATGGGACAGCTTCAAAATCTGGGGCTTCCGGGGGAGCCTGACATTTGGTTCTGGGCTGCCATGAGCCTTTTGCCCCTGTGTTTTTATCTGTTGAGAAAATGTTTGAAGCATCTTTTCCTCACGGCGTTTGGCCATCTGGCGGTTTTATTTGTATTTTCGGGCGCTGTGCAGACATTTTTACAGGACGGAAAATTTGTGTATCTGCTTTTTGGAATGGGCTATGGCGTGTATTCCCTGCGTTTACGGTTAAAAAGGGATGATATGCAGGATGTGGGATTTTTTATGCCTCTGGCGGTGGGGATTTTCTTTCTATCCTCCGTATTTGTCCGTCACCTCGGCTGTCTGTCATGGGACGCCTACTATATTTTTACTTTGGTCTTCGTCATAGGGCTGTATTTTATAAAATCCTATCTGGACAATTATCTTGGTTTTGTCCTGTTAAACGAAAACAGTACGGGGCATATTCCGGAACGGGAAATGTTTGTCTCGGGAAGCGTCCTTGCCCTGCTTTTTACAATAGGAAGTATGATTTTTTTACTTTTCCTTTCCAATTTGGAATGGCTGCAGGGAATTTTGAATCTGATTCAGGCTCTTTTATTCAAGGCGCTGCTTTTTCTCTTTTCCCTGTTTTCTATGGAAATGCCGAAGGACAGTACCGATATGCCGCCGGAACAACAGGAGATTTTAACGGAGTATATGCAAGAACAGCTCGAAGCAACCGAACCCTTTTTCCTGTGGGACATTCTTTTCGGCATTATGACGGTGTTTCTTCTCTGTTTGGTTTTGTACGGACTTTTTATGAAGTTAAAACGCC
This sequence comes from Lachnoclostridium sp., assembly GCA_023664665.1. Lineage (GTDB taxonomy): Bacteria > Bacillota > Clostridia > Lachnospirales > Lachnospiraceae > Acetatifactor. The sequence continues at coordinate 15,437 of JAMPEY010000012.1, forward strand.
TGATTCTTTTTATCAAAAGCAGGCTCTATCGGAAAAATGACAGTTCTGTCAAAACGGTGGGTTCTGTGTTTGATATCCGTGAAAAATGTGACACGAAAGGTTCACAATCGGGATTAAGCCGAAAGAAATTCTCCCTGTGGCAGACGCTCAGCCCCAGAGAACGCATTAGGACGCTTTACAAAAAACATATTTTACGGACAAGAACCGCCGACACTCCTTCTAACCATTCCCTGAAATTATTTACCGCAAGGGAGTGGGGGATGATTTTAGGGGAGGCGGATATGCCCGATATTTATGAAAAAGCAAGGTATTCGGAGGAAGTATGCACTGCGGAAGATGTAAAACGCATGAAGAAGGCCTGCAGCTAACTTCCCGATGATTAAAATGCCGCTTGCGCGGCGGAATGAGAGGAAAAATGAAAAATTTAACAGTCGGACAATTGGCGTTATCGGATGATATCCTGATGAAAATAGAAAAGCCGGCAAGATATATCGGACATGAGGTTAATTCTGTGGTAAAGGATAAAAATAAAGTAGATATCCGTTTTGCCATGTGTTTTCCGGATGTATATGAGATTGGCATGTCCCATCTGGGCATACAGATTCTTTATCACATGCTTAACGCCATGGAAGATGTGTGGTGTGAAAGAGTCTATTCTCCGTGGGTGGATTTGGATGCCATTATGCGTAAGGAAGGAATTCCTTTATTTGCGCTGGAATCCCAAGAGCCGATTAAGAATTTTGATTTTTTGGGAATTACCATTCAATATGAGATGTGTTATACCAATATCCTGCAAATATTGGATTTGGCGCAAATCCCGCTAAAGGCAGGAGAGCGGACGAAGGAACATCCCATCGTCATCGGGGGAGGTCCCTGCGCCTATAATCCGGAGCCCATAGCGGAATTTTTTGATATTTTTTATATCGGGGAAGGAGAGACCAGATACCGGAGTTTACTTGATTTATATAAAAAATGCAGGGAAGAGGGAACTTCCCGCACGGAATTTTTAAGGCGTGCCGCCAAAATTCCCGGTATGTATGTACCGCAATTTTATGAAACACGCTATCATGAGGATGGAACCATTGCTTCCTTTACACCGATAGAAGAGGGCATTCCCCCTACCGTTTTAAAGGAAATTGCCATGGATTTAACGGATGTTCCTTATCCGCTGAAGCCCGTTGTACCTTATATTAAGGTGACACAGGACAGAGTGGTTCTGGAAATCCAGAGAGGCTGTATCAGGGGCTGTCGGTTCTGTCAGGCGGGACAGCTTTACCGTCCCGTGAGGGAAAGAAGCATGGAAAGCTTAAAGAAATATGCGCTGGAAATGCTAAAAAATACCGGACAGGAGGAGATTTCCCTAAGCTCTTTAAGCTCCAGCGATTACAGCAAACTGCCGGAATTAATTGATTTTCTGATAGAAGAGTGCGGTAAGAATCATGTGAATATTTCCCTGCCCTCCCTTAGAATCGACGCTTTTTCATTGGATGTCATGAGTAAAGTGCAGGATGTGAAAAAATCAAGTCTTACCTTTGCGCCGGAAGCGGGAAGCCAGCGCTTAAGAAATGTTATCAACAAAGGGCTCAGTGAGGAAGATATTCTCCATGGGGCAACCCTTGCCTTTGAGGGAGGCTGGACAAGGGTAAAGCTTTATTTTATGCTGGGGCTGCCCACGGAAACCGATGAAGATATTTATGGCATTGCGGAACTGTCCAACAAAATTGCCGCCGCCTTTTTTGAAACGGTTCCCAAGGAAAAGCGCACAAACGGAAGAGTACAGATTGTCACAAGCACATCCTTTTTTGTGCCCAAGCCCTTTACACCGTTTCAATGGGCAAGACAGTGCACGAAAGAAGAATTTCTGGAGAAAGCCTATAAAACCAAGAGGGCTATAGCAGAGCAGTTAAATCAGAAAAGCATCAAATATAATTGGCATGAAACGGATGCCAGCGTGCTTGAGGGCATACTTGCCAGAGGGGACAGGCGCCTTTCCGAGGTCTTGTTAAAGGTATATGAAAAAGGATGTTTTTATGATGCATGGAGCGAATATTTCCACAATGACAAATGGATGGAAGCTTTTGCGGAATGCGGACTTGAACCTGATTTTTACTGTAACAGGGAGAGGAGTCCGGACGAGATTTTTCCGTGGGATTTTATTGACTGCGGTGTCACGAAAGAGTTTTTAAAGCGGGAATGGTTGAAATCCAAGCAGGAACAAGTGTCGGAAAACTGTAAGGTAAAATGTCAGGGCTGCGGCGCCATGCGGTTCGGAGGCGGCATCTGTTATGAATAGAGATAGGCGTTTGTAATATAGGGAAGGGACTAGACAGCATGAAGTTAAGAATAAAATTCAGAAAATATGGACCGCTTCGTTTTATCGGACATTTGGATGTGATGAGGTTTTTTCAGAAGGCTGTCAGGAGGGCCGGTGTGGATGTGGCATACAGCGGAGGCTTCAGCCCTCATCAGATTATGTCCTTTGCCGCCCCATTGGGAGTAGGACTTGAAAGTAATGGGGAATATATGGATATTGAGGTAAATTCCTTAAGCTCCTGTCAGGAAGTCAAAGAAAACCTGAATCATGCCAGCGTGCCCGGAATCGAAATCGTCTCCGTAATCGTATTGCCGGAGAATGCGGGAAACGCTATGGCAAGCGTAGCGGCGGCTTCTTATACCGTAAGGTTCCGCGAAGGACGGGAGCCGGATTTCTGGAAGAATCTGACTCTTCCGGACGCTGTGGATGCATTATTGGAAGCTTTTCTTTTGCAGGAGCATATTTTCTTTTCCAAAGAAACCAAAAAAGGGAGCCGGGAAATAGATTTAAGACCCGGCATCTATGAATTTGTCTGGGACAGGGAGAAAAATGCCTTCTTTTTGCTGGTGGATGCTTCCAGCGCGGGAAATATCAAACCAATACAGGTTTTTGAAGCACTGCTGGCAGGACAGGGAGAATGCCTGAAAGAAAATGCCCTGCTCATCACAAGGGAGGAAACCTTTGCGGATATTGGCGAGAACGGCATAAGAAAGCTGGCTCCTTTAGGAGAGCTGGCAGAGTGACGGGAGGTAGGCAGATGAGCAGAAATATCCTTGTAAATCATACACAAACTTCCATGGAGGCAAAGCGGGAGGAACGGACGGAAGAAGGAAAACTGATTTTCACAAAATATCAGGGGAAAAACTGTGCCATGCTCATAAAGGGAACACGCCTTCTTGCCATGCAGTCCCTGGAGGAAGATGCGGGGCAGATTGGCGCTATTTATATGGGAAAAGTGAAAAATGTCGCCAAGAATCTGAATGCCTGCTTTGTGGAGTTTACGGAGGGGGAAATCGGCTTTTTGTCCCAAAAGGACTGCCAATCTTATTTTCCCTGTCAAAATAAGAAACCGGTGCAGGGGGATGAAATTCTGGTACAGGTAAAAAGCGAAGCATACCGGAACAAACAACGGACTCTCACCGCCCACATTTCTCTGGCAAATGAAGTGGCGGCCATCAGTCTTGGGCAGGCGAGAATCGGATATTCCGTCAAATTGGACAATGAAAAGAAAAAGCAGATAAAGCATTGGTTGAAAGAAGGGGGACTTCGTGAAAACGAACATTTCAACTTTGAAAAAATATGGAGTGAAACACAGAAGGACATCCCCTGTCCGGCGGATGTGGGAATCGTAGTGCGCACACAGGCACAGCATTGCGATAAAGAAATGTTTTTGCGGGAATTAACGAATCTTGCTCAGGAATTTGCCGCGCTGCTCTGTACCTCTTTACACAGAACCTGTTTTTCCTGCATAAGGGAAGCTCCGTCTTCCTTTGTATCTGTCATGGACAAGCTGGTATATCCTTACGAATACGGAGAGATCGTGACGGATGACAGGGAACTGTATGGACGCTTACAGGCGTATTGTGAAAAAAACATTTGTGACAAAAGTGTCAGATTATATGAGGATTCCATGCTCTCCCTTTCTAAGCTGTATAATCTGGAAACCAAGATAGAAGCCGCCTTTCATCAAAATGTCTGGCTGAAATCAGGGGGATATCTGGTGATACAGCCCACGGAAGCTTTGACGGTCATTGATGTAAATTCCGGGAAATATGAGGGCAAAAAAGGCGGATTTCCGGTAAACTGCGAGGCGGCAGAGGAAATTGCCCTTCAGCTTCGGCTAAGGAATCTGTCCGGTATCATTATTGTGGATTTTATCAATATGGATGAAAGGGAACAGCAGGAAGAAGTACTGGAATATATGAAAAGTCTGGTACAAAGAGACAGACAGAAAACTTATGTGGTAGATATGACTCCTCTTGGACTGGTAGAAATCACAAGAAAGAGAGAATCCCGCACCCTAAGGGAACAATTTATGGAAGCAGGCTAAAGGAGGCTAAGATTGAAAGTATTGCGCTTTGAAAAAGTGAAGGACGGAAGGTATCTTAAAAATTATGAGATTACCTATCAGAATAAGGTGGGCAGAGAGAAAAAATATGAGATAGTAAGCAGAAGGGAATTGCGCGGCGTGGAAGATCTGGGCGCCGCGCCCAGCGGCGTGTCCATCGTGGCAACCAAGGATGGGAAATTGCTGCTTTTACATGAATTCCGCATGGGCATTAACCGAACCATTTACAACTTGTGTGCCGGAATGATAGAGGAAGGGGAATCCATCGAGGAATGCATTGCAAGGGAGCTCTATGAGGAAACCGGGCTTAAGGTAAAGGAAATAAAGACGATTCTTCCGCCTTCCTTTGCCGCTGTTGCCATCTCGGACACCACCACCTATATCGCTTTTGTGGAAGCCGAGGGAGAATTTGAGGACCACACCTCGGACAATGAGCAGATTACGGCAAAGTTTTATACGAGGGAGGAAGTGAGCGAACTGATAGAGACAGAGCCTTTCAGCTCAAGGGCGCAGATGGCGGCGTATTTTTTTGCTAGGGGGAAGATGTGATTTGCAGAGTTTATTCTTAATGCAATTCAAAAGAAGGAAAGAGGCTTGAAATATGAGTTTCAAAGAAAAAGATATCCACTTAATGATAGACGGAATGGGAATTGTGTTTTATTCACCTGAAACAAATAAGAATATCCCTGAAGGCTGCCATTTTTTTAAGGAAGAGTATTCCAGACCGGAGGATGTGGCAAGGCACATCAAAAAGGGCGATGTAGTGGGGTTCTGTACGGGAAGCAGCGGAAGGTTCACGCTTAAGTTTCGGGAAGGATACCCTGCTGAAAACCTGTTGGCAGAGTACCCTGTTGCCATTCGTTTGGGTATTGATATACAAAATGCAAAGCTATGTGTCATTGATTTGTTCTGGCTCATGGAGTGGAGTACAGAGTGCCCTTCGGAACAGATAGTTTCCGTAGATTCGGGATATTATCACATAACATTATGCACGAAAAGACCGGATTCGGGAATTTGGGGCGATGGACAAACGATATTTGTTTACTTAAACAAATTGGATTCCATGCCGGAATTGATGTGGTCCGGCGTGCCTGTGCTGCTTTCGCAGTGATTTATCATCCGCATATAATCTCAAAAAACAGTGCGGAAAATGGGGTAGTAACAAATGGAAAAGAAAGTTGATATTATTAAAGATACGGATGGTAAAAGTATTATACTCCTTAATCATTTGTACTTCAAAGGAAGAAGAAGTGTGGATTGGGATATCGTTGAAAACTATCTTAAAAAGTATATAGGAAACAGCGTGGAGATTATAGATACAGGAGATGTTGTGTACATAGGAGCAGATTTTCCGGATGAGTTTACCCATTCTAAAGATACAAGGATGCTCAGAGGGGCAAATATGTATGCAAAGGCAAATGCTGCAAGCATTATTAAAGAAATGATAATGCTTGCAACCAATAAAACATTTACAGAAAACTATGCACAGAAACATAATACAGATGCAAAATTTGGATGGTATCGATATGATACGCATTTTGCAATACCTGTTTATAATGATAATCTGGAATTAGTCAGGTATAATGTGTTTATGGCGAGGATATTGGTACGCCATGCAAAAGATAGGAAGCTGTATCTGTATGATATTTTAAGAACAAAAAAAGAAACGAGCAAGCCGCTTGAGCAATAAGCTGTACGGTCGAAAAACTCATTTCTTTCTATGTTTATATATTATACGCATATAGCAATTTTGTCAAGAGACAATTCTCCTAACAATCTGGCAGACGAGTATGGGCGAGATGAATATACTGCGTTTTGGAACGAGTGGCACAGGCGGAGAAATGTCTGAATTTCAATTAATGGAGGAGGTCAGCTATGGTTGGTAAAATTAGAAAATGGAAGTTATCGGATGCAAAGGATTTGGCGTTCGCCCTTTCCAATACAAAGGTGCAAGACAATCTTCGGGATGGACTGCCTTATCCATACACAGAGCAGGATGGAGCAGATTACATTTCTTCCATGCTTTCCGCCGACGAAAACGAAACCTTTGCCTTTGCTATTACAGCAGATGATAAAGTGATTGGCAGTATTAGTGTATTCCGTCAGGGAAATATTCACAGATTGACTGCTGAAATGGGATATTATATTGCAGAAGAATACTGGGGCAGGGGAATTATGACGGAAATTGTAAAGCAGACCTGTAGGTATGTTTTTGAAAACAGTGATATTATCCGTATTTATGCGGAACCCTTTGCATCGAATCTGGCATCCTGCAGAGTGCTGGAAAAATCAGGCTTCCAATGTGAGGGTACAATGCGGAACAATGCCATCAAAAATGATAGGGTTGTCGATATGAAAATGTACTCCTTGCTGAGGGCAAAATTTTGACTTTCACATTATTGATTTTTCTTATTGGCTTTTGGGGAAGTGTGATATGCAAAACAAAAGAAGGAAAAAGGAATGTTAATTAATTTTTTTGAGTTAAAATTAAGGCATAATTTACAATTAAACAAATACGATATCGAAAATATGAATAAAGTTTTCTTGATTTTGAAGAAGATATATTGGTACTGGAATATAAGAGTAAAGAGCTTAAAGTATGATTTGCAAAGAAGAAGCTTGATTGACAGAGGTAAAAGAAAATGGGAAAATTTCTTATTGATGCAACACAACTATGCTGGATAGATGGAAGTGCAGATGATGTCAATGATTTGTGCTTACATGGACAAGCCGTTGCTTATATCGGAAACGAAAGGCTTGAATTTTATGCCACTGTTAGCGCAACTGCGCTTTATCTGCTAAAGACATTGGCAGAAGACCATATTATTTATGAAGATAATCAAATGCTGCCCTGCTGCGGACACTTTTATATTCCGGATGAAGACCTTCAAAATGTCACAATAGGGGGCTGTACCCAGGGAATTGACTGGACAGTAAAACACAGCGGCTCAGATGTCATTTTGATTTTGGAAAACGGAACCGAAGTAACAGTCCCTTTGGAAGAATACAGGCAGGAAGTGTATAAGTTTGCGGATAAAATTGAAGCTTATTACAAACAATGTTCGCCTAAATATCTGGCAGACGAGTATGAGCGAGATACATATACTGCGTTTTGGAACGAATGGCACAGGCGGAGAAATGCCGGAATTTCAGTTAATGGCGGAGGTCGGCTATGTCTTGCTGAAGGCAGAATTTGACTTCCACATTTATGGAGACAGAAATAGTAATGACGAAAAAATACAAAATAATGGATAATATTACTGCGTTGTATGTGTTTATCATGACATTTGCAGTTAGCTTCACTCTTTCATTAGCCCAGAGGAATGATACAAATCTTTATGGAAACAGCTTATTGATTTTTCTTATTGGCTTTTGGGGAAGTGTGATATGTATTATAATAAGGTATGTATTTTTGTACTATAAAGTAATATCGCAGAAGCGTACTATCAAAAAGATGATTGTGATGGTATATTTGATTACGGGCAGTAGTATTTTTGTGCTGTCATTAGCAGCGATTTTAAAATGGAGTCATTTTTCGATAAGTCATGATGTTTTATCAAATTACAATGCTTATCAAATTTTTATGGTGGCAATATTGCTGTCGCAGTGGCTGGGGGAAAAGTTACAGGGATAAAAAGAAAATGAGCAAGAAATTCGCTGGAATTACTATGCAGCAACAATGGTTGTTCGCATGAATGATCAAGGACTTTATTTGTATGATATAATAAATATAAAAAAAGAAGCGCGTACGCCGCAAGAATCTTAACATACAAGAAAAGACCACCCGGTAAAAAACTGCTTCTTTTAAAATTAGTATATGATATCAGCTTTGTTTTGTCAAGAAAATTCGGATTTGATGAGTGAATCAAACAAAATGGGATGGATTAAATGAACAGGGACATTTGTGATTCTAACATATTTTATAATGAGTTATGCAGGCGGCTGAATCCAAGAAGCGGAATCATTCAGCCCATTGTTCCCCCTGAGGAAGGGGAGAAAACCATCTTTTTTGATATCGCTTATAAGGGTGATTTGCATTTTATTGTGTCCGGATGGATTTATCATGGATGGTACTATGTGATGCGAGATGGCCAGCAGATATCGGAGTCCTATCTCTTTAAAAAGCCAGATGATGATTTATATAAGAATATGCAGCGTGTGATTGATGAGGTGGAAAACGGAAAGTATAAGAATAAAAAGACATTAAGCGAAAAAATCATCCATGAAATCAACACAAGACAGCTTACCTCTTACATGAATAACACAAAGTGGCATGAATTGACAGATGTCATAAAGGAGCAGCTCTGCGACATTCCCGTTCAGTATAAGACTCTTTTTGATACAGAAGAGCCCGAATATTATTGGACCATAGGAGGGGATGAATATTTTGACCATATGAATATGGCGGCAGTGGAATGGTTTAAAATAGCCTGCGAGATAAAGGAGAGCAGATACAGAGGAAGGCTGCTTGCGCCGGAAGTCATATTTCAGGACAAGAAAGAGGTCATTCTGCAGATTCTTGAAAAATACAGCATACCCTATGAATATGATGAGGAAGAGAATGCGGTTATCATATATGGGTATAAACAGTAAAATGAACCGTTTAAGCCTTTGAAGTGAAATAGAAGTTGACACATGTGGTCTATATGTGATAGACTGTTCTTAAGGAGGCAGTCTATTGCATATAGACCATTTTGCATCTTAATACTTTTGCATTCCCACAGCCTACGGACTTTCATGCGTACTTTACGCATTGTGTATTTTCTGTTTTGATTTTATATTTTAATGAAGGAGAGCAGCGTTATGAACGAATACAGATTAGCGGATGTGGAGGCGAAATTTGCGGATATTATCTGGAAAAATGAGCCGATTTCTTCACCGGATTTGGTAAAAATCTGTGAGAGGGAGCTAAATTGGAAAAAATCTACTACATATACGGTGTTAAAAAAGCTGATAGAAAAAGGCATCTTTCAAAATGAAAAGTCCATCGTCAGCGCAAAGCTGTCCAGAGAGGAATTTTACGGGCACCAGAGTCAGGTGTATGTGGAGGAAACCTTTGGCTCCTTGCCCAAGTTTTTGACGGCTTTTTTTCAGGGGCGCAAGATTTCCAAGGAAGAGGCGGAAGAGCTTATGGATTATATTGACAATTTTAAGGAGTAAAGCTTGTAATGCTTTCTGAAAATTCTTTAAACTTTTAAGAGACATATTGTTTTCTTATGCAACATATTGAGTACAGTGAAAAAACTCTCGGAAACGGAAGTTATAAATACCAAAAATTTTTTCCGGAAAGGAAGGGTGTGTAGGCATGGTAAATTTTTTCTTAAAAATATTAAGCATGAGTCTGACTGCATCCTACTGCATTATTTTAATATGCCTTGCAAGGCTTTTCTTAAGAAAATGCCCTAAAATATTCTCCTATCTGTTGTGGGGAATTGTTGCCATCCGGCTGATATGTCCTGTAGGAATAGAGAGCAGCTTCAGTTTTATAAGCAGACCTGTGAAAAATCTGTCTGATTTTCTGGCGGCAGGCAGTGCAGAGGAGATGTCGAATCTGCCGGATAACGATAATGCTTTATCTTTGGATGTTCCTGTCGTTTTCGGACATCTTCTGAAAGAGGAGAATGCATCGGAAAGCGAGGATTATCCGACTTTATCAAGTGAAACAGTATCTCCAAATAACCGGAACCATATCAATACCCTCCCGACAGATGCTGAAGGCAGTTCACCAAAAGACGGTTTCACCCGGATGCAACAGTCGGCAGCTGATGGGACGGTTTCTGCCATCACGGCAGGCATGGCATCCGTAAAAAACATTTTCCTGTCAAAATCCATAGTTTTCATCTTGGCATATATCTGGTTTGCAGGAGCATTAGCATTATTAACATATAACATTTTTTCCTATCGGAAAATCCTAACAAAGCTTAAGAAAAGTGCAATGCATGATTCCTTTTATAAAGGGGTTTCTGTATATACGGCGGAAGGCTTGGAAACGCCGTTTGTATTAGGCATACGAAAAGCTTCCATCTATCTTCCGCAGGCTTTAGCCGAAAAGGAGCGTGAATGCTGTCTTGCCCATGAATATGCCCATATACGCCGCAGGGATTATCTTATAAAGCAGTGCGCTTTCCTTTTTGTCTGTGTACATTGGTTTAATCCCCTTATGTGGCTGGCATTTCACTTGATGACAAAGGATATGGAAATGTCCTGTGATGAAATGGTTTTGAAAAATGTTTCTTTGCAGGAGCGGAAAATCTATTCTAAAATATTATTGCAGTCAGCCTGCCGAAAATCCCATTTAACAGGAGCAGTCCCTTCTTTTGGCAGAGATTATGTATCTTCACGCATCAGAAACATTCTGAAATTAAGAAAGAGAAGCAGCGCAGTAATGCTCTTAGGTATAGTTTTTATTATAATTTGTGCAATCGGATTGCTGACTGACCCGGTCAATATAAATGTGTCGCTTTCAAAATTCATTTCACATGCTGCTTCTAATAACAGTAATCTGGAAATGACAAAGGTGGTAGCGGATTTATACGCAGAGGAGCTGCAATATGAATCCGAATTAAAACAGGCAAAAGAAGCTGCTGTAACGGCGGAAATTCTTAAAAATAAGAATTTATATGCAAGGGCAGTATTAACGGACGATGCGGACTCAGAACAAAATGCTGAAAATTCTGAAAACAGCCAGACTAAAACAGGCGAAAAAATAGAGGTTCTGAAGCTGCCAGACGAATTTTCAAAAGAAATCACAGGCACCATAACAACGGGCGACAAGGTTCAAATTCTGTCCATCGGCGCTTCTGTTTTGCAGGATGCAGTGGCATATGGGGATTTTCCAGACATAAGCAGCGCTTCCGCATCCCTAAAAGAAGGCATAGATTATGTCATGATTTTATTTGAAGATGCAGAGGGTGTACAGAAAAGAGGGTATGTTAAGAAGGATAATTTAAGCCTTTCGCTGTCCGATAACACCATGGATTCCTATGTTTATTGGACTGCAAAGGTATGGTGCGGTTATTTCTGCACCAAAAATTTCACACTGATGGGGCAGCTGGCATCCTTGGACAGCCGGGAATATTCGCAATATATCCATCATTCCGAAGCTTTTGTTTATACGGATAATCCAAGGAGTTTTCCATGGAAGGGATATTATATTGCGGTGGAGCCGGATGCAGTGCTTTCTAACAAAAACGAAGTAAAGGTGAAGCTTTATTATCTGGAAGAGAGCGCGAAGCCCGAAATGACGGTGTGGCGGCAGGATATCATGATTCAAACGGATAAACTGCGGGAAATCAGCAATATAGATGATTTATTATTGGGCGGAATGGTGGATTTTCTGCCGGAAAGACGGTGCGGTGACAAAATTTCCACTTATGAGGAATTTAAGGAAATTTATGTTCCGGCGGAAGGTGTTTACTGCTTTGCGGATTTTGATTATGAAAACAAAATCTTTCAGATTCATGCGTCTGCGCGCGGTGACAGGACTTTTAGGGAGCCGGAATGTGCTCTAAGGTATTATCTGCATCTGGGGGAAGAGGTTCTGGTGGAAGAGTCGGCAGAAGAGGAAGCAGGAAAAGCGGATAAATCCGATAAGAAAAAATATGATGCTTATACCAGAGTAAAATGCACATTTACCGATGACAGGGTGCTTATTTTCCCCATGTATCAAAAGAACGGGCTTTGGTATATAGACGGGGCGGCATTGTAAAAAAGCTACAGACAGATGTTTGCAAAAAGAAACCCCAGTGATTGGATTGGATTGAGCCAGAAAGGAAAACGCATGAAAGATACACAAAAAAAGAACGCAATAGCGGCCGCCATGATGATAGTTGTTCTGGTTCTGGCGTCCTGCGTAAAACAGGATGATTCTCCAACGGCAGATAACAGTAACGCCAATGCACAGAAGGTTAGCTATGCCTATGTTCCGGAATATGTGGAGCTTTTCGGTGCGAAAACCGCCAATATAGACGATTCCCGAATCATAGGGGATGCTCTTTATTATACCAAAATTGAAGCTAAGAAGGTTTCTTCTTCAGATGAGTCAGAAAAGGTTACGACCATGGAAGACGGACAGCAGTATGCCGTCAAGCGTTTTTTGTACGAATATTCCTTGGCGGAGCAGAAAGTGACCCGGAAAATGCTGCTCGATGACGGAAGCGGAGTCACTTATGATATTCAAGTTGCGGAAGACGGAAGAGTATATGTGTCCGATTATGATTTAGAGGATGCTTATGGAAAGATTCTTGTGTTTGACAAGCAGGGAGAGCTTCAGATGCAGGTTGATTTAAAAATGCTGGGAGTCAGGCATTCCCAAGCTTTTGCCGTGGATGCGGAGAGCAGGCTCTATATATCCATGACAAACGGTGAGATTGCTTTGATAAATGCGGACGGAACCCTGCATGGAAAAATTGCACTGAAAGATAATAACTATGTGTCCGGCATCGGCACAGGGAAGGATGGGAAAGTTTATGTTTCTTACCGGAACATGCAGCAAGCGACATCCGGCGCGCCGCTAGCTGAGATTGATTTTGAGGGGAAAAAGCTGAGCGATAAGGTTTACCAGAATTATCCTGTCAGTATGCACCACAATCTGATTGCAGGAAACGAATATGATTTTCTGGTCAATGACGGAAGCAGCCTGTACGGCTATCAATTGGAATCCGAATCCGCAGAAAGGCTTTTTACTTGGGCTGAATGCGGCATCGGCACAAATCCCATGGGAACCTTTGCATGTGCGGAGGATGGGACAATCAAAGTTCTCACCAGATGCGGAATAGGCAGGGAATCTGCGGAATTGACGGTTTTGACCAAGACGGATGCCGCTACGCTTCCTGAAAAAACAGAGCTTGTGCTGGGAACCTTGTATGCAGCTCCTGACCTGAAAGCGGCAGTGGTGGCTTTTAACAGACAAAGCGATACCTGTCATATCACCATAAAAGATTATACGGATGGCGAAGATGCACATGCTGCACAAGCCTATATTCCCGAAGAGGAAGCGCTGCAGAATATCAATATAGATATTATTTCAGCGGATAACTGTCCGGATATTTTTGACTTGTACCATTTTAATGTGGCGGCGTTAGCCGGAAACGGAGTGTTTGAAAATCTGGAGCCTTACTTTGAGCAGAGTACGGTGGTAAAGAAAGAGGATTTTCTGGAAAATGTAGTTGACAATTATACCTATAACGGCATTTTGACGGCGGTTCCCGCTACCGTTACGCTGTCAACGCTGATGGGCAGGTCTGATATTGTGGGAGAGAAGATAGGGTGGACTTTTGAGGAAATGGCAGAGATTATAGATAAAAACCCGGATATGCAGCCGGAAACTTTTCCCAGCAATCAATCAATATTACGGATTTGCCTGAAATTCGGATATGAAGACTTCATTGATTGGGAAAATGACAAGGCGGATTTTGACTGTGAAAAATTTAAAAACATCCTTAAGTTTGCCGGCAGATATCCTTCTCCGGGTGAGATGAACTACGACTTTTCGGAGCGTTTAGGCAAGAAAATGAGAGAAGGTGAATTGTTATTATCCACTGCATTTATTTCTGCTTTTCAGGATATTCAGGTACAGGATTTTGTATATGGCGGCGTAACATTTATCGGATACCCAACGGCAGACGGGAGCAACGGCTGTGACCTTTTTACCACCAATGCCTGCGCGATTGCTTCTAAGAGCAAGCATAAGGAAGAAGCATGGGGTTTTATTGAATTTCTGTTAAGTGGTGAAATGAATGAATGGTCGGATGACAGTTTTCCCTGTAAGAAAGATGATTTGATGAAAAAAATCACTGCGGTGGAATACCGCAAGGATTCTAACGGAAATATCAGTCTTAACGACATAGGGGAACCGTGGCTTAAATATAGCACTGTGCTATATGATGGTGTAAAATACGAATACCATGCCGTTACGGAGGAAGAAGCCGCGTTAGGCATCCAACTGCTGGAAACGGCAAAATTTGATACTTCCAATGATTCCGTAATCTCCGGAATCATCTATGAGGAGGCGGAAGGCTTTTTCCGGAACCAGAAAACCGTTGACGAAGTGGCTGCCATTATCCAGAACCGGGTGCAGCTTTATCTGGATGAGAATTGGTAAGGAGAAATGAGAGATGGTTTTCAGTCACATTCAACTATGCGCAAAAGACAAGTTTAACGAATAGTTGGTGCCTAAATCAGGGAAATCCATAATATATAGAATTTCCAAGGGCACCAACTGATTTGTTAAACAAATACGCAAGCAAAATCGCTAAATACTTCTGGCAAACTGTACCGGTGTGACAAGCGGATTTAAGGGCTCGAATCGATACTCGGGGAACTGGTCAATCAGTTCCTCTAAACACTGAGTCGTCTGGTATACCATATCATGGCAGAGCATCACGATTTTCTTCCGTCCCAGAGTGCTGGAGCGGGCATTTTCAATCAGTTTTTGAGCGTCCGCACCGGAGGATATGGCGTCGTCCAGACTGGCATTCCAATCAAAATAAGTGTAACCTCTGTTGGTCATTTCCTGAATTATTTCATCACTGATTTCCTTGTTGTAGGCATTGATGCTGCCACCCGGAAAACGGAATAATTTTACTTCCACGCCTGTCACTTCATAGACGGCGCGCTTTGCTTCTTCAAAATCGGTAAGGTAACTGTTGACATCGGCATAGATTGCCCCATAGTCGTGTTTATTACAATGAATGCCTATAGTATGTCCTTCTTCTACAATGCGTCTTGCCACTTCCGGATGTTTTTTGACATTTTCACCTACTACAAAAAATGTGGCTTTCACTCCCTTTTCCTTTAAAATATCCAATACTGCGCTGGTATTTTCCTCGGAAGGACCATCGTCAAATGTCAGATACATGGTTTTGGGACAGAAAAACAAATCAATACCCTGCGCAATGCCTTTTGCCAGCTTTTCCTGATATTCCGGGGTCAACAAACTGTTTCGCTCCGCAGTATTGGACAAAAAACCGGTTTCCACAAGACAGGTCGGCATACTGTTTTCTTTTATTATGTAAAGAGTGTTGTTGTCTAAAATTCCCCTGTCCTGCGCGCCGGATTGTGAGGTGGTATACATCTGCACAAGCTTTGCCAGTCTTTCACTGTCTTCCCCGTTTTTTTGGGAACAATACCATGTTTCCACTCCCGATACATTATCCCATTCACAGGTATTCTGATGGATGCTGATACAGGCGTCCGCTCCTTTTTCCTCGGCAAATTTCACCCGTTCTTCCAAGGAAACTGCCTTGTCGCTGTCTCTGGTGAGAATGACCTGATAACCGATTTCCTTCAGTTTTGATTCCACTGATTTTGCGATTTCCAGATTAATGTCTTTTTCTCCGACACCGTTTCGATAGCCGCCGTCATCTTCCCCTCCGTGTCCGGGATCAAGTACGATCACAATTTCTTCCGGGTTCTTGGGCTGAACCGCAGCTACTCTCTCCACATAATTTCCACTGCTTGTCTCCTTAAGAGAGGCTTCCGTGGATAGTTTTCCATCCAAACTTAAGGGTTTGGGAGCTATTTCCTCACCCGCAAAGGCATCCGTAACGATATCCGAACCACTGACACTTATAATGTTAACAGCAGATACCGTGGTAAAAGCCATGCCGCCTATGGCAACAGCCAGCATCATAGCTGTAATCCCTTTTCTCACTCTTCTCTTCCAATTCTTTCTGCGATATCTTTTTCTATAGTATATGCCTGCATCTTCAATGTATATTCCTTTGTTTCTCATAAAAATCACCCTCTGTATGCTTTATATTTGACTTCTTAAAGCATATCAGAGGGTTGCGTCAAAGTTTCATATTTTTTGCATATTATTCGCATCATTTCTGTTACAAAAAAATTTTCTTTGTTACAAGTCTTTTATTTGGAAATTTTCAAAAATAATTCGTTGATTCCTTCATAAAATCCCACCGTGACAAGGGTCTTGCCGTCCTCTATTCCGGGGAACAGATACTTCTTATAATTGGGGGTAGTCTCTAACAGAGGATTGGTATTTTCATATGCCTCCATGCCTGTAAGGTCCAGATAATCGCTCCATTTTTGAACCAACTCTTCTGGTTTGCTTTCCGCCCATTTTATATCTGTCCGAACATAAAATTCGTAAATTTTACCGGTATCCGCGTCCAGATAAATATCCAACAGGCGGTTGGATTTATCCGTATTCTGATGGCTAGTGGAAAGGCTTACTTTCCAAACGGACATATTATTACGCGGTTCCAACACATCAATTGCGGAATATAATACCGCATTATAGGAAGAAGCATCTATTTCCCTTACGGCGTCCTGTAAAATACCAAGATTTTTCAGGGTTTTAATCTCTCTGTTGCAGATTTCATAGATTTCTTCATCCGTAATTTCAATACCTGAGGGTCCCTGGCGGTTTACCACAAAAGCATAGCTTCCTGTTAAACCCGTATAATCCATTTCCGTGGATTCCGTGCGTGTTGCAGCGCTGAGTTCGCTCTCCGGCAGAACCTGATTGTTCAGGCACCTTGCCAGAATATAGAGCTTTTCATTGCTGTTTAAGGAGTAACGGTATCCTTCATTCACGCTTTCTACCTGTTCCACCGTAATTTTATTTAATCTTATTTTATCCCTATGTTTGGCAATCTGTTCCGGTCCCCATATGGCGATACCGAGAATAACCGCTACCACTGCGATTGCTCCCACATTGAAGATAACTCTTTTATGTGCCATCTGCATTCACCTCCCTTGGGGAATCCCCGTATGGCAGCCGGAAAGAAAAACAGCTGCCCTCTCCTTCGGTACTTTCAATGATTAACTCACTGTCATGCAGATTTAGTATTTCCCGACAGAGAGCAAGGCCTAATCCAGCGCCGTTTTTGCTTCTGGAACGGGATTTGTCCACCATGTAAAAGGCTTCTGTAATCTTCTTCAATTCCTCTTTGGGAATACCCATTCCATAATCTTTCACCGCAAAAAGATATCCCTGTTCTTCCCGCTTTCCGTAAACCTCAATGACAATATTTTCTCCTTCTGCCGGAGTGGACGCTTTATATGCGTTATCCACAAGATTTAAAAGCACGGACTTCATCAGATTGGACTCTGCGCTGACACTGCCGGCATCAAAATCAAACCTAAGGTCCACTTTTTCTTTCTCCCGATACATATCCCGCAGATAGCCGAACAATTCTTCCACATTCACATTCTGCCGTTCCGTTTCATAACGCTTGGTAACAATAATGTCCAAAAGCCTCAAAGACATATTTTCCAGGCGTTTTCCCTCCGTGTAAATGTAATTGGCAGAGAGAAAATGAGTTTCCTCATCCAATTTGCGGGAACGCAGCATATCGGCATATCCGATAATGGCAGTCAGGGGCGTTTTCAATTCATGGGAAAATGCCGCAATGAAATCTTCCCTTGCGCGGATTTCATCCTCCAGCTTGTGGATATTATCTTCCAGAGTATTCGCCATCTTGTTGAAATCTTTGGTCAGCTGTCCCATTTCATCATTGCTGACAAGTCTTGCCCTGTAATCATAATCACCCTCCGCCATTTTCCGAGTTGCCCTTGTAAGCAGGCGAATAGGTCTGGTAAGCCATGAGGAAATAAAAAACATCACCACAGAGCCAAGTAACAGCATGATTATGGTAAGGCGGCGGTAAACCTGAAAGATTTTAGACCTCTCCTCGTAAATTTCCGTGATATCCTTCATGGTCTCCAGATATAAAATACGGTTTAAAGCATGAATGGTGGTACCTGTCTGAATATAATAATGCCCCTCTTTTTCAGTCACCTGATAAATTTTAGTCTGTGTGTCAATCTGCATTAAAAGTCCGGTATCTTCCGTAAATCCGGCGCTGGCGTAAAGAATGGTCCTATCCTCATTGGACAGCCTTAACAGCCTTCCGGCGGCATCCTGCCCGCTTTTTTCCAGATTTACCCCGATTTCCTCGATCGTCTTGTTTTGCAGTACATCATATTTGGAGGGAATATTGAGAGCTGCCGTCTCAAAAGCAAATTGAAGGATGCTGCTTTCGTTCATTGCCTGTCCGATTTCTCTCTCCATGGAAGTCTGGAACACGGAATTAACGAAAATGTAACCGCCTCCGCCAAATACCACTCCCATGACCACAATAGACCAAATCAGTATCTTGTATGAAAATTTCATAGTTTCTCCAATCTTTTAAATCTCCAGCCGGTATCCTACCTTATACACGGCTACCAGATTGTTTTCCCAGCCCATCTTTTTGCGGAGCCTCTGCACATGAAGTTCCAAAGTGCGGCTGTCTGAAAAATATTCGTCATCCCATACTTTTTCATAGAGGGTTTCTTTGAACAGCGCTATATTTTTATTCTGTATAAACAACACTAAAAGTCCGAACTCCTTATTGGTAAGTATAATGGGCTTTCCTGCCTTGGTCACCGTCCGGGCTTCCATATCCACAACAATATCCCCTGCCTGCAGGGTTTTTTCCACTTTCTGAAAACGGCGCAGTACCACCTCGACCCTTGCAATCAGCTCCACTACCTCAAAGGGTTTTACCAGATAATCCTCGGCTCCCAGTTTTAATCCCTTTACTTTATCCCTGACATCATTTTTGGCCGTAATAAAGATAACGGGAATCTTAAGAGGTCTTATGTATTCTATAATGTCAAATCCATCTGCCCCCGGGAGCATAATGTCCAGAAGAATCAGATCAAACTGCTCCTGCTCGATTAATTCTATGGCTTTCAGACCGTCCTGCACGCTCCTGCAGCGATATCCTGCCGCAGTCAGATTAATGTCGATTAAATCGCAAATAGGTTTTTCATCATCCACTATCAGTATCTTAATCATGTTTCCTCTCATTCCGCCGCACCAGCAGCATTTTCTCCCGTGGGAAGAACGCTGGTTTTGCGTTCTTCGAGATGAAATTTAGATTTTTTAAATTTCATTTTGCCATCCCCAATATTCGCGTATCCTTATCACCAGTTGTTCCATGGTAAGCTGTGACATGGGCTCGTCGCCTTTTTCCTGATAATACTGCTCAAAGCCCGTATCAATATCAAAGCCTCCTGTTCTCTGGTAATAAATGGAGCATTTACTGTCTACCAGAATTTCCCCCTCCGGTCCCTCATAGCTGTATCTTGCAAGCACCACCAGATCCTTCATGCCGTCCCCATCCATATCCCTGCCGGTAATACCCCTTAAGGAATACAGATTATCGTAGTCGCCCATGGGCTGGAAACTCCAGATAATATCCCCCTGTTCGTTTACCAGATAAACCATAAAAATATCATAGTCCGACATATGTGCAACACCGGGCACTACCTCCAGCCTGCCCAGCTTTTCAAAATTTCTGTAATAACACTGCTCTTCAATCACCACAAAGCCGCTCTGCAGCAATTCCTCCTTTGTCGTGGCGGTGTACAAAAATTCCGTGGAATTGCCATCCCTTACAAAAGAAATAATACACTTTGCGCTTTTATTCATGCTGAAACGGTTTATCTTGTCGGAAATGCGCCAATCCCGATAAAAAGTTTTCTTTCCCTGAAACAGCACATCTCCCACTTTGTAAGACAGTCCCGCATATTCTCCGGTATCGTTAATGCACTTTGTTATAAGTACAATATCCGTAAGTTCGTCATGGTTGACATCTATAAAAGATACCGCCGCAATTTCCTTTGTGGGCTGGTCAAGCTGTCCCAGCATACGATAATTGGTTTCTAACTGATTGCTCTTATACAAGACATTGTCATCGGCATCCACCAAAAAGACGGCAAGCCTGTGATAGTTCTTTTCCATGGCGGGCACAAAATAGACTTCCTCTTCTGTGAAAGACTCAAATATAACGGGAAATATCTGGTCTTCTATAATGTCATAGCCCTTTGCCTCAATATCTTCCCTTGTCTCTATCAGAGCGAAGTTTAGTTCATATTCCCTATATAAATCGTTGATATCTTCCGCCATATTTTTTGCTGCCACAGCAGTATCCTTCACTGCCTGCACCCGTATCGCTGCATTGCGTCCAAAAAGAAATAAGAAAAGAACAAACAGTGAGGCAAGATAAATTCTCAGGTTCCTGTTTTGGGTTTTTCCCATAGATATCCCCTCCTATGGCGCCGTTTGGCATTTTGCTGTCCAATCCTGTCAAAATTATAGCATTTTACAGAAATTAACTCAATATTTTTCAAAATTTGATGCAAATATGATGCAAAAATAGGCACGCTGTAATTACCCTGTCCGACATGAATGCAGCCTCCACATGTTCCTAGAACCCCACAATCTCAATCGCATGTTTTCTCACCTCTGCTTCATCAAACACATCAAACAGAATAGTGATCAGGTCACGCCCACCACTGGTCACGAAGTAATTTGACAAATCCGTGATCCTTTCACTGATATTATCTCCCCATGGCGGTCTCTTGGATAAATCATCAATATCCCAAATCACCTTAGCCGGTTCGAGCTTGCCCAAGCCAACCTTCACACTCTGCAATTCCTCTCTTGCGAATTTAACATCCTCCCATGCCAAGCAGCCCTGATACAATTTGTTCATTAGATACGGATATTTGGAGCCCCATCGCCCGCCTTCTAAATGATAGCATATATTGGAAAAGAAAGAATGCAAAAAATCCCCATGCCCAACTGCATGCCAATAATAATCAACCTTAAATCCTACTGCCATATTGTTCCTTCCTATCAATTATCAATTATGATGAATGAAAAGACAAACCGCCAAATGACCCCGACAATCATCAGGTCATTTGGCGGCAGCACAAACCAATACATGAATCTACACAGATTCGGAAGAATCCGCTTGCGGATTCTTCACGGAATGACTTAGATTTTCCATGCGCTTCAGCGCTATGAGCAGCGTACTAAAGAGGGGTGTTTGCACACCCTCTTGCTGGCTTAGAAAATCTTCATTCCGTTCACACTTTATACCAATCTTGCGGTTTCTCTTGCAATAGCAAGCTCCTCGTTGGTGGGAATCACCATAACGGTGGTCTTGCTGTCCGGAGTGGAAATCACAATGTCCTCACCCCTCTTGTGGTTTGCATCCTCGTCGATGGTGATGCCCAGATATCCCAGATGCTCACAAATCATGGTGCGCACCAGAGCGGCATTCTCGCCAACGCCTGCGGTGAAGCAGATAACATCAACACCGTTCATGGCTGCCACATAGGAGCCGATGTATTTTGCCACGCGGTAACAATAGGTTTTTAAGGTGCGGGTTGCATTTTCATTACCTTTGTTGTGCCCCTCTTCCAAATCGCGGAAGTCAGAGGAAAGGTTGTCTGACAGACCTAAGACACCTGATTTCTTGTTCAGGATGCTCATAATGTCATCAATGCTCTTGCCCTCTTTGTGAGCGATAAACTCAATGATGGCAGGGTCGATATCGCCGGAACGGGTACCCATGATAAGACCCTCCAAGGGAGTAAGTCCCATGGAGGTATCCACGCATTTGCCGTTCTTTACGGCGGAGATGCTGGCGCCGTTTCCAAGGTGGCAGACAATGGTCTTTAAGTCTTCATAATTCTTGCCAAGGTCCTCCGCAGCTTTCTTGGATACGAAGGAATGGCTGGTTCCGTGGAAGCCGTATCTCCTAATCTTGTATTTCTGATAATATTCATAAGGAAGACCATACATATATGCTTCTTCCGGCATGGTCTGGTGGAAAGCGGTGTCAAACACGGCAACCATAGGAGTACCGGGCATCAGCTTTTTGCAGGCATTAATGCCGATTAAGTTGGCAGGATTATGCAGGGGAGCCAAATCGTTGCACTCCTCGATAGCCTTCATCACTTCATCCGTAATAATGGTGGATGCCGCAAATTTCTCTCCGCCATGTACGATACGGTGTCCTACGGCGTCAATTTCGCTAAGGCTCTTTACAACGCCGGTATTAGGGTTGGTGAGCGCTTCCAGCACAAGGCGAATCGCCTCGGTATGGTCGGGCATGGGAGATTCGGTTACTTCTTTCTCACCGCCTGCGGGGGAATAGGTAATCATGCTTCCCTCAATGCCGATTCTCTCACAGAGCCCCTTCGCGATACACTGCTCCGTATCGGAATTGATTAACTGAAATTTCAAAGAAGAACTTCCACAGTTGATAACTAAAATATTCATAATATAGGAATCCTTTCTATAGTCTTTGTTTTAAACCAATTGAGCCTGTACTGCCGTCAATGCCACAACGCCGACGATATCTTCCCATGAGCAGCCGCGGGACAAATCGTTTACCGGTTTTGCGATACCCTGAAGCATAGGACCGTAAGCTTCCGCGCCGCCAAGTCTCTGTACCAGTTTATAACCGATGTTTCCGGCATCCAGATTGGGGAAAATCAAAATATTGGCTCTGCCGCCCACAGGGCTTCCGGGAGCCTTGGTCTTTGCAACGCCGGGAACTAAAGCCGCATCCAGCTGCAGTTCGCCGTCCAGAACCAGATGAGGATATTCTTCCTTGGCAATTCTGGTCGCTTCCACTACTTTGTCGACCAAGGCATGTTTTGCGCTTCCCTTGGTGGAGTGGCTCAACATTGCGATAACGGGCTTGGGACCAACTAAGGATTTAAAGCTTCTGGAGGAGGAGTCCGCGATGGCAGCCAGCTCTTCTGCGGTAGGATCCTGATTCAGGCCGCAGTCGGCAAAGAGGAAAGCCCCGTTGTCTCCCATATCCTTAAATTGGGTATCCATTACGAAGAATGCGGAAACTAATTTCACACCGGGAGCCGTCTTTAAAATCTGCAGCGCCGGTCTTAAGGTATCGGCAGTGGAATGGCATGCGCCCGCAACCATACCGTCGGCGTCGTTTGCCTTAACCATAACAATGCCGAAGGTCAGATAATCCTTGCTTAAGATTTCCCTTGCCTGCTCGGGAGTCATTCCCTTTGCCTTTCTGGTTTCATATAATAAATTGACGTAATCGTCCAGCTTGGGAGTAGTCTTCGGGTCAACGACCTTAACTCCGGTCAGGTCTACCTCCAACCAGCCGGCACCATCCATGATCTTCTCCTCATTGCCTATCATAATGATATCGGCAATGCCTTCTTCCGTCAATTTTGCCGCTGCCAGCAGGGTTCTCTTATCATTTGATTCCGGCAGTACGATTGTTTTTTTGTCGAGCCTTGCTCTCTCCTTAATCGTGTCAATGTATGACATATACATTCTCCTTTCCGGCGGTATGCCGCTCATGCAGCTTGACCGCTTTCCCATCTGTTTTCTCCGATTTTAATAATTTTACTTAACAAACGGAGATATTTATATTATACTAAATACATCACTCCGAGACAAGGCAAAATCTTCCATTTTTTTGGAAAATTTTGTGAAATGTAACTATGCTTTCTTCTGCAGTACTGTTTATTTCCGGCAGATTTACATACAAAAACGGGATTCAAGCGGTTATAAAAATAAAATTTTAACAAAGGTTGAGAGGATGTTTTTATGAAAGTAAACGGTATCATTGCTGAATACAATCCATTTCACAATGGTCATAAATATCATATGGAGGATGCCAAAAAACGGACCGGCGCCGATTATACCATTGTGGTAATGAGCGGCAATTTCGTACAGAGGGGAGCTCCCGCTCTTGTGGACAAATTCAAAAGAGCACGCATGGCTTTATCCTGCGGCGCGGATTTGGTTCTGGAACTTCCTATCTGCTTTTCCGTTTCCAGTGCAGAATATTTTGCCACAGGCGCAGTGGCTCTTTTAGACAAATTGGGGGTGGTGGACCATTTGTGCTTCGGAAGCGAAAGCGGCGAACTTACTCCCCTGCAGAAAATTGCCCATATTCTGGCAAATGAACCCGTAGAGTATACTGAAATGCTTCGCACCAATCTGCGGATGGGTTATTCCTATCCCAATGCCCGCACAACGGCGCTGATTCAATATGATTCCTCTATCAGCATGGAAAAGGACACTCTTTCAAGTCCTAACAATATTCTTGGCATTGAATATTTAAAGGCGTTGGAACGCAGAAAAAGCGCTATCCTTCCGGATACGACCCTGCGGATGGGTTCCGATTACCGCGATAAGCGGTTAGGTGAAAATCCCTGTTCCGCTCTTGCCCTCAGACAAGCGATTCTTGCCGGACAGGATGTGGGTTTCTTAAAGGAAGAAATACCGGAAAACGCCTACCTCATTCTGGCGGATTCCCTGAAAGATTCGGAACCTGTTTCCATAGATGATTTTTCCGCGCAGCTGCATTACAAGCTGCTTTTGGAGAGATCAAAGGGTTATTGTGATTATCTGGATGTATCGCCGGAACTTTCGGTCCGCATTCAAAACAGTCTGGAAAATTTTCGTTCGTATTTGGATTTTTGCGACAGATTAAAGAGTAAGGATATGACCTATGTGCGCATCAGCCGATGCCTGCTCCATATCCTGTTGAATCTGGACCGTACCACCATAGATACCATAAAAACAATGGATTATGCCCCTTATGCAAGGGTTCTGGGATTTCGCAGGGAGGCTTCGCCCCTTCTTGCCGCCATCAAAGAAAAGGCATCCGTCCCCGTTATTACAAAGCTGGCGGATGCAAAAAAACAGTTGACGCACGACGCACTTTCCGTCTTGGAAAAAGAGCTTTGTATGAATGATATTTATTTGAGCGTTGCCGCCTTAAAAAACGGAAAACCCATGGTAAACGAGTACAGCACGCCTGTTGAAATTTTGTAGGACTCGACTCGCAAACGCTTCGCTTTTTGCTCGTATCGCTTGCTGCGCAAGCTCAGTTTTTAAAGCTGTGGATGGGGGCGGGAATCCGGCCTCCCCTGTTGACAAAATCATCGCAGGAGAAAGCATTTACCGGCATAATCGGGGCGTGACCCAAAAGTCCGCCAAACTCCACACTCTCTCCCACGCCTTTTCCGATAACGGGAATCAGCCGTACCGCGGTAGTCTTCTGATTTACCATGCCGATTGCCATTTCGTCCGCAATAATGCCGGAAATGGTTGTTGCCTTTGTATCTCCGGGCACGGCAATCATATCAAGCCCCACGGAACATACACAAGTCATGGCTTCCAGTTTTTCCAAGGTGAGCGCCCCTGCCGTAACGGCATCTATCATACCCTGATCCTCACTTACCGGAATAAATGCGCCGCTGAGTCCTCCCACATAGGAGGATGCCATAACGCCTCCCTTCTTCACCTGATCGTTCAACAGTGCAAGGGCTGCGGTAGTACCGGGAGCACCGGCATATTCCAGACCCATTTCGCAGAGAATATCCGCCACGCTGTCCCCGATTGCAGGGGTGGGGGCAAGGGACAAATCCACAATGCCGAAAGGAACATTCAACATCTTGGACGCCTCCTTTGCCACAAGCTGTCCTACTCTGGTCACTTTAAAAGCAGTTTTTTTGATGGTTTCACACAATACTTCAAAATTCTCTCCGCGCACTTTTTCCAGTGCGGTCTTTACCACGCCGGGACCGCTGACTCCCACATTGATGACTTTGTCGGCTTCCGTTACGCCATGGAAAGCTCCTGCCATAAAGGGATTGTCATCCGGCGCATTGCAAAATACCACCAGCTTTGCACATCCGAGGGAGTCTGTTTCTCTGGTATATTCGGCAGTCTGTTTGATAATGCCCCCCATAAGCTTCACGGCGTCCATGTTGATTCCGGTTCTGGTAGAACCCAGATTCACGGAACTGCACACTCTTTCCGTAGTGGACAGGGCAAGGGGAATAGAGCGGATCAAAAGCTCGTCCGCCGGCGTCATTCCTTTACTCACAAGGGCGGAATATCCTCCGATAAAATTAACCCCTACCTCGTGAGCCACCTTGTCAAGGATTCCGGCAATCTTTACAAAATCTTCTATATTTTTGCAGGCAGCCCCTCCCACCAGGGATACAGGCGTTACGGAGATTCTTTTATTGACAATGGGAATGCCGAATTCCTTGGAAATCTTCTCTCCCGTGCCCACCAGATTTTCCGCCGCTTCATAAATCTTTTTATGGATATTTTCCAGCACTTTATCAAGGTTTGCATCAATGCAGTCCAAAAGACTGATGCCCAGCGTAATGGTGCGCACATCCAGATTTTCTTTCTCGATCATTTCATTGGTTTCCGTCACTTCATATAAATTAATCATTTTAATAACCGTGCCTTTCCGCAATCCGCGAATTTTGCAAGTTTATCTTTCTTTTTTTATCAATTTTTGCCAATTTTTACAAAAAATGCAGGAAATTATGCAAAATTACGGAAAATAACGCAAAATAACAGGAATCATATCATGGAATCAAAAAATATAACTTAAATTCTATGCATCATATCAAAAATCTCTTCCTTTTGACATTTGATTACCACGCCAATCTGCTCTCCCAGAGTTCCCAATTCATCCGCCATTTCCCCGAAAGATTTTTGCGCCTCATTGATGTCCACAATCATCATCATATTGAAATATCCCTGTACAATAGTCTGGGAAATATCCAAAATATTAATGCCGTTTTCCGCCAGATAAGTGCACACTCTGGCAATAATCCCCACCGCATCTTTTCCTACTACCGTTATAATTGTTTTTTTCATATTATTAATAACCATGCTCCTTTCTCAACCTGCGAATTTGTGCCGCCTTTGACAGCTCATCTTCACGCTATTTCCAACGCTTCGGATACCTCGCTGCGCTTTGCCACATACAGTGGGAAATCATTGGCGTTGTACGGATTATCCCCCATGGTAATCTCCATGCGCACCGCCTCATAGGCAAGCTCCGGAAGATTATTTTCCTTGCTTAAATGTCCTAAAATAATTGCCTGTAATTTATCATGTAAAATACGGCACAAAAGCCTGCCTGAATTCTCGTTGGATAAATGTCCCCTCTCACTTAAGATACGCTGCTTCAGATAATAGGGATAGGGTCCCGCCTGCAGCATCCGCACATCATGATTGGCTTCCAAAAGCACGGCATCCATTCCTTTTAAGCACTCCACGGTATAATCATTGTATACGCCCAAGTCCGTACAGATACCGATTTTCTTATCGCCGTAAATAATACGGTATGCCACGGGCTGCGCGGCGTCATGAGAAATCCGCATAGGATTTACCGTCAAATCCTTAATGGTAAATTTCTTGTCCTCTTCTATCTCATAAAAAAGGGAATGTTCCACTTCCCCCAGACTGCCGCTTTGAAAAATAGCGGACAGTGTTCCCTTTGTGGCGTACACCGGAATGCCGAATTTGCGCGCCATGACGCCCAGCCCGCCAATATGGTCCGCATGCTCATGGGTAATTAAAATGCCGTCCAAATCCCTGCCCGTCAGCCCCAGACCGTTCAGTCCGCTTTCTATGCGTTTTCCGCTGATGCCCGTATCCACCAAAAGATGGGTGGTCTGGGAACCCACATAAATACAATTACCGCTGCTTCCGCTGGCAATACTGCATAATCTCATGTCAGTCTTCCCTCCAATAAATCTGAATGACATCTCCCTCATGAAGTTCTTCCATGTATTCTGCCCGTCTGCCGTTTAAGTTCGTGACAATCTCCCTGCCGTCGGACTTGTTTAAGTCAAAATGGATATGGTCAAATACATCTACAAATACATAGGACTTCTTGCCCGTGAGAATAACCGGCCGGTCGTTTACCGTAACGGAAATGCCGCCGGATTCGGCATTGTCCGGCATTTGCCCGGCGCCCCCGGGATTTTGCAGATTTTGTGCGGTGTTCGCCGCTTGGCCTTGTGCGGTGTTCGTCCCTTGATTTTGCTCAATCTGCTTTTCCGCATTTTCCTCTTCCGGGTCCGCATCCGGTAAATCCTCATAGCTTAAGGTGCTTCCGTCCATTTTAAAGCTCAGCGTAAAATTCTCGTAAACCCTTGTATCCGCTTTTGCCGGAGCGTCATTTACCCGGATGTCCCCGCCCAGAGGCACATCGAGAATCCCTGCTATCTCCTGTACGGTATAATAATTGTGGATGTCAATGACATCCCCTTCCTTGATATGATAATACTCGTTTTCCCGCACTCCGTTTACCTCTGCGGTTCTGGGCAGATCGATTTTTTTGCCCTCCATAAAAATATGCAGTTGTTCCGAAAATTCCGACAGCTTTCCAAGCTCCTGCTCCGCCGGTTCTCCTTCCGTTGATGCGGAAACCTTGATAATATCGCCGCTCTGAATCTGGGCATACATATCCGCCACATCTCCGTTTATGGTGATGACGGCGGCTTCTCCCTGAGCGCCCCGCACCATCTTGGATTTTCCGTTGACCGTAAATGTTAACGCTTTTCCTCTCTTGGGGAACAAATCTTCATTGGGAAAAGATACCTGCATGGCGGCGTCCGCCACGGAAAGCCTGCCATTGTCATATAATTTTAATCTTTCACCGTTAAATACGATAAAGATAAAGTTATTGCTCTGCTCATAATAGCTCAGGCAAATGCCCACGGGAGTTACCATCATGGCGTCTTTCTGGGCGTTTTCCTGCTCGAACGCAATGTTCTGCATGACTTCCTGCCCTCTGATTGCAACACGCTCCTTCGCAATGCCAAGATGTGCTGCCAATTTGTCCGTATAGCCCGGAATCATTCCGCCGCCGCCCACCACAAATACGGCGCTCACCGCCTTATCGCCGTTTAACTCCTTAATACAGTCGGATACCATGCGGGTCATGTTTTCCACCGGCTCCTCCAACAATTTTCTCACATCCGTTGCGGAAATGGTCTGGGGCAATCCCATAATATCCGTATATTCAATAGTTTCCTCCGTTCCCGCGCTTCGCTTAATATGTTCCGCGGTTTCAAAATCAACCAGATAACTCTGCACAATCACATCCGTCAGACTGTCCCCCGCAGTGGGAATCATACCGTATGCCGTGATAGTGCCCTCCTTGGTAATGGAAATATCACTGGTGCCGGCTCCCACATCCACTAATGCCATATTCAACATGCGGAAACGCTCGGGAATTGCCACCTGAATGGCGGCAATAGGCTCCAAAGTCATATTTGCCACATGCAGCCCTGCAAGCTCCACAGCCTTGTACAAACCGTCCACCACATCGTCCGGCAGAAAGGTTGCGATCAAATCCGCCCCAATGGTTTTCGCCTTGTGTGCCTCCAGATTCCCTATCTGGTAGCCGTTCATATAATAACGCATGGGCGTGTAACCCACACAATAAAACTTCAGTTCCGTATCGTTGTTTGACTGGAATTCTTCATAGGCTCTTTCTACACCGAGAGTGGAAAGATTATAAATATCCTCGTCCACAATTTCCTTTTCCGCTTCAAAGGTCTCTTCCACATAGGTGGTCACGGTGCGCAGCACACGGCCTGCCGCCGCAATACACACCTCCGTGAGATTCCTGTTTAAATCCTCTTCTAATTGTTCCTTCACCTCGGAAATGGTCTGTCCGACCTTTACAATATCATGAATCTGTCCGTCCAGCATGGCTCTTGTCTCATGCTCCTTAAAGCGCTGCGCAAGAACATGGAACTTGTTGCCGTTTAAATAACCCACAGTTCCCACGATGCTCCTTGTGCCGATATCCAGACCGAATACTAACTGCCCCTGTCCTTCTCTTATTCCCGCCATGTAAAAGCCTCCAATTTCTTATCTATTTGCCTGTAACTGTCCTCAAGGGAGCCGCTGTTATCTATCACAAAGCCGCAATGTTTACGAAACTCCTCTTCGGAGAGCTGTTTTTCCGTAATACTGTCAAACTTTTCTTCACTGTAGCCTCTTGCGGCAGACAGACGCCTTGCTCTGGTTTCCCTGTCCGCATGGACATACCAGAGCTCGTCCACCACCTGTGTATATCCTGCCTCTATCAAAAGAGCCGCTTCCACAAAAAAGAGCTCCGTTTCCCCAAGCCGCTTTGCCCTGTCAAGCTTCTCCATCAGAAATTCCCTTACCGCAGGATGAATAATGGCATTTACCCGCATGAGCAGCTGCTTGTCTGCAAAAATCTTATCTGCCATGACCGCCTTGTCAATTTGCCCGTCATTTTTTATTATCTCGCTTCCGAGGAGCGCTGTCAATTCTTTATAACATTTTGTTCCGGGAAGTTTGACCTCATGCGCAACTTCATCCGCCAGATAAACCTCGCATTTATAATGTTTCCTGATATACCGCAAAAGCTCGGTCTTTCCGGAGCCGACGCCCCCCGTAATGCCGATAAAGCGCATTGATAACCTCCCTGTAATTTTTTGGCTGTTTACTTGGCTTCATACCAGTTTTCACCGGTGTGCAGATCCACTTCCAAAGTCACCCTTAAGTCTGCCGCCGCCTTCATATTCTCCTCAAGAATCTTCTTTACAGCCGCCTCTTCATCCATCCATGTCTCAATCAGCAGTTCGTCATGTACCTGTAAAATCAGTTTGGAACGGAGATTTTGCTCCTTTAATGCTTTCCAGACCTTAAGCATGGCGATTTTGATAATGTCCGCCGCTGTTCCCTGAATGGGCGAATTCATGGCGACACGCTCCCCAAAGGAACGCTGCATGAAATTGGAGGAGGACAGCTCCGGCACAGGTCTTCTCCTGCCGAACATAGTGGTCACATATCCTTTTTCCTTTGCACCCGAAACAAGTCCGTCCAAAAATTCCTTCACCTTGGGATAAGTGGCAAAATACTGCTCGATATATGCCGCCGCCTCCTTTTTACTGATACTTAAGTCCTGACTCAGCCCGAAGGAACTGATACCGTACACAATGCCGAAATTCACCGCCTTGGCGTTACGCCTCTGTAAATCCGTCACCTCGTCCTGCCGTACATGGAATACCTTTGCCGCAGTGATTCTATGGATATCCTGCGCCGTGTGATAGGCTTCAATCAACTGTTCATCCCCCGACATATGGGCAAGCACCCGAAGCTCAATCTGGGAATAGTCCGCATCCATGAAAATACAGCCTTCCCTTGGCACAAATACTTTGCGGATTTTCCTGCCAAGCTCCATGCGCATAGGAATATTCTGCAGATTAGGCTCCGTGGAGCTGATGCGTCCCGTGGCGGTAATAGTCTGGTTAAAATTAGTGTGGATGCGGCTGTCCGCGCCGATAAAAACGGCAAGCCCGTCCGCATAAGTGCTCTTCAGCTTGACCAGTCCCCTGTACTCTAAAATATCCCTTACGATGGGATGCTCCTCCGACAGCTTTTCCAACACATCCGCCGCAGTGGAATACCCTGTTTTTGTTTTTTTGCCTCCGGGAAGCCCCATCTTTTCAAAGAGCACTTCTCCCAACTGCTTCGGGGAGTTAATATTAAATTCCGTGCCTGCCTGCTTATGAATGGCTGCTTCCAATTCCAGAATCCGTGAAATCAGCGCATCCCCGTAATCTTTCAACTCCTCTTTTTTTGCCTCGACCCCCTCTTTTTCCATGTCAAAAAGAACAAGGGAAAGCGGCATTTCAATCTCTCTCATCAAATGGTCCATACCGCTTGCCGCAAGCTTCCCTGCAATCACTTTGGATGCTTTTCTGGCAACATATGCTCCCCTGCAGAAATATTCCATGCATTTATCGGGATTTTGACGGAAAGCCTCTGTGAGACTCTGTTTTCCGAAAACTTCATTCCTGCCCGGTATCATCATTTCCAGATGCTCCGCGGCAATGGATTCCATATCATAATCACTTTTTAACGGGTTCAAAAGATAGGCTCCTATGAGAATGTCAAAATAACGCTCCGGATTTTCCTGTGACAGATATGCGTATTGCTGCTTGATGTCAAAGGTGGCAAGCTTTACCCTGCCGGAAAAGGCGCATAGCCGTTCACCCAGCACAGACTCTTCGGAAGAGTCCCCCCGGTTCACAAAATAAAAGAGCGTTTCTTCCTTACCGTCCGACTCTGCGGATACGGCGGCTCCCAATAACCTTGTCCGATGTCCTGCCTCTCCTTCCAACGCCAGCAAAATTCCGACCATGTCCTCCTCTTTGATTTTTGCAAGAAAAGCGTCCAATTCCGCCGGATTGTCTGCTTTACGAAAAGAAAGCTTCTCCGCCCCGGCTGCCGCCAGAGCTTCCCCCTCTGCGCCGAAACGGTTCAGATAATTTTTAAATTCCAACTGTTTAAACAGAGCGTAAGCCTCTTTTGTATAATACCCCTCCGCTTTCGCCGCTTCATAATCAAGTGAAATCTCACAGTCCGTTTTGATGGTCGCAAGAGCCTTGCTCAAATCAGCCAGAGCCCTGTTCTCTTTCAGGGAATCCCTGATGCTCTTTTTGGAGATTTCTTCCACATGGGCATAAATATTTTTCAGAGAACCGTATTCCGTCATCAGGGAAATTGCCGTCTTTTCCCCCACCTTGGGCACGCCGGGAATATTGTCGGAGGCGTCACCCATCAGAGCCTTTAATTCTATAAACTGTGTGGGCGTCACCTGATAAGCGGCTTCCACATCTTCCTCATAATAATCCTCTATCTCCGTATGCCCCTTCTTTGTCTTGGGAATACGGATTTTAATATGCTTTGTGGCAATCTGTAAAAGATCCCTGTCACCGGATACCAGAGACACTTCCATGCCTTCCGCCTCCGCTTTTTTGGCAAGAGTGCCCAGAATGTCGTCCGCCTCCAAGCCCGCCTGTTCCATCATGACAATATTCATGGCGGCAAGCACTTCTTTCATCACGGGAACCTGTTCCCTTAATTCTTCCGGCATGGGTTTTCTGGTTCCCTTATACGCTTCATACATTTCATGGCGGAAAGTGGGAGCATGTACATCAAAGGCAACCGCCAGGTAATCCGGCTTTTCCTCTTCCAGAATCTTAAACAGTATATTTAAAAAACCATAAATGGCATTTGTATGCAGTCCCTTGGTATTGCTCAGTTCGGGAACCCCATAAAATGCCCTGTTTAAAATACTGTGACCGTCTATCAACACTAATTTTCTGCCCATATAATAATAGAATCTCCCTCTGCATATTATACTAATTATGCTAAAATCCAGATTACGGCTCCGGCCACCATAAGAGCGGCAATCACTTCCAATAAAAAGCCCAGCCACATACAACCGCTGTGAAAGCGTATTTTTCGCCTGGCTTCCCCAAGATGTCTGCTTAAGGCATCCTGTAAATCGAACACATCCCCTTCTTCCAGACTCTGCATTCCTTCCATCACCAGAAACTGAATGCTCAGTTCTTCTTTGCAGGCCTCGCATTTCTCCATATGCCTGTTAAATTTTTGAAGGGTAAGAAAATCCATTTTCTTATTGATAAAATCCGGGATTTTCCTCTCAAATTCTTTGCAGTTCATATTTTCGCCATGCTGCACGCCTGTTTTCACACTGATACCCCCTGCCAATCATACAATATCTTTGCCAAAAAGGTCGGTTATTCATGCAGCCTGCTGCTTTCCCATCCCGCATCCAATGCGGCATTACAGCTTTCATCCAGCATTTTTGCACATTCCCGCGGGGTAACGCTCTTTGCCAGCAGTTCATGGATATGGGGCCAGAATACACTGCGGACAGAGGTATCGTTCCCCTGCCAGTTGGGGCTGTTATTCATAAAATCCACCACATTTACCGCATTTTGGGTAAATTCATTCAGCATGGTAATCTGATCCTGATATTTTTCGGAAACCCTTCTGCTGGAAGGGATATTTCCGGCGGACAATTCCAGCCACTTGTCATTTTCGTAAATATATTTGATAAAGTCTTTTGCCGCCTGTACCTTTAGCTCATCCCCATTGTCAAATACCTCGAAGCCCGTCACGAAGGAGGTCGCCACATTGCCGGGAAAATTCACATACCCATAATTTCCCATATTATCGTAAAGGGTAAAATTGGCATTGTTAAATATATGGATGGCAAGCTGGTTGTTACTGAATAACTCATTGCAGTCCGAAATCTCCAGATTTTCACAATGGGGCGGATACCAGCCCCTGTCTACGCCGGTCTGGAGCCATTCAAGCGCCCTGACAGCCTCCTCACTTTCAAAGTCAAAATGTCCGCTCTCATCAAAAATCGGACTTCCGAAAGCACGGATATAGGACATGATATGGGTATCACCCTGATTATTTTTGCCGTACATCATCATGGGATATGCCCGTTCCGGAAGGTTCCCCGCAAGGGTGTCCAGAATATCGGTCCACTCCTCCAATGTCCAATTCTGTATCATAACCGTATCCACAACATATTTCTCAAGACCGCAGTCCTTAAAAAGCACTTTATTGTAAATCAAAATATTCTGCATGCTTAAATATGGCATCATGTAGGTTTTTCCGTTTGCCCTGCTCATTGCCCATGATGCATCATCAATATCACTTCGCAGTTCATCCGAAATAATATCATCTAAAGGAACTACTCTTCCCGTGTGCAGATAGGATGCCATATTGAAATATCCCTCATAAAGGATATCCGGCGAATCCGGCGTATCAAAACTGTCCGTAATCGCTGCCACTTCATCCACATAGGCAAAAGACTCCACCCGAATGGTGACATCCGCAGCGTCATACTGTGCCGCAAACTCTTCTCCCGCCTGCTGTAAAAAATCTCCCGAATCCGTAATCTCCGGATTGCTGACAGAATTCAAGACCAGATTGGGAACCTTGATGACCAGCGTTATTTTCTCTTTCTCCTTGCTGCCGCAGCCTGCCAGAAGGCTTCCGCACAATATAAGCGCCATCACCATGGCAGTTATTTTTTTCTTCATACTTCCTCTCCCTATTTTTCGCTTTTTCTTAATTTTTTCAGCAAAACATCCACATCGATGGGTTTCGTCAAAAAGTCGTTCATTCCGCTGGATAATGCCTGTTCCCTGTCCTCCTGGAACATATTTGCGGTGCAGGCATAAATGATAACCGATTCGGCGTCCGCCCTGTCAAGCTTCCTGATGAGACCGGCCGCGGTACATCCGTCCATAACCGGCATCTGCATATCCATAAGTATAATATCAAACTCTCCTATTTCAGACCGCTCAAACGCCTCCAGCGCTTCCTGTCCGTTCTGTGCAAGCACGGTTTCAAATCCGTTCATTTTGAGTATCTCCAGCAGAACCTCCGCATTGAGCTCCACATCTTCCGCCACAAGGATTTTGATGGGTCTGCCGTCCGCCCTGCATGCGGCTCCGGAGGTATTTCCCGTTTCATCCGTCTCCCACTGCTTCTGCAGTTCGTCAGGAATATCCTTCACAATTTTGGAAGGAATGGTGACGGTAAACACACTGCCGACACCAACTTTACTCTCCACCGTGATATCCCCGCCCATTGCATTGGCAAGAAGCTTGCTGATGGCCATGCCAAGCCCGGTTCCCTTGATGCCGTTGGTATTCCTGTTTCTTTCCTGACTGAAGGAATCAAAAATCTTGTCAATGTATTCCTCGGATATGCCGATTCCGGTGTCCTCACAGCGGTAAACGGTAATGACATGCATATCATCCGTCTTCTCCTGTGTGACAGACAGACGAATCCATTTTCCCTCCGGCGTAAACTTAGCCGCATTACCGACGATGTTCATTAAAATCTGTTTCGTGCGGGTGATATCGCCCTCAATGCATGGCTCTATGATATCTTTTTCTACAATAAATTCCACGCCCCGGCTCTTAATGTTATCCGTCTGCATCGCAGCCACTTCGTCAACCAATGCGGCAAGCAGCATCGGTTCCTCCAATATGTCCACTTTTCCCGCCTGAAGCTTTGACATATCCAGAATATCATTCACTAATGACAGCAGATAATTCGCCGTACTGTGGGTTTTTTTCAGCCATTCCTTAATCTGCGGTTTCTGGTCTTCATCATCAATATTTGCCATAATCAGATGATTCATACCAATCAGACCGTTTAACGGCGTCCGTATCTCATGACTCATATTGGAAAGAAATTCTTTCTGGGAACGCGCTGCTTCCGCTGTGCGCACGGTTTTCATCTGCATCCTCATAATAATAAGCAGCATAATAATGGCCGTAACCATGGCAACTATCGCCATTGTCATGCTTAAGGACACAAATGTCCTTCTCTGTTCCACAAAAACTTCTTCATTGATTGACATAATAAAATACAAGTCAAAATGATCCTCAAAAGGTATGAAATAATAAAGTTCCTTCCCTTTCTCTCCGGCATGGGAGTGATAAAAGCCAAAGGTTTCCCGATTTTTAAGCTTCTCGGTCACCTCTTCGTTTGTCAGGTCGGAACTCTCGGCAGCTGACAGGTGGTCGTACAGATTGTTCTGTTTGTTTAAATAAATCTCTTTGTTGATATTGACAATGTAATTTCCGTTCATATCCACCAGAGCGCTGTGCCCGCGGGCTTCGCCATTCTTTATAAAACTGTCGATCACCATATTATCCTGAATGGACGAAATGTCGCTGATTCCGATTAAGGCAAACATTTTTATGCCGCCCACACTATAATCTTTCAGCCGGACTCCGTATAAAATACTTTCTTTTGCCAGCCATCCGCCCTCTGTCTTATCGTCAAACCGAACGACTATCTTCTCTTCACCGCCTCTAAAATAGTGCAGAAAATCCAGATTCCTGTTTACAATGTCATTTCCGGGTGTATAGACAACATATTTATCCGTATAGACAGTACCGTCCTCAGCAACCAGATAGATGTGGGTAAAACCGCTGGAAGCGCTTTCCAGATTCATTCTTGTCTCGACATCTTCAAGGGTATTGCATCCAAAACTGATAAAACGCTCCTGTATCTCATAGAGATCTTTCCAGCAGATTTCAATATATGTTTGGATGGTCGCCTTATCATGCTCTGCGATTTCACTGATAGAATTTATGATATTTTTTGAAATTGTCCTATCCATCTGCCAGATATAAATCCACGCTGCCAGACAGAGGAACATTGATGCAGAAACAATGATCAGCAGATAAAATAATCTATGTTTCTTTTTCACTTTCCATACCTCTTACTGCATATTATTACTTTTTTAAATCTTTTCAAGCATATTTCAACACAATACGCTATTTATATCATAAATCTTTTTGTTCCAAAAGTCCACCGGATTTTTTTGTTTCTAAAAAAATTCTAAAGAAATCATTTATAATTTTTTTGGAATTTGGACAAATCTTGTCCACATTTATCCTGTATAATGAACTTAACACTAAAGAAGCTGTTGGGTCATTGAATTTTCAATCCCCTGTCAGCTTCGCCTAACCACTATCCTGTGTTTACAGGTTATATATACGGAATGCTCCGATACACAAGCATGGGTTTCCCGCAGACACTACATACACATGAGGCATATATGTGATGTAGTGTCTGCGGCTTTTCCTCATAAAACAAAAACAGCCGTAATCCTTCGGTTCCGTAAAACCTTGGATTTACGACTATTCTTTCTCAACTGCCGGCAGCGGGACTTGAACCCGCACGTGGTTGCCCACAACAGATTTTGAGTCTGCCTCGTCTGCCATTCCGACACGCCGGCATGAGGAGCGCACCCCAAAATCGGGAAGCGTCATCTTTGCAACAAAATAAATTCTATCATAGAATCCGATTATTGACAAGAGTTTTTCTGAAATTTATCTCTAAACCTCACCTGCATATATGCAATAATCTCTTCCACACATCTGTCAAAGCCCAATTTGGAACTGTCAAGGCACAGGTCGTAATTGCGGGCGTCCGTCCACTCGCAGCCGGTATGGTATTTGTAATACTCAGCCCTGTGCTTATCGGTCTTCTGGATATAGCGCTCGATCTCTTTTTTGCTCATGCTGAGCTTCTTCGCCGCCTGTTCCATACAGAACTCCCTTGGTGCATGGACGAACACGCTCAAGACATTATCATATTCTTTCAGCACATAATCCGCACATCTTCCGATAATAACGCAGGACTCTTCCTCCGCCAGCTTGCGTATGATCTTTGCCTGATAGTTAAACAGATTGTCCGTTGAGGTAAAATCATCGCTCTCGGGAGAAATCAGTTCTCCGCTGTAAGCATTTTTTGCAATGCGGAACAGTCTGCTGCTCTTTAACTTCTCGTCGGCATTGACAAACAATGCTTCATTGATGCCGCTGTCATCACTGGCAAGTTTCATGAGCTCTTTGTCATAATAGTGAATTTTAAGCCTGTCCGCCAACATCTCGCCGACGGTTCTGCCCCCGCTTCCATATTGCCTGGCAATGGTAATAACGATATTGTCCATATTCCGCTTACCTCCCTTTTTCTAAATAGTTTACACCTAAATCTCCATGATTCATTCCCCGCAATCTCAACATCTCATAAAATAAAGTCCTCGGCGTGAGACTTAGAGTTTCTCCGCGAAGCAGCCCTTCCCAAGCCAATAAATCACCTATGAAAAACGCTTTGCGTTTTTCGGCGTGAAGCTTTAGATTTTCTTAGGCGGCGTTCTTAGACGCCTTAGAAAATCTCTTCACGCTATTCGCCTAAATATGCCTTTTTAATGGCATCATTATGCAGCAGCTCTTCCGCTTTGCCCTCCAGCACGATATTGCCTGTTTCCAATACATATGCCCTGTCCGCAATGGAAAGCGCTTTTTTGGCGTTCTGCTCCACCAAAAGAACCGTGGTTCCTCCTTTGCTGACCTCTTCGATAATGTTAAATATCTCATTGACAAAGATGGGTGACAGTCCCATGGAGGGTTCATCCATCAAAATCAGCTTAGGATGGGACATTAAAGCCCTGCCCATGGCAAGCATCTGCTGTTCTCCTCCGCTTAAAGTTCCCGCCAACTGATTCTGGCGTTCCTCAAGCCTCGGAAATCTCTCAAATACATTTTTCAGGGTATTTGCAATCTCTTCCTTATTTTTTCGGACATATGCCCCCATCTTAAGATTCTGCAGCACGGACAATTGGGCAAAAACACGCCTGCCCTCCGGCACATGCGCCATTCCCATGGACACAATCTTATGCCCCGGAATCTTTGTGATATCCTTTCCCTCAAAGACCACGCTTCCCTCCTTGGGGGCAAGCAGACCCGATATAGTGTGAAGTATCGTAGTTTTTCCGGCACCGTTTGCACCAATCAGTGCTACAACCTCCCCCTCATCCACATGAAAGGATACACCTTTGATAGCTTGGATTACGCCATAATATACTTTTAAGTCATTGACTTCTAACATTGCCATGATTCCTCTCATTCCGCCGTGTAAGCGGCATTTTAATCTTAAACCGTTTCACGCTATTCGCCCAAATATGCCTTGATCACTTCCGGATTGTTCAACACTTCTGCCGTCTCTCCCTGACAAAGCACGCGGCCGAAGTTTAACACCGTGAGTTTCTCACAGATGCCGCTCACAAGCCTCATATCATGCTCAATCAAAAGGATGGTCATATCAAAATTTTCTCTGACAAAGCGAATGGTATCCATCAGTTCCTGCGTCTCATTGGGATTCATTCCGGCGGCAGGTTCATCCAAAAGCAAAAGTGTCGGTTTGGTGGCAAGAGCTCTTGCAATCTCCAGCTTGCGCTGTTTGCCGTAAGGCAGATTGGATGCAAGGATATCCGCCTCTTTGTCCAAATCAAAGACCTTTAAGAGTGCAAGCGCCTCCTCCGTCATCTGCCTCTCTACCTTGAAATACTTGGGAAGCCTCAGAATGCCTGTCATGGTAGAATAGGCATTATGGTTGTGCAGCCCAACCTTCACATTGTCAATCACGGAAAGTTCTTTAAACAGTCGAATATTCTGAAAGGTTCTGGCAATGCCCGCCTTGTTGATATCAATGGTTTTGCGTCCCGTGATATCCTGTCCGTTCAGCTTGATAATCCCCTCGTTCGGCTTATAAACACCTGTGAGAAGATTGAATATGGTGGTCTTTCCAGCGCCGTTTGGACCAATCAGCCCATAGAGGCAGCCTTTTTCAATCTCAATATTAAAATCATCCACTGCACGGAGTCCGCCAAAGGAAATGCTCAAATTTTTTACCTCTAACAAAGCCATCAGTCCTTCGCCTCCTTTGAACCTTTCGCAGAATTTTTCAGTCCCTTAATCTTGTTTATCATTTTTTCCCGCCATTCAATACATTTGGGAGCCCAATTAAACAGCATCATAAGAATTAATACAACAGCGTAAATCAACATACGATAATCATTTAAACCTCTCAAGAGTTCGGGAAGCAGGGTGAGTATCACAGCGGCAATCATGGAGCCTCTGATGCTTCCGATTCCTCCCAATACCACAAACACCAATATCATAATGGACATATTATAGCCGAAATTCTTGGAGGTAGCTGACAGGATGGACAAATTATGGGCATACAATACGCCTGCCATTCCTGCAAGGGCGGCTGAGATGGAAAATGCCATAATCTTGTATTTTGTAATGTTAATGCCCACGGACTCCGCTGCAATCACATTGTCGCGGATTGCCATAATGGCGCGCCCGTCCCGGGAATGAATCAGATTCAAAATGATAAAAAGAGTGATTAAAAGCAGCACTATGCCAATGGTAAAATTGGCGTCTCTGGGAGTGCCTGTGATACCCTGTGCGCCATTGACAATCAGGATTCCTTCATCAGACAGATTCAAATCCATAGAGTTGGTAAAGGAAATATGGAATCCCCTCTCATCCTTCCCCACATATAAAGTATTCACCAGATTTTTAATGATTTCACCAAAGGCAAGGGTGACTATGGCGAGATAATCCCCCTTGAGCCTGAGAACCGGAATTCCAATCAAAATGCCGAACAGACCTGCGCACGCCGCACCGATCAAAATGGCAAGGAGAAAGCGAAATGCCGACGGAAAAGCCGTTTCTTTGAGGCAGACGGAGAAAAATGCGCTGGAAAAAGCGCCCACGCACATAAATCCTGCATGCCCAATACTCAATTCGCCTAAAATGCCCACGGTTAAATTTAAGGATACGGCAAGAATCGCATAGATGCATAAGGAAACTAAAATTCCCTTAATCAGATTGGATACATTTCCGGTATTTATCAATATCTGCATCACCAAATAAGCACCAATCACAATGCCATAAGTGATAAGACTGCTCTTCAAATTTTTTGTGAGTTTCATTTTCTTCATGGTTGTATGATACCTCCGCATTAAACCTTTTCCTGAACATTCTTGCCCAACAGCCCTGTGGGTTTAAAGAGTAACACTATAATCAATGCGGCAAACACAATGGCATCCGCCATCTGGGAAGAAATATATGCCCTTCCCATTATTTCGATCACACCTAAAAGGATGCCTCCGATAAACGCTCCGGGTATGGAACCGATACCCCCGAACACTGCGGCAACAAACGCTTTGATGCCGGGCATGGAACCGGTATAGGGAGTCAGGGAAGGATATGCGGAGCACAAAAGTACGCCTGCCACCGCAGCCAGCGCGGAACCGATTGCAAAGGTAAGTGTAATGGTACCGTTTACATTAATTCCCATCAGCTGAGCCGCTCCCTTATCCTCGGAAACAGCCAGCATCGCCTGACCCGCCTTGGTCTTATTGATAAAGAGCATCAATGCGACAATAATAATGATACAGACAATAATCGTCACTATGGTTTCCCCTGTAATCAAAAGCTGCCCGTCAAACAGGCGCAATGGCTTTAATGATACAACAGAGGTAAAAAATTTCGTGTTGGAACCAAAAATCAACAGCGCCATATTCTGCAGCAGATAGCTGACGCCGATAGCGGTAATCAGCACCGCAAGGGGTGAGGAAGCCATTCTCAAAGGCTTATAGGCAACCTTCTCAATCAGCATGCCAAGCAGCGTGCACAGAACCACTGCCGCCAATACCCCCACCGGCACGGGCAGCTTCATAGTATTACAGATGGTAAAAGTGGTAAATGCTCCCACCATGATAACATCTCCATGTGCAAAGTTTAACATTTTGGCAATGCCGTATACCATGGTATATCCCAGGGCAATCAAGGCATACACACTGCCAAGACTGATGCCGTTAATAAGATACTGCAGAAAATTCATGAGGAATCCCTCCGTTTCCAAACATCATAATTGTCTTTAAGTATAACAGAATGCAGTCAAGCCCGCAAGTTATTTTCGGTTTTATAAAAAAGAATGAAAAGAGGGCTGCCCAAAATGATAAGGCAACCCCCTTTGGTTACTTTATATTACATTGCTACATAAGCGCCATCCTGAATCTTTACAGCCTTGGGAGCCTTGTTGGGCTCGCCGGAAGCATTCCATGTCATGCCTGCGCCGGTCAATCCGTCCAGAGTGATGGAGGTAATTCCGGTCTTTAAGCCCTCACAGATTTCAGATGTACTCATATCAGGTGTTACACCGCTCTTTTCAATAGCTGCCTTCAATGCATAAACGCCATCATAAGCATCTGCCGCAAACTGATTGGGAATTTCGCCATACTTATCCTGATAAGTCTTTACAAACTTCTGGGTCAAATCATCCTTTGCATCTGCTGCGAAAGGAGTCAGCAGCATAACGCCCTCTGCCAGCTTCGTATCAAAATTCTCTACAGTGAGAATACCGTCCATACCGTCACAGCTGAAGAACTTAGGTGCGTAACCCATCTGGTCTGCCTGCTTTAAGATCAAAGCGGATTCCTGATAATAAATAGGTAAAAAGACCAAATCCGCTCCTGCGGACTGTGCTTTCTGAAGCTGTACGGAGAAATCCGTATTGCTGTCCGCCGTAAATGCTTCTTGTGCAACAATCTCAAAAGACTGATCCTTAGCGCCCTTTACAAAACTCTCATAGATACCTTTGGAGTAATCGGTGGAGCTGTCATAAATAATAGCTATCTTTTGAGCAAGTTTCTGCTCGCCGATGTACTGTGCGCTGGCTGCACCCTGATCCGGATCTGAGAAGCATACACGGAAGCCGTTGTCATACTGTGTGCACTTTACTGCGGAACCGGAAGGAGTCAGCTGGAACATATTATCCCTATAGGTCTCCTCCGATACAGCAATGGAAGGACCGCTGGTAACTGCACCCAAGACCATCTGTGCGCCCCAATCCTTTACCGTATTATACGCAGAAATAACCTTTTCCGCATCGTGCTCATCATCCTCAAACCTCAGCTCCAGCTGATATGACTTGCCGTTTACGGTGACACCGCCGGCTGCATTGATCTCATCTACCGCAATCTGGGCTGCATTACGAACATTCAGACCGTATATGGCAGCGCCGCCGGTCAGAGGTCCCATGCCTCCGATCTTGAATACACCGTCAGCAGAAGCGGAAGTACCCGCTCCGGTATTGGATGCATCCGTACCTGCTGCAGATTCCTGCGTCTGGGATTCACTCCCGCCTGCGGCGGAGCTTCCCTGTGAGGCATTGTTGTTGCCGCAGCCTGCCATGGCAAGCACCATTGCGGAAGCAACTACAACACTTAAAAACTTTTTCATTTTTCTCATAATTGTCTCCTCCTTTTAGATTGTATACAAATATTATGATATACAATTATTACTTATGCATTGTAATCACTCTTGCAGGATTTGTCAATATCTTTATGAAAAGTTTTTAAACATCCGCTTTTTCTACCCGGCTGATGGCCGTTTTTTCCATAGGAATCCGGCAGTTTTTGTTATTTCCGAATTCCACGATAACCGTGCTGTCTTCATCGGAAATGTCTATCACAATGCCATAAAATCCGGAAGTGGTAAGTACGCAGTCGCCGGGAGCCAAATCCGCCAGCATGGTATTGAGCCTCTTCTGTTCTTTTTTCTGGGGTCTGATCATAAGAAAATACATGATTACAATCCATGCCCCAAACATGACAAACACGCTGACAAGACTGCCCGTTGCCTGTCCGGCCGCCGCTGCATCCGCCACTGTAGCTTCAGCTTCCGTTAACAAAATTCCCATATTTTCCTCATTTCTGCGCAGCAACTGGTTGTTTGATTATCCATACACTATCCCGTCCCATCTGTGAATGCCGCGCTGTCACAGATTTCCTCATATGGCTGTACAAGTATATGGTTATACAAGTAAGTATGATACACAAATTTTTTCATACGCACAAGCTTTTTATAAAAATTTAATATAAGCGGCCGATAAAATTATCAATTTTAATATAAAATGTATATTATGGCAGCTTATAAATGGCATGGCTGATTTTCCGCCATTCCTTCCAGCTTTTTCTTCTTATAGGCGGCAAATCTGCCCTCGTCCAGAGCATCCCGTATTTCCTTCATCATGGTATTGTAAAAATACAGATTGTGGAGTACGCAAAGCCTCATTCCCAGCATCTCCTTTGCTTTCAACAAATGGCGGATATATGCCTTTGAGTATCTTTGACATGCCGGACACATACAGCTTTCCTCAATAGGGCTGTCATCCAATTCATATTTTGCATTAAACAAGTTGACTCTGCCATGATTGGTATACAGATGACCGTGCCTGCCGTTTCGGGAAGGATATACGCAGTCAAAAAAATCAATGCCCCGCTCCACGCCCTCTAAAATATTGGCAGGGGTCCCCACGCCCATCAGATAGGTAGGTTTTTCCAGAGGAAGATATGGCACTACCTCCT
This sequence comes from Lachnoclostridium sp., assembly GCA_023664665.1. Taxonomy (GTDB): domain Bacteria; phylum Bacillota; class Clostridia; order Lachnospirales; family Lachnospiraceae; genus Acetatifactor. The sequence goes on from JAMPEY010000012.1 coordinate 60,069, forward strand.
CCAAAACATGATACATCTCCTCATGGCTCTCACCTACCGCAAGTCCGCCCACCGCATATCCGTCCAAATCAAGTTCACTGATTTGCTTTGCATGTTCAATGCGGATATCGTCATATACCGCTCCCTGGTTAATGCCAAAGAGAAGCTGTTTGGGATTGACCGTATCTTCCAGAGCATTCAGGCGCTTCATCTCATCCTGACATCTTTTCAGCCATCTGGTGGTGCGCTCCACGGAAGCCTGCACATATTTTTTATCCGCCCTGCTGGGAGCGCACTCGTCAAACGCCATTGCAATGGTGGAGCCCAGATTAGACTGTATCTGCATGCTTTCTTCCGGACCCATAAATATTTTATGCCCGTCGATATGGGAGTTGAAGTACACGCCCTCCTCCTTGATTTTGCGAAGCTTTGCCAAAGAAAATACCTGGAATCCACCGGAATCCGTAAGGATCGGTTTATCCCAGGACATAAATTTATGGAGCCCTCCCAATTGCTTGATCACCTTGTCGCCGGGGCGTACATGCAGATGATAAGTGTTGGACAGCTCCACCTGTGTCCCTATCTGCTCCAAATCGGCAGAGGACACTGCCCCCTTAATGGCGGCAACCGTGCCCACATTCATAAAGACAGGGGTTTGTATTGTGCCATGTACCGTGTGCATCTCGCCTCTCTTGGCTCTTCCCTCCTGCTTTAAGATATGATATATGGAACTCATATCATAATTCCTCCCAGAATTCTTCTAAAGTCATGTCATTTTCCGTAATCACCGTAGCTGCCTCTATGCCTACATAGCGGAAATGCCAAGGTTCATACTTCACTCCCGTAATATACTCCTTCTCCTTTGGATAACGCAGGATAAATCCGTATTTATAGCTGTTCTTCGCAAGCCAGATTCCTTCCTTTGTATCTTCAAAATCTTCGGTAAGATCGTGATGTGTATCGCAGACAATGTCAAGGGCAAGCCCCAGCTGATGCTCGCTGGAGCCCGGAACCTGAACTCTCCTGCTGGAAAGCTGGAAGGCTTCCACATAAGAAAACCCCTGTTTCATGTAAGATACCATGTGCTGGTCAATAAGCACCTGCTGGTATTCCAAATCGCGATAGGAAGAACATGGTTTTAAGTAAAGTCCCTCCTTCGCTGCCGCTTCCAGCATATCGTTATAGTCATCCAAAATGCGGGAATCGCACTGTTTAATACCGTTCAATGTCTTGATATTTTCCTTCGGGAAAGTATAATCATCGGGGATGGAATGCTGTTTATTGACCAAGATGAGCCGCCAATCATCCTTGGAAAAATTTTCGGAAATCTTTAAGTCATCCTCCGGCCGTTTTGCTGCCGATTCCCCCTGTTCTCTGTTCTGCTCCTCTTCCAAAGCTCTCATCTGCTCTTCGTTCAGATAAGCATGGTCAAACTCTTCGGAAAAACTTTCCAAAATATCCTCATCCACAATGGATTCCGCCTCCGATATGTCAAGCTTAGGTTCGCTTGCCAGAAAGATATCGTCATGCATTTCCAAATCCAGAGAGCCGATGCCGTCCCCGTTATCCGAAGAAATAAACAAAGGAAAGGAAAAGCTGCTGTAAACCGTAAAAAGGCAGAACATCATGGCAAGCATGGCAAAACGCTTCCCGTTTCCCCTAATATAATAAAGCACATGAAAAAAGAACATACTGACAAACAGTACGGGAATCACCAGATAACTGCATATTCTGTTTTTTCTGCCGAACTTAAAAAGCCGCTTTTTAACCCGCTCTTTTAATGTTTTTTCATTCATCTGACATGCCTCGTTTATCAACTGCCAAAGGCAGAAATTTCCCTAATATAAACTATCTCAGTGTTATCATAACACATATTTTTATTTTACGCACTATTTTTCTTAAAAAAAGTTGCCAATTTCTTCTTCTTTCGTTATAATTTGAGAATAAATACTTGCATGATACGGTGCGGAAATGAGGTTTGGCATGGCGGGTTCTACATTCGGAACGATTTTTAAAATAACCACCTGGGGCGAATCCCACGGCAAAGCGTTGGGCGTTGTCATTGACGGCTGCCCTGCGGGAGTTCCTCTTTGCGAGGAAGACATTCAGGTTTATCTGAACCGCCGCAAGCCCGGCACAAGCAATATCACCACTCCCAGAAAAGAAGATGATCTTGTGGAAATCCTCTCCGGCGTCTTTGAAGGAAAAACCACGGGAACGCCGATTTCCCTCATTGTGAAAAACACTTCCCAGATTTCCGGAGATTACAGCGAAATTGCAGGCTATTACCGTCCCGGTCATGCGGATTATACCTTTGATGAAAAATACGGATTCCGGGATTACAGAGGCGGCGGCCGCTCATCCGGCAGGGAAACCATCGGCCGTGTGGCTGCGGGAGCCATTGCCTGCAAAATCCTCTCGCTGCTGGGCATAGAGGTCTGCGCTTACACCAAAAGCATCGGTCCCGTGGAAACCGACCCGTCAAACTTTGATAAGGACGCCATTCTTGCCACGAAAACCGCCATGCCGGATTTTCAGGCGGATGAAAAAGCCGTGGCTTATCTGGAGACCGCAAGGCAGAATCTGGATTCCGTGGGCGGCGTGATGGAATGTGTGGTTACGGGCGTTCCTGCCGGTATCGGTGAGCCCGTATTTGAAAAACTGGACGCGAACCTCGCCAAGGCAGTCATGTCCATAGGCGCCGTAAAAGCCGTGGAAATCGGAGACGGCACACAGGTTTCCACGCGTTTTGGCAGCGAAAACAATGATGCTTTCCGCATGGACGGAGAAAAAGTTGTCAAGAACAGCAATCACGCAGGGGGCATTTTGGGCGGAATCAGCGACGGAAGCGCCATTGTCCTGAGGGCGCATGTAAAGCCCACTCCTTCTATTTTTAAGCCCCAGCAGACCATAGATAAGTCCCATACGGAAATAGATGTCCAAATAAAAGGACGGCATGACCCCGTCATTGTTCCCAGAGCCGTAGTAGTCATGGAATGCATGACCGCTATCACCGTTCTGGATGCCATGATGGTCAACATGTCGTCCCGCATGGATTTTTTGAAAGATTTTTATGCCTGAATTATCAGGGAGTCAGTTTGTGGAAGGTAATGCAGTTTGGCACATCCACCTTTAAAGCGGGACCATTCATCATCATGGTTCCGTTTTCCAAATCGATTCGGAAAAATGTCATGGTATTGCTCTCATGGTTTAAGGAAACCAGAAATTTGTTGTTGGGGAATAAGTCCACATCTTTGGGATACTCACCGCTGACGGGAAGCCTTAAGTTGGGGGTCAGGGTTCCGTCTTTTTTGTTGACATTATAAATCACCACGGAATTATCCCCGGCAAGGGAGCTTACCAGATAATTATAATCCTTGGAAAAACTCAGGGCGCTGGCGGAATTGATGCTCCCCTTCTCCGGCTCAATCTCCTGCACCTTCTGAATTTTCTCAAAATAAGGAATATTTTCCCGGTCTTCATAAGAATAAACATCAATATAACATTTCAACTCATGAACAATATAAATAAATCTGCCGTCCTCGGATATCTTGATATGTCTGGGAGCGGATTCCAGATCACTTCTGATAACATCCGCAAGGAGCACCTTTCCTTTTTCCAAATCAAGACGGTACACATTCACATGATCCATTCCCTGATCCGCCACCAGAAGATATTTATTGTCATGGGTCATGCGGGCACAGTTGATGTGAGGTCTGAAATTCCGCTCCGCCATGCTTCCCAGCCCTTTATGGAAAATCTCATCCGTAATCTCTCCGATGGAACCGTCCTTGTTTAATCTAAGCACCGTCAGCTTGCCATCATGATAACCGGCCACAAACAGATAGCTGTCCGTAAAGTCCGTGGACACATAACATCCCCTCATTCCGTTGATTGAGGCAAAATTAATTAATTCAAGCCCGCCATCCTTCTCAATGATGTAGGATTCTACCCCGAAATCCGTGATGGAATACAGATATTTCCCGTTATGTGAAATGGTGATATAGGAGGAATTGGTAATTTCTACCTTCTCTTTTTCGATAAATCTCCCCTGATCCATATCCACATCATATACCTTGATTCCGTGGCTGTCTCCCTGCGTATAAGTGGAAACATATGCAACATACTTTTCTTTCGCCATCTTAATAACCATGCCTTTCCGCAGCCTGCGAATTTTTGACAATGCATGCTATCCGCGGGCACAATATTTGCAAAACGAACAGTTATGAATATGGTCTTATTATAGCATATATTCCCCCAATTTGAAACACTTTGTCCGCATATTTTTCGGTCTTTGTTTTTTTCTGTATTTTTCGTTGACATTCCTTATAATAATGTTTATTATTTATATCATATTGGCTAATAATTTTCAGCGATGCAACTGCCAATTACGAAAGAACATCGCAGAAGTGAGGAGGCAAATGAAAAACGCATTGGTGAATTTGGAAAACATTACAAAATCATTTGACGGACAGATGATTCTGGATGACCTGAATCTCTATATCAGGGAGAATGAATTTTTGACACTTTTGGGACCCAGCGGATGTGGCAAAACTACTACGCTGCGTATTCTGGGCGGTTTTGAAAAACCTGACAAGGGTCATGTAATCTTTGAAGGCAAAGACATTACCAACCTTCCACCAAATAAGCGTAACTTAAACACGGTATTCCAGAAATATGCCCTCTTTACCCATATGAATATTGCGGAAAATATTGCATTTGGGTTAAAGATTAAAAATAAAAGCCAGTCCTATATCAACGACAAAATTAAATATGCCCTGAAGCTGGTAAACTTAGACGGCTATGAAAACCGTATGCCCGACTCCTTAAGCGGCGGTCAGCAGCAGCGTATCGCAATTGCAAGAGCCATCGTAAACGAGCCGAAGCTTCTGCTCCTCGACGAACCCTTGGGAGCTCTTGATTTGAAGCTCCGTCAGGATATGCAGTATGAGCTGATTCGCCTTAAGAACGAGCTTGGCATTACTTTTATTTATGTGACCCACGATCAGGAAGAGGCTCTGACCATGTCGGATACCATTGTGGTTATGAATCAGGGCTATATCCAGCAGATCGGCACGCCGGAAAGCATTTATAACGAGCCGGAAAATGCCTTTGTGGCGGATTTTATCGGTGACAGCAACATTATAAACGCCCTTATGATCAAGGACCGTCTGGTTGAGATTCTGGGCGCCCGCTTTGCCTGTGTGGACGAGGGCTTTGGAGAAAATAAGCCTGTGGATGTGGTGATCCGCCCCGAAGATGTGGAGCTTGTAGCTCCCGGCGAAGGCACTATCGAAGGCACGGTCACACACCTGATTTTCAAAGGGGTTCATTATGAAATGGAAGTTATGGCAGGAGGCTTTGAATGGCTGGTGCATTCCACCAAAATGCAGGAAGTGGGCGCCCGTGTGGGCATCAAGGTTGACCCCTTTAATATCCAGATTATGAACAAACCGGAATCGGAAGACGAGGAGGCGGTAGGTGTCAATGAATAAGAAACTACTCTCCGCTCCCTTTTTATTCTGGTCAGCCCTGTTTGTCATTGTACCGCTCTGTATGGTATTTTACTATGGCCTGACGGATAAAAACGGAGCTTTTACTTTAAATAATGTTATGGCGATTGCAACCCCCGTCCATGCAAAATCCTTATGGGAAGCCATTAAGCTGTCCGTGGTCAGCACGGTCATCTGCTTTATACTGGCATATCCCCTTGCCATGATTTTGTGCGGGTTAAAAGAGAAAAACCACTCTTTTATCGTGCTGATTTTCATTCTGCCCATGTGGATGAATTTTCTGCTGCGCACCCTTGCCTGGCAGACCCTTCTGGAAAAAACCGGGGTAATCAATAACATCCTCGGCTTCCTCGGACTGCCCCCGCTTAATATTATCAACACCCCCGGTGCGATTATTTTGGGCATGGTATACAATTTTCTGCCCTTTATGGTGCTGCCCATCTATAATGTGCTGTGTAAAATCGACATGAATGTGTTAAATGCAGCCAGAGACCTTGGCGCCAATGAGATACAGGCTTTTCTCAAGGTTACGCTGCCTTTAAGCGTACCCGGTATCATAAGCGGCATCACCATGGTATTTGTGCCGGCGCTGACCACCTTTGTGATTTCCTCTATTCTGGGCGGCAACAAGATTCTGCTTATCGGCAATGTCATCGAGCAGGAATTTACCCAGACGGGCAACTGGCATCTCGGCAGCGGGCTTTCCATCGTCTTGATGCTGTTTATTATCTTCAATATGGTCATCACTGCCGTAACGGATAAGGAAGGGGAGGCGAATGCACTATGACGGAATACAACGCTGAAAAGCAGACGAACGGACGCGCTGTCATGCGTAGTGCCGCACAAAAAGTATATATTACCTTGATTTTTATTTTTCTGTATGCCCCCATTATCACTTTGATGGTTCTCTCCTTTAATGCCAGCAAGACCAGAGCGAAATGGGGCGGATTTACCTTTGACTGGTACAAAAGCCTTTTTTCCAACAGCATTATCATGCAGGCTCTCGGAAATACATTGGCGATTGCGTTTCTTTCCGCCGCGGTCTCTACCGTTATCGGCACCATTGCATGCATTGCCATGCAGGGCATGAAAAAAAGAAACCGCGCCATACTGATGGGCATTACCAATATCCCCATGTTAAATGCGGAGATTGTGACCGGCATTTCCCTGATGCTCCTTTTTATCAGTCTCGGGATGAAATTTGGCTTTGGAACCGTGCTGCTTGCGCATATTACCTTCAACATCCCCTATGTGATATTGAGCGTCATGCCCCGTATGAAACAGCTGAATCCCAACACTTATGAGGCGGCGCTGGATTTGGGAGCTTCCCATATGCAGGCATTTTTTAAGGTGGTTTTTCCCGATATCCTGCCCGGAATCCTGTCCGGATTTTTAATGGCGTTTACCATGTCGTTAGATGATTTTATTATCACACATTTTACCAAAGGACCCGGCGTAGACACCCTCTCCACCAAGATTTACACAGAGGTCAGAAAGGGAATCAAACCGGAAATGTACGCCCTTTCCACAATTATTTTTGTGTCGGTTCTGGTGTTACTTATTTTGGTGAATTATACACCCAAAAAGATGACTGCGCCTAAAGCATCGCAGATAAACAAAAACATTTGAGGAGGAAAATGATTATGAAAAAATTGGCCGTACTTTTACTTGCAGGAATCCTTTGCGGTTCCATGTTTACCGGCTGCGGCTCTTCCGCTTCCGGCAAAAACGGAGAGGTCTATGTCTATAACTGGGGGGAATATATAGACCCTAAAGCCCTTACCATGTTTGAAGAGGAAACAGGCATTAAAGTCATCTATGATGAATTTGACACCAACGAGGATATGTACCCCAAGGTGGCGGCCGGCTCTTCCGCTTATGATGTCATCTGCCCTTCCGATTATATGATCCAGAAAATGATCCAAAACGATTTGCTGCAGGAAATTAACTTTGATAATGTTCCCAATGCAAAGGCAAATATTGAAGAACAATATTACATACAATCCAGAGATTTTGACCCGGAAAACAAATATTCCGTACCTTACTGCTGGGGAACCGTCGGCATCCTTTACAACAAGACCATGGTGGATGAACCCGTTGACAGTTGGGCAATTCTGTGGGATGAAAAATATGCGGACAACATTCTGATGCAAAAGTCCGTCCGGGACGCCATGATGGTCGCGCTGAAATTAAACGGTCATTCCATGAATACCCTGAACGAGACGGAGCTTGCTGCCGCGAGGGACGCCTTAATTAAGCAGAAACCTTTGGTGCAGGCTTATGTCATCGATCAGGTCCGCGACAAGATGATAGGCGGTGAAGCGGCTCTGGGCGTTATCTATTCCGGCGAGGCAATTTACACGCAAAGGGAAAATGCCGATTTGGAATATGTGATTCCCAAAGAAGGCACCAATGTATGGATTGACAGCTGGGTGATTCCCAAGAATGCTCCCAACAAGGAAAATGCGGAGAAATTTATCGACTTTATGTGCCGCGGGGATATTGCTCTTCTGAATTTTGAATACATTACTTACTCTACTCCCAATGCCGCTGCAAGAGAATTGATCGAAGATGAAGATATCCGCAATTCCAAGATTGCTTTCCCGGATCTGTCCCAATATAACAATCTGGAAACCTTTATCTATCTGGGCGAGGAAGGCGATGAGCTCTATAACAATATGTGGAAAGAGGCTATGTCGGAATAGACAAAACAGAATAGATAAATCAGACATAAAAAAGAGACTGTCACATAAAAGGATATCCTTCCTGTAACAGTCTCTTTTATTTCAATCGGTTCCCGATTGTTTCCGCCTGCTTAATTCTGGTCGTTCTCACAGCCACAGGTGTCACCGCGGTTCAAGCTGGGAAAGCCCTGCTGTATAGGACCGTTTCCTCTTCCGAAATCGTCATTGCAGCCGCAATCAGAATCCCAGGCTACAGGTCTTGCATCGCTTCTGTCCCAGCCGCGCCCGTCATTTCTGTCGTTATCACAGCCACAGCCGTCGCTTCTGCCACTGCCGCCGTTTCCTCTGCCACAGCCGCAATCGTCATTCCTACCGCTGTTACAGCCGCAGCCGCTGTTATTATCATTGTTGCCGATGCCCTGATTACCGCTGCAGGCAAGTAACAATAAAAGGATCCAACAGTTCATATTGTCTACCCCTGTTTTTTCATTTATGTTATCTTATTCAGGGGACAATTATTGGTTGCCAGTCCTTTTTCTTTTCTTTACCAACTTCTGCTTAATACACCGGAAAGTTTCTTCCTCTCCCTTTTCCGCAAGCATTTTTAACATACGCTCCAGCTTTTTCTTGGTTTCCGGATGCATGGGAATTCGGTCCGCGCCTTTTTCATAATAGGAAAGCGGGTCTGCCGGCGTGTATTCTTTTCCGCGGTAAACCTTGCTGGCGGCAATCCTGTCCATGATCATCTCTGCAATATATCTATCCGGCATGGGCACAGGCGCCATAACTCCGGGAAGAGAGTCTATGCAATAGTCAACCCAATATTCATAATGATGCTTATTCCTGCCCTGATGGTGAAGCCAGGCGCCGGAATATCCCTTTTCTTCCCTCTCGGCATTATTGGGGCTTCTGTTCCCCTGATAATAGCGGACACCCGGCAAAAATTCCGCCGGGCTGAATTTGGACAAATCATGACAGATTCCCTGCCAATATAAACCTACCCGGAAACAGCCTTTCGCCACCAGATATTTATGATATGAAACTGTCTTAAAATGCTTCCAAAACTTGCCCATATATCCTCTCATGAATTTTTCTTTTGCACTGTCGTTTTCCGGACGGAGTTTTTCCTTTTCGGCTTCTTTTCCGGCACCGGTACACTCATAAAGAGACTGATTGCCCTTGCCGGTATCAGCCTGACGGTTTCCTCTGGTAGATTTTCCGATTCATTATCCGGCATCCCTTCCGATACGATACCGTCTATCATCCATCCTGCGCCGGATGTTTTTGTGACGGTATCTTTTGCGAAGTCCTCCGAAAACCCTTCCGATTTAGCATTCTCTTCCGTACAAAAGACCTTCTTCCACCTTATGCCTTTGGGAAGCTTAGGCAATGCAAGTCCCTGAGGCTCCCAATACATATTCATTGCCAGATAAAAGAATGCATCTTCCTCTCCGGCTTTTGTTTTTGCATATTTGCCGCAATACATAACTCCTGCCTGTCTGCTATAGCTTTCCGTCTGCACCCTCCATGCATTTTGTCCGTGATAAGACAAATCGGGATAACCGCAGGACAGGGAATCCATGATTTTAAGCTCTCTCTCACAGTGCAAAATGGGATGTTCCCTGCGCAGACGAATCATCTGCACAAAAAATTCATAGATATCCCTGTTTTTTTCCAAATCCGTCCACTTGAGCCATGTGACATCATTATCCTGACAATAGGGGTTATTATTGCCCTTCTGGGAATTTCCGAATTCATCCCCCATGAAGAATAAAGGGGTGGATTGTCCCAAAAACAGCAGGCAGACGGCATTTTTCAACTGTTGTCTGCGAAGCTTTCTGATCCGCTTGCGGCGGCTGATTCCTTCCTCCCCGCAATTCCAGCTGTAGTCGGAGGAGGCGCCGTCCCGGTTGTCCTCGCCGTTATCCTCATTATGCTTGCGGTTATAGGACACCATATCCATCATGGTCAATCCGTAATAATTTGACAGATAATGAATGTATCCCGTTTTAAGAGGATTTGTGCGCATTTGATAAAGAACGCTCTTTATCATATTTTCGTCGCCCTTTAAATATTTCCGCATGGTATATAAATAATCGTCCCGATACTCCGCAAGATTGCGGTATGCCGGCACTTCGTCTTTTTTGTAAACCGTATCCGTGTCAAAAGAATAATACCACAGCTTTGTGTCTGCAAACACGGGGTCTTTGGCTAACATGGCAGTGGGGATATTTTCACCCATGAGATGAAAACCGTCCACATGATACTGCAATACCCAGAATTGTAAGATATCCTGAATATTTCTTCTTTCCACTTCATTCGGGAAATAAAACTGCATTACCACCTCCATGCCGTTTGCATGGAATGCCTTCACCATTTCCTTAAATTCCAGAGAGGCGTCCTCGCCCGCCGCATAGGAAGCCTTAGGCGCATAATAATACCCCTTCTTATAACCCCAATAATTTAACTGTTTGGGATAAAGCCTGTCCATATCCGCATCCGACACCGTTCCCATCGTTCCCATCGTTCCCATCGTTCCGTAGGGAAATGCCTGTTTCCGCTCCTCCACGCTCGGAATCTCCAGAAATTCATAAGCAGGCTGCAGCTCCACGGTAGTGATTCCCAATTCTTTCAGATAGGGAATCTTTTCCTTGACGCCGAGAAAGGTGCCTCTATGTGCCACTTTTGAGGAGGGATGCCTTGTAAAGCCCCTCACATGCATACAATAACACACACAGTCCTCATAAGGGATTTTGGGTCTTTTGTCCCCTTCCCAGGCAAAATCCTCCTTCAAAAATCCGGCTTTTAAATCCTTTACATTTCTCTCCCTGCCATATGCGCCCTTTGCTACAAACACACGGGCATGCTCGTCTGGCAGGATGCAGTCGTCTTCGTAAAATTGATAAGTAATCGCTGATGTGTCAAGGCCCTCCAGATATTTGCAGTGAACATTTCCTATTCTCTCTTCTGCCGTAAAAGCAATTTTACGCAGCCTTCTCCCGGACTGCCTGTCATACAAAATAATCCCACAATTTCCCTTTTTTGACACAAAAGAAAAACGAACGCTGCCTGCCTCGCAATGAGCCCCCAGAGGATATGGCTTAATCTGTAATCTGTTTTCTGTCATCAATATCTCCATCTCCCTATATACAAGCAGTATTTTCAGTTACTTACTTTCTTTACAAATTCTTTCCTAAAAATAATATAAAAAATTACGCAGATAACAGCGGAAAGTACGGAGCCAAGCGGTGCCGCAAGACCCATGGGATACAGGCTGTCCGGAAATAATTTTGACGCATAGTACGCTCCCGGAATACGAACCAATATAATTGCCGCAAGATTGTGCGCAAAAGATATCATTGATTTCTGATAAGCACAAAAGTACCCGCTAAAGCAAAAATGAATCCCCGCAAAGATACAGTCAAACACATAGGATCTCAGATACTGCCCTCCCATTAAAATGACCGTCGGCTCATCCTTGGCAAAAAATCCAATCAGCGTTTCCGCAAAGAACTGACAACTTACGGTAAAGACCATTCCCGTCGCTACGGTTATCAAAATACCGCAGCCCAAAGCCTTTTTTCCCCTGTCATGAAATCCCGCTCCCGCATTCTGGGCCGCAACCGCAGATACTGCCGAAAGCATGGCGGAAGGAACCAGAAACATAAACCCGATCATCTTCTCCACGATGCCTACTGCCGCCGCCGCATCCACTCCGCGCCTGTTGGCAATCACCGTAATTACCAGAAAGGCTACCTGAATCAAACCATCCTGCAGGGCAATGGGCGCTCCGACTTTTAAAAGCTCCTTTGCCGTCCCGCCTGTAAGGCGAAAATCCTTCCTGACAAGAGAAGCCCTCCGTTTCTTTTGTGAAATGCAAAGCGCCGGCAGCGCCGCCGCCACGCTGAATGCCTGTGACATAACCGTTGCAATGGCTGCGCCTTTTGCCCCCATTGAAAATCCGCCAATCAACAGATAATCAAACGCCACATTAAAAACTCCTGCTATCCCTACAAAATACAACGGACTCTTAGAATCGCCCATACCCCGGAATATGCTGCTTATGACATTATATGCCACAATAAACGGAACGCCCGCAAAACAAACCGTAAGATAACTCTTAGCCTGCGCCCATGATTCCCGAGGCACTGACAAAATCCTCAGAATCCCATTGTTTGCACATAAAAGCAAAACCGTAAGCAAAAACGCAAAGACTGAAAACAAAATAACCGTATTGCCGATGATTGCCGCAACCTTTCTCTGATTCCCGGCACCCACTGCGAGTCCGATATTTACCGTGGTGCCCATGGCAAGCCCTACAATCACTACCGTCAGCATATGTGTTACCTGACTGCCCACCGAAACCGCCGTAATCGTGTCCGCACCGTAAAACTGTCCTGTGATATACAAATCCGCCATCCCATAAAAAGTCTGCAAAAAACAGGAAAGCAGATATGGCAGTGAAAATTGGAAAAGCTTCCAAAACACACTCCCTTTTGTCAAATCGTTCTTCACAACCGATATATCTCCCGAAAAAATAGCTATAAGTTCTATAATAAAATTACTTCGCAATTTTATTATCTAAGATACATTATAATGTATTGCAAGAAAAATCACAAGCAGTTATACTAAAACAAAAAGGATAAAAAGGAGATTTTTCGTTATGAGCCAAAATAAGAATGAAAATTTGGACGAAGATATGACCGTTGAGCTGGAATTGGAGGACGGTACGGTCGTAAACTGTGATATTGTCACCATTCTCACTGTGGAGGATAAAGATTATATCATACTTCTGCCCCAGAATGAGGAAACTGCCGAAGACGGAGATGAAGTATGGATTTACCGTTACAGCGAAAATCCTGACGACCCCAACGAGGAGCCCGTTCTGGAGTATATTGACGATGACGACGAATATGACCGGATTGCCGACGCCTTTGACGAATATCTGGACAACTGTGAATGGAACGAGCTGTCTTGCGAGTGATGCTTCTTGGCCGACAGGTCAAGAAGATGGAACTTGAGGAGATTGATTCAAAAACCAAAATTTGATGAATTGTCAGATGAATGAAGCAATGGATTTAAGAACCGGGAAGGCAGTCTGGGGCGTTCCTTTGTGCCTGTAAGGTATAAAAGCTCCAGACTTTTCTTTGCCCTTGTCATAGCCACATAAAAGATACGCCTCTCTTCCTCGCAGGAGGCGGCATCCGGCATATTTCCATGGGGAAAAACCTTCTCGTTGCAGTCCGGAATCCAGACCCGGTCAAATTCCAAGCCCTTGGATGCATGGACGGTCATCAAGTGGATTTTTGTCTGTTCTGTCTGAGGCTGCTTTATCTGGGTTTGTCCGGACATTTCTTTTAATGATTCTTCGTAAATTTCTTTTGCATCCAGCCATTCGGAAAGGCTTTCACACTCCTTTGCCTCCGAGCAAAGCCAGTCTAAGATTTCCTGATATTCCTGCCATTTTTCTGTATTTGTGCCCGCATTATCCTTTAAATATTTTTCATATCCCATACCCTTTAAAATATACTGTATTTTGAGATAAAGCGGGCGTTTTTTGATGATAAGCAAATCTCTCTTAAGCTTTTCGACAGCGAAAATCCGCTCCTTCTGATAGGGAATATTTTGGGCGTTCCTGTAATAATTTAACATTCCCTCCAGCAAAAACTCTTGCATTGCCTCTCGGCTTCTTTGTCGCCCCATCTTCTGCTCTAACACAATATTATTTCGCACTGCCATATTTTTCTGTAATGCCATATTTTCCTGTTCAGACCTAAAGTTTTCTAAATCCTGCCATCCCAGAGATTCCCTGCTTAAATACCTCACAGGCTTATTCAAAATCCGAAGCAGCTGCTCTCTTTCGCCATCTCCTTCTGCAAGCCGTAAATATGCCATGATATCTTTTGCGATAAAATGGTCATAAATATTCGCTGCTTTCTCTTTCATGTCATAGGGAATGCCCATCCTGCTTAACTTTGCAGCGAAACCCTGCATGTAAGAATTGGTGCGGAACAGCACTCCTATGCTCGTAGATGGGCTTTCAGCTATACTTACAGCAGCTATGTTGTTCTCCGGAATGAAACTGCCTGAAATGGATTCTTCCAAAGCTTCCGGAAAATCTTTATTGGAAGATATCTCTTTTGGGACTTGAGGGGCTTGAGGGTTCTGCAGTTTTATAAGGCTGCCCAACTTCTGCGCCAGATAGGCATATTGCTCTTCCCTTTCCTCAAAGGCTTTTAAGCTTACGCCTCCGCTTATGTTTTCATTTATGCTTTCTTCCTGCGTATTCTCATCTTTGCTTGTCTTCTCGTCTTTGCTTGTCTTCCTCATTTCCGCTGGATTTACATATACATTTGCTTTTACTTCACACATCTTTTCACATGTATTTTTGTATCCCCGCATACCGCTGGCTTCTGCCTGTGGTAATGCTGCCAATAAAGAGTTTGAAGGTTTATTTTCAAACTTGAATCCTTCCGCAGTCATTTTTTCATCCAAACTGTCCGTTTTCTCAGAATTATGAAGGATTTCCTGCGCGGAAATTAATTTTTTCTCAAATCGTTGTCTATTTTTTGATATTACCTGTAACGATGCGTTTACAATCTCCGGGGTGCTTCGGTAATTAATGGATAAATAAACCTTTTCCGCTTTAAATTCCTCTTGAAACTGTTGCAAACAGGCTGGCTTTGAGCCGCGGAAGCCATAGATGGACTGGTCATCGTCTCCCACGGCAAAAAGCTGTGTTTTTGTGCCTGCCAGCAATTTTACCACTTCATACTGCATGGGATTGATGTCCTGAAATTCATCCATAAGGATATGGGAAAAACGGTTCTGCCAATAGCTTCTTAATGCTGCATCCTCCGTAAGCAGCTTATGGCACTGATAAACCATATCATCAAAATCAAGCAGATGTCTGCGCTTTCTCTCCTGCTCATATGCCTGAAACATCGGCTGAAAGGCTTCCTGATATTCCATGGGCAGTTTTTTCTTTGCACCGGATTCGTCAAAGGTGTTTTTATAAAAGCTGAATGCCTGCAGGAATTGGGATGCGGCTTCTGCACTTTTATATTCTGAGGTTCCGCTTTTTGCAGCCTCACGATTTAGGCTCTCGTACCCGGAAAATGAATTTATCTTGTTGTGTCCGTTAATTGTTTCACGAGTATTATTATCAGCTTTCTCTGGATTTAATGTTGAATTTGAGGTTAAAACAAGCAGTCTGCTTACAATGCTTCTCTTCTCTGCCTCTGTTACTATCTTATAATTGTCTAAAACATGGGATTTACGCAAGATATGATAAAAACAAGAATGAAAAGTTCCGAAATTGACGGGATAAATCTGATTGGACTGCTCCCTGAAACGATTCTGCATGGACAGGGCAGCCGCTTTGGTGAAGGTGATGACTAAGATTTCTTCCGGCGGAGTATGGAGTTTTTCCAGAAGGTAAAAGATTCTCTGGGTGATAACAAATGTCTTTCCGGAGCCGGGTCCCGCAAGCACTAACAGGGGACCCTCTCCGTGGGTTACAGCTTCTTGCTGCGCCTTATTCATTGCCGGTAAATTAAGCATTCTCTAATAATTCAATTCCTTTGCGGATTCTCTTTAAGGACTCTTCTTTCCCCAGAATCTCCATAATTTCCGTTGCTCCGGCAGGAGTCATCTGCTTGCCGGACACAGCCGTACGGATGGGCCACATCACATAGCCGTTCTTACAGCCCTTTTCCTCCACATATTTAAGCAGGGTTTGATACAGCCCGTCATTACTGTAATCTTCCTGCGCTTCCAAAAGGGGAAGCACCTCTTTTAATACTTCCAGAGAACTCTCCGCCGAGGTCTTCATTTTCTTGTGGGTATACATTTCCACATCATACTCCGGCAGTGCCTCAAAAAAGTCAACCTGTCCCGCAATATCAGGAAATACTTCAATACGGGTCTTTACCATGGCGGCAATCTTTTTTAAGTCAAAATCCCCTCTCAGCGCATCCTTAAGGTAAGGCTCTGCCATCTCATAAAAAACATCAAAATCCATGGCTTTTAAGTATTCGCCGTTCATCCAGCGCAGCTTTACGATATCGAATACCGCAGGAGATTTGCTGATTCTGTGGTAATCAAATTCTTTGATCAATTCATCCAGGGTGAAAATCTCCCTGTTTTCCTCAGGGCTCCAGCCTAAAAGCGCCACATAATTCACGATTGCTTCCGTAATAAATCCCTGCTCTATCAAATCCTCAAAGGAAGAATGTCCGCTCCTTTTAGAAAGCTTCTTATGGTTTTCATCCGTAATCAAGGGAAGGTGGATGTATACCGGAACCTCCCAGCCAAATGCCTCATAGAGCCGCACATATTTGGGGGAGGAAGACAAATACTCATTTCCTCTCACCACATGGGTAATATTCATGGTATGGTCATCAATTACATTTGCAAAATTGTAGGTGGGATAACCGTCCGATTTAATCAAAATCATATCATCCAGCTCCGAGTTGCTGACGGTGATGTCCCCGTACAGTTCATCATGGAAGGTGGTGCTTCCCTCATTCGGAATGTTCTGCCTGATGACAAAGGACTTCCCGGCTGCAAGATTTGCTTCCACTTCCTCCTTGGATAAGGACAGGCAGTGCTTGTCATAAATCGTGATTTCCTTTCCGTCCACCACTTCTGACTTTAAGGATGCAAGCCTTTCCTTATCGCAGAAGCAATAATATGCTTCTCCTTTTTCGATTAATTCCTTGGCATATTTCATGTAAATGCCTGTTTTCATGCGCTCGCTCTGCACATAGGGTCCATAGCCACCGTCCTTGTCGGGTCCCTCGTCGTGGCGGATTCCCGTTTTTTCCAGCGTGCGGTAAATAATCTCCGTTGCGCCTTCCACAAAACGCTCCTGGTCCGTATCCTCAATGCGGAGCATGAAATCTCCGCCGTCATGCTTTGCAATCAAAAATTCATATAATGCAGAACGCAGATTGCCCACATGCATCTTGCCTGTGGGGCTTGGTGCGTACCTTGTCCGAATCTTGGTCATTTTAATGCCTCCTTTTTGGCTGCCTTTGCCGCTTTTGTATATAAATAAAAGCTAAACATGATGTTATTATAACTTTATTAAAAAAATTCTGCAACAATAGAATTCACGCTTTGCGAAAATTCTATTAACAGGAAGAAAGATTTATGATAATTTTCCAATGATTTCTGCCATTAAAAAGCTGATAAACCGCTTCAGTCCATAGGGGCATAGTGCCCCAAGGAGGAAGGATTTATCAGCTTTGATGAAAATGTAACACTTTCCGCCCAAAAAGTCAAGCATCCAAGTATTTAAGATTGTGTCAAGTACTCGTTGGCACTTTTCCTATTTTTCTTTATGAACCC
>JAMPEY010000013.1 GCA_023664665.1 Lachnoclostridium sp.
AACCCGTGTTACCGCCGTGAAAGGGCGATGTCTTAACCGCTTGACCATGGAGCCATGACAATATTGCAAACATTTGTCCTCAATGAATTTGATTATAACACAGCAAAAGAATCTTGGCAAGGGGAAAAAGCGGAACTTCTTAATTCCGCTTTATAGGTATGTTACCTGTCTGTCCGCCTCATAAGTATGGGGCTCCTTTGTGGCAGCCTTATGTCCTACCGCAATGGCAATCTCATACTCATAGCCCTCAGGGAAACCAAGCTTCTTCCCCAGCTCTGCCTTTTTCTCGCCGCGGAGCGCATCATAAACACAGCCGATGATGAGGCTTCCCAGCCCAAGCTCCTCCGCCGTCAGAGCCATGTTCTGTACCGCGATACCGGCGTCCAGACTATTCCAGTGAAAACTTTCCTCCGCACTTAAAAAGATAACCTCTGACCGAATATCTTTTTGTGATTGCCTCAGATACATTCATTTGCTAATCTCCTTTCAGTTTCTTTCCTGTTCATAGAATTCCAGAAATGCCGCAGGGTTTTCCTCAAAAAGGCGTTCCAATCTGTGAGAGAGCTCCTGCGACTCGTATTGGCTGAAAACATTAGGTATGTATTGATACAGGTTCTCCGCTATCTCCCGGGTATGCTCAATGTCGTTCCCGTCAAAGTCGATGAGTTTCTTTTCGGTAAAGATGAGCAGGCGCACAAAATACGGACCGCCTTTATAGCCAACCTGAGCGCAGAGCCAATATATTTTATCGCGGGGAATTGCCGTTACCCATCCCATCTCACCGACCAGCAGCAGATAAGTCGGGAGCAGGAGCACTCGTTTGGGATAAGGCATAATCGTGTCGATGTTCATGAAGCCTTCGTACAGGATTTTCCCTTCTGCTACTTCCCTGTCAATCAGTGCAGCCACGGCTTGTTTCGTGTTTTCACCGCAGGGAAGTATAAGATTTTTGCCGTTTTTGGCAGGCAGGATGGACACAAGCAGTCCGACCGCCGTGCAGAACAGCATAATTCCTGCCATCAGATAAAACAGAAAAATTAATTTCCGATCTCTGGGGTCACCGGCGTCTAATGTACCTTTTGTAGCAAAATACAGGAAGCCTGCCATACAGGCAAAGAACACAAACATAAATAAAAATAGTTTGCGTTTGCGCTTATTTGCCTTGATGGATTCCTGTTCCAGAAATCCTTGCGCCATATTGATGTCGCTCCTTTGTGGATTTTGATGGGAATAACTTAATGCTCCTTGGACATCGTATTTTGATGTCTTAGGAGCACTTCATTCCGGCTACCGCGCCAGCGGTAGGTTCAGCTCCCCGAGTAGGGCTCGAACCTACAACAACTCGGTTAACAGCCGAGTGCTCTACCATTGAGCTATCGAGGATGATTCAATTAAAATCGACACAATCAGGCGATTGCACCGAACGGAGAAGGAGGGATTTGAACCCTCGCGCCGCTATTAACGACCTGCACCCTTTCCAGGGGTGTCCCTTCAACCTCTTGGGTACTTCTCCAAATAAGTTGATTCTTCTGCTTAAGCAGTTCAACTATGCAGTTGTTAAGGAGAGACTACCGTTCTCCCAGCGGAGAGAGTGGGATTCGAACCCACGCGCCCTTGCGGACAAACGGTTTTCAAGACCGCCTCGTTATGACCACTTCGATATCTCTCCGAATGCCCGTGAAAGCATCCCTGCCATTCAACTTAACGGCAAGAATCATTTTAACAAAAATAAGAGCGTCTGTCAATAACTTTTTCAAATCGACTAATGCGCTCGACTAATGCTCATCACTCTCTATTCTTCCTCTTCCCCGCGCAGTATCTCTTTGTAAATCCCTCCCAGCTGCCTTAGGCCGTCCGCTATCATGGCTGCGTAGTTCACGGCTCCGTCATAGCGCAAGTGAGTGTTGTCCAGAGATTCTTCCGGATGATTGGCATATTCTCCGGCAGGGAAATACATATACCATCTGCGGCTTGACACTTCACCCGCTTTCTCCAAAGCTGCACGGCTCATGCTATAGAGGTCTACCAGCGGTACATTACATCTTTCGGCGGTCTGCTTCATTGCAGCCACATAATCCCCGTGTTCGCCAGCTCTCAAATGTCCGTCCTCACCAAAGCATCTGCGCTCCAGAGGGGTAATCAGCACCGGATAAGCTCCATGCTCCTTTGCCACACCGATAAAGGTCTCCAGATTTTGCATATAGGTAGAAAAAGGTTCCGTATATCTGGCGGGGTCTTTTATCTTCTCATCATTATGCCCAAATTGGATAAAGAGAAAATCACCTTCCCCAATACGCTCTTCGATTGCCTTTAAGCGCCCCTCATCCATAAAGCTTTTGGTACTTCTTCCGTTCTTGGCATGGTTTTCCACGCGGTATTCATTCTTGATAAATAAAGAAAAAACCTGACCGATTCCCGTTTGGGGATAAGTATTAAAATAATTGGTCTGTACGGTAGAGTCCGCCGCCCAAAATATGGTATTCATTTGATGCCCTCCATTCTCCTTAATTCTAATGATATAAAAAGCTTCCCAGCCATATCGACCGGGAAGCTTTTAAGCTGCTTAATATTACTCCTTCACGGCACCTGCGTTCACACCATGTACAAAGTAGTCCTGGCAGAACGGATACAAAATCATGAAAGGAATGATTGCTACGATGATAGCAGCGTTCTGCAATGTGTTGGGGGACAGGGAACCGTCATCTGTAGGAAGGTCGGAGTCCATAACCATGCCGCGCAGCTTCATCTGGAAGTTGAACAACTTGTTATCGGTAATGTAAATCTTGAAGTTGGTATAGTCGTTCCAATAGCTTACCGCAAACATCAAACCGATGGATGCCAAAGCTGCCTTGGAAAGAGGAAGCACTATCTTAAAGAAGATTCCGGCGGGGCTGCAGCCATCCAGCTTTGCAGACTCATAAAGGGAACCGGGAATTCCTTCAAAGAAGTTCCTCATCAACACCAGATTGTAAACATTGATAGCCATAGGAAGGATAACCGACCACAATGTATTGGTCAGATGCAGATTCTTGATTACCATGTAGGTAGGAATCATACCGCCGCTGAACAACATGGTAAACAGAAGCATCCATGAAAACAGGTTTCTTCCGGGCATCTCCCACTGAATGAGCACATATGCGCCCAATGTGGAGAGCAACAGTCCCATAAAGGTACCGGCAATCGTTACAAGTATGGAAATCAGGAAAGGACGGTACAAATCCGCTCTGCTGATAATCATCTTGTATGCGCCAAAGGTGAACTTCTCGGGCCACATTTTCATACCGTAACCTGCAGCCGCATCAAAGGAGTCAACCAACACCTTCCAAATAGGAACCAACATAATAAGAGCGATTAAAATAAATACAATTGTGATAACTACGCCAAAGACAGTAATCTTTTTCTTCGGCTTCACATATACTGCTGTTCTAGAATTATCTGCCATTTTTCTCACCCTCCTTATACGATTCCACGGCCGCGAACCTTCTTGCTTGCCTTATTACAAATCAGCACAAGAGCGCAGCTCACTAATGACCTGAACAGACCTACTGCCGTAGTATAGCCGTAGTTTGCAATACCTCCGGCGAATGACTGTCTGTAAATGTATGTCTGTAATACATCGGATACATTGTATACCGAAGGGTTATACATAACGAATACAGATTCAAACAGATTCATAACCTTCGCAAGGTTCAGGATGAACACGGTGATAATGGTATTTGCCAATGCCGGCAAGGTAATATAGCGCATTCTGTTGAAACGATTGGCACCGTCAATCTGCGCCGCCTCATACAAATCGGGGCTGATGCCGGACAATGTAGCCAAGAACAGGATAGTTCCCCAACCGGTATCTTTCCAGATATTCACGATATAGTACACAATGGGCCAAGTCGCTTCACTGGTCAGGAAGTCAATGGGTTTGCTGACAAGTCCGGCATTCATCAAAAATGAGTTAATCATACCGGAATCGGATGCGGAAAGCATCATCTTGAAGATAGATGCAACCACCACCCATGACATAAAGTGGGGCAGATAAATAATGGTCTGCACGGTTTTCTTAAACAGCACATGTGTCAACTCATTCAAAAGAATGGAGATAACCACCGCCATAAAGGTATTCAGAATCAATTTTAAAATGGACAGGGTCAAGGTATTCACAAATGCTGCCATAAAGGACTTGTTGCTCAGGGTTGACAGCGGGGACAGACCGAACATATCCACGAACTGTTTGATACCTACATATACGGGGTTCTTACCGGAAGGGAAATCCGTAAATGCATACCGCAGACCCAGCATAGGCCAATAGTTGAAAATAAGTAAGAAGATAACAACCGGCAGGAACATCAGATAAAAGCCTAAATGGCTGTACATTCTCTGCCATACCGTCTTATTACCGGTGTACTGGAAATCCAATTCACCGCTCTTTATTCTCTTTTCGGCTACTTTCTCGTTGATATTCAAGAAGCAGCCCGCAATTCCTACAATTACGCCAACGATGATGACCACGGTTGCAATTCCGTTGGTCATGCCATTCCCGCCGTATTTTGTATTCACACTGTTATATGTAATTCCATATATTACTCCAGCAGCCACTGTTGTGATAATGGAAAATTTTTCAAGTTTAAATGCACAAAGAAGCACCGACCCCACCAACAGCAGCATAAATAAGTACCAGAACACCGGCTGATCACAGTTCATAAGTCCGTAAGCAGGCGTGAACTTCTTCATAGGATCCGTACTCTGAATCATAGGTAAGAATCCACCCACAAAAGTAAGCACCGCACCAGCTATCGCAATAGGATATACATTTTTCTTTTCCTTTACCACAGCCCTTCCACAGTTGGGGCAACGAGTAGCTTTTTTGGGGATTTCTGTATTACAAGCTTTACATAACATGGGCATACCACCTCT
This sequence comes from Lachnoclostridium sp., assembly GCA_023664665.1. GTDB lineage: Bacteria > Bacillota > Clostridia > Lachnospirales > Lachnospiraceae > Acetatifactor. The sequence continues at coordinate 4,909 of JAMPEY010000013.1, forward strand.
CGTTTTCTGTATTCTAGCAGACAAAACATGATACTAAAAAGAACATAAGACTTGTTAATACAATCGGAGTAGGGGACACGGGAGAACCCAAAAGGGTTCTCCCTATCCCTGTTCCGATTATTACTGATTTAAACTTCAATCATAGAGATTACTGATTGTTGAAGCTATCCAGAATTGCGGTAACGATGGTGCCGCAATCTTTGTTGTAGCTGTCAATAGCTTCCTGACCGGTCATCTCGCCCTTAGCAACCTTTGCACACAGCTCTTCTTTCTTCTTCGTCAATTCAGCATCATAGCTTGCAAAGATGTCGGAAGAGTTAATCTTAGGAGCCGGCTTAGAGTTCTCATTGAAGATGTTGAAGCACTCATCAATTACAGGATCAGCAGGAACATAAGGGTCAACGCCTGCGAATTCTGCAATCTTCAAGTTTGCTTCAAACAGGTTCTTGTTAGTCAGAGTCTCTTTTTCTGTTCCCTTGGAAGCCTCGGTAGGAAGTCCCTTGATGGTCTTGCCATCTTCGTTCCACTCATAGTGAGTACCTTCTACACCATACATCCACAGCATCTGAACATCGCCACCGTCAAGGATGGGATCGATGAAATACTTGAATACGCCTTCAGGATTCTTGCAGCTTGAGGTAATAGCGATCATGGGTGACAATCTCTCAAGATAAGCGCCCATTTCCTTGATCGGCTTCAGAACCCAGCACTCGCTGTCAATATTCTTCTTCTCAAGGTTGCTCTTGATGGTGTAAGCCCATGTACCTGCCCAATAGGTGAAGATACCGGTTGTATCATCGTAGAACTTGTTACGAACATCGGCTGTGGAAGGATTCTCCAGCATGGAAGCTTCCATAACGCCGTTCTCCATGCCCCATCTGATTCTGTCTAAAGCATCAGCGGTAGCTTTCTCGGAGAAACCGTCAACCCATGTGCCGTCATCCTTCTGATAGAATCCGGGATATGCATCCTGCCAGAACTCAGGAAGGTAGTTGATGTAAGGAGCCTCGTTTGCCTTGATGGGACCGCCTGCTGCCAATACGGGAGCCTTGCCGTTCTTCTCCTTCATGTCAAGCAGGAACTGCTGATAGCCAGCCCAATCGGTGGGAAGCTTATCTGCGCTCTCATAACCAGCCTTCTTAGCCCATGCTGCCTTTACATAAGTAACGCATCCGTTACCGCGTGCGGGATACATGCCATAGATGCCCTTGGTTCCGTCGGGACCGTTTACATACCAGCCATCGATAACCTGATCTGCTACCTTGGTCAATCTGCCGGACTTAACAGTCTCGGAATTGTTCCAAGCGTCTGTCATGTTCCAAAGGTTGCCCTGTGCTGCATAAGCTGCATAGTGGGTAGCGGGAAGGATAACCACATCAGCAATGGTGTCCATGTCTGTAAATGCGATACCAACCTGCTCCGCATAGGTGGAGTGGTCGGGACGAACCCATTCGATCTTCATGCCCAGCTTCTCTTCCAATGCTTTGTAGAATACCTCTGCGTAGTTGTCACCCTCTTTGAATACGGTACCATCCCACATAACCTTGATGGAATCGGGCTTTACAATTTCTGCAGGTGCAGAAGCAGAGCTGCCCTCGGAGCTACCCTGAGCCTCACTGCTGGTAGGTGTTGACGCCTGGCTGCTGCCCTGATTTGCATCATTGTTGCCGCAGGCCGCCATGGAGAACACCATGCTCCCTGCCAAGAGGGAAGCAACGACTTTGTTCATCTTTTTCATAGTAGAACATCCTCCTTAAAAAATATGTAAGTGTTTACAGGTTTATACCTGTGCTATAAGCTTACTCTATTGCTTATAGTATCTTTATGTTAACACATAATTCACAACTTAACAAGCATTATTTTTCAACTTGCTCATTTTTTTCTTATTTTTTTGTTATTTTTCCACAATCATCTTGTTGTGTTCCATTAAATATTTCTCCACTTTGTCGACAATCAGTACCTCTCGGACATATTCTTCCCCGTAAGTTTCTACAAAGTCCGCAGAGGTTTGATAGCCGTAACGCTGCGCCAAGCCGGCGGCCCCTTTGCTGAATTCTTCATCGGAAAATTCCATCCCCAAAGTTTTGTACAGGGCAGACGCCGCATAAATCCGCTCCAGCTCCAGACGGGCGTACTCATAAGCCTGCTCATGGAATTCCTCATCCGTCATTCCCTGCTTTTGCAGCATATAGGCGTCATAAGTCAGATTGTAATAGGTGGCATAATACTCAAAGAGAGATTTCCGGCTGTTGTAATAATTGTCCGCATTTTCTTTCAGGGTATCTTCCGGCAGCTCCCCGAAAGTACAGTCCGCCAGAATGAGCTTCCACAGTTCATCCATGTATTCCCGTGACTGATTCGTCTTTACGGTCTCTTCCATCTGCTTTTTCATCTCTTCTTGGTACTTCTCCGCGCTTTTATACTCCCCTTCCGTCAGGGCTGTGATAAGTTCGTCCCCCCATTTCAGAGTCCGGGTCTCTCCGTAGATATAGTTGACCGTCACATGGAAGGTCACCGTCTTGCCCGCAAGCTCCGTAAAAACTGTATCCGTCCCAAAGGTACAGTCCAGATCATAGGTCTGTCCGGGCGTAAGGCCCACCAGTTTCTCGTCCAGACTTTTCTCGATTTGACCGGAGCCTATCTCATAAGATATGTTGCTGTCCGCAAGCGAATCCACATTTGCCCCGTCCATGGTGGTGGTAAAATTCATATTGATAGTGTCCCCCAGCACGGTTTTGCGGTTCATGATTGTCTCCGTCTGGGCATATAGCATATTGTACATTTCCACCATCTGATCCATGGCTTCCTGTATCTGCTCCTGCGAAACTTCCGCGGCCGCCACCTTGACTTCAAAGTCCGTGTACTGTCCCAATGTGACATAAGGTGAATAATCCGCAAGCTCTCCGGTCTGTGTCAGGGACTCCACAGGCTCCTCGGACTCTTTTTTGGTGCATGCCCCAAGGGAACAAATCAGCAAAGCACCAAGCAATACCGCTACAATTGATTTTCTTTTCATAATATCCTCCTTCGTTTCCTATTTCTATGTTAAAAACCCCTCCATAATCTGTAAATCTTCCCGGGTAGTCACCTTGATATTCCGGTAGTCACCCTGCACAAGGCGGATTCTGGCATGGCTGTAATAGGCTGCCACGCTGGCGTCGTCCGTAATCCAGGAAAGCTTGTCCAAACCGTCCGGCTTGTCCAAATCCCGCGCCATCTGCGAAAAAGCATCATAGAGCACATCCGCCGTAAACGCCTGCGGAGTCTGCACATTCCAGACATATCTTCTGTCGGGAGTCTGTGCCTCAAACCCCTCCTCATCGGCAACGGTAACTGTGTCCTTAGACGGCACCGCCGCCACACAGGCGTGATACTGCAAGGCTCCCAGAAAACATCTCTGTAGAATATCTTCCGTCAGAAAAGGTCTTGCTCCGTCGTGAATCATAATCACATCTAAAGAAGCTTTCCCTTTAAGCTCCGAAAGCTTCTCCAAGCCCCTCCACACGGATTCAAAGCGCTCTCTTCCGCCCTCCGCAACCGCCTTTACCTTGGAAAATCCCCCCGGCTCCAAAATATTTTGTTTCATATAAGAAATATCTCCGGCAGCCGCAACCAAAATGCAGTCGTCCACCACCGCCGACCGTTCCAAGGCAGTTAAGGAGTGCCAGATAAGCGGTTCCCCCGCAACTTCAAGGAATTGTTTGGGCTTATCCGCCCCCATCCTCTTCCCGCTGCCCCCTGCCAGAAGGATAACCGTACAGTGGGGCTTTTCTTGATTTCTCTCCATGTTAATCTCCATGCCTCTTTGCAGCTCAATAGGTAGGAAAAACGCTGCTTTTGCGGCGGCTCAAACCGTAGTGTGCAGTTTCAGGCCCGGCACGGCATTTAAATCGTAGCCGCTCCTTACGCCTTTTCGGTATTCATAATAGCCCGCCGAGGCAATCATCGCCCCGTTGTCCGTACAAAACACCGGGGAAGGACGGTAAAAGGAAATTCCGTTTTTCTCACATTGCCGCGCAAATTCCTCCCGCAAAAAGGAGTTCGCCGCCACACCGCCTGCAATGGCAAATTTATCATATCCATAGGCTTTTACGGCTCTCAGGGAATGTTCTACCAACACATCCGTCACGGCTTTCTGAAAAGACGCCGCCACATCTGCCTCATTTATACTCTCCCCTTTCATCCTGCAGGCGTTTAAATAGTTCAGTACGGCGGATTTCAGCCCGCTGAAGCTAAAGTCGTACTCGCTTCCCTCCACCTTTGCCCTGGGAAAAGAAATGGCGTCGGGGTTCCCCTCTCTGGCAAGCCTGTCGATTTTGGGTCCACCGGGGTAACCCAGCCCTATGGCTCTTGCCACCTTGTCAAAGGCTTCCCCCGCGGCATCGTCCCTTGTCTGTCCCAGCAATTCGTATACGCCGTAATCCTTTACCACCACAAGGTGGGAATGCCCTCCGCTTGCCACCAGACAGACAAACGGGGGCTCAAGCCCCTTATTTTCAATAAAATTGGCACTGATATGCCCCTCTATATGATGTACCCCCACGAGAGGAATCCCCGTTGCAAAGCTGACAGCCTTTGCTGCGGAAACCCCCACCAGCAGCGGTCCCACAAGCCCCGGTCCGTAAGTAACGGCAATGGCGTCCAACTCCTTTAAACCCGTCCCGGCCTGAGCAAGCGCCGCTTCGATTACCTGATTGATCTGTTCGATATGTTTTCTGGAAGCAATCTCCGGCACCACGCCGCCGTACTGCGCATGAAGGTCAATCTGTGAGGAGATTATGTTGGACAATACTTCCCTGCCGTTTTTGACTACGGCAGCCGCCGTCTCGTCGCAGGAGCTTTCGATTCCCAATAGTAATATATCCTTCAAATCACTTTTCTCCCATCTGACTGTTTCACAAATTTTCCGCCGCATCCCAGCCGTAAATCTTCCACTGGCGGTTTTTGTCGCGGCGCAGCAGATACACGGTATTCAGGGTTCTGCCCTGTCCCTCCGTAACCAGAGTGTAGCTGCATTGGATTCGGGCAAACTCATAGCCGTCCTCCTTAAAAGTCTCCACATTGCTGGCGGAAGGAACGGAAGAGCTGGTAATACTGCGCTTTTTATCCCTGTAATCCTTAACCTCCGCCAAAAGTCTGATCCGGTATTCCTCCTCCGGATTCGCTTCCAAAAGCTCTTCGTCATAAAGCTCCCTTGCCTTGCTGCCCAGAGCCAGAATTTCATCATCGGTGCATTCCCCGCGGTACAAGCATAGCATAATCTGATTGTAAAATTTCATAACCTCCCTGACCGTTCCGGGATATTGCTTTGTCAAATCCGTGGCAAGAACCTCTTGCACCATATTCTTCACATTAGCTGCCTTCTGCGAGACCCGGCGGTTGGACAGATACGCGTAATAGGCCAGCATACCCAATACCAAACATATAATAACAATCGTTATTCTTGTAGCTTTATTTTTCATGCCAACCTCCGTTTCTCTTTTCACAAAAGTTCAGTCTTCAAAATTTAATTCTACGGTTCTGCCGTCCTTAGCCGCCACTGCCCCCGGGAAAATCTTTCTGACCTCCCCCATATATTCCTCCGGATAATTCAGGGAAGGGCTGTAGTGGGTCAGCCATAGATTGGGCGCGTTTACCTGTTTTGCAATCTGCGCCGCCTCGTACATGGTCATGTGCTTGCGCTCTTTTGCTTTGTCCAGTTTGTCCGGCTCTCCGTACATGCCCTCCAATATCAAAAGGTCTGCGCCCTCTGCATTGGCGCGGATGCTGTCCGTGGGTCTTGAGTCGGTGCAGTAGGTCACTTTCAATCCTTTGCGGGCTTCTCCCAAAACCATATCGGGGGTGAAGACTCTGCTGTCTTGGGAAATGGTCTCCCCCTTTTGGAGCCTGCTCCAGAGCTTTAGGGGAATTTCCTCCGCCAGCGCCCTGTCTTTGTCGAATCTGCCGCCCCGCTCCACCACAAGACTATATCCATAGCATATCACATTATGGTTCACTTTGAAAGCCTTGATAGAAAAACCTTCAAAAGAAAATGTTTCTTCCGCCCCGTCAATCTCCCTGCACTGAATGGGAAAAGGCAGCTCCGGCGCAATGATTCTCAGGGAGTTTACCACTTTTGTAAGTCCCTTGGGACCGATGAGCAGCAGAGGTTCTTTACGCTCCGCATTGCCCATGGTCAGAAGCATTCCCGGCAGTCCGCTGATATGATCCGCGTGAAAATGGGTAAAACAGATAATGTCGATGGGATTGGGGCTCCAGCCTTTTTCTTTCATCGCTATCTGGGTTCCCTCCCCGCAGTCAATCAGAATGCTTTTTCCGTTATAGCGCATCATCAGGGATGTGAGCCATCTATAGGGCAGCGGCATCATTCCTCCCGTTCCAAGCAAACAAACATCCAACATAAAAATCTCCATTCCGGCTACAAAAGCTCGTTTTCCTCCTCTTCTTCCACGGGGATACGAAAGCCTGCAGCCATCTTATCGTAGCAGTCCTCGCACAGGTCAAACCGATGCCTTGTGCCGTCTTTGCGGCTGAAATATCCGAAACGGTAATCCGCAGTGAAGCATCCCTCTTTCAGATATCCGTTTTCTAATTTTAATTCTTTTTGACAACAATTGCAAATAACCTGAATTAATTGTCCTTCTGTTCCGTTTTTGTATTTACGCATTTTATCTTTCCTTTCCATAAGATGGATTCGGCGATTTGCCTACCTCAAGTATAACGGATGGAACCAAAAATGCGTGTGGTAATTGTTGGAGCATGCGGTATTTCAGCGTTTCCACATGATAAGGGCATCTTCCGTGGGTTTCTCATAAAAACGGGGGCGTATGCCCTCGGACATAAAACCCGCTTTTTCATAAACATGGATAGCCGCCTGATTGCTGACCCTCACCTCAAGGGTATATGCCTTGATTCCGCGCTCTCTTCCTATTTCAAAGAGCGCTTCCAGCAGTTTCCCGGCAATGCCCCGTCCTCTGTATTCCTCCGCCACCACTACATTGTCAATGCTTCCCTCATGGCAGATATCCGTCATTCCCGCGCTGCCCACCACTTTTTTGTCCGCCTCCGCCACCAGATACAGGCAGTAATCCCTCTTAAGCAAATCCGCAAAATCCTGAGGGGACCACGGCATACTGAAAGACGCCTCCTCGATTTTGCTCAAGGGTCCGATATCGGACTCCTCCAGCGGGCGTATGATGAGATTGTTAAGCATTTTCCTTCTCTCTTTCCGCCTGACTCTTGCGCAGATATTCGGGCTTGTGTTCCGCCGCCGTCACAATTTTTCCTTCTTTATAATATATGGCTCCCAGGGACGCCACGGCGGCGGCGCGCTGACGGCTGTGGCTGGCGGGGGCAAAGGTAAAGGGAACTTTGGTCTGCGCTTCTATTACTTCCCGATACACGGGTACGCCGTCCCCCAGAAAAATCACTTCCCTGTTTTGCGCGTTTATCTGTTCCAAAATATCGTGAATGTCCACGGCGCATTGCTCTTTTAGGACTTGCAGCCCAAAATCCTGCCCCTGTCCCACAAACTCGTAAAGTCCCGTGTACACTTGATTTCTTCTGGCGTCCATTAGGGGGCAGACCATGCTCCCGGTCCCCCAAAGGTTGTAGGCAAGCCCTTCCAGAGTAGGCACCTCAACCAAAGGCTTCCCTAACGCCAGCCCCAAACCCTTGGCGGTGGCTGCTCCGATACGCAGTCCCGTAAAAGAACCCGGTCCCGCCGCTATGGCAATGGCGTCCACGCTGTCCAAATCCAATTCTATCATATCCCGCAGCTGCGCCAACATGGGCAAAAGCGTCTGGGAGTGTGTCTTTTTATAGTTGACGGTGTACTCTGCCAGCAGCACGCCATCTTCCACAATGGCTGCGCCCGCCACAAGCCCCGAACTGTCCAAACCTATGATTTTCATGCCATCCTCCATGATTCCGCGCCGCCTTTTTGCTCCGACGGCTCAAATCTGCCGTATCGTAATGCGGCGATAGTCAAAGCCTTTTTCAGGTTCCTTTTCCATCGTAATCCGGTAATAATGCTCCGGCAAAAGCTCCCTGATCAAATTCCCCCACTCAATCAGGCACAGCCCTTCCCCGTAAAAGCAATCCTCGTAACCGATTTCCTCCATTTCCTCCAAATCTCCGATGCGGTACACATCAAAGTGATAAAAAGGCATGCGCCCTTCCTCATATATCTGCAAAATGGTAAATGTGGGGCTGGTCACAGGCTCCGTGACGCCTAGTCCCTTTGCCACGCCCTGCGTAAATACGGTTTTACCCACACCCAAGTCACCTTCCAGAAGCCAGATATCTCCCGGACTGCATGTCCTGCCGATTTGCTCCCCCAGGGCAAATGTCTCCTGCGGGCCGGCGCTTTCCAAGATGACGGGCAGCTCCGGGACTGTCTGTAGTTGTGGTCCCCGGTTCGGTTCCTCTTTTTTAATTACATCTGTTATTTTAATAGTTTTCAACTTCGCTTATGCCTGTTTCCTCTCTGCCGTTTTCACCAGCGGATTTTCACTTTTGCCGGGGGCATATGGGTGGAAATGCACTCTATCACGCCGGCGGTCTTCTCTCCCATCTGCTTTCTGGGAAAGATAGTGGCATTTGCCTTGGAGGTATACACAATAATGCTGCGGGAGGTGGAGACAGCCTTTACCATATCCTCCCATCTCTGGGTATCCTTTGCCTCACCCTGAGAAACGGAGATTCCCTCATCGTCCAACACATAATGCAAAGGCTCTTTAAAAGCCGGATTGGCGAGAGCCTGCTGCTTGCATTTGATAAACAGGGTCCAAGGAAGATACAAAAGCAGGGCGGCGCCTCCAATCAGGTAAATCCACTGCCTGCTGCCGATTCCCACCACTGCCATCAGCGCTCCCAGAATACTTCCCATCAGCCCGGCCGCGCTGTGATAGGCATGCCGCAGATTGTAATCATATAAATCCGCCGCCTCAATCTTGATATCCAGTTCCACCATAAGCTCACTTCCCTTGTTTTGTCTAATTATTAAATCATGATTTATTTAAAAGCACCCACAAGCGTAGGTGCTTTTCTGCTGTTACTTATTTTAATATACTTTACCCTAAATTGCAAGCCATTCTTCGGGCTTCCCACGCTGCCTTTCATGATTTTGCTCTGCGGAGGCTCAAATCTGAATGAAAAACGCTGGTTTTGCGTTTTTCGGGCGTGAAGCTCTTGTCACAACCCGGAAATTTGCGCGCAAGCACAAATTTCGGAGTGAAAAATCTTTGATTTTTCACTCTATTCATGCCGCAGCGCCTCAATGGGACTGAGCTTCGCAGCTTTCTTTGCCGGATAGATGCCAAAGAAAATTCCCACCGCGGAGGAAAAAAGGCTTGCCCCCAGCACCGTTCCCACGCTGACCTTGGCAGTGAAGCCAATCAGACTACAGACGCCGTATGCCCCCGCCCAGCCGATGAGAATGCCTATGATGCCGCCCAGCAGTGTGATAATGGCAGATTCCGCCAAAAACTGCATCAATATGGAGCCTGTGCGCGCTCCCAGCGATTTGCGGATACCGATTTCTCTTGTTCTCTCCGTCACGGAAACCAACATGATATTCATAACGCCGATGCCGCCCACCAAAAGGGAAATCGCCGCCACGAACACCACAAAAATCGTGATATAACTTAAAATTTCATTCATCTGGCTCAAAACATCATTAAAGTTTTGAAGCCCTATGGCATTTTTTCCCCTCACATCATGCCTGTTTTCCATCAGACGCACCACATCCGCCGCCACCTGTGAGGCATACTCCGCGCCGTCGCTGACAATCAGCAGATCCGTCATGCTTACATAAAAGCCATAGGTGGAGGACACTACGGACAACGGCGCCTCCATGGTCACGGTATCTCCGTTCATCATCCCCGAGAGAGTGGAGGCATTATCCTTTCTGATGCCTATGATGGTAAATTCCTGCGTCACGCCGTACAAATCAAAATCAAAAGTCATCCCCAGCACATTGGTATTGCCAAAAAGGGTTCTTGCGCTGCTCTCGGTGATAATACACACCTTATTAGCGGAATAATAATCATTTTCGTTAAAATATCTGCCCTTCACCAAGGGGTCGTTGCTGGTATATTCCAGGCCCGGCATGCCGAATGTGGCGGAGGTATAAAAAACACCCTTTTTGCCTATTGCGTTTCCGCCGAACCCCCACTGGGGCGTTACCGCTTTCACATGGGGCACTTTCTCCATGATCGCTTCCATATCTTCATCCGTAAATTCCAGCTCAATGCCATCGTCATTGTTTCCGTTGGCATAAATATAAATCTGCCCTCCCGCCATGCTGTTAAGCTCACTGTTAATGCCGGACTTTACCCCGTTTCCGATGGAAATAATCATAATCACGGAAGAAATACCGATAATAATGCCCAGCATGGTGAGAAAAGAGCGTCCCTTATTGCTCTTAATGTTCATCAGAGCTATTTTTACATATTCCCATATCTGTGTCATAACACTCCTCCATGCCGCCTCAAACGCTTCTTTTAGGACTGCGGCAGAACCGTCACCTGCATTCCTTCCTCCAAGGCAGTATAAGATGTAAGGATGATCTCATCCGCTTCCTTGATTCCCTCCAGCACTTCCGTATAAGTGTCCGTGGAAATGCCGCAGACAATATCCCGCCTCACAACCTTACCGTCTTCCACTATGTACAGGAAATCTCCGTTTTTGTCGGCATTAATGGCTTCAACGGGGATTAACAGGGCATTTTCCGCCTTGCCGGTGTAAATGGTCAGCTTTGCGTCCAATCCTAAGATAATGGCGTCATCGGGACTTAACAAATGAACTTCCACTCCTACCATAGGGGTGGTAGAATTGCCCGCCGCGGACGCCATGCGGTTGATTTTGCTGACTTCGCCCTCATATACCTTCCCCGAAATCGTCACATCCGCTTTCTGTCCCGTTTTTAATTTTTCCACATCATATTTGGAGGCATTGAAGGACACTTTCACTTCTTTGCTGCTCTCCAGCTTTAAAAGCTGCATTCCGTCGGTAACGGCGCTGCCCGCAACAGCGGTACACTCCGTGACGATTCCGTCAAAATCCGCGCGGATTCCGACCGAAGCCGCCTCATACGCCTCCTTGGCGTCCTCATAGCTGATTTCCGCCAGCTCCTTGTCTGCGGCGGACTGCTTTTTATCATAGGCGTCCATGGTCTTTGACTCTCCCGTCGCTTTCTGGCTCTCCATTTTCGCCTTTTCTTCCTCGCACCTTGTAAGATTCTCCTGCTCGTCCTCAATCGCCGCTTTCAGCTCCGCCACATAGTCCGAATTGGAATAAACGCTTTGCAGATAGGAATTCTGGGAAAGTTCATCGTTTATCTCCTCTATTCTTTTGTTCAACTCCGCTAATTCCTGCTGCTGTTCCGGAGTCAAAGTAATTTCCGCCTCGCTGTCGTTCCCCGAACTTACGCTTTCGGAATCCGGCTGGAGCTGTTTTTTTCTTTCCGTCTTCTCAGAGAGTTCCTTATCCAAGTCGCGTCTCTGCTCCGCCAGAGCGTTGCCGGTGCCCCGCAGGCTGTCGTCCAAGGTTCTCTGCAATTCCTTTATATGCGCCTTATAATCCGCAATCCGGCTTTCCAATACCTTCAGGCTTGCGTCCGCCTCGGCGTACTTTCCCGCGCCCTCGGCGCTGTCCGCTGCCGCCCCCTGATAAGCCGCGCTGCTCTTATCATGCTGAAGCGTCGCCTGCTGCAAGTTTTTCTCCATATCACCCATATCGAAACTGATTAACAAGTCCCCCTCCGACACGGCGTCCCCGGCAGCCACCTCAACCCGGTCCACCCTGCCGTTTACCGGGGAAAAGAGAATCTTGACCTCCTCTCCCGCCACGGTGCCGCTGGTGGAAATACTCTCCTGTAAGTCCCCCCTCTCCGCTTTGGCGGTGGTGACGACTGCCCCCCCGCTTTGGGAAAAGGCACAGCTCACCACCCGTATGATAATCAGTACCGCAATCACAACCGCAATAATAACGCGTGTTTTTTTCTTCTTTTTCTTTACTTTCTCTTCTGCCATGACGCTATCCCTCCTGCCCGTATCCGGCCTCTGCAAAATCCCCGTTTGCGGAATCCGATTCCACATGACCGTCCTTTATCTTGATGACCCGTTTTGCCTGTGCCGCAATATCATTGTCATGGGTAATCAGTATCACGGTTCGGCCCTCGCTATGTAACTCCCGCAGGATGCCCATAATCTCCCTGCTGGAATTGGAATCCAGATTACCTGTGGGCTCATCGGCCAAAATCACGGGAGGCGCCTGCGCTATGGCTCTGGCAATCGCCACTCTCTGCTGTTGTCCGCCGGACATTTCCGCAGGCTTATGCTCCATGCGGTGCCCCAGCCCTACTTTTTCAAGGGCTCTGCCGGACAGCTCCTGCCTCTCTTTCCTGCCTACGCCCCTGTATATCAGGGGAAGCTCTACATTTTCCAGCGCGGTCAGGCTGGGAATCAGGTTAAAACCCTGAAAAATAAAGCCTATTTCACGGTTGCGGATGTCCGAAAGCTCGTCATCGCTCAAATGGGATACATCCTGCCCGTGAAGCCGGTAAATACCGCTGGTAGGTACATCCAGACAGCCCAGCATATTCATCAGGGTGGATTTGCCGCTCCCCGACTGCCCTATGATAGCCACAAATTCCCCTTCCGCAATGTCCACGCTCACATGGTCAAGCGCCCGCACTTCATTTTCACCGGGATTGTAAACCTTACACATATCCCTTATTTCCACTAATGCACTCATAACAACAATCCTGCTCCTTACTGTCGGTTTGTTCTATTGTTCTAAATGCATAATACAATAATCCATTAGGGCTGTCAACTACCTTATAAAAATCTTAATATATTAATTTTACAGCTTCTGCCCCGTCTTGATAATCGGGCTTAACGGTTTGTAGATAAACATGGTGACCGCAGACACCACTATCCCCTTCAACAGATTTAAAGGCGCCACGCACGCCGCCACAAAGCTCCATATACTGCCCTCACTTACAAGGGGATTGACCTTCGCTCCCTGCTGTATGGCCGTTTCTATCGGCATCATGCCCATTTTGTCATAGGCAGGCAGAAGATAAATAGCGTTAAATGCCGTGCCGAAGACGGTAATCACCAGGGTTCCCACCACACATGCCATTATTGCGCTCTTTTTGCTTTTTTTGAAAGCATAAACGGTGGACGCCGGCAGAATAAAGCTGCAGCCGATGGCAAAGTTCGCCAAATCCCCCACAAATGCCGTGTTTGTACCTTTTATGCACAGCTTTAAAAGGATTTTGATAAACTCCATCATCACCCCCGCCGCGGGACCAAAAGCGAATGTTCCCACCAGAATGGGAATCTCGCTGAAATCCAGCTTATAAAAACCGGGTGCGAAGAACAGGGGAAAGTCAAAGAGATGCAGAATCATGGCGATTGCGGAAAACATGCCTATCATTGCCATTTTTCTGGTGGTAAAGACGGGCTCCTTCACTCCTCTCTTTTTCATTGCCGCTTTCTCCAAAAGCAGGGCAATCACAAACAGCGCCAATATCACTGCCAGAAAGCCCAATACAAAAGTCAGGTTTTTTACTACATCATTCATCAGTTTCGTCATTTTCGTTGTCTCCTTTTCTTTCACTTGTTGATAGGTAATCAAACACAAAAATCCCCTCTCAGGATACAACAGAAAACGCCCCGACCTTGGAAACCGTCAGAGGATAGCAAGCTCAGCCATGCCGGCATCTGCCATCCTGTTTCGTTTCCTTACATCGAGGCGTAACACGCATAAAAATAGCATCTGTTATTCTTCTTTCATCCAGACTTTACTGTTGGTCCCGGACTTGCACCGGGTCAGCCGTGAAACCATCTTTGCATCCTGTAATCTGTCAAATGTTTACAAAACCGCCGCAAAAATATGTCCCACGGGTCGCGGACTTTACCGCCAGTAGGGAATTGCACCCAACCCCGAAGAATTCTTATGTTTGGTCTATTATAATACTGATTTTTTGAAAAAGCAAGAGGGACGGCGCAATTCCCTGTCCTTCCGCAGATGGCTCACACCATCCTGTTATTCCTGCAGAATGAGTTTCACTCTGTTCTGTATGATATGTGCCACATCCCATGCACTCTTATCTCCGTTAAAGTAAGATGCCGTCTCTTCCTTTATCACCGACAGGATATCCGGATTGAACATACCGTTGCTCAGTTCTCCGTTGTAAATAATATCTTCCAGAATTTGGATCTCGGCATCCGTTATCATCAGCATCTCTCCGCCAATTCTTACCTTCATGTCTTTTGACTCCTCCGCCAGCTCCTTCAAAACGGAACCTCTAATCGGAAATCCGGGGACTTCATAAGTCTGTCCGGAAAGCGTGGGATATCCATAAACGGGATACTCCCTGCCATACACACTCACATAATTTAAGTAGGTAAAGAACCAGCCTCCGAACTGTACTTCCTGACACAAGGCATTGTGCCTTCTCTCTTCGGAAGTCCATGTTTCCGCATCCGACCAATCCACCTTTGCATATTTCCTGCACAGCTCCAGCATATCCACAAACTCTTCCGTATTAAAGAATGTTTCCCCTTGTTCCCAATCGATCAACTCATCCTGACTGCCCTTCAACAAACAGAGCAATAGCGTCTCCGGATCTCCCGGGCTGCCTCCGAAAAGAGTCTTCTCCCATCCATTCCGCTCAACCATATCCAAAAAGGTTTTCAGGTTCCACTCCTCCACAGCATTTTCATATTCCGGATGTATTACCACTCCCTTCAGCCGGACCTGCGGCGCGAAAAGATACAGCCCGTTGTCTATCCTGTAAACATCCAGAATATTCCATATGATGTCATCCTTGTACTGTGATTGCTCCAGATAGGGGGACAGATCCTCCAGATAACCGTTTTTCACATAGGATTCATAATATTCGGAATGTGTCATGTCTATAATGTCCGGTCCATTTCCTGCTGCCATGTCCGCATGCAGTCGTTCGACATTATTGTCATAGTTTTTAATTGTTACATAATAATCTTGATTGGACTGATTAAACGCAGCGATTGCTCTCCATATGCTGGAAGTCTCTCCTTTGTTCACTCCTCCCACCATCCCGTATACCAGCTCTATCCTCTGTTCCCCGGATGCATCCCTTTCACTTAACAAACTGTAGCACAGACCGTCCCCATTTCCAACCGAACCGTATAATCGCAATGTCCTCTCGGATTCGTCATAATATCCGGACAGAACGGAAGAAACTCCCAACTTCATCGTATCGATTCTCGCCATCGGACTGCCGGACTCCCTGTCCAAAAACAGAATCTCCCCATCCGTTGCCAGACACAATGTTTCCTCACTACCGGTCCGAATGCCATGGGTCACTCCGGCAGTTGCCTCCCGTGTCCACTTCCTCTCTGCTCCGGTCTCCGCCAGTTCATACAGGATAATCTCATCTGCGGTCGCCGTCACACACTCCATCTGTTTGCTGCCATCTTCCATCCAGAGACAGACATCTCCCTGCAATTCCCATGCACCACTCTCCTGTCCTTCCCCGCTGAAACGCAGCACTTTATTCCCGCCCACAAGGTATACATTTTCACTGCCGTCCACATAAAACCCGCTTCCCATGACAGTATACATTTCCCAATCTTTCACCTTGGCGGACATGATGGTTCTCCATGTCCCGTCTGTGTAGTATTCATAGATATCAAAAGCACCGGACTCCCGATTCCTCGTCTCCACATACAATGTCCCCCGCCGTTCCGCAATACTTATGAGGTCATGATTGCCATCTTCCAACTGCCATTCAAGCTGCTCCACCCCCGAGGTCTGCGGCGTCCATTTATAGATAGGGTCTTTCTTTGCAATGGTGATGACCCATGCATTGTGCGAATTGCAAGCCACCTGTACAGGTGTCGGGAATTCCTGCTCCTGTGAATAAGCCACCTCAAAGACTTTTTCAGGGATTTCCTCGCTATCCCCCCTTCCGCAGGCGGACAACAGTACTGTCATAAAAAGGGCGGACAGTCCCATCAAAATAGTTTTTAAATCCGCTCGTTTCCACACTCTGTTTTCTCCTTTAAACAGAAAGTTTTCATCTTTTAATCAGTCTTTATTTTCATGGTCAGCGCAATCCGCTTCTTGGGCGCATCCACACTGATCACCTGTACATCCACGATATCCCCCACGCTGACTGCCTCCAGCGGATGCTTGATATAACGGTCCGTAATCTGGGAGATGTGTACCAGACCGTCCTGATGGACGCCGATATCCACAAACACGCCGAAATCAATGACATTTCTCACGGTTCCCTTTAATATCATGCCCGGCTTTAAATCCTTCATGTCAAGCACATCACTGCGCAGAATGGGCCTTGGCATGTCGTCTCTGGGGTCTCTGGCAGGCTTTTCCAGCTCCATGAGGATATCCGACAGCGTAATTTCGCCGATGCCCAGCTCTTTTGCAAGCTGCTTTTTATCGGTAAGGCGCTTCTCCAGACCGGATACGGTATGTGCGGCTGCCGGCGCTTCGGCTTGGCGCTTCCCACCCGTCTTGGCGTCCTTTTCGCCCCCGCCGTCCGAAACCATTCCTCCCATAGCCGCCGCAAGGGCTTTTCCCATGGCGGTATTGGTATTGCGTACCTGAATTTCCTGCTTTCTCTTGGGAGGCCTTGCAGGCGCAGCGCCGCTTGACACGGCAGCTTTCGGCGCAGCAGATTTCATTGCCGCCTTTTTCTGGGCTGCTTTCACATCATCCATGGTAAGTCCCAGCTTCTCCAAAAGCTTCTCTGCGGCTTCATAGGATTCC
Source organism: Lachnoclostridium sp. (assembly GCA_023664665.1). Lineage (GTDB taxonomy): Bacteria > Bacillota > Clostridia > Lachnospirales > Lachnospiraceae > Acetatifactor. Next base: position 21,697 of record JAMPEY010000013.1, read on the forward strand.
GGGTGCACGCTGGTGGCGTCCAAGGGATTATCCCCGTCCAAAATGCGCATAAATCCCGCACACTGCTCGTATGCCTTGGGACCCAGCTTCGCCACCTTCAAAAGCTGCTTCCTGTTGGTAAATCTGCCGTTTGCCTCACGGTACTCCACAATGTTCTTGGCAATGGTCTTGTTGATGCCGGAAATATATTCCAGCAGGGATGCCGACGCCGTATTCAAATCCACGCCCACTTTGTTTACACTGTCCTCCACTACGCCCGACAAAGCGTCGCTTAATTTTTTCTGGTTCATGTCATGCTGATACTGTCCCACTCCGATGGACTTCGGGTCGATTTTCACCAGCTCCGCCAGAGGGTCCTGCAGTCTGCGGGCAATGGACGCCGCACTTCGCTGTCCCACATCAAAATTGGGAAATTCCTCTGTGGCAAGTTTGCTGGCGGAATAAACGGAAGCCCCCGCCTCATTTACAATCACATATTGTACAGGTCTGTCCAGTTCCTTCAGCAAATCCACAATTACCTGTTCCGATTCTCTGGAAGCCGTACCGTTTCCCACTGATATTAAATCTACATTATATTTTTTAATGATTTTCTTTAATTCCGCCTTGGATTCCTCCACTTTATTCTGGGGCGCCGTAGGGTAAATGACCTTGGTATCCAATACCTTGCCCGTAGCGTCCACTACCGCCAGCTTACAGCCTGTACGGAAGGCAGGATCCCAGCCCAGCACCACCTTCCCTGCAATGGGCGGCTGTAACAGGAGCTGCTCCAGATTCTTTCCGAATACCGCAATAGCTCCATCCTCCGCTTTCTCCGTCAAATCGTTGCGGATTTCCCTTTCAATAGCAGGTGCTATTAAACGCTCATAGCTGTCTGCAACAGCTTCCCGCATCAAAGGTGCCGTATAAGCATTGTCGGAGGTCAGATTCTGCTTTTCCAGATACCTGATAATGCGTTCCACAGGAGCGTTCACCTTCACGGTCAGCATTTTTTCCGCCTCACCCCTGTTTAACGCCAGCACACGATGTCCGGCAATTTTTTTGACCGGCTCTTCAAACTGATAATACATCTCATATACACTCTGGGTCTTTTCATCTTTGGCGGCGCTTGTGATGATTCCTTCCTCCATAGTGGCATTTCTGATATAAAGCCTGTAGTCCGCATTATCGGAAATGCTCTCCGCAATAATATCTTTCGCCCCCTGAATGGCCTCCTGTACCGTTGCAACTCCCTTTTCCTCAGAAACATAAGCCGCCGCTTCCTCTTCTACAGGACGCTCCGCCACTTGGGCAAGGATAAAGTCAGCCAGACCTCCCAATCCCTTTTCCTTTGCCACGCTTGCCCTTGTCTTTCGCTTCGGGCGGTAAGGGCGGTAGATATCCTCCACCACCACCATAGTCTGCGCCTCAAGAATCTTTGCTTTCAGTTCCTCGGTAAGCTGACCCTGTTCCTCAATACTCTTTAACACCTGTTCCTTCTTTTCCTCAAGATTCCGCAGATAGGTAAGCCTTTCGTCCAGATTGCGCAATTGCTCGTCGTTTAAAGAACCCGTGGCTTCCTTCCTGTACCGGGAGATAAAGGGAATGGTATTACCCTCGTCAATCAGCTTCACCGCCGCCTCCACCTGCCACTTTTCTACATTTAACTCTTCCTTTATGACTTGTATGATATCCATGATTCCCTCAATTTCCTTTCCGATTTTTCCGAATATATTTGCCAAATTTATCAAACAGTGATAAGATAAAAATATACGAAGTATATGACACTGACATCCGAGAGGAGTGTGATTTTATGTCAGCAATATCTCCTATCAATGCAAGTCTGCCCAAAGCCATGATGACCCCTCAGCAAAAAAAGGAAGAGGTGGAGACCAAAAAGCGCATGGGCATTGAAGATGCTTCCACAGAATGCCAGACTTGCAAGAACCGTAAATATAAAGACGGCTCCGATGAGATGGTTTCTTTTAAGAGCCCCACACATATTTCTCCCGAAAGCGCAGGGGCTGCCGTCCGCTCCCACGAGCAGGAGCATGTGAGCAATGCTTACTCAAAGGCCGCCTCGTCCGAGGGCAAGGCAAAGGTGGTCTCCGCCACCGTGTCCATTCATATGGCAATCTGTCCCGAATGCGGGCGCTCCTATGTATCCGGCGGCACTACCAATACACAGATCAAGTATTATAATGAAGAAAACCCTTACCAGCAGGACTTAAAAGCCGCCGATTATGCCAAGTACGCCGGCATGAATGCCGATTACGCCGTATAATTCCTTCTTATAACATATTATTTTACCCATGTGTAGGGCTGCCTAAGATAGGCAGCCTTACTTTGATGCACTGTTCCATTTCAGATATCCGTTGATAAACACATCCAAGCCTCCGTCCAGCACTGCGTCCACATTTCCGGATTCCACATCCGTCCTATGGTCCTTCACCATAGTGTAGGGCTGCAGTACATAGGAGCGTATCTGATTACCCCATCCGATTTCCTTGACTTCTCCCCTGATATCGGAAAGCTTCTCCACATTGGCTTCCTTTTTCAAAAGATACAGCTTTGCCTTTAACATCTGCATTGCCTTATCCTTATTTTGGAACTGGCTCCTCTCGTTCTGGCACTGCACTACCGTACCCGTAGGGATATGGGTGATTCTCACCGCCGAAGAAGTCTTGTTGATATGCTGGCCGCCGGCGCCGCTGCTCCTGTAGGTGTCGATACGCAAATCCTTCTCGTCGATTTCCACATCCACATCTTCCTCGATATCCGGCATCACATCCAGAGAAACAAAGGAAGTCTGGCGCTTTCCCTGCGCATTAAAAGGAGAAATCCTCACCAGACGGTGCACACCCTTCTCGGATTTCAAATAGCCGTAAGCATTCATCCCGTTAATCTGGAAAGTCACGGATTTGATACCCGCCTCATCACCGTCCAGATAATCCAGCACCGTAATGTCAAAACCCTTTCGCTCCGCCCATCTGGTGTACATACGGTATAACATGCCGCACCAATCACAGCTTTCCGTGCCGCCGGCTCCGGCATTCAAACGGAGAATGGCATTATTCTTGTCATATTCCTCCGATAACAGCGTACCGATTCGCAGCTCTTCAAAGACGCGCAAGAAATCATCCAGCTCCTCCCGGATTTCCGGTATGATGGAAGCGTCATTTTCCTCATAGCCCATCTCAATCAGTGTCAGGATATCCTCATACTGACCGGAAAGCTTATCACATTCCCCCACCGTATCCTTTAAGTTTTTCAGTTCTTTCATCTTCTGGTTGGAGCTGTCGGGATTATCCCAGAAACCGGGAGCCTCCATCTCCATTTCCAATTCTTCGATTCTCTTCACCTTGTTTGCAAGGTCAAAGTGAATCCCTCACTTCCGCTAAAGGAGTTTCATAAGACAGAATTTCTGTTTTCATCTGGTCCAATTCTACCAATAACGCCACCCTCTTTCTAAATTGATTATTTTTGTGACAACGCAAACCAACGCCGCCCACACTCTATGAAGAATCGCCAGAGGCGATTCTTCGAAGCGTAACTTAGAAAATCTTAACTTGTGTCCTTTACAAGTTTAGATTTTCTTTACGCTTTGCGTCCACAGCACTGCTTATATTTCTTGCCGCTGCCGCAGGGGCAGGGGGAGTTGGGATAAATCTTTGCATTTGCCCGCTTTACCGGTCCCTTTGCCACGGAATCATCCTTATTGGTGCCTGTCACCTGAGCCACCTGCTCACGCTCCACCTTCTGCTCCACCTTAATATGGAACAGCACCCTCACGGTCTCCTCCTTGATATTCTGGGACATCTCGTCAAACATCTCATAGCCGCTCATCTTATATTCTACCAGAGGATCCTTCTGTCCGAAAGCCTGCAGCCCGATACCCTGACGAAGCTGCTCCATATCGTCAATATGATCCATCCACTTGCGGTCAATCACCTTTAAAAGCACCACGCGCTCCAACTCGCGAATCTGCTCCGGATTGGGAAATTCCGCTTCCTTACTCTCATAAAGCTTTACCGCCTCTTCCTTAAGCTGCTGCTTTAAACTATTTTTCTTGGGCTTCTGCACCCTTTCCGCATTGAGGGGCTGCAGGGGCACCGTGGGAATCAGCAGGGTGTTCAATTCATTAAAATCCCATTCTTCCGCGGGAGCATCGTCGTTAATACTGATATCCACACAATTTTCCGTAATATCGGTAATCATCTTGTAGATATAATCCCGCATACTCTCGCCGTTTAACACCTTACGGCGCTCCTCGTATATGATTTCCCTCTGCTCACTCATGACACGGTCATACTCCAGCAGATTCTTACGGATGCCAAAGTTATTGTTCTCAATCTTCTTCTGTGCGGATTCAATGGCATTGGTCAGCGCTTTATGTTCTATCTCCTGTCCCTCGGGGATTCCCAGCGTATTAAACATCCCAATCAGGCGCTCGGAACCGAACAGCCTCATCAAATCGTCCTGCAGGGAAATATAAAACTTGGATTCGCCGGGGTCGCCCTGACGGCCGGAACGACCGCGGAGCTGATTATCGATACGCCTTGATTCATGACGCTCCGTACCGATGATCTTAAGTCCTCCGGCTGCCCTTGCCTCCTCGTCCAGCTTAATGTCCGTACCACGGCCTGCCATATTGGTAGCAATCGTCACGGCGCCATGGATTCCGGCATCCGCTACAATCTCCGCCTCCATCTCATGGAATTTTGCATTCAACACCTTGTGCTGAATACCCCGCTTTTGCAAAAGACGGCTGATTTCCTCACTTGCCTCAATGGTAATGGTGCCCACAAGCACCGGCTGTCCCTTTGCGTGAGCTTCCTCCACCGCCTCCACAATGGCTTTCAGCTTTTCCGCTTTGGTCTTGTATACCGCATCCTGCAAATCCTGACGGATAACCGGCATATTGGTGGGAATCTCCACCACATCCATACCGTAAATCTCGCGGAATTCCGATTCCTCCGTCAGAGCCGTACCTGTCATGCCGCACTTTTTCTCAAATAAATTGAAAAAGTTCTGGAAGGTAATGGAAGCCAGCGTTTTGCTCTCCCTCTTTACCTTTACATGCTCCTTTGCCTCGATTGCCTGATGCAGACCGTCGGAATAACGGCGCCCCGGCATGATACGCCCGGTAAATTCATCCACAATCAGCACCTGATCATCCTTTACCACATAGTCCTGATCCCTGAACATCAAATTGTGCGCCCTGAGAGCCAGAATGATATTGTGCTGGATTTCCAGATTTTCCGGATCCGCAAAGTTTTCAATATGGAAAAATCTCTCTACCTTTTCCACACCGGCTTCCGTCAGGTTGATAACCTTATCCTTTTCATTCACAATAAAATCGCCGGTTTCCTCCTGCACCACGCCCATAATGGCATCCATCTTGGTCAATTCCTGCATATCTTCCCCGCGGTGCATCTGGCGCGCCAGCAAATCGCACATTTCATAAAGGGCGGTAGATTTTCCGCTCTGTCCGGAAATAATAAGCGGCGTTCTGGCTTCGTCAATCAAAACGGAGTCCACCTCGTCAATAATGCAATAATGCAGGGAGCGCAAAACCAACTGTTCCTTGTATATCACCATATTATCTCTCAGATAGTCAAATCCCAGCTCATTATTGGTCACATAGGTGATATCGCAGCGGTATGCCTCCTGCCTCTCCTCCGGGGTCATGCTGTTTAACACAACTCCCACCTTGAGCCCCAGAAATTCGTGAACCTGTCCCATCCACTCCGCATCACGCTTTGCCAGATAGTCATTCACCGTGACAATATGCACGCCCTTGCCCTCCAGCGCATTCAGATAGGCCGGAAGAGTGGACACCAGCGTTTTTCCTTCACCTGTACGCATCTCCGCAATGCGCCCCTGATGTAGGATAATGCCGCCGATAAGCTGTACCCTGTAATGCTCCATGTCAAGCACACGCTTTGCCGCTTCCCTCACCGTAGCAAACGCCTCCGGCAGCAAGTCATCCAAGGTCTCACCCTCTGCCAGACGATTCTTATACTCCTGCGTCCTGCCCCGGAGCTCCTCATCGGAAAGCTCCTGCATGGAAGCCCTGAGTGATTCTATCTTGTCCACTAACGGCATAATGCGTTTCAACTCTCTTGCGCTGTGTGTGCCAAATATCTTATCAACTAATTTCATGGTTAAAATAATACCTTTCTTTGGGCTGTAAACTAAGAACCGCAAGACCCTTACAGATTATTGTAACAGATTTGCGCCATACTTTCAACACTTGACTGTTTAAGTTCCTTAAATTTCTCCTGCATCCCTTATTTTTTCCTTCTTGCTTAAGAAATCGGCAATATGCATTGACATTTTTATATAAATAAGGTACTGTTAGTTTGAAGATAAAATGTAGTCAATAAATGATAGGAGAAAAACAAATATGTATCACCAATACAAAATATCGGATGCTGAACAAAGCGTATTGGAAATGCTTTGGAAATGCGGTGGAGAGATTAAGCAGACAGAATTATTGCAACAATTTGAAGAATCCGGAAAAGAATGGAAACGACAGACCCTGAACACCCTAATTACCCGATTGGCGGAAAAAGGGCTGGTGACACGGGAGAATCGAGTCGTTAAAGCTGTCTTCTCCGAAAAAGAGTTTTACAACCGAAAGATGGAGGAAATGATAGACCGAACCTACTATGGCAAACTGAGCAGCTTCATTTCCGCTTTTACAGAATACAGAGGTATCAGTGAAGAAGAAATGCAGGAGATTCTTTCCTTATTAGAACAAAAGAAACAGGCTGAAACATAAAAAAGCATAAAAGACATACTAACGGAAAAGCATGCCGGTTATCAAAGACACAATGGGGGGATTTCATGAATTATATTTTAACAATGACTTTATCAGGAAGTGGTATGTTGTTTCTTTATTTTATCCTGAAATTCGCTTTGGGAAAGCGCATCCCCAAGGCATGGCTCTATTTTCTTCTAAAAGCAGTTATGTTGTATTACCTGATTCCCTTGCCTTTTTTAGGTGTATTATACCGTAAAATATATCGGTATTTCACAAATCAGGCTTCTCCGGAAATCGTTCATTTCTATTCGGATGACAAAATCATTTATCAGGCAGACCGTCTCATTTCCATAAGCCCCGGATATGAGCGAAAACTTCTTTCGGGCAGTCTTTGGCTGCTGGGGGCTCTTATTGTGTTTGCTCTATGGATTGCCTGTTACATGTCATACCGCAGCAAACTGCTTTATCAAATGAGCCAATATCCCTTTTCACATTTTGAACTCACAAACCAAAATCGAAATCTGCCTCCTGTCAGGCAAAAAATTACGGTATATGCTTGCACTGTTCCCCATCTTGCATTTACCATAGGGATTTTGAAACCCATTATCTTCTGCTCATTTCCGAAAAACTCTTTAGAAGGAGAGATGCTTCTTCACCATGAATTAATACATATCAAAAGACGGGATGCATTGTGGAAAGCAGCAGGCATTCTGGCATGGAGACTGCATTGGTGTAATCCCCTGATTTATCTGTTTTTAAAGGAATTTTATCACATTTGCGAGGAATCCTGTGATGAACTGGTGATAAAAGAACGCAGCAAGGAGGAACGCTTTTTATACGCTTCGCTTCTGGTAAAATACTCCTACGCTCCAAGTGCCTATAAATCATACGGAATGGCATTGTCAGAAGACGCAGAACAAATTAAAAAGAGAGCACTGTCCATTGTAGACAGTTCCATTGTGGACAGTCAGGTGGGTAGACTCAAAAAGCTCTCTCTTGCTTCGGCAGTAATAGCCTGTGTGGCAATCCTCCTGAATTCCATAACCGTTTTCGCCTATGAGGATGTCAAAATATGGTCTAATGATATTATGGGAAACTCCTGCTTAAGCCCTTGGCAAGCAGATGCCGTCCTGACAGCTTCCGCAGCTTGGGACAGCCAAATATCTGAATTTTCTTACAACATACAGTTTACAGACGGGCAGGGGAAAATTGTTTCCTTGCAAAATGCAGGCATATCCCCCTCCCACTGCCATCATGCTTATACTGCCGGAATATCTGCTATTCATGTAAAGCAGCCCGAAAGCGGATGTCGGACATATCGCTATAACAGTTTCCAATGCAGCATATGCGGCGACATTTCATGGGGAGCTTTTCTCTCTGCGTCTACCTTTCAAAATTGCAGATGCTATTTAAATAACAATGGTTATTTATTTAAAACCCTTGACAATATAGAATAATAAGTTTATTCTGAAATTAGACTACATTTTGTGGTCAATTAATCAAGTCAAGGAGGAGAACCAATATGACTAAAATAATGCATCTATTCAAACAAATCGGCGGCGTTGCTTTGCGGATATTGACTGCCTGCATTCTGCTGCTTCTTGGAAGCCTGCTGCACTTTTGGATGATTATGCCCAAAACAGGCGTCCTATCAAAAGAAGAATGGCTTCGCCTTAGCCTAAGTCAAAGTCATCCCATTGCCAATCTGTTGGAAGCGCCTTTTGGAACTTATCTGTTTTGGGCTGTTTTAACCGGTGTTGTTCTCTGCTTTTTGTTTAACGGACGCTACTTGTCTTTCTCAAGGGTAAAACAAGTAGCGCTTATTTCCCATAATCATTGGCGCAAGCTCCTTTTTATGACCATAGCCGTCATAGACATCCTGCTTGTGCAAGTTTGTTTTATCAGATTGGATAAACTTAACACCTTTATTGCCAATCATATCATCTCCGCAGAAGACATCTTCTATACTCTGAGTGGAACCGGGGCGCTTAGGGAAATATCCGGTGAAGCAGGGGACATTTTATTCCTTATTTGCGACACCTTCATCACACATCTGTCACTTTACCAATCCAAAATAATTGATTTGGCAGTGGTCTATTTCACATATGAGTTACTTCGGATATTATTTGACACCCGGATTCTTTTAACCGAAAACCAAAATTTGCTGCCGGAGTCCACTCCCTACGCAAATCCGTCCCAGACTGCTTAAAGCTTACAAGCTCTTAATTCTGTCCACGGCCTCCACAGTATTCTCATAACTGCCAAAAGCCGTCAGACGGAAATAGGTTTCCCCGCTGGGACCAAAGCCGGAACCCGGTGTACCGACCACATTTACCTTTTCCAGAAGATAATCAAAAAATTCCCAGCTTGTCATGCCGTTTGGCGCTTTGAGCCAGATATAAGGCGCATTTACGCCTCCGGATACCGTGTAGCCTGCCTCCTTCAATCCATTATAAATATAACGGGCGTTATTCATATAATAATCTACTTGTTTCTTTAACTGCTCCCTGCCCTCTTTCGTGTAAACAGCTTCTCCTGCTTTCTGCACAATATAGGGAGCGCCGTTATACTTGGTGCCGTGCCGTCTCGCCCACAGGGCATGAAGGCTTACCTCGCCCGCTTTCAGCTCTTTCGGAATCACCGTATAACCCAATCTGACCCCGGTAAAACCCGCATTTTTGGAAAAAGAATGAAATTCAATGGCACAGGTTCTTGCTCCTTCGCATTCATAAATGCTGTGAGGGATATCCGGCTCCGAAATATAAGCCTCATAAGCCGCATCATAAAGAATGACCGAACCGTTTTTGTTGGCATAGTCCACCCAGTCCTGCAGCCTTGCTTTATTGATAGCTGCTCCCGTGGGGTTGTTCGGAAAACACAGATAAATCAAATCCGGCGTCTCTCTGGGCAAATCCGGCGCAAATCCGTTATCTGCGGTGCAGGGCATATAAATCACATTGCTCCAGGTCTCTTTTTCGCTGTCATAGCTGCCCGTTCTGCCCGCCATCACATTGGAATCCACATAGACGGGATACACCGGGTCGCAGACTGCAATCTTATTGTCCAGACTGAATATCTCCTGAATATTGCCGCAATCACATTTTGCACCGTCGGAAATGAAAATTTCATCCGCGCCGATATCGCAGCCCCTTGCCTTATAATCGTTCTCGGCAATGGCATTCCGCAAAAATTCATAACCCAGATCCGGTGCATAGCCGTGGAAAGTCGCAGCGTCTCCCATCTCGTCCACCGCACTGTGCAGGGCATCCAAAATTACGGGAGCCAGAGGCTGTGTCACATCCCCGATTCCCAGACGGATAATTTTTGCCTCCGGGTGCGCCGCACTGTATGTATTCACTTTCTTCCCAATGGTGGAAAACAAATAACTTCCCGGCAATTTTAAATAATTTTCGTTTACTTTAAACATGATAACCTCCATTCCGCCGCCTTTAGTGGCGGCATAAATATTCTGATTATAATAGTCAGATTTCCACGCTGCCCTCAAATACCGTAACCGCGGGACCTGTCATAAACACCAGATTCTTTTCTCTGTCCCACTCTATCTGCAATTCGCCACCTAAGAGCCTCACCGTAATCTTCTCGTCCGTCAGACCGTTTAACACACCGGCAACAGCTACCGCACAGGCTCCCGTCCCACAGGCAAGGGTTTCCCCCGTTCCTCTCTCCCACACCCTCATAAAGACGGTTTTTCTATCCAAAACCTCCACAAATTCCGTGTTGGTCCTTTTAGGAAAGCATGGGTGGTTTTCAAACTTTGGTCCGAGCTGCTCCAGAGGAAGCTTTGCCACATTCTCTGTGAAAATGACCGCGTGGGGATTTCCCATGGAAACACAGGTCATTCTGTATTCTTTTCCGTCCGCTATAACAGGCTCATCCACCACTTGCGATAAAGCCTCCTCCACTTCCACCGGAACTAGTTTCGGAACCAGAATGGGACTTCCCATATTGACCCGTACGCCTGTCACTTTTCCCCTTGTTGTTAAATCTTCATTTGATTTTTCTTCTGTTTCTACCATAAGTTTCAGATATTTGATCTGTCCTGCGCTGACCACTGTAATATCGGTTTTATCCGTCAATCCTTTATCATACACATATTTTGCCACACAGCGGATTCCGTTGCCGCACATCTCCGCCCTGCTGCCGTCCGCATTGTACATCTCCATCTCAAAATCAGCTTCCCTGCCGGGATTAATGAAAATAACCCCGTCACCGCCGATTCCAAAATGCCTGTCGCTTAACTTTCTCACAATATCCGGTTTGTCCTGCGCCGGAATCTGCTCTGTCACGCCATTTACATACACATAATCATTTCCGCATCCCTGCATCTTGGTAAATTTCATTGTTTCCTCTCATTCCGCCGCACAAGCGGCATTTTAATCAGCACCACTATGGCTTCTGCCGTTTCCCTGTCTAACTTGGAGAACTCTTCCTTCCTTTTCTCTTTCGTTCTCTGCCAAAACGACATCTGCATATTTCTCCTGCCCCACGCATATCCTTTAAATAAGAAAATCTGACGAAAGGTGCGCTGCCTGTCAAAAAAACGCTTATGTACAGTTTCGGCAAGGCTGAAACCAAAGCAGCGCAGAAACGGAAAGTATTATGAGTGCCAAAACCAGAATTGTCGTACTTCACAGGAAGGAATTAATTTATACAGGTATCTTCGCCGCATTAGGCATATTACTCATTATACTGTTAGCCGCAATCTTTTTACCCGGCAGGGACAAATCCGGTCAGGGAGGCGCTCTTACGGGAGAAAGTTCCGATGATGCCGCAGTCTCCTCTACGGCAGTCTACATACCCGGCGTTTATACCACGGAATTGGTTCTTGGCGGTGAATCGGTCAATGTGGAGGTCATTGTTGACCAAACCCGTATTTCCTCCATCCAACTTCTGAACCTGAGTGAATCCGTCACCACCATGTATCCTCTTTTACAACCTACTTTCGATTCCATCTGTGAACAGGTTTTGCAGAGTCAGTCCCTTGACCCCATCACCTACTCTACGGAAAATAAGTATACCTCTCTGGTTCTATTAGAGGCAATTAACCGTTCTTTGGAAAAAGCCGCCATTGAAACACAGTAAACAGCGCCGCGGGCAATCAGTCCATCTGCTCCAACTGTTTTAACCAGATATGGGCACAGGCGTCGGAAGGCATGCGCAGATCCCCTCTGGGGGATACTGCCACGCTTCCCACCTTAGGTCCGTCCGGCAGGCAGGAACGCTTAAACTGCTGTGCAAAGAATCTCCTGTAAAAAGTTTTCAGCCATTTCAATATGGTTTCTCCGTCATAAAGCCCGCCAAACGCCTGCAGCGCCAGACGGTACACCTTATCCGGGGCAAAGCCCATGCGGAGCATATAATAAAGGAAAAAGTCATGGAGCTCATAAGGTCCTACCAATTCCTCCGTTTTCTGGGAAATAACGCCCTCCTTTGGCGGCAAAAGTTCCGGACTTACCGGCGTATCCAGCACATCCTTCAAAATTTTCCTAAGCTCGGCATCCTCACAGTTATCCGCATAATATTGAACCAGATGCCGTACAAGAGTTTTGGGCACTCCGGCATTTACGCCATACATGGACATGTGATCCCCATTGTAGGTTGCCCAGCCAAGGGCAAGCTCCGACATATCCCCCGTACCGATAACCAGCGCGTTTATCTGATTTGCCATATCCATAAGCACCTGAGTTCTCTCTCTTGCCTGTCCGTTCTCATAAGTCACATCATGTTTATCCGGAGCCTGACCGATATCTTTAAAATGCAGGGTTACGGATTCCCTGATATCCACTTCCTTTAATGTCACTCCCAGCGCATGGGCAAGCTTGCAGGCATTATCATAGGTTCTGTCCGTAGTGCCGAAACAGGGCATTGTCACCGCCCAAATTCCTTTTCTGGGAAGCTTCAGCATATCAAAGGTTTTCACCGTCACCAAAAGCGCCAGCGTGGAGTCCAGCCCGCCGGAAACGCCAATCACCGCCGCGTTTAAGCCTGTATGTTCATAACGCTTTTTCAACCCATAAGACTGTATGGACAAAATCTCTTCACATCTTCTGGCTTTGGTTGCTTCATCCGAAGGTACAAAAGGATACGGATAAAAAGTACGGTCAAGCTTTGTCATATCCTGCCGTAAGACAAATTCCACTTTATGGTAAGAAACATCCTTTCTCTCCGGAAAAGTGTTCATTCTCCTTCTTTCGCCGTTCAATCTCTGTACATCCACATCCCCATAGACGCATCCCGAAGTAAAATTCTTTGCTTGAGCTAAAATAACACCGTTTTCCCCGATGAGATTATGCCCTCCGAACACTAAATCTTGTGTGGATTCGCCTTCCCCTGCGGATGCATAGACATAGGCGCACAAAAGCCTTGCGCTGGCTGATTTCACAAGAAGTTCCCTGTACTCATCCTTTCCCACTACCTCATTGGAGGCCGACAGATTGACCAACACGGTTGCCCCTGCCAGAGCATGGTCTGTTCCCGCGGGGTCCGCCACCCACAGGTCTTCACAGATTTCACAGCCCACCACCAGATCCGGTATATTGCTGCATCGGAACAGGATTTTGGTCCCAAAAGGAACTTCCGCCCCGTCAAACATAACACAGTCAATGGATTCATTTCCCGGCGTAAAATGGCGTCCTTCATAAAACTCCCCGTAGCTCGGAATATTGGCTTTGGGGACAAAACCCAATACTTCCCCGTTCTGCAGTACTGCCGCAACATTATAAAGCTTCCCCGCCTTTTCCAAGGGGAGTCCTACAAAAACTAAGGCGTCCTTTCCCTTCGTTGCCTCCTTCACCTGTAAAAGCGCCTTTCCTGCCTCATTTAGAAGCACAGCCTGCAAGAACAAATCCCCACAGGTATAGCCGGTAAGGCATAATTCGGGAAATACTATGATTTTTGCGCCAAAGCCGTATGCTTCTTCCAGTTTTTCGCACACAGCACAGGCATTATACTCCGTGTCGGCCACACGGATTTTGGGTGTAACGGCTGCTGTCTTGATAAATCCATGCTTCATATTAATGACCATGCCTTTCCGTAATCTCTGAGCCGGAACTTAGATTTCCTTTTCGGTATATCTCCGAAAGTTCCTCTACGCTAAAACGATAATTCGTATTGCAAAAATGACAATTGACCTCTATGGGTTCTCCGTCCTCTATCATTTCCTTTAATTCTTCCCTGCCTATGCCGGTAAGGACCTTTTCAATCCGGCTCTTGCTACAGCTGCAGGCAAAAGCCACCGGCATTTTGTCCGTAATCTCCGGCTCCATGCCCTCCAGCAGGATTTCCAATATCTGCTCCGGCGTATTTCCGGCATCCAGCAAGGCGGTTACGGAACTTATCTTCTGCAGATTCCGCTCCACCCTGTCAATGACATCATCCTGCGCAAAAGGCATCATCTGCACGATAAAGCCTCCCGCCTGTCTGACCGTATAATCCTTCTCCACCAATACCCCCAGGCCAACGCCGGAAGGCACCTGCTCCGACGCCGCAAAATAATAGGTCAAATCCTCCGCAATTTCGCCGGTCTGCAATTCAGTTTGTCCAACATAAGGTTCTTTTAACCCCATATCCTTAATAACCCGCAAAAAACCGTTTCCTATGGCGCCCGACACATCCAGCTTGCCGTTTGGCTTCGGAGGAAGAAGTACCGCCGGCATATCGGCATATCCTTTTACATTTCCCTTAGAATCCGCCGTCACGGTAAGACCGCCCGCCGGACCGTCCCCCTTAATCCGCAGGGTCATTAAATCTTTTTCCCCTTTCAACATACTTCCCATCATGACCCCTGCGCTTAACAGCCTGCCCAATGCCGCAGTCATGACAGGCGTAGTATTATGCGCCTTTCTGGCTGCTTCCGCAACGCCCCTTGTGGTACAGGCAAAAGCGCGTATCTGCGCATTTGCCGCCATGGCGCGAACCATATAATCCGTCATCTTATAAATCCTCTTCTCTACTTCTATTCCTCATTCTATTCTTTCCGGCCTATATCATAGAATACCATCTGTTATTTATATATTCTTCCCTGTTTTCTCAAACCGATTTTACCACCATGGTTATCCTCTCGCTTTTCTCATGCGCCGCCTGCCCGGTATCGCCATCCAAAACCTCTACAATGTTCATGCCCGCCTGCTCTGCCAGACTTTCCATCTGTTTCAGGGTATAACCCCGCTGTAAATGAGTCTCCGTAAATTTTCGGAAAAGCTCTTCCCGCCCTTCCTCCCTTACAAATACCGTAAGATCATATTCGTTAATCTGTCCTTCCGGATCATAATAATTTTCCCAGATAAAGCTGCATTCCTCCCTGTTTTCCGCTATCACGGCGTCCCCGATCACTTCGTGATACTTATAATCCGTATTAAAATCAAAAATAAAGATGCCCCCCGGATACAGATAATTCTTTACCAGCCGGAAAACCTGAAGCAGCTCCTCTTCTTCCAAAATGTAATTTAAGGAATCACAGACGCTGATAACGGTGCCCACGGTACTGTAAAGATCCAATTCTCTCATATCCTGTAGCAGATACAAAATTTCCGAACCGCTTTCTTCCCTTTTCCTCATGGCAATGTCCAGCATGGCGGCGGAACTGTCCACTCCGATACAGTCGTAGCCTTTTTGATATAAAAGCTCTGTCAAAGTACCGGTGCCGCAGCCTAAGTCAAGCACCAGATTTCTCTCGGAATCCAGCGGATTTTCCGCATCCCTCTCCGGCTTTGACACCCCATATCGTTCAATGAATCCGACAATAGTCCCGCACCATTTTTCGTAAGGTGTATTATCCATCAGCTCATCATACACATATGCAAAGTCTTCGTATGCCGCCATAATGCTGCCTCCCACTCTTTTCGTTATGCTCCGAAGAAGAACAATACATCTTTGTCCCGCTTACAGACTACTTCCGTTTTCTCATCCAAAGGAATCACGGCGGCGTTACGGTAGAGCTGCCGCCCCGTAATCTGGAGGCAGGACATAGAGTAAAGAAAATTCAAAAGCTCTCCCGTATTAAACTGTCTGGGATTATAAAAGCCCAGCTCCGGAAGACCGAAATCCTTCAAGCCCATAGTCCGGATAATGGGTGTTTCCCCCTGATAGGAACCATAGACCCATACCCACAGCGGCACAGGGAAATATCCCTCGTCATTGGCCGGCTGTTTGCCCTCCATCAGCTCCCTCTGCTGGAGATAATGGCGTTTGCTCACCAAAAGACCGCCCCTGCCCTCAATCTTCACGCCAACCGCGCCTTCCTGCTCCAGCAAAGCGGCGCAGAGTGTGGAAAATACCCAGCATACCCGGCGTTTTTCCTCCAAAGAAGTTCCCCCTCCCTTTTGCGCCAGCACCCAAAAGGATTTATGACCTATAAAGTCCTGTTTTTCCTCATCCGTAAGAAGAAAGTTGTATTGCGCCGATGCGGGAATATCCGCCGTATCCGCCGGAATCGGCATGGGAAGATAGGAACACCAGAATTCCAAGCCTTCAATAGTGGCGATAAATGCCGGAACACGGGGATGGCTGTGATCTATTTCACCGACTGCCTGCTCGCCGAAAATGCTTTTTAGTTGACGGGCTGCCGATTCTATATCCTCCAGCACCCTGTCCATGAGTAACAGGCACTGGGTATCCGCCACAGGTGGCTGGCTCCCTTGAGCGGACCCTTCCTTTTTCTTAAAACGATCAAATAACGACATATCATCTCTCCTCAAACCAACTTATCGACTTCCCACACTACTCTCCTAACTTCATGGCTATCACAAAGCCCACAGCCAATGCAATAACACCTGTTATTATGCTGACTACAGTTAATCCCGGGAGATTTGCCACCGCGATAATAGCCACAGGAGAAGCCACAATCAGCCCGATAATCGCCCAATAAGCATATAAGGGGAATTTTTCAAAAATAATCTCAATCAGCTTGGCAATGGCAAAGATGCCTGCCACCACGCCAAGACCAAAGGGAATCAATACGCCGCAGCCTGCCAGAATCCCGTTCATGTCAAAGGCCGCCAAAGCCCGGACAAAGTCGCTGATGGACTCGATAACCGGATTGTAATACCCCATCAATAGCAGCACCATGGAACCGCTGACTCCGGGAATCACCATGGTAGCGGATGCAATGATTCCCACTCCGAACAGCTTGAGGACATTGAGCGCGCTAAAGCTCAAATCCGCGGCAGCGCCTTCCCCTTTCATAAAAGCCATAGCCAGCACAAATGCCAGAAAAACCAGAAAAACTATGATATGCCCGATTTTGATGCTGTTTCCCTTGACATTTTTCCAGATAGCGGGAAGCCCTCCCAAAATCAGACCCACAAAAAGAAGATTGGTCTGAACGGGAAAATTCCCAAACAGATACTCCAGCCCAAAGGCGCTGGCAACAATGGCAATCCCCATGCCCACGGCAATGGGAAGCAAAAACAGCACGCTCTTTTTAAACTCGCTGAACAAATGGGTAATACAGTGAATCAGCTTGTCATAAATACCCATGGCAACCATCATGGTGCCTCCGCTGACGCCGGGGATAATATTTGCAATACCAATCACCATACCTTTTAAAACGCTCTTAATCATAAATTTTTTCTCCGTTTCCTAGTTCTGTACTATTATATATTTTTATTTTTCTTTTCATACCGGCACGCTTGCCCGATTCTAACCTGATTTTCTGCCGATTCCCGGTAATGACTAGCCTCTTCCTTTCAAATAGGCCTTCAAAAAAGCAATCAGTGTATCCATCTCCTCATCGGTGCCTACGGTAATACGCAGGGAATTGTTAATTCTTGGCTTGTCCCAATACCTCACATAAATATCTTCTTCCCGCAGCGCCTGAAAAATCTCTTTTGCCGGCACGCTTTTATGGGAGGCAAAAATAAAGTTGGCATCGGACTTCGGAAAAGTAAATCCCAGATTGCAAAGCTCTTTCTCCACCCGCTCCCTGGTGGCAATGATTTTCCCGACAATCTCTTTAAAATACGCATCGTCCCGCACCGCCTCCACGCCCAATATCTGGGCAGGCATGTTCATTGTGTAGGAATTAAAGGAAAACTTCACATCGTTCAAATAACCGATTAATTTTTCACTCCCCATGCAGAATCCTATTCTAAGCCCCGCCATGGCACGGGATTTTGAAAAAGTACGCACCACCAGCAGATTTTCATATTTTTCCAGCAGGGAAAGGGCGCTGACTCCCCCAAAATCAATATATGCCTCATCCACGATGACCACTACATCCTGATTGGCAGCTATGATATCCTCCACTGCGGCAAGCGGTTCCGAAAGTCCCGTGGGCGCATTGGGATTCGGGAAAATAATGCCGCCGTTTTGCTGTTTATAATCATCGGGGCGCAGATGCCAATTTTCGTCCAGCGCACAGGTTTTATAGGGAATACGGTATAAATCGGCCCACACATCATAAAAGGAATAAGTCACATCCGGAAACAGAATGGGCTTGTCCCCATTAAAAAAAGTCATAAATGCCATGGACAGCACATCATCGGAGCCCACCCCCACAAAAACCTGTTCCTTCTTTACCCCATAATATTCTGCCAGAGCCTCCACCAAAGGAGTGACATGGGCGTCCGGATAAAGCCGCAGGGCGCCATAGTTTAAATCCGCCGCCAGCTTTTCCACGCCGGGAGCCGGAGGATAGGGACACTCATTGGTATTTAACTTTATCATCTTCGGTTTGTTGGGCTGTTCCCCGGCCACATAAGGTACTACCCTGCGCACATTCTCTTCCCATTTTGTCATCTGTTTTTCATTCCTTTCCGTAAAACATGGAGTTCCTCCCTGTAAGTCTGCGCATTCTCCGGCTGCCCCATTTTTTCATAACAGCGAATCAATCCTTCCAGACCTTCCACATCTCCCGCCGTCTTTTTTAACACGGGCGCCGTCTCATATACGGCGTTATAATACCAGATAACCGCCTCTGTATAGTCCTGCGCATCCTCATAAAAGCAACCCAATTCACAGCAGATTTCCGAACAGCCCTCCCCTGCGATAATCTTGGAGGCATATTTGAAAAAGCCCACTGCATCCTTTGACACTCTGGCAGCTCTCGCCGCCACCAGACAGGCTTCCACCAATTCCTCTTCATCCCTGCTCTCATCCATTGCAGACTCCCGGAAAAACGCGGCGGCTTTTACAAAATCCTCCCCGCTTCCCGCAAGAAAAAGCTCCTTCGCATACATATTGTGAAGGCGCTTGGAAAGCCGCACACCCTTCTCTGTCTGCTTTCTGAAATTTGCTAAATCCCTTCCCGCATGATTCTGCTCGGGCATATGGGTGATAACCACATCACTGTCATAAATAACAGGTGATATTCTTACAGTCTCATGAATGGGCTCTTCCCAGATAAAATCCCGCTTCCTCTTAAACAGCTTAGGGCGATATTCCTCGTCAAAATTATAAACCGTGCCGAATTGCAGCTGATTGCCATATTTCATTTGAACCAGCTCTATCTCCGGAAGAAGATTTTCCTTTAAAATACGGAATCTCTCCCTGTTGTCCCCATCCAGCACCTCATCCGCATCCGCAGAGTAAACATACTCCATATTTGCCTTGGAAAAAGCAAAATTCCGAGCTGCGCTGAAATCATCAATCCAAACAAAATCATAGATTTTATCCGTATATTTTGCGGCAATCTCCTTGGTTTTATCCGTGGAGCCCGTGTCCACTATCACAATCTCATCCATCAGATCAGCCACACTGTCCAGACACCTTGCAAGCACTCTCTCTTCATTTTTTACGATCATGCACAGGGATATGGTAATCATAACCTTTTCGTCCTCATTTCGCTATATTCCCACTTTTATTATATCTTAATTTGATTTTTTGCATCTTATTCCCATTTTCACTCACAAGACCTTGGACAAAAATTCCTGCAGCCTCGGACTCTTGGGATGCGCAAAAAACTCCTGTGGAGTGTTTTCTTCTATGATATTGCCCTCGTCCATAAAAAGCACCTTGGTTCCCACCTCTCTGGCAAAGCCCATCTCATGAGTAACCACCACCATGGTCATGCCGCTCTCCGCAAGCTCCTTCATAACCTCCAAAACCTCTCCCACCATCTCGGGATCCAGTGCCGAAGTGGGCTCGTCAAAAAGCATTACCTTGGGATTCATTGCCAGAGAACGCACAATGGCAATTCTCTGCTTCTGACCGCCGCTTAAAGAGCCGGGATAAGCATCCGCCTTTTCTGACAGTCCCACTCTGGAAAGAAGCTTCCAGGCATTCTCCTTTGCCTCCTCCTCCGACATCAGCTTAAGCTCCACCGGCGCCAGAGTAATGTTTTTCATGATGGTCAGGTTATGAAAGAGATTAAAATGCTGAAATACCATCCCCATATGGCGGCGCACTTCATTAATATCCGTCTTTGTATCCGTAATGTTTTGTCCGTCAAACCAGATTTCCCCGCTGTCCGGAACCTCTAACAGATTCAGGCAGCGCAGAAAAGTGCTTTTTCCGGAGCCGGAAGGTCCCACTATCACAATTTTTTCACCCTGATGAATATGATAGTTTACACCACGCAGCACATGATTTTCCTCAAATTTTTTATGCAAATCTTTAACGACTATCACTCTTACGCAGCCTCCTCTCCAATTTTGCCAACAAAATCGTCAGTATCTTAATAATTACAAAATAAATAACAGCCGCTATTATAAGTGGCATAAAAGGTTCATACAGAGCCGCCGTCAATTGATGCGCCGTACGGGTCAGATCCCGCAGACTCACATATCCTACAATAGCCGTTTCTTTCAGCAGCACAATAAATTCATTTCCCAGAGGCGGCAGCACATTCTTAAATGCCTGGGGCAGCACGATATGCCGCATGGTCTGAAACTGGTTCAAACCCAGAGAGCGTCCTGCCTCCGTCTGTCCTTTATCCACCGCCAGAATACCCGCCCTGACAATCTCCGCCACATAAGCGCCTGAATTAATGCCAAAGGTAATGCTTGCCACCAAAATACCGTTATGACAGTTTTTCAATACCACAAACCACATAATTAAGAGCTGCAGCACGGAAGGGGTGCCTCTTATGATATCTATGTAAACATTGGCAAGGAAGGTCAATATGGTAGGTTTTCCGTTGCGTTTCGCAGAAAGTTTCATAAAGGCAAGGACCGTGCCGATCAGAATCCCGATCAAAGCCGCCCAGACAGCTACCTGTACAGTGGTTCCCAAGCCCTTTAAATATAACTGCCAGCGGTTTTCCTTGATAAATGCCGTCTCAAAAAGCCGCCACACCGAATTTAACCACTCCATTTCCTGCTCCTCCTGTCTTATCGCTAATGGTATGCCTGTTTCTATCCCATCCGTTTTTCTATCCGCTAACAGTCATTGTAACAAAAAGAAGATAATGGCACAAGTATCTATTCCACAATATTTTGCAGCCAGACACCTTTTTTCACCAAAATGAACCCTATTACGCACTTAATGATATCCCCCAGCTGCACCATCACATAGACCATTACCACCGGCAGCGCGGTATATCTGGTCAGCACAAAGGCAAGCAGCACACTGACACACCAGATAAACACACTGTCAAACAAAAATGTGATGATCGTTTTCCCTCCGGAGCGCAGGGTAAAATAGGCTGCGTGCAAAAAGGCGTTTTGAGGCATAAAAACGGCGGCTGCCATAATGAAATACCTTGCCAGCATCCTTGCCTCATCATTGATCTTGTACAGCTTCGGAAACAGCGGCGCCGTACAGAACATGAGAAGGGCTATGCCGGTACAGCACATCACGGAAAACGCAATCATCTTATTGTCCGTATCCCTTGCCTCTTTCATCTTTCCGGCTCCCAGCAGCTGTCCCACCACAATGGCAACAGAATCCCCCAATGCGATAAACACAATATTAAACACATTGTTGATAGTATTGCATACATTTAAACCCGCGACCACATTCAGCCCCCGCACGGAATAACACTGCGTCAGCATTGCCATGCCCGCCGCCCACAGCGTTTCATTCAAAAGAAGCGGGCTTCCTTTCCGTATAATCCGAAAGGCCAATTCCCTGGGAACCTTTAAAGTGCGGTATAATCCCGTAACGAAGGAGTATTCGTTCTTCTTTCTGTGTACCTGAACCACCACAATCATCATTTCCACATAACGCGAAATCACGGTGGCTATGGCGGCGCCTGCCACTCCCAATGCGGGAGCCCCCATCTTCCCGTAAATCAGGATATAATTCAGCGTCAGATTCACTACGACCGCCGCAACCCCCGCTTTCATGGGAAGAACGGTCTGCCCACACTCCCTCAGAGTGCTGGAATACACCTGCACCACCGCAAAGGCAGGCAGCCCTGCCAGCATAATGCCAAGGTACTGTTTTCCATAAGAAAGAGTTGCCGCAATACTCTCTGCAGTTCCCTCCCCCTTTAAATAAGCTCCTATCAGGGCAGTTCCTCCCACCCAAAAAAGCAGCGCCGTCAGCGCCGTGATAGCCGCCACCAGCCAGATTTTAAAGCGCATGGTCTGACGCACTCCCTGATGGTTGCCCTGCCCGAAATACTGTGCCGTAAAAATCCCGGCTCCGGACACACCTCCGAAAATGCCCAGATTATACACGAAAATCAACTGATTTACAATTGCCACGCCGGACATTTGCTCCGTGCCTACCTGACCGATCATGATATTATCCAAAAGGCTCACAAAATTTGTGATTCCGTTCTGTATCATGATAGGAATTGCAATCAGCAATACCATTTTATAAAAATCCCTATTTCCGATAAATTTTGATAACTTTTTCATCAATCCTCACCCATACCATAATGCAAAACAGGGGTAAAACAATGTCTGTCTTACCCCTGCCGGTGTCCCTGTTTTGGGCAGCCTTTGCTTTCTCCCGCAAAAATGCTTACTTGCTCTTTGCGGTAAAGTATACAAAGAAGGTATCGCCTTCGCTGCCGTCTTCAAAATACTCCTTATAAGAGATGGAAAAATCCTTCTCATCTTCGGGCACTTCATACACCAGACTGCCTGTGCGGCTCTCATTAATCTCTAACTCATATTCCTTAGGAAGCATATCGCTCTTTTCATCTATTTCCTCTTCCATATAATAAGTTATCGGCCACCCATAGGCATCCTCGGAAGTATCGCTCCACTGCACCTGAAAATCCGTGGCATACATAACCAGACTTGCATAACCCGTATTTTTTACGGTCACATCAGCCACCAGCAGTTGGTTGCCGGCTTCGGGTTTATATCCTTCATATTCTTTACATACATAGGCGCTGTTTACTATGTATTCAAAGAAATAGGTATGCATGGTGTCTTCATAACGCCCTTCCGCATAACCCTCCGCGTCAGGATACCTCACCTGAGGCTCATAACTTTGGGCATCATTTTCCTTCGTTTCGGTATTCTTTTTGCCACAGCCCAATGATGCGACTGCCATTGTCATAACCACCAAAAGCGCAATAATTCTTTTTTTCATTCTTCCATTTACTCCTTATCCCTGCGGCAGATTTATTCGGCAACAATATATTCCTTGACCAATGCGTCAAAGGTTCCGTCAGCCTTTAGTTCGGCAAGCGCCTTATTCACTTCCGCCACCATAGGACTGTCCTTAGGAAGCGCAATGGCATATTTCTCATTTTCAAATCCAAATGTTGCGCCGTCGATGGCTACTATCTTGCCGGCAAATTTCTCCTCGAATACCTTTGCGGGATTCTGGTCGATAATAACCAGATCAACCCTTCCGTTTATCAAATCATTTACGGCGTCCACAGCCTTGTCATAGGTCGCAGCCTCCGCTCCCTTGATTTCCTCCTCGGCTATGGTTGCCCCTGTGGTGCCAAGCTGTGCGCCAATCTTCTTGTTTTCCAAATCCGCTGCGGTCTTGGGTTCCGAACCGGGCAATGCAATCACGAACTGCACCGCATCATAATAGGAATCGGAGAAATCAACCTTCTCCAGACGATCATCGGTAATGGTCATGCCTGCAATGGCAACATCAATCTTGCTTCCGATAGCCGCCACGAGAGAGCCGAATTCCATATCCTGCACTTCCACTGTCAAGCCAAGCTTCTCGGCGATGGCATTCGCCAGCGCAATATCAAAACCGTCGGGCTCTCCGTCATCTCCGATATACTCAAAGGGCGGAAACGCTGCATTGGTGCCGATGATGAGGACTCCGTCCTTTATCGTTTCCACAGCAGCTGCCTTATCCGCAGAGCCGGTATTGTCTGTAGCGTCTTTTGTACTGCCTGCCCCCCCGTTTACCTCTGTACCGCCTGCCGCTTTCTGTCCCCCGCAGGCTGTCAGTGTTCCAAAACACAGCGTAGCTGCCAATAACATTGCAATTACTTTTTTCATCAATATTTCCTCCTCATTTTCTGCCGTATGAGCTTCTGCTCCACGGATTTCATTATCTGTAGCTTACTATCTGGAAATCTTGAAATAATATAACACTTTTCAGACAAAAATGCAACTGTGATTTTGAAAATACCCAAAATCAGGCTGCCCAAAGCATTATCAGGAAAGAGACGGTGATATACGGCAAAAACGGAACCGGTTCTTTTAAACGGCCATATTTGCCTATATTTCCGTGGATTCCCTGTACCACGGTCAATAACCCGAATGCCAGCACCATATGTACAAAAAAGTCCTCCATTCCCATACCGAAGCTACTTTCCGCCAACGCGCAGACACAGAAAGCATGGCAGTCCGCCCGTCCGTAAAATCCGGCAAAAAATATCTGCTGAAGTCCCGCAAATGCCAAAAAAGAAAGCGCCGCCACAACCGTTTGATAACTTCCCGCCCGGCTGCTTCCCACCAAAAACAGAACCGCTCCGGCAGTCATTCCGAGCCACCATATAAAGTGATATGCTTTTCCGATATACAAATCCGTAATGCCGGCAAACAACAGACAGCCCAGAATCATAGAAAGAAGCGTCTCCTCCAAGGCTGTCCGCGAGAGAGGAAGCGTCCGCAGAAAGCACCCCGCCGCCAGACAAATCCCCAAAATTGCCGTCCACTGCCTTTTCTTAGGTACAATGGGCTCCTCAAAATCCAATCTGCCCACTATCAAAAGACTGCCTACAGGTATCAGCACCGTCCATAACATAAGCTCCCCCCTTTAGCGAAGTCTGGTGCGAATATCATCCAACACCGTTCCCTGCGCCTTTATCACACTGACCGCCGGGTATTCCTCCAATTTTTTATCCTTCTTATAAGCTCTTACGGTAATCGTAAAACTATCACTTTCCGAAAGATAAAGAGGAACCATAAACTGCAATTCTTCTTCATGGTAATAACCCGGCCGGTCTTCATAATGAAACACTTGATTCAGATTGGGATTCTCCGCAAGCATTTCTTCGGGAAAGATAACCTCCACATAGTCCGCATATCCCCACACGGAAAATTTAAGAATCCCACTCTCACCGCGGCGGAATACAGGCTCATGGGGCGGCAGTATTCTTGTCACTTCGGCTTCCAGTCCAAATTCCGTAGTGCCGAAAGAAACGCTTCCTTTATTACCTACATGATCCACAGCCCATGCCGTCACGGTAAAATCTCCGCCAAAAACCGGATCGTCCGCTGTGATGTCCACCTGTATGCGCCCCGAGGCATCCGGAGTATACGCTTTTTCTATAAAGTTATCCTGATTGACGATTTGCACGCCAAAGTCCGCTACGCCGCTCAGCGTATCTTCCGCCGTCACCTCCAGCGTCACGCTTCCCTGACTGCGGTCCAAAAGGTCGGGCAGTTCTAAGTTTTCAACCCCATGAATGATGGGAGCCTCCCCGTCCGCAATCAGCAAAATTCCCTTCTCTTTGTCATCGTCATACTCCGAGTAAATGATTTCCTCTAAGTTGGCTGTTTCCAAAGCGCCTGCTCTGGGAATCACCGCAATCCTGCTGCCGCTTACGGATGCTTCCAAAGTAAATTTCTGGCTGATTTCTTTTTTCCGGCAGTCATCCTGCCATGTCACGGACGCCGAAGGGTATACCGTGAGCAGCGGCAAACCTTCCGTCGAATATGCCGTTCCCTTTTGTGCCCCGTTGGCTTCATGGATCAGAATATTTCGGGCTTCCTGCTCCTCGCCGGTTTCTTCAAAAACGGCATATTTCAACCAATAATCTTCTCTTGCCCATCCCTTCATGCCCGCGCCGTAAACCAAGGTAAAAGGAGTCTGTCCGTCGCTTCTCACATAATAAGCATCCTGTCCCTCCGCCGGATAGATATTCTCTCCTTCTTCCAAACGCAGCTTTTCGGTGTACAACTGCCATTTAAAGTCATCCTGCAGCGGATTTATGCAAATATGTGTGGTGACGCCCAGATTTCCCGCCCTGTCCACAGGAGCTATATGCAGAAATCTGATATTCCCGTCCACCAAAAACTCCAGACTGTTGTCCGCGGTAAATTCCGGGTTGTCAAAGGCCACTTCCGTCAACTCCGACTCATCTGTCAGGTAATAATAGCCTTTGACGCCTGTAGTCAATACATTATAAGTGACATTGGAGCTGCACAACAGCGCAGATGTTCCTGCCGGATAAGACTCTGCCCGATGGTAGTATCCCGTCCCGTTATCCGCCGGAGTTTCCCAGCGCAGCCTCACCTGTCCTTCTGTTATAACCTCTCTGGTAATTCCCTCCTCCGCGATTTGGGCAGGAGCGGCTAAATCCGGAGCCGGCACGCCTTCCAAGTAGGTTTCGCACAGAAATCCGATTTGCTGCGACAGGATTTTTACCCTTCCGTTCCCCTCGCATACGCCGGTTTCGGAACCATAACTGCCGCAGACCTCCTCATTAATATAATTACTGCCCCCGTATGCGGGTCTGGAAGAAATAATCTGTCCCTCCTCATAACCGCATATCAGCTTTTTCTCTCCCTTTAAATATGCATGGTAAAACCGGTTTTCATTTCTGTCATTGGCCTCAAGCACGGATACGATGTATATGCCCGTGGTTCCCTCGGGAATGGCAATTTTCTCTTTATATGCCCGTCCGCGGACTCCGAACCATTGGGAACCTGACGAATAATAGGTGGTTCCGCCGAACAGCCTTGCGTTTTCCATCATATCGTCGGAAGGGATAAAGGCATAGCCCGTACTTTGACTTATGATGTTTCCCGCATCATCTTTCACTATCCTGTAAGTCGTATCCCGCGACCCCCATGTCAGATACTCCTTATCCAGATATGGGTCATCATTGTCATCAAAATCATAGGAGGCAAGCATTTCCACAAAATAGTCTTCCGGTGTCCTGCCGTCCCTGAAAAACAGGCACTCTCCCGATTGATCATACACAGCGAGGTAGCTCTCTTTTACATTATTCCCGCCATGCTCATGTATGTAGGACATTTTCTGCAACAGCTCGATTTCCAGTATATTTGCTCCCTGCACGGGAATCAGTCCGGAACTTCCGCCATACTGCACTACTTGCCTTTCATTCTCATCCTCATCGTACTCATACACATAGGAGGCGCTGTAATCGGCATACTCCGTCAGAATATCCGTCTCCGTTTCCCGATAGCAGTCCGCCGTATGGTAATGTCTTATCAACTCTCCGGCGCTGCCTCCCACCTCTCCGGCTCCTCCGCCTGCCTGTCCATCCTCTCCTCTCCATTCCAAGTCGCTTCTAAGGCTTAAGAGGCTGCCTCCGCTTTCTCCATTGCCCAGTAAATTGGCGCCTCCGCCTCCGCCGGCAATCAGTATCACGCCTTTTTTATCCGTGGATATCACACTGCGGCCGCCTCCTCCGGCAAAGTCACTTCCCCTGCCGCCTCCGCCTCCGCCGTCTTTTCCTCCTATGGAACAGGTGACGACTTCACCTTTGTCAAGCCAGACTTTGGCGGTCACTCTGCCGCCTTTTCCTCCCGAATATTCTCCATAATCGCCTCCGGCCGCCCCTTCTGCCGTAAGCTCGTAAAATCCCGTGTAAGGCACCGTATAAGCGTTCCCGCTTTGCCCATACTCATAAGTATAAGTTTCACTGACACTTATGTCATTACCTATATCATCCGCGCTATGGATCCTTGTATAATTTTCACCGTCCCCGCTCTGATATACCATATAAGTCAAGGCCTTTGCATCCGGCTGGCTCCAGCTTAAATCCACCGCCCCTTTCCCATCGTTTGCCTCATAGTTTGTTTCCGCCCATAGCCTTAAATCCACCCACTCCGCATATAAGACAGTATCCTGCCGAAAGACAAGGAAATCCCCCTCTTTTCCCGCAAATTGCCGCAAATCGGGATCATAATACCATCCTCCGAAGGATTTCCCCTCAAATACCGCTTCCGGCAGTTTTACGGCATCCGGCTCATAGTATGCGCTCAATACATCCGTTTTCCCGTCGGGCGCCAGAAAACGGTACACGCCGTCCTGAAACCGCCCCAAAAAAGGCTGTTCCATCCGCCATGTAATAAAATGTTGTGACACAGTAACGGGCGCAATCGGTTCCCCGCCGTTTGTCTCAAAAGAAACCCTGCATCCGGAGGGCGCCGTAATCCTGCTGTCATCCACAACACAGCTCTCCCCATATTTCTTTGTAACGCTGATACTGTCCATGCTGTCATAGCTTCCCCCGTTGAGGTTCAGCGCCAAAGTGCTGACAGAGGGCCGCCACATTGCATACAATATCACTACCCCTTTGCTTTCGGCACTTCCCACGGTATAGTTTTCATCCGTCAGATTGTATATCTCAGCCCCGTCTTCATAAAAATCCCCGCTTCCGTCAGGCTTGGTGTTCCATCCCACAAATTCATATCCGATACGGCTGTAGGTATTTAAAGTCAGACAGGGTACGGGGGTCACCTCTTCCCCTTCGTACTGTACCGCATTATTATACATATGCATACTGTCCGCCATATACCCGCCATAGGGCTCCAAGGTATTGGCGTCATACCTCACTTTATATCTGTTCCATGAAATGGCGCTGCACATATGGGGAGGCGTCCCGCTTCCCATTTCCAGATTGTTGCACCACGGGCAGAGATAGTAATAGTCCATTTCCGTCCCCACATCCAGATACTGAATGCTCTTTGCTGCCTCCCTGCTCATATAATGCAGCCTTCTTACGATCAATTCCCCACAATCCGCACAATAGGCATACCATCCGGAATAGTAATATCTGAAACATTTCTTTCTTCCAAACTCAATGCCGTGCCATCTTAAGCTATCCGCCGGATAATCATTGTGAATGCACATGCCTGTGGGATATACTACTTTCCACTCTCCCACGGGAACCGCACCCTTTCTGGGCGACTTATAATAGTGTTCCCCCTGATTGAGCGGACGCAGCGAAGATGCCCTGCCCGTATTTACGGAGGTTCCCTTTTCATACCATGTGTAGTCCCTCTCTCCGGCATTAGTGGTCCAAGCCTTTTTGTCCGGACTGAAAGTTACAAAAGGACTGGTATAAATATTTCCTGCCCAAACTTCCGTCTCCGCAAAAAAGCCAAACAGCAGCACCGACAATAGCAGACCTGCTGCCCTGTGTATCAATCGCATACTTTTACCACCCTCAAGGAACCTGCCTTCCATTCGCTGTAAAATTCTTCTACATCCGGCTTATCCAGATAAATATTGACCCTTTGGGCACAGGTTTCCGTATCGCCGTTTTTGATGCTTCTTCCGGAACTGTCAAACACCTGTTGGACGGTAATGGCGCTCCATTTTAACCGCGCCTTTCCTTCCTCGTCCACATAATATATGTGAATGCAATCCCCCGCCCGCAGCATCCCCCCTGCCACCTGACAGACATCCTCCGCCCTGAAACCGGCAATTACGGGTTCTTCCATACCCGCAGTAATGGCGTCCTGCGCCCGGAACATTCCCAGAGTAAGCAGCACCCCTTTTTCAATATCGCAGGATGCCGAAAGCTTCGTAATCTGGGATGGCTCACTGAGAGCCGTATCCGGAATGCACCGCACATCCACTTCTATCTGCTGCAGATATTCTCCCTCATTTTCCGCCGTGATGACCTGTCCTTTGGGAATTTCCTTTGACGCTATGTAAATTTTCCCCTTTTCATAATCGGTCAGTACCGCTTTTTCCATTTGCAGCATTACCATAAATACCGCTATGGAAGCAATGAATGCCGCAGCAATGCACCCCATCCAAAACGCTGTCTTCTTATCTTTTCTCATATGAATGACCACACCTTTCCGTAATCCAATTATTTCATATTGTTACTAGTTTTTGAAATTATCTTGTATGTCACTTGAATCAAGCCGCTCTGTTCCTTTAATATCCACCAGCTTTCCCTTATGCGCCTGTACTGTCACGCCCGGGAAGCCTTCTACCGGAAAAGATATCTCACTGTAAATTCCGGTGGACTCAATCAGTACCCCGTCAGGCGCTCTAAGCTCTCCCAAAGTTTCCGTACTTTCTTCCCATTCTCCGTCCGCAGAAAGCGTATGGACAAACACGCGGCTTCCCTGCACATTATAGACAATATACCGTTCTACTTTCACCTTGCCGGATATCAGACCCTTATTGGCACATTCCCATTCTTCATCAAGTCCCAGATTTTCCTTCAGGGCTTCCTGATACAGCTCATAGGATTGTATGGGATCTTTAATCTGCAACAGCCCGGAAATACCGTATTCCTCCACATCAATCACCGCCGAGGCCAGATTGGACGCCGCAAGGGCGTCCTCCAGATATAGTGCGGAGGCGCGATAGGATTCTATCTGCAGCTCTCCACATAACAGGACTGCCAGAAAAAGTACCATAAACAGCCCTGCTGCCCACTGTGCCTGTCCCCTGTCATTAATTTTTGGCAGTGGAAACCCTGCTCTCTTCAAATTCATACCCTCCTTTTAACTTACCCCTGATATTTAGGGAAACCCTTTCGCCATATTTCGTCTCTCCAAAGGTGGTTCCGCTAAGGTCAATATCCGTTATCCCCAGAGCGTCCAGCTCCTGTATAAGCATAATCTCGTCCTCCGGCGTCATTCCCCCCTCAGTCTCCATTTTCAGGATATAATTTCTTGCAATCTGCCCAATATGGCTTTTTTGCCATATCACTTCCACATTGTCCAGATAAGCCCCCATCACGATTGTCATTGCCAGAATGCAAAACCCCATGCTCAGGATATCCCCTATATTCCCCCTGCTTTTGCCCCAAATTTTCTGCTTTTTCATGGCTTTTCCCCTCTAAGTTATAAGGATGTCCCGCCTAAAATGGAACGGGCTTTATCCGTCATTGCCTGCACAATGGTTTCAATGAATCCGCCAAGGCTGTCCTTCATGACCACACAGAGCAACAGCGCAATAATACATAGTCCCACCGTCACCAGAATCCCGTCAATTCCCGGCTCCTTGCGCATTCCCCTCTCTTGAAATATTCCCATTATTTTATTTTTTGCCAAGTTTTTGAAATAATTTATCTGTTTCATTCTGTTTTCCTCCACCTGTTATCTGTTTGTTTTTATTTTTAGTTTCTCCTGCTTTTAGCGCTTTCACAGCGCCAGCGCCCTGCCCAGCATATAAGACACACAGGCATATAATACCACTCCCAGCACTGCGGCGAGCACCCCCAGCTGATAAAAGGTAATGCTCCTGTCCAGATTCCCTTTCCGCTTTTCCAATATTGCCGTCTCCATATCCTTAAGCTGCTCTCCGATATCGTTGAGCAGTTCCACTGCCTGTCCGGATTCCAACGCCTGCAGTACCGTGATACATAGGGAATCGATATGGCGGTTGTCAAATTGTGCCTGAAATTCCTCCATGGCACAAAGGGTATCCCCCTTCACCACAATATCTCCCGCCAGCTTTAAAAGCGCCTGCCTCAGCCTGATATCACGCACGCCGCTATAACATTCCGTAAGCGCGTCCGTCACATAAATTCCTGCCTGAATCTGCATACTCATAGCCTGATACACCAGCTTAATCTCCGGAAGCATCTTTTCGTTATCTTTTTTGTTAAAATAATGTAGCAGCATTCCCGGCAACAGATACAGGCACAGACCCGCACATACCGCCCCAATGGGTGAAATACGGATACACGCCGCAAATCCCAGAGCTGCCGCCACTGCTTTTAACGCAAGAAATCTCACCGGATTTACCCATTCCCCATAGTGATAAGCCGCTCCCTTCCTTTTCAGCATCTCCTCCGTCCTCTGATACCATTTGCTTCTTTGGGTTTTTTCTTTCAGCAGTCCCGAAAATTCGGCGTATTGACGCAGAAACAAAAGCTTCCGGCTCTGCCTGCACAGACAGAGAATCCAGATCATGCACAAAAACATGGTTCCATAGGGCAGAATCCTTAACCACAACAAAATATCTTTTTCTTCCATCTTACCTCTCATTCCGCCGCACAAGCGGCACTCCGGCGTTCCTCTTTATCCGGGTTTATGCTTGTATCCGGTAAATCTGTCCCAGAAACAAACACAATATAACGCCCAGCAACAAAAGCGCCGCCTGTCCCGGCAGGGTTTTAAAAAGAATCATCCATATAGACGCCTCTATCAGCCTGTCCACAATCAAAAACACAAACACCGACATCCCCAAAAGCAATACCATATTAACGGAAGCCTCCCGAATCATACTTTTTCTCTCTTCCCGCTGTTTCAGATAATCCCGCATACTTCTCCTGCTGTTTCCCACTAATCTGGTAAAATCGGCACAGTAGCGCAGATTAATCTCCATATTCCGCACAAACTCTTTGAACTTGGGATGCTCAATTTTTTCCGCCATTGACAGCAGGGCGAGCCCCGCATCCCCCGTAGTCTGCGCTTCATAACAGCACTCCTGCAATGCGCTCTTTAAAGGTTCTTCCACATATCTGCTGATCTGATGAAAAGTTCCGGTGACTTCTCCGGCTGTGATGCTATAGTTCCCCAGAAAATCAAGAAATTTCAGAAGATTTTCGTTTACCGCTTTCATGGCGCGCATTTTACAGAACTGTACCGCCAGAAATTCTCCGCCCCAAATCAGGAACACTCCCAAAAAGGCGCCTCTCCCATTCCAAACTGCTGTCAAAAGCAGAAAGAGCAAAGCCCCTGCCATCAGATTCCCCAAGAGCCATCTTTCCGCCGTAAGAAGCGGAAATCTGCGCCTGAGTCCGCTATATTGCAGCTCCTGCTCCAGCTTAATCCACAGGGAATTTTCCTTTTCGATGGCAAGCAGTTTTTTACGGTTTTCCAAAAGCCTTAACCGGGCGGCTTCCTCCATATTTTCTCCCGTCCGCCTCAAAAGCCCGATAATCAAAGCCAGCCACCTGATACGCCAAAACAACAGGAAAAAACCGAGAAGCAGCAGAACAAAAACAACACACCCACTAATAAATCCGTTCATAAGCAAGCTCCCTCCTTTTTTCATCCCAGCCCTTGCACTCAAAAATCTCCTTCACTCTGTAACGCTCCATAAACACAAGGGTCTTAAAACAATCCATCATTTTCATCAGCTCATCCCGGGAATATCTGCTCCCATACATAGCATAATCTACCAATTTGTTGGGGGCTCTGTCCGCAGACGGCGCATGAATCGTCGCGGCGCATATCTGACCCGTATAAGCCGCATTCAAAAGATACAGGGCTTCCTCTCCCTTGACCTCTCCCACGATAAAAAAATCCACATCCATGGTCAGTCCCGCAATACTGATATGTTTTAAATCATAATTCACCTGACTCTCCGCCACATTGGGCAGGGAATGCAGAAACATCATGTCCGGATGAAATCTGGTGGTCAGCTCGTCCGCCTGCTGTGCCACAAGAATTGCCATATCATCCGGCAGGGTTTCCTTCAAAGCATTTAAAAGTGTGGTTTTCCCGGATGAATTGCCGCCGCAGATCAGGGTGGAACCCTGCCTGAATCTTTTCACCAGCAATTCCGCCGTCTCTTTATCACACATTCCCTTCTCAACCAGCTCTCCAATCTGCGGAAAAGATTTCGGAACTTTCCTGATGCATAAGTATGGCTGGTTATAAGTGTTCACAAGGGGCATGGACAGCGTAAAACGCAGAATAAAGTCAGGATGGCTTTCTATGTCCGTAAATCGCTGAATAGCATTGAGATGAGATGTGTTGACTTGGTTTTTCGTTGCAATGTAATCAATAAACTGCCTGTATTCCTTCTCGTCCGAAAAGGAAATCCCCGCATCCATACGCCTGCCCGCTCTCTTGATGCGGATACAGTCGTAACCTATGACGCGTATGTCCGATATCTGCGGATCATCAATCAGGGGAGACAATCTGGAATAGCCAAAAATATATTGTTCAAAGGCTTTCACTATCTGCTCCCTCTGCTCTGCTTCCAGAAAATAGTGATGCTTTACATGCTGTGCCGCCTCTTCCAAAAATTCCTTCTTCCCTAAAATCCCCTTCTTCATCTGTATCAGGGAAGTCTGCTTCTGGGTGATATAATCGTTTACCAGACTCTGCAGCCCTTCCTCTACGGAAATCCCCTTCTTTTCTCTTACGGTTTCTGTCTTCATCATTCCTCCCTTACATCCGTACTTCTGTCCTGATCCGGCACCTTCCCGAAATGCGCGCAATTTTCCGAAAAATGGGTACAAAAACAGACCAAAACAAAAAATCCTGAAACTCATCCATTGGTAACCTGACCGAAACGGTCTTGATAAACAGATACCCGGCAGACATTCTGCCTGTCAAGTAATTATCAATTTACACCGTTTTTATCCTTCTGTCAAGTCCCAAAAAATAAATTTCAGGATTTTAAAATTTTCCGTCATTCTCAGGCTATGAATGCCTGTCATTCTCTTCCTGCCTGCGCAGAAGCTCGTCAAATTCTTTCACCGGCATGGGTTTGTAAAACAGGAATCCCTGCGCGTCCCTGCAGCCGCAGTTCAAGAGAAACTCCTTCTGTTCCTCCGTCTCCACGCCCTCTATCACAATCTTCGCGTTTAATGCCAAAAGCATACTGATGGTATATTCCAGAATAATCCTGCTCTTATCATTCTCCAAATCCAGAATAAATGCCCTGTCCATTTTAATTTCATCCATGGGCTGGGTTTTCAGCATATTCATAGTCGAATACCCCGTTCCAAAATCATCCATGGAAATCTTAAATCCCTGTTCACGAAGCACCTGCATCCGCCGGAACATACCCTCCTCGTCCGCAAGAAAAGCGCTTTCCGTCAGCTCCAAAATCGTACAATCCGCCGGCACATCATATTCCTGCCTCAGGCTGCATAAGGTGTCGCACAAATTCTTATCATAAGCATGCACCCTTGATACATTGACGGAAATCGGCACCAGCGCTCTCCCCGCCTTTTTCAGTCCGCCCTGATATTCAAAAACCTGTTTCCAGATATATTCATCCACATTGATAATAAAACCGTTTTTTTCCAATATGGGAATGAACGCTCCGGGACTGATTACCCCTTTCTCGGGAGATATCCAGCGCACCAGCGCTTCCCCGCCTACAATTCTGCCGGTAGCCATATCCACTTTGGGCTGTATATAATACACAATCTCATGGTTTTCCATGGCTGCCACGATATCATTTTCCACCTGCTTCTCCCACATCAGCTGTTTGCGCATGGTGGAGTCAAAATAAGCATAGGTGGCAAAATATTTCCCTTTAATACTGTTCATTGCCACAGTGGCGCAGTCCTTCATATAGCTGACGGAGGGTCTGGATTCCGTGGATGCGGCTATTCCAAAGGAAGGCAGCACCTTATAGGCAAAGGGAAAGGCATCTATCTTTTGTTTGATATCTTTCACAATTTCCGCAAGTTCTTCTTCCTGCTCATATACCGTACAGAGAGCATAATTATCCGCCCTCAGATGACAGGCATAGGTCAGAGGGCGCAGATTCTCCCACTCCTTAAAGCAGATGCCGATAAATTTCAACATGCGGTCGCCCTCTTTTCGGCCGCAGAATTCATTGACTGCCTTAAATTGGGCAATATCCATGACAATCACGCCAAACTTTTTGTCCGGATTCTCCTTTATCATCTCCCCGCACAGATAAAAAAAATACCGGAGATTGGGCAGCCCCGTAAGAGAATTGTTATTACTCTCACCCTTTGCTTCTTCCATTCTCCTTACGGAATATTGGTATAATTCCTCTTTTCCCTCTTCCGTGGTCATGGGAGGTTCTGTTATGATATCTTCTCTCACCTTTTGATAACCCATATGCTTCCCTCTGTCACAAACCTCAATTATGAACCCGTATCATCATTCATCCTAAAACAATAAATCATATAATTAATTTCATTATACCTTATCTGCATTACTTTTTCCATTCTTTTATGGATAAATTTACTAAAAAAATAGAAACATCTATGTCCCTTCTCCACAAGTTATCCAAAATCCATTGTATTTTCCGAACACTTCTGGTATAATTTAGCTATCACACAAGAAAAGGAGTGATTTTATCATGTTTATTGTATTAGCGGGCGGTTTGCTGATCATCATTATTGCCGTAGTGATTGCGGTGGTTTCTTCCGTAGTCTCTGCTGTAGCCGCCGACACTGACGACACAGAAATCTGATAAAAAATCGTCGCTCGGCAGCGATCCTTCAATGGTTTTACACTATCGCAATTTCCTAATGAGATAATAAAACGGCTGCCATATTATGATATTGCAAGTGTTCCTGATATTCTCCATGGAATCTCAAATCAGGATGTGAAGCATATCACACTATGGCAGCCCCATCTTAGCTCTATGGCATACAGCCGGATTTTCTATGCCTGAAACGGATTCTCCGTGGGATACATCATCCCTGCGGGCTGGTTGAAATTCAAATCTTCCACGGGCACACCCACATACTTAAACACCTCATACAATGCTTTTCCATAATGTCCGAAAGCCACTGCGCCATGATGAGGATAATTTTTCTCGATCAGCACATGGCGGTAAAAACGCCCCATCTGCGGAATGGCAAACACACCGATGCTTCCGAAGGATCTGGTGGCCACGGGAAGCACTTCTCCCTGAGCGATATAAGCGCGCAGTTTGCAGTCTGCGGTGGATTGGAGACGGTAAAAAGTGATGTCCCCGGGAAGAATATCCCCCTCCAGAGTTCCCTGCGTCACCTCTTCCGGCAGATTTCTCGCCATGATCATCTGATACTTCATATTGCAGAAAGAAAGCTTCTTTGAGCTGGTATTGCCGCAGTGGAATCCCATAAATACATCATTGTCCTTATAAGGAAATTTATTTTGGATGGATTCCGCATACATATCATCCGGAACCGTATTGTTAATATCCAGCAAGGTTACGGTATCCTGACTGACACAGAAACCGATGAATTCACTTAAGCATCCGTAAATATCCACCTCGCAGGACACCGGAATTCCCATGCCCGTAAGACGGCTGTTTACATAACAGGGCACAAAGCCGAACTGCGTCTGGAATGCGGGCCAGCATTTTCCCGCAATTGCCACATATTTCCGATACCCTTTATGCTCTTCCACCCAGTCTAAAAGGGTGATTTCATACTGTGCCAGCTTAGGCAGGATACCGGGCTTTAAGTTGCCGGTCCCAAGCTCCTCTTCCATCTCCTTTACCTTTGCCGGAATCCGTCCGTCACCCTCATGCTTCTTGAATGCTTCAAATAAATCCAGCTCGGAGTTTTCCTCGATTTCCACTCCCAGATTGTACAACTGCTTAATCGGCGCGTTGCAGGCAAGGAAATTTAAAGGACGCGGACCGAAAGAAATAATCTTCAAATCCCGTAAGCCTACAACAGCCCTTGCAATGGGCAGAAATTCATGAATCATCTCCGCACACTGTGCGGCGGTTCCCACGGGGTTTTCCGGAATATATGCCTTGATATTGCGCAATTTCAGATTATAGCTTGCATTCAGCATTCCGCAGTAAGCATCTCCCCTGCCGCCCACAAGGTCATTCTGGCTCTCCTCCGCGGCCGCGATAAACATAGCCGGACCGTCAAAATGCTTTGCAAGCAAGGTTTCCGCAATTTCCGGGCCAAAATTGCCCAGATAAACGCACAAGGCGTTGCAGCCTGCGGCTTTGATGCTTTCCAGCGCCTGCACCATATGGATTTCGCTCTCCACAATACACACGGGGCACTCATAAATATCCTCCGTCCCATACTTTGCCGCGTATGCTTCCACCAAAGCTTTTCTCCTGTTTACGGACAGACTCTCCGGAAAACAGTCGCGGCTCACAGCCACGATTCCCACCTTTACTTTTGGTAAATTGTTCATATCTCTTCCTCCTTACATGGTTTTAACTTATTCCTGCCATCTTTTCAAACAGCGGTTTGCACAACGGATAAATTTCCCTGAACACCTCATAGCGCTTCTGATATTTCTCTACCAGCTCCTCTTCCGGCTCCACGGTGTCCACTACCTTTACCACCTTATCCGCAATTTCCTTCACGCTGCCATATTCACCGCAGGCTACTGCGGCCAGCATGGCGCCGCCGAGGGCGGGACCCTGCTCGTTTTCTATCACATCCACTTTCAGGTTCAGCACATTGGCAATGATTTTCCGCCAAAGCGGGCTCTTTGCCCCGCCCCCGCAGATTTTGGTCCTCTCCGGCATCATTCCCAGAGACTTGGCTACCTCAAGGGAATCCCGCAGAGCAAATGCCACTCCCTCCAACACCGCCTGCGTCATATCCGCTCTGGAAGTATCCATGCTCATGCCGATAAAGGCGCCCCTGGCATTGGGGTCATTGTGGGGAGAGCGCTCTCCCATGAGATAGGGCAGAAAATATACCGCATTCTCTCCCAATCTGCCAATCGCCTCCTGCTCCCCTTCAAAATCCATAGTGCCGAGAATATCCTCCATCCACCATTTATTGCAGGATGCCGCACTGAGCATACATCCCATCAAATGGTAATTCCCGTCTGCATGGGCAAAGGAATGAAGCGCATTATTCTCATCCACCCCGAATTTTTCGGTGGTGATAAAAATCGTCCCGCTGGTTCCCAGAGAAATATTGCATCTGTGGGCGTCCACCGTACCGGTTCCCACCGCAGCCGCCGCATTGTCTCCTGCGCCCGCCGCCACCACTGTCTTATCGGAAATCCCAAGCTCCGCCGCAATTTCGGGAAGCACCGTCCCCACCTTCTCATAACTTTCAAAGCACTTGGGTAACTGCTTTTCCGAAATGCCACAGATTTCACACATCTCCTTGGACCACTTCCGCTCTTTTACATCAAACAGCAACATACCGGAGGCGTCGGAGGCATCCGTGCAATGTACTCCCGTGAGCCTGTATGCTATGTAATCCTTGGGCAGCATGATTTTACGGATACGGGCAAAATTCTCCGGCTCCTTGTCTTTTACCCAGAGAAGCTTGGGCGCGGTGAACCCCGCAAAAGCAATGTTTGCCGTGTACCGGGAAAGCTTTTCCCTGCCTATGGTCTGATTGAGATATTCACACTCCTCCGCCGTTCTTCCGTCATTCCAGAGAATGGCGGGACGAATCACCCTATCTTCCTCATCCAGAATCACGAGTCCGTGCATCTGTCCCCCAAAGCTGATGCCTGCCACCTTGTTCCTGTCGGCATCCTTTAACAGCTCCTTCATCCCCTCCATGGTCTGCTCATACCAGTCCTCCGGATTTTGCTCGGACCATCCCGGCTTGGGAAAAGACAGGGGATATTCCTTCGATACGATATTGCATATCTTCCCCCCGCTGTCCATCAATAAAAGTTTTACTGCCGACGTACCTAAATCAATTCCGATATATAACATCCTATCCCTCCTAAACAGAAAGCGAAAACCGCTCGCACAGCATGGTAACCGTCATGACAATCAGTAAGTAATCGATCTCATAGGCGCCCATCAGTTTAAAATCACTCTGACTATAAATCTTTTTCATCTCATTTACATAACCCACATCAAAAATATCATATTTTTTAATGAGGGAATCCTCCAGAAATTCCAGCTTCCCGCCGGAACGCTTCACCATAGCCGACATACCGGGAGCCTGAAAAGGAAATTTCCTGCGTTTTAAGATTTCCTCCGGCACAATCCCCTCTCCGGCTTTTTTCAGAATATACTTTTCGTTGGTGCCGTTAAGCTTGTATTTATCGGGGATTTGCGCCACAAAGGAAAGAAGCTCCGCATCCAGAAAAGGATGCCGTCCCTCCACGGAGTGGGAGAAAAACATATGATCCCCATGTTCGATCAAAAGATGGTCCGAAAGCCGCAGCTTATAATCAATATAGGACCTTCTCTTCTGGGAACTTAAGCCCTTTACCTTTTCCACCGAAATGGGGCTTTCCGCAAAGGCGGAAAAGTCATCGATTTCACCCCTGACATTCTCGCTGTAAATCTGTTTGTGAATCTTTCGGATTTCCGGATGAATACGCTCATAGCGGAAATAAGGATCCCCCCACAGGCGTTCGTTGACCTCACACTCCTCGGCGGACATCTGCCCCCTTTGCATATTTCGGAAAAGATCCACCATATATCCCGCATAACCGCAGAAAAATTCATCGGAACCCTGCCCCGTCAGAACGGCTTTTGCCTGTGAGCCGCTCACCAGCTCGGACAATAGATACGCCGCCACATCATAGCTTTCCTTTACCGCCGATTCCGCATGATAAATCACCTGCCACAGATTGCTCCATATTTCCTCCTCGGCAACCTTGGTGCTGTAATGCTCCGATTTCACATAATCGCGGATAATCTTCTGGAAACGGCTTTCATCCAATTCTCCCTCCCCTATCTCCGCCGAAAAGGAATAATAGCTGTTCAAAAGGTACTTTCCGATATAACACGCCACCACCGAGCTGTCCAGTCCTCCGGAAATATAAAATCCGATGGGCACATCGGCAACCAGTCTTCGGGATATGGCGGTTTTCAGCATTTCCCGCAGCCTCTCCACATAATATGCCTCGCCCTTGTCTTCTTCGTCATTGTGATAAATCATATCCCAATACTCGATATCCTTTATCTCCTGACCCTGTATGATTTGAAGCATATGCCCGCTTCGCAAGGAATAGATTCCCTTAAAAAATGTCATGGGAGAAACCGCGCCCGGATAATTCATCAGCTGGTCCACCGCTTTCAGATTCAGCTTTCTCTCCACGCCGGGATATTCCAAAATTGCCTTGATTTCCGAGGCAAACACCACGCATCCGCCCACAACGGTATAAAACAGGGGGCAAATGCCGATCTGATCCCTGACCAGAAAAAAGCTCCCTGCTTTCTCATCATACAGCGCAACGGCAAACTGACCGTTCAACCGCTTGGGAAAATCCGTTCCGCATTCCTCATACAGATGCAGGATCACCTCCACATCCGTCTTGGTGCGGAAAACATGCCCCTTTGCCAGCAGTTCCTCCCGAAGCTCCTTAAAATTATAAATCTCCCCGTTACATATCATGGATATGGTTTTATCTTCATTTTGAATGGGCTGCATACCGCCGTCCAAATCAATGAAACTCAGCCTGTTAAAGCCCAGAGCCGCCCTTTCAAGCATTAATGTCCCTCTTCCGTCCGGTCCTCTATGCTTGATAGCGTCCAGCATCGTTCCCAGAATGTCTTCCGCCCCCTTTGGAAGCCCCTGCCCTTGCATATTTTGCATATCATAAAAACCACATATTCCACACATATTCATCCTCGTTTCCGCGCTTTCGCGCCATACTGCCTAAAAGCCGCTAATACTCCTCTGCCATGCCATAGCGTATATACTGCGCCTGTTTCTCCGCCTCATATGCGGCAATTTTTTCTTCCCACCGGGCGCACAAATCTTCTTCGTCATGCCTGTCATGAATCCCTTCCACCTGTTCCGTCAGCATCCGCCCCAGCCACATGGAGAGCTTTTCCGCGCCGGAAAGATTCATGTGAAGCCCTGCGTCATAGGTATCCGTCCGATAATCAATCCCCGTCTCATCCCCAATCTCCAGAAAATTAATATATGTCAGGCCGTTTTCTTCGGCATAATCCTCCACCTGAACCTCCCACTCGTCATACCAATAAGGATAAAGACTGGGCGCTTTGATCAAAATCAGCCGGATGCCTTTCTCTTTGCAGAGGGCGGTCATCTTATCCAGATACTTCCACGCGTTTTCTCCAAAGCTGTAATCGCTTAAAATCCTGCCGGAGGGCACATTCTCCGCAGGCTTTACATCCACCCTCATATAGTAGCCGTTGTGGGATACCGGCTTTGTATCGAACATATACTGCACATCGGTTTTCGTAAGCTCGCTCCATCTGCTGTGATACCGCAGAATGGGGAATACATAATCCAGAAAATTTTCATTCTCCTTCATGGAAGCCCGGATGGCATTCACCTTGGAAGAAGACCATTTCATCCCCTCCAGCGTCATACGGTTATAGGCTTCGTTCTGGGATTTGTCAAACTGCAGGGACTGAATATTAAAGATGACCGCTTTGGGCGTCTCATACCGCAGGGTATCCTCCAGAAGATAGTAAGACTGCCAGATATACTGCTCCGCGCTGCCCCTGATATAACTGTTAATGCCGTATTCCTCCCAGAGCACCGCCGGAGAAAAATTTTCATAGACCTCACAGTCACCGATAAAGATAACATCAAAATCTTTTGCTTCCCTGTAATATTCCGCTACAAAAGCCCCCTCCACAATGCCGTCCACATACTTGGGCACAAGGAGCCTTTGCAGCAAATACAGGCTTACCAGCACAATCAACGCCGATACGCTTATCTTTATGAAGGTTTGTACTTTTTTATTTTTTACCTGTTCCATTGCGTCCGTGCCTCTCCTAAAACCTATTATAAATAAACTGGCTGGCGTCATATCCGATTCCGTAGGCTCCCGTCAAAAGCACGATTAAAAACAATCCGTACCAGACCACGAAGCGCACCGGATAGGGATATTTCGCGATTTTATCCCGTATGCTGCCGTTTCGCTGACTTAAGCTTACCAAGAGAAGCGCCACCACCCCTATGGCAAGAATACCGTAATCAAGGGGCGTCAGTCCCAGATGCAAAAGGGAGCCGTCCCACAGGATATGAAAATTTGCCGTTGTGAACATGGAGCAGATCGCCCCAAAAGTATCTGACAGGGAAGCATAACAGTCAAAAATATTTAAGACGCACACCAAAAGAAAAGTTCTCCCTGTCTGAAAAACCTGATAGCCTCTTTTTTCCGCGAAAGCAAAACGCTTGTGGAACTTTGCATAAAGAGGTTCAAACTCCTCGGAAACCATGAGGATGAGCCAGTTAGAAAGCCCCCATACAATGAAATTCCAGCTTGCGCCATGCCAGATTCCCGTTGCAAACCAGACTACAAAAGAGGACAGATACATGGGCAGTCTCCTGCCGATTACCTCTCCCAGAGTCCTGCGGGAAAATTTGGTGAATTTCTGCATGGGCTTACAGGTGGAAACGGGATAGAAAACATAATCCCGAAACCACGAACACATGGAAATATGCCATCTGCGCCAATATTCCTTAAGAGATTTTGAAAAATACGGACGGTTAAAGTTTTCCTGCACGCTAATGCCCATCAC
The DNA here is from genome assembly GCA_023664665.1 of Lachnoclostridium sp. Classification (GTDB taxonomy): domain Bacteria; phylum Bacillota; class Clostridia; order Lachnospirales; family Lachnospiraceae; genus Acetatifactor. Next base: position 64,793 of record JAMPEY010000013.1, read on the forward strand.
CTGTGCAATACCGATGGTGATATCGATTCCCCCGGTGAAGTCCGCATACAGCTCCAGCGTATAGAACAACATCCCCACAAACACATAGGTCCCCCGGTATACCGACGGCTCACCGATAATCGTGCTTACACCGGAAAGGATTCTGTCCGCAATGACCAGCTTCTTAAAATAGCCCCATAGAATGCGCTGCAGACCATAGGCAACGGTTTTTGCCTTAAAAGAATGCTTTTCATAAAGGGTTTTTGCCAAATCCCCAAAACGGCTGATAGGTCCCTGTATCAACAACGGGAAAAAAGAGATAAACAAAGCCAGCTTAAAAAGATTTTTTTCCGCGGGCACCGTTCCCCGATACACATCAATCAGATAACCCACAGCCTGAAAAGTATAAAAGGAAATTCCAAGGGGCAGCGCCAGGTCCAGAAAGGAAATCTGTCCCTCCCACCCAAAGGATTTCCCTATTTGATTGATATTGGAAATAAAAAAATTAGAGTATTTTACCAGCGCAAGAATGCCCAGATTAATAAGGATGCAGCCTGCCGCCCAGCGGATGCGGATGCGCTTCTGCCCGCTCTTATAGAGCGATTTATCTTCCTTTGACAGTTCCGCCTTATGTTCTTTTAAATAAGCGCTCTGCCTGAGGGCATTTTTTTCTATTTTCAGGGCAGCAAAATAAGTGGTGACCGTTGTCGCCACAATATAAACCAGATAATCTGCTCCCGCTATAAAATAAAAGAGATAGCTTGCCACGAGCAAAAGCGCCCATTGGCATTTTTTCGGCACCAGATAATAGAGCAAAAACAAGACCGCAACAAAACCTAAAAATTCATATGATGTAAAGAGCATATCAAACTCCCTGAACCTTGGCCCGGGTTCCCTTATTCATCTTCCAGCTCTTGAATTAACGCATACAGCGCTTCCGCCGAATTAAAGTTTTCAGGAACAATATCCTTCGCAGTGATAGTTACATCAAACACATCGCTGATTTCCGTAATGAGATTGACAATATCCAGAGAGTCCAGAATCATATCGTCAATCAGCTTATCCTCCGTCTCAAAATCCACATCCGGATGCAAATCACTCAAAATCTTCAATAATTCTTCCATTCCTGCTCCTATCTGCCCGCTTTATCGGGCGTTATCATGCATTTTCATAATTCTTTTTCAATGTTACCCTGTCTATTTTTCCGTTCGCCGTAAAGGGCATCTGCTCCAGCCGGATAATCTTATTGGGAACCATATATCTGGGAAGCTTCGTCTTTAAGACTGCCAGAAGCTCCTTCTCCGTCATTTCTCCCACAAAATACAATACAATTTTTACCTTCTTTGCGTCATAAATGCAGGCTGCCATATGGATGCCCTCCAGCATGTCCACATTTACCTCGATTTCGCCCAGCTCAATGCGGTGTCCCATATGCTTAATCTGATAGTCTTTACGGGAAACAAAAACCAGCTCGCCCGCCTCGTTGTACCGTCCGATATCCCCGGTCTTATAAATCAGCTCCGGATAAGCGGTATTTAACGGATTTTGGACAAATGCCTCCGCCGTCCGGACAGGGTCGTTATAATATCCCAGAGTAAGGGATGTCCCCCGGATACAGATTTCTCCTTCCCCGCCTTCTTGCGCCTGCTTTCCTTCCTCCGTCAAAAGCAGAATCTCCCGGTTGGGGAAAGGACGCCCTACAGGAATGACCTCATCATCCGCAAATTCGCGCTCCACCCTGTAATAACAGCACATTCCCGTACCTTCCGTGGGTCCGTACAAATTCGTAAAAACAGCGTCCGGCAGTGCCTTTCTCCAGATTCTGAACTGCTTTATGGGAAATACCTCGCTCCCGAAAGCCACCGTGTGCAGATACTCGGGCTTCACAATGGAAAAAGTGTCAAAAGCGCTCACCATGGTCAGGGCGGAAACTACCCAGCATATCGTGTTGATTTTATGCGTGTTCAGATATTCCACCAACGCAACGGGCATGGAAAAAAGATTTCTGGGAATCAGATATGCCGTTGCGCCGAATTTAATGGTCGGATACAATTCCTTCAGACAGGCGTCAAAATAAAGAGGCGCCTGATTGCCGAAAACGGTATTTTCATCAAAATCAAGCAGTTCCGAGAGCTGCTCCACATAGTCTATCACCGAACGGTGGCACGCCGCAACTCCCTTGGGAATCCCGGTGGAACCGGAAGTAAATACAATATAGATAGGGTCCGTGTCAATGGCTTTCTTATAAATTTCTTCCAGAGCCGACGCATCCTCTTTTTCCTGTGCCATCTCATCATAAAGAGCCAGCTCGCCCTCTTTGATGTCAAAGGTTTTCGCCATCTCAAGGGTATCCCTGTCACAGATAATCAAAGGGGACTGCACATTGTTAAGAATCAACTGAATCCTGCCGCTCGGCATCTCCTCGTCAATGGGGACATAAAAACAGCCCCCCGTCACCACGCCGAAAAAGGCGGTCACTTCTTTGGGCGATTTCCGCATAAAAACCACAACGGGCTTCTTATAAATACCCTTGCGGTGAAGAAAGCTTCCGATGCTGCGGCTCTGCTCATAGACCTCTTTGAAGCTCAGGGAATCCGTGCCGTCGGAATAAGCTGTCTTGTCAGGTTTTTCTTTTACGATTTTGTTTAAATAATTCAGCACATTGTTCTGCATATCTTTCCCCAAAGTTCCTATTTGGGTTCCTGCGAAAACCCTGCGTCATAAATTCCCGCAGCAAAGCATAACCCTACAAAAATTAGTATATAATGCCACCCTGTTAATTGTCAAGCACTGTAGTCCTGTATTCCACGGAAACAACTTCATCATCCTTCACGATAAAGCAAAGCTTCATGCCGTCTTTTGCATACTCCAAAGTCCCGCTGCCCGCAGAAGCGCTCCCGTAGACTTCTTCCACCTTCTTTGCCGTGTCGCCGATTCCCACGCCCTCCGGGGTTTTTACGGAATCATCCTTAAAAATCACCGCAGACACATAATCGTCGTCCCCCGTGGGATAGGTGTCCAGCTCAAATCCCTGATAGGTATACATTTTATCCAGTCCCTCAAAAGCACAGCTTGCCGCCTCATAATAAGAAACCGGCTCCCCCAGCTTCTCCACAATGGGAGCTGCCAAAGCGTCTATCTCCACTGTTGTACTGCCGGAAACAAATACATATCCCTTTGCCTGGGTCTGCGTTCCCGTGCCTTGCTCCTGCGCACTTCCCGAACCTTGATTCGTCACATTGCCGTCAATGACCTTCTCGCTGTTTCCGCATCCTGTTACCAGAAGCATTCCTGCCATCATCAATACTACCGCTAATTTTTTCATTTTTCCTCTCCTTCCAGGTGATTCTCGTATTTTTTCATTTTGTTACTAACTGCTCATATTCTTTCTTTAGTCTGCCACAGGAAAGAACCGACTTTCTTGCCAGCACTTCCATGACATCCAAAAAGCCCGCCCCCACACCGTAATCCCTCTTGATCAGGGACAATTCCGTACAGGCAAGCAATACAGCCTGCGCTCCTTCTCGGAAAAGCTGCCCGGACACTTCTTCAAACAGGGAAAGCTCTATGGGATTTCCCGATTTAATGTCCTCATAAATCAAGTGCATAACCTGTTTCTGCCCCTTTTCATCCGGCAGTATACAGCGGATTTCATGTTTCTCCAAAGCTTTCTGGAACAAACCGCTCTGAATCGTCCCGTCCGTTGCCAGAATGCCCGCTTTATCAATACCCGCCGCTTCCAGATACAAAGCGGTTTCTTCTATTGCGTTCACAATGGGCACGCCGATCTCCTTCTCCAACTGCTTTTGGAAAAAGTGAGCCGTAATACAAGGAATCGCTATCATCTCCGCCCCCTGACGGACCAGCCCTTTTCCTACCTGAGCCATCAGAGGCATGGGATTGTCCCTGCTAAGTCCCAGAATATAGCGGGTTCTGTCGGGTATCTGCGGTCTGCTGTGGATGATCGTCTCAATATGCTCCTGATCCGTCTTTGCATCGCTCATCTGAATGACTAACTGCAGAAAATATGCTGTTGCCATGGGACCCAGCCCGCCAATCACTCCTAATTTCTTCATAACGCTTCCTCTTCATCCGCATATCTTTTTTGTCCAACCGCAGGATGCCGCTCAGTTGACCTCCGGATACAGGGAATGGTCGTAATTATGCGACTTATTATGCTTTTCGGAATAATCCATCAACTGTTCATCCGTCCACATGAAAATGGTAGGATGATCTTTTCTGGGGGTGGTGTCAAAATGATACCAGCCGTCCCCGATATCCACCAGATTCCAATAATGCAGGGTTGCTGCCGGAATCTTCTCAATATCCATATTGGTGATTCCCGCCCTTGTGAGCAGAACCTTGGCGGCGCTGGCGTATACAAAGCAGTCGCCCCGACCTTCCGTAAATCCCTGATAAGCCGCCTTGACATAATCCTCTTTTTCCGAGTCATTCACATAACCGATGTGAGTCAGATTATAATTATAAATGGCGCGCAGCTTCTCCTTGTCCGTCATTCCCGGTTTGATAATCTCCGCCAGTATCTCGTCCGCAAGCTCATTCACCGTGTCAAGGTCATACTCCCTTTTCGCAACCGTAAGCTTTATGGTTACACTGTCCGTATTTCCCGCCAGATCCTTTGCGGTATAGGTCACATCATAAGTGCCCTCGGTATTCAGATCCACCTTGGAGGTATCCACCGTCAATTCGCAATCCGGACAGTTATCTTCTACGGTAACATTCTTTCTGTAAGCCACGCTGTCCCCGATAAATGCCTTGATATCTTTTGCCCCTTGAATCTTGGGCTTTTGCGTATCTTGCTTCAATGTGAGATTTGCTTCCGCCACAGTCTCATTATTGCCCTGATCCGCAAAAACAATCTCTACCTTCTGGGTGCCGGTCTTTGTCCAATCCGGCTCACTTTTGTAAGCCGCCGTTACCTGTGTGGCATCTTCTATCTTAAGGGCGAACTCCTGAGGGTCAAGATGATACAGCAAAAAGCTTTCCACATCTTTCACCTGTACCTTCGGAGGCACCGTATCCACAACACGCAGCACGGACACATAGGTTTCCCCGTCCACCTTCAACGATATCTCATGCTCCCCCACCTGTGAGTAGTCAATCGCCTGTACATCCGTAAGGAAAGATGCTTCCCCCGTACTTGCAAACGCCTGCACCGAGGGAGGTTTACTGCCGACCTCCACCGTCACGCTGCCCTTTACCTTGGAGACCACCAGCACAGCATCCAAAACGGTCCGATTCTTGCCCTCATCGGTTAAAGCCACCTGTACTGTCTGATTTCCGAACTTAGAAAAATCCGGTTCTTTCACATAAGAAACCGTCACCTGTGTAGCATCCTGAATATCTTTCACAAAATCTTCGGCACTGCAGACATCTCCCTTTTCCACTGTCACCTGTACTGCCTGAGCTTTCGGTGCAATGGTATCTTCCACAATAAGGGTGCATTTATGGGTAAACAGCCCTCTTTTGACCCTGACCGTATAGGTATCCGGTTTTGTAATGTCAAAGGATTGACCTTCCCCCACAAAAACAGCTTTCGTATCTCCGTTTTTCATAAAATCGGAGGGTGAAACACTGACGCCTGCCTCCACCCTGCACACCTTATAGACCAGACTGCCCAGATATAACTGAAATACCGCAAAAAACACTGCCAGCATGACTGCGCAGACTCCCAGCGGCATCAGACTGCTTCTCCTCTTTCTGCGCCTCCTGTATCTATACTGTTCTTGCTGCATTTGGCGGTTTGGTGCGGATTTCCTCTGCCTGTTTTGAGCCGCGCTGTTATTCCGGACGGCTCTGCTCCTTTGGTTCGCTCTGTTTCTCTGTTTTCTGCTGCCTGTGCGCCGCCTTGTTTTTCTTTTCGCGCTTCTTGCCCTTTGATATTGAGGAGGCTCTTCATATCCTGCGCCGTCATCATATGCGTAGCCGTCATACTCCATGTTGTCATATGTATAGCCGTCATTATATTCCGAACCGTCGGCATAGGCGAACGCATCCTCATATCCTACGCTTCCGTCATAATCATTATAACCGCTTTCTCCCTCCTGAAAGGAAAAACCGTCGTTATATTCCGCATAACTACCATATCCGGCATCTTCGCCGTACCCGGCTTCCGTGCCGTCATATTCCGTATATTCCGGGCTGTCATCATATTCCACTGCCCTGCCATGGTTGAAAGCCGTATACTCCACTTCCCTGCCGCCATTATCATGCGAAGCATGCGAAGCGTGCGCAGCATGTACAGGCACATCGTACTCTATTTCTTCACTGCCGTATCCAAAATTCACAGTATTGTTTTGTATAGGCTTCCCCGGTCTTGAGGCTGTCACGGTTTTCGTAATTTTTTCATAGCGGACGCCCTCGCCATGATTGCTTTGATTGCTCACCTCAAACTCCTTCCATACTAACCTCCAAACAATCAAAGTGTGAGATTCATAAATTCTTCTCGCACTATACTCTAAAGCATTTTAATGCAAAACACTAGTTCTTGTCAAGGATATGCGGTTAACATTTCCTTAAGATTTCTTAATTTTGTGAATTTTTACAATTTTTTTGGTGACAGTCTTGTCATTTACAACATCTGGTGTTATGATAGAAAGGCAAGGTACGACATCTTGCATCTTGAGAATTTGTGTAAAAGACTCTGGGAGTATACGAATGAATCGATCCGACTTAGACAGAAATGCATATATGCTGCGGGGTTCCCTTACCAAAAGGGGATATATGCGCTGGCATCACACCTTTCAAGGCGTGCGGCCGGATACCATGGAAACCCGTACCTTTTTTATAGATTACCAGCTTATCAATCCCTCTCTCGGGGCGGAGCATCCCATTTTAGGACAACATCCCTATTTTAAAAAAAGGGGCATGAAGCCCTCCTACATTATGATAAAAGCCGGATGCTATCCTACCGCCGGGGAAGCAGGCGTTCAGATAAACGGCTTTTATCCCGTTTCTTCTTTAAAAACTACTAAGAACCCCTTTATTTTCCAGACCGAGGAATGTTTTTACAGTGAAAATCATATCTCCGGCTTTGTGGACATGATAAAAGCCGAGGCAAGGCACCGCTCCTTCCTGACGGACGCCGGATTTATGGAATGGGATTTGGAGGTTCACAAGGCGGTTGCCGCACATATGGGCGCCATTGCCAATCCTCTTTTTACCGCTGTAAATGCCTTAAAAAGCTTCTGGCATGGCGAGGGCATCCGCACCTTTTACCGTGGACATATCTCCTTAAACGGCGTTTCTTATGAGGTAACGCCGGAAAGCTGCTACGGTTATGCGGATAAACGCTGGGGAGCGGATTTTAACCGTCCCCTGCTCCACCTTGCCGCCAGCCGTCTGACAAGCGAACGCACCGGGCGGCAGTTAAAGCACTCGGCGCTTGTTGTGGAAAGCTGCTGTCCCAGACTTTTCTTCCTGCCCCTGCGGCGCAGATTATTTATTCAGCTCACTTATATGGGGGAAGATTTTGAATTTCATTTTACAAACCCGCATACGCTTTCCCGCTGCAAGTGGAAGGTAAAAGAGACCTCTAAGCGTTATATCTGGCACATCAAAGCGCAAAGCAAAAATGCCATGATAAAAATTTCCGTCAGCTGCGCGAAAGCACAATTCATGGAAATGCGCTATGAATCTCCTGACGGAAAGCTGCCTGTCACGCCGCTTTTGGGCGGAAGCGCAGGCACGGGCACCATACAGATTTACAGGCGCGCCGCCGGACAGTTCCGGCTTTTGGACACGCTTTCCCTAAAGGACGCCCTCTGCGAATGCCAATCCGTTTAAATGCTGAAATCCAACGCATCCAGCCGTTTTTTGTGCTGCTCCACCAAATCTGCAACGCTAACGCTGTCCACCACCTGATTGATAGCGTTATACAAATCCTTCCACACCTGCAGCGTCTCGCAAGTATCAATCCTGTTACATTGCAAATTATCCTCTTCCAGACAGGCAACCGGCGCCAATGAGCCTTCCGTAAGTCGAAGAATCATTCCCACGGTATATTCCTGCGGGTCTCTTGCCAGACGGTATCCTCCCTGTGCGCCGCGGACACTCCTTACATATCCCGCTCTGTTTAATATTGCAATAATCTGCTCCAGATATTTCTCGGATATTCCCTGCCTCTCCGCTATATCTTTCACCTTGATACACTCGCCCGTATTGTGCAGCGCAAGGTCAAGCATCACTCTCACCGCATATCTTCCCTTTGTCGAAATTTTCATAGCCGCCTCCGTCTTTATATAAATCCTACTATTTCCCTAGGATTAGAGTACCGCATTTCCATGGTAATGTCAAGTTAGTGTATAATTATAGTTGGCAAAAAAGGAAGCAGAGACTAAATCCCTACTT
>JAMPEY010000014.1 GCA_023664665.1 Lachnoclostridium sp.
TTTCTACTGATAGTGCAATAAAACATAAATAGTTTGATAAATATTCCGTTATAAGCACTCCATTGAGGTGATTTATTAAAAACTTCACATAGATAATCGGTTTTAACAGAACGCGGATACAAATACAAGCCAACGGATATATAAAAATAAATTTTTTGTCTACAACCGAAGTTACTATCCCATTATCCCACTGAACAGGAATTTCTGCCGGCAATTTCACATATGATAATACTCCGATTATTAAGCATAATAATGTAATGATTGCCCATGTGATAAGACTGCCCCATATATGCAGGAAACTAACGGAATCCAGCTTGAAAACAGGTTTCGTATCGTCCCAATAAGTTTCCAAATCTTCTACATATTTTTCAATCTGTAATTCATCAAAGTTGATATTTTCGGATGTAAGCATTCTTTCGCATATGCTTTTTGCTTTATTTAACCCCTCTATTTGCGCCCCGATCATTGCAGCTTGCTTTTCTATAATTTCTGTCAATGACACTTTATCAGATATGATATTACGGATATCCTCAATGGAAATTCCCAATGTACGCAAATAAGCAATTTTTTTAATATTTTCAATGTCGTGTTCGGAATAATCCCTATATCCGTTTTTATCATTTCGTGACGGTTCTATAAGTTTTTCTTTTTCATAAAAGCGTATGTTGGAACGCGTTAATCCTGTCTGTTTCTCAACTTCTTTTATTGTCATAACTCTTACCTCCCGGCATCAAAATTTATTTCATTGTCATTTTATGCTAATTATACATAATAAAACAATCATAGGGTATCGACAAGGTTTACAGTCAAGAGTTTTTTCAAATTTTAAAATAATTGGGGAAATAAAAACGCTATGCAAACGGATAGTAACAGGCAAGCTAGACTTGATTTGTAGCGGGAAAATGATATAATGGTCTCACGGAGTACAAAAGCCGCAATGCGGGAGGTTTATACATATTTATGACACCCATATTTGATACGCATGCCCATTATGATGATGAGGCGTTTGATGAAGACAGAAATATTCTTTTGGAAAAGCTGCCTAAGCAGGGTATTGCGAAAATAGTGAATGTAGGAGCGAGCCTTGCCTCATGCAAAAAGGCAAGAGAATTGGCGGAAAATTATTCCCATGTCTACTGCGCCATAGGTGTGCATCCCAGCGAGACGGCGGAGCTGACGGAAAAATCTTTTGATTGGCTAAAGGAACAGTGCAGCTATGAAAAATGTGTGGCGGTGGGAGAAATAGGTCTTGATTATCATTGGGAAGAACCAAGCCATGCCGTTCAAAAAGAGTGGTTTGTGAAGCAACTCCATCTGGCAAGAGAGGTCGGAAAGCCCGTCATCATTCATTCCAGGGATGCTGCAAAGGACACAGCGGACATTATGGCGGCGGAGCGTGCAGATGAAATAGGAGGTGTGATTCATTGCTTTTCTTATACCAAGGAAATGGCAAAGATTTTTTTGGATATGGGGTTTTACATCGGAATCGGTGGTGTGCTGACCTTTAAAAACGCAAAGAAACTGAAGGAGGCAGCGGAATATATTCCTATAGAACGCATTGTGCTGGAGACGGATGCGCCGTATCTGTCTCCGGAGCCAAACAGGGGAAAACGCAACAGTTCGTTAAATATTCCTTATGTAGTGACCGCATTGGCACAGATAAAGGGGATTTCCGAGGAGGAAGTCAGAAAGGCAGCGTGGGAAAATTCGCATAAACTGTATAATGATTCCTATAGCAAAATTTAGCATTTCGTGGTATGATAAAAAAGAATGAAGTGACTTATGGAGGATTGGTTATGAAAATAGAGCGTGTGGATGACAAAACGGTCAAATGTTTTCTTTCCAATGCGGAATTGGAGGAGTATGAGATTGATTATAAAGACTTTGTGCTTCGCAGCGACAAAGCGAAGGAGATTGTCAAAGAGATTATAGAGCAGGCGGAAGCCGAGGTGGGTTATAAGCCCCCTAGATTTGCTTTTGATTTACAGATAATGATGCTGCCGGAGCAGGGAATGCTTTTGACTTTTTCTGAGAAGGAGCCTTTTGAAAGTGACGAAGGAGCGCAGATTATAGAGTATTTGAAGCAGGTGAAAAATCTTTTGCAGCAGACAAAGGAAAAAATCGGACAGGCAGCGGGAAATCTGGCAAAAGATACAGTCAGCGGCAATCAGGGCGCAGAGGGAAAGGCAGCCCCGCCGTCACCTTCGGATTTTGCGGTTTTTCAATTTAGGAGTCTCGGAAATGTTATGGAATACGCCTCTTGTCTGCCCAAAACCTTTCGGGCGCAGAGCGAATTGTATGAAATGCAGGGCGCTTATTATTTATATATGAAGAAAGCGGATGCTTCCTATGAGCGTTACAGCAAAGCCTGTGTGCAGGCGTTGGAATTTGCCCGGTTATATACCGCGGATGAGAGAGGTCTTTTGGTGCTGAAAGAGCATGGGCAGTGCCTGATTGCGGAAAAAGCATTAAAAAAGCTGTATCCGAAAACGAAGGAAAATAAGAAGGAGAAATCATGTACGAATGCCCGAACTGCGCGGCTAACTTAAAATTTGACATTGCAAGGCAAAAGCTTTATTGCATGCATTGCGATACGACGGTGGATCCTTATCATTTTCAAAAAGATAAGGACGCGGAAGAACAGGTTCTGCCGGAGCACGAAGGAGATTATGAGGTAACGGTTTTTACCTGTCCGCAGTGTGGGGGAGAGATTATCAGTGAGGATGTTACGGCAGCTACCTTCTGCAGCTTTTGCGGCGGAGCCACTATTTTGGACAGCCGTATCAGCAGGGAGCGGCGGCCGGAAATCATAATTCCCTTTCAAAAGACAAAGGAAGATTGCAAGAATGCTTACATAAAGATGATGCGTCGGGCAATTTTTGCACCTTCGGAATTAAAGGATGAATTGTACATCCAGAAGTTCCGGGGTATTTATATGCCTTATTGGGTATATGATTTTGAGAAAAAAGGGCCTGCGGTTTTTCTGGGGAACCAATCGCAGAGAGATGGAGAGGATATCCTCACAATACATTATGAATTACATTGTGATGTGGATGAGGAATATAAAGGGATTGCTTATGATGCATCGGCGTCCTTTTCGGATAATTTGAGCGCAGCGATTGCCCCTTTTGACATGAAGGCAGTGAAGCCTTTTACACCTTCGTTCCTCAGCGGATTTTATGCGGATACCAATGATGTGGAGAAGGATTTATATTGGGAGGACGCTATAGAAACGGTTACGCAGAACGCAGCGGACCGGCTTGCCGGAAGCCCTGACTGCGCCGCCTATGAGATGTCCGGCGAAAAGTACAGGGAGGCGGTTAAAAATGCGGTGCGCCCCGAAAAAACCACGGTAAGGCTGGCGTTGCTTCCCGTATGGTTCTTGTCCTATCGAAAGGATGACAGGGTAGTGTATGCCGCGGTGAACGGTCAGACGGGAAAGGCAGTGGCGGATTTGCCGGTGGACCCGAAAAAGTATCTGGCTTCCTCATTTCTTTTTACAGTGCCTATCTTTATCCTGTTGAATATGTTTTTTACCGTTACCCCTGTGAAAATCCTGTTAATTGCGGCGGCGCTCGCCTTAGCCAGTGCTTTTTTGGCAAACCGGCAGATGACCCATTTACTTGCCAGAGAGTCCCACGAAGACGACAAGGGCATTCGGACCACGCAGGCATGGTTAAACCGGCATATACAGGATGAACCTGAGTCCGGGGAGAGCCGGGACATTAAAATACGGTTCGGCAACAGTGAAAAAGTGGGAATTAAGGATTGGTTCAAAGATGTTTTGCTGACCGTCGGGCTTGCACTGATTATTTTGATTACCCAGATGGCAGCCAGAGGATTTGGCAGGGGAATGCAGATTGTGATTCGGATGGGAATACTGTGGATGGTCTGTCTTGTGGTGCAGTATGTCCTGTTTTCGGATTCCGCCAAAGCTTTTCGCAAATTCCGGGTAAGGAGACGGGCCTTTGCCAAAAAAATGAATTATACCGGCAATCTGGAAGAGAAGCTTACCACTCTGTTAAAGCCGCTTTTGGGAGTCTTTATTGCAATCTTTATTTTGATGCTGCACCCGATATATGATTGGATTTACTACATTGGCGCCTGTGCATGCATGGGTACGGTTCTTTGGTCGTTTGTAGATTTAATTAAACACCATAATCGGTTGAGTACCAGAGAGCTGCCTCAGTTTAATATACGGGGAGGAGATATGTGAGGTAAAGATGGTGATTGGCAGAGCATATAAACGGCGGGAAAGTCTGAAAAAAGAGGCAGTTTTTGTTTTTACGGCATTATTTTGGGTATTGTGCTTATTTATGACATATGTGTCAGAAGCAAAAGCGGAAGGTTCTTGGGCTGTCAATGCAGAGGGTGTCAATGAGGGGACAGGCTATCATCTGATATTGGAAGACGATGCGGGACTTTTGACAAACGAAGAACGCATGACTTTACAGTGGAAGATGGAGCCAATCACGCAATATGGCAATGTGGCGTTTAAGACGATACGGGAAAATGCCTCTTCTGCGGCAGATTTTGCGGAGAGCTATTACCATGCAAAGTTCGGAAGAGAAAGCGGTACACTTTTTTTGATAGACATGGACAATCGGAAAATCTGGATTTTCAGCGATGGCGCAATCTATAAAGTCATCAATGAAAACTATGCGGAAACCGTTACGGATAATGTATATCGATACGCCACCAACGGGGAATATTATAGATGCAGCGCTCAGGCCTATGATGAAATTTATACCCTGCTTCAGGGAGGCAGGATTTCCCAGCCCATGAAGTATATCAGTAATCTGCTGTTGGCGTTGATTCTGGCATTGTTCGTAAATTTTCTGCTGGCCGGCTACATGAGCAAATTGAGGGCGCCCAGCGACAATGAAATTCTGGACAATGCAGTTGCGGATTTTTCCCATACACCGCCGGAGGCTGTTTACAAATACCAAACCAGACGCCATGCCCCCAGAAGCGGCGGAGGAGGCAGCAGTGGCGGCGGAGGCGGCAGAAGCGGCGGAGGAGGCGGACACAGCTTTTAAGGTTCTAAGGTTGTGTTTTTTGCCCATTGAATTATCCGCCAAAAGAGGATATAATAGAATCTACTATGTTACAGGAAAAATGAGGAGTGAGGAGAAACGACATGGCGGACAAGAAATTGGTGGAAGAGATTACTTCCATGGATGTGGATTTTGCACAGTGGTACACGGATGTAGTGAAAAAGGCTGAGTTGATTGACTATACCAGCGTAAAGGGCTGCATGGTCATCAAGCCCGCGGGTTATGCTATCTGGGAGCTGATTCAAAAGCAGCTGGATGAAAGATTTAAAGAGGTAGGAGTCGAAAATGTATATCTGCCCATGTTTATTCCCGAATCTTTATTGCAGAAGGAAAAGGAGCATGTAGAGGGCTTTGCCCCGGAGGTGGCATGGGTGACCCATGGCGGCACGAACGAGCTTCAGGAAAGGCTTTGTGTGCGCCCTACTTCCGAGACCTTATTCTGTGATTTTTATAAAAATGATGTGCAGTCATACAGAGATTTGCCCAGAGTTTATAACCAATGGTGTTCCGTTGTCCGCTGGGAGAAGGAGACCAGACCGTTTCTGCGTTCCAGGGAATTTTTATGGCAGGAGGGTCATACGGCTCATGCCACCGCGCAGGAAGCAGAGGAGAGAACCATTCAGATGCTGAATGTGTATGCGGATTTCTGTGAGCAGGTGCTGGCAATTCCGGTTATCAAGGGACAAAAGACAGAAAAAGAAAAGTTTGCAGGGGCGGAAGCCACCTATGCCATTGAGGCGTTAATGCATGACGGAAAGGCTCTGCAGTCCGGCACCAGTCATAATTTCGGTGATGGATTTGCCAAGGCGTTCGGTATTCAGTTTGCGGATAAGGACAACACTTTGAAATATGTGTATCAGACTTCATGGGGTATGACCACCAGACTGATCGGCGCCATTATCATGGTTCACGGCGACAACGAAGGATTGGTGCTGCCGCCTAAGGTTGCGCCCATTCAGGCATGTATTATTCCCATTCAGCAGAAAAAAGAGGGCGTGCTGGACAAAGCATATGAATTGAAGGATCTGTTGTCTAAGAAGTTCCGGGTGAAGGTAGACGATTCGGACAAGACCCCCGGATGGAAATTCTCTGAGGCGGAGATGAGAGGATATCCTATCCGTATCGAAATCGGACCCAAGGACATTGAGGCAGGCAAGTGTGTTATCTGCCGCCGCGATACCAGAGAAAAGATAGAAGTGCCACTCACGGAAATCGAAGCAAAGGTGGGCGAAGTGCTTGACAGTATGCAGAGGGAAATGCTGGAGAGAGCCAGAGCCCACAGGGAGGAACACACTTATACGGCAGCGAATAAAGAAGAATTTGAAAGATTGTTCCGTGAAAAATCCGGTTTTGTAAAAGCAATGTGGTGCGGCGATACCGAGTGCGAGGAACAGATAAAGGAAAAGTTAAGCGTAACCAGCCGCTGCATGCCTTTTGAACAGGAAAAAATCGCGGACACCTGTGTGTGCTGCGGCAAACCCGCGAAAAAGATGGTATATTGGGGGCGTGCATACTAAGAAATATTACTATGTGTATCAGGTGTTTTTCATAAGCAGACTCAACCGACAAATTATATGAATTCAATAAGGAGAATGTTATGACTCATTTAGTATATCCTTTACAGGAACAGGGTTCTCTGCCCTATGCAAGAATGGAACTTTATATTCAGGAATATTCGGATGCATTAGCGATTGATAAACGGCCTTTGATATTGTTGTGCCCCGGCGGAGGGTATGGAAGAACCTCTGACAGAGAGTCGGAACCTATGGCGCTTAAGTTTCTTGCCATGGGATATCATGCGGCGATTCTCCGATATTCCTGTGCCCCGGCGCAGTATCCTACGGCTTTGCTTGAGCTGGCAAGAGCTATGACGGTTATCCGGACCCGGGCGGAGGAGTGGCATATTGATGCGGAAAAGGTTGTGGTGCAGGGTTGCTCCGCAGGAGGACATTTAGCGGCAAGCCTCGGAATGTTCTGGGATGAAGATTTTGTTGCGGAAGGAATCGGTTTGACGGATAAAAACCATGAGATATTGCGCCCCTATGGTATGGTTTTGTGTTATCCGGTCGTCACATCCGGAGAGTTTGCCCATAAAGGTTCCTTTGAAAAGCTGATAGGAGAGCAACAGGAAGAACGCAAAAAGGAACTTTTGGAAAAATTGTCTTTGGAAAATCAGGTGAGCGGTAAGACCCCCAAGGTGTTTATCTGGCATACCTTTACGGACCAATCGGTGCCCGTGGAAAACTCCCTGCTTTTGGTAAGTGCGCTCAGAAAGGCTGGGATTTCTACGGAATTCCACATGTATCCTGCGGGAGAGCACGGATTGGCATTGGCGAATCATTTGACACAAAAGTCGGATGGGGGAGCGGTGCAGGAGGAGTGCAGCACTTGGATAAACTTGGCGGAAACATGGCTGAAAAATCTGTTTACGGGAGCAGCGGAGTAAATCTCCGTTGCTCTTTTATATTTATTTTATATTATTTTTATTGAATTTTGCCGTAAATGTATTATAATAAAAAAGCATTTGACTGTATGAAAACAATAAGACAGATAGAGAAAAACAGGAAAGGAGCAGGAAATGTATTATTCAAAGAAGAGAAAATACAGTGGGAAAATTGTGTTTGCACTGATAGGCGCTATGCTTCTGACAGGCTGTGGAAATACCGAAACGGTAGGTACGGAAGTAGCGGATATCATAGTGGATATGCAGCAGGCGGATGTGGGAAGCCTGACACTGCAAAGCAGTTTTGTGGGAACGGTTTCCCCTCAGGAATCGGTGTATGTGATTCCTTTCGCTTCCGGCACCGTCACGGAGGTCAATTATAATGTGGGCGATTATGTCAATGTGGGCGATGTCCTGTTTAAAATAGACGACGAGGGGGCGCGGATGCAGTTACAGCAGGCGCAGCTCAGTGCCGAAAGCGCAAGGGAGCAGGTCAATATGGCTACCGGCAGTCAGCAGGAATCCACCGATTTACAATTGCAGGCTTCTATCGTGCAGGCAAGGAGTGGTTATGAGCAGGCGCAGATTGCTTATTTTCAGGTAAAAGATTCTTATGAAGAATTAGATGATACAGTGGAAGAGCTGGAAGAGCAAGTGGAAAAGTTTGAACAGACAGTGAGCGGTGGAAATACTGTTGAAAGTGCTATTATGGCGGAAGGGTTCAAAGCGATGCTCCTTGCGTCTGCAGATGATGATTCTAAGAAATCAATCGAAGAACTTTCCACCGAGGCTGTTTTGGCAAAAGTCAAGGAGCAGCTTGCCACCATGCAGAAGAGCAGGGATCAGCTGCACAATTCCTTTCTTCAGGCGGCGTCCGCATACCGCGCAGCGGAGGACGGACTTAAAATTTCAGAGGACTCCATAAAGCTTACACAGGGACAGATCCGTCAGGATACCAACGAACAGACGAAAACAAGCCTGGAATTGGCTCAACTTGGAGTGGAAAGCGCAGAACTGGCGTTATCTTATTATACGGTAAAGGCGCCTATTTCCGGCGTGGTTCAAAGCCGCAGCGTGGAGGTAAACAGCATTGCGGGACAGTCCTCCCCCGCCTTTGTCATTGCCAACGAAAATAGTATGCAGGTTACTTTTCAGGTAAGCGAATCTGTGAAAAACACTCTCAAAGCAGGAGATGCCGTCACGGTAGAGCGCAACGGCCAAAATTTTGAAGGTACGGTCACGGAGGTTGGTGTGGCTGTAAACCAGCAGACCGGTCTGTTTCAGGTAAAGGCAAACATAAATGCGGACGGCGGCGAACTGCCTGCGGGTGTGTCTGTCAAGCTTACGGCGGATACCTATTTTGTAGATAATAGCATATTGATTCCCTATAATGCGGTTTATTATGACAACACAGGCGCCTATGTATATCTCTGTGCGGATAATAAAGCAGTAAAGACCTATGTGACAACAGGTATTTTTGATGATACAACCATTGCTGTTACGGAAGGCATTTCCAAAGGGGATATTGTGATTACAAGCTGGTCTCCCAGATTGCTGGATGGCGTTTCTGTGAAAGCATCTGATGCGGATGGAAAGTAGAGGGCTGGCGGATGAATCTTACAAAGCTTGCATTAAAGCGACCGGTATCTTGTTTTTTAATGATTCTGGCATTAGCCGTATTTAGCATTTCCTCCTTATTTGGATTTCGTCTGGAGCTGACTCCGGATATCGAGATGCCCATGTTAATCGTTATGGCGACATATCCCAATGCTGACCCGGAGAGCGTGGATAAGCTGGTGGCATCAAAAATTGAAGATGCCGGCGAATCCCTAAGCGGTGTGGATTCTGTCACCACCATGTCCTCCGAAAACTACTGTGTGGTATTGTTTACTTATGATTATGGTGTAGATATCTCAGAGTGCCACAATGATTTGCGTGCGGCGCTTGAAGTGGCGGCATTGAGTTTCCCGGATGAGGCATCAGACCCCACCATCATTGAAATGAATATGAACAGTGTGCCTGTTTTAAGCGTTTCCGTGATTGAGACAGGTGATGTGGATTTGCTCAAAATAGTGAATGATTCCGTGGTGCCGGAACTGAAGGCTTTAGCAGGGGTGGCACAGGTCAGTGTCAGCGGCGGCAGCGAGGAATACATAAAAATCGAACTGGATGAAACGATGCTGAGGCAGTACGGATTGACTATGTCCACGGTAGCACAGTTCCTTGGGGCGGTGGACTTTACCTATCCGGCAGGCAGTGTGCAGCAGGGCTCGCAGGATGTCAGCATAGCGACTTCCATGGAATACAATACAGTGCAGAAATTGAAGGAAGTGCCGATTATGACTGCTGCGGGCAGTGTTATCATGCTGCAGGATGTAGCGGAGGTTACGCTTTCTACTAAGGATGCAGAAAGCATGAGCCGCTATAACGGAAAAGACAATGTCAGCATCAGTGTTCAGAATAAGAGCAGCTTCGGCACAGTAAATGTCTGCAAGGATGTGATAAAAGAACTGGAAAAAATTCAGAAGGAGAATCCGGCGATTACCTTTGATATTACATATGATGCCAGCGAATCCATTGTGGATTCCCTGTCTTCCGTGGCACAGACTCTGGTTTTGGGTGTGTTGCTCACCATGCTGGTATTGTTTGTCTTCTTTGGCGATTTCAAGGCAAGCTTGATTGTAGGCGCATCCATGCCCATATCCTTGTTCCTTACCTTGATTTTAATGAGCTTCATGGGATTTTCCATGAATATCGTAACCTTGGGTTCTCTGGTCATCGCCATCGGTATGATGGTGGATGCTTCCATTGTGGTGATAGAGAGCTGTTTTAGAAGGAAAGAGAAGAAATTGGATTTTAAGGAGGCGGCATTTGAAGGAACCAAAGAAGTGACCGCTTCCATTATTGCATCTACCATTACCACCATCGTAGTATATCTGCCCTTGGCAACCATGAAGGGTTTGTCGGGTCAGATATTCTCCCAGCTGGGCTTTACCATTGTGTTTGCCATGCTGGCTTCTCTAATAGCGGCTATGATGCTGGTGCCTTTGTTCTATTGTGTGTTTAGACCGAAGCCCAGGGAGAATCTGCCCATCGATAAGCTGCTGGCAAAAATCCATGAGGGTTATCGGAAATTATTGCGTAAGATTTTACATAAGCGTGCTATGGCAGTATTGGTTTCTTTGGCGCTGGTAGTTGTGTCTCTCATCATGGCAGGCTCCCTTGACATGGAACTCATGCCCTCTGCGGATGAAGGAATGGTACAGGTGGCGATAAACTTCCGTTCCGGAACTACCTTGGAGGCGGAAAATGCGGCGATTCAAAGATGGGAGCAGATTGCCGGTGATGATGAGAATGTGAAAGGCTATTCTGTTTCTGTAGGAAGCGGTTCAAATGATATTTCTATAGGAGGCGGAAGCGCAAATTTGACAGCAAGCTTAAAAAAGGATCGTACGCTGACCACAGCACAGGTGGTAGATAAGTGGAATGAGATTGCTGCCAACATGACCAACATGGACATCACAGTATCCGCTACCGGAAGCAGCATGAGCAGCATGATGAGTACCGGAAGCTATGAAGTGGATCTGCAAAGTGACAACATGGAAGAACTAAAGCAGGCGGCAGCGAATTTACAGATAGAATTATCAAAGGTGGACGGCGTAATAAAAATGGATAATTCTCTGTCGAATGCCAGCACCATGGCAAAGGTACAGGTGGATCCTTTAAAGGCAATGCAATATGGGCTGACTCCTATTCAGGTTGCAACAACTTTGAATAATGTGCTCAGTGGCGTAAGTCCCTTAACGATTACTAAGGAAGGTTCCAAGTATGAAGTGCGCTTAGAATACCCCAAGGGAGTGTATGATGATTTGAATCAGCTTATGGATTTGGGATTGAGCACTTCCGTTGGCGTTACGGTGCCTTTGCGTGACATTGCGGAAATTGCCTATGTGGACAGTCAGGAAACCATAACCAAACAGGATGGGCATTATCAGGTAAGCCTTACCGCAACCCTGACTTCGGATAAAATATTTGAAGCTCAGAGTGATATTGAGGATATAGTAGAACAAACCGTACTTCCGGAATCCGTTACCCCATCGGAGAGTATGATGGTGGAAACGATGAACGAGGAATTTGCCAGCCTGTTTAAGGCAATACTGACAGCAGTATTTTTGGTATTTCTGGTGATGGCAATGCAGTTTGAATCCCCCAGATTTTCCATTATGGTCATGCTGTGCATACCGTTCTCATTGATTGGCTCATTTTTCCTGCTGTTTATTACCGGTTCTACCTTCAGCATGGTATCCTTGATGGGATTTTTGATGCTGATAGGTATTGTGGTAAACAACGGTATTTTGTTTGTGGATTCTACCAATATGTTAAAACAGGAGATGCCTGTGGAAGATGCCTTGATTGAAACAGGTGTTATCAGACTTCGTCCTATTTTGATGACTACGCTGACTACCATTCTTTCCATGGTGCCCATGGGTATGGCGATAGGCGGCGGCAATGCGATTATGATGCAGGGAATGGCATTGGTTATTATTGGCGGTCTGATTGCTTCCACTGCGCTGACGCTCATTTTGATTCCTACTTTCTATCTGATTCTGGATAAAGAGGAGAGGCGTAAGCGTAAGGAACAGAAACAAATGCGGAAAATGAAAAGCTAAGTGATGTGGGGGGCGAATGGATTATATTGTTTTAGACTTGGAGTGGAATCAGGGAAATGCAGGCTCGGAGACCGACACGGGAAAGCTTGTCTTTGAAATCATAGAAATCGGCGCCATTAAATTAAATGACAGTTATGTCATGATTAGTGAATTTAATGAACTGATAAGACCCAGAGTGTATCAGAAAATGCATCCGATTACCGGAAAGCTTATTCATCTGCAGATGGAGGAGTTAAAGCGGGGCGGGCTTTTTAAAGATGTGGCGGAGCAGTTTTTGAACTGGTGCGGGGAGGAATACCGTTTTTGTACATGGGGCGTTCTGGATCTTGCGCAGTTACAGCACAATATGAAATTTTATGGGATGGAGCCTCTGGCGCAGGGGCCGATTCCCTTTTTGGATGTGCAGAAATTATTTGCATTGGCTTATGAAGAAAATGCAAAAGTCCGAAGAAGTCTGGAATATGCCATTGATTTTTTGAAGGTGGAGAAGGATATCCCTTTTCACCGTGCATTCAGCGACGCCTACTATACAGCAAAGGTTTTTGCAAAGCTGGCGCAGGAAAGACCGGATGTTTTGGTCAATCTTTCCTATGATGTGACCAATCCGCCCAAACGGCGGGAAGATGAAGTTAAGATACAGTTTGAACATTATTTTAAATATATTTCCAGACAATTTGCCGACAAAGCGGAGGCTCTGGAAGATAGGGAAGTCGCTTCCAGCAAATGCTATTTGTGCCATCGTAATTTGAAGAAACAGGTAAAATGGTTTACGCCAAACGGTAAGAATTATTATTGCGCGGCGTATTGTGAAAAACATGGATATCTCAAGGGAAAAATTCGGGTTCGCAGAACGGAAGAAGATATGGTTTATATCGTGAAGACCACAAAGTTTATTTCCGAGCAGGAGGCAGAGCAGATTGCGGAACGCTATGAACACATCAAAGAGCTGCGTAAGCAGCATAAGAAAAAAAGGCATTAGCGGCGGCGTCTGCCGGTTCGGAAGCTGTTTTTACGCCGTTGACGGCGTTTTGCCGCCATAATTTCCTTTCTGCGGCTGCGGGCAAGGTCATCCGACGAGGGGAGCGGGCGCTTGCGCCGTCTTCTGTCTCTCAGCCATGAGCGGCGTGTATTGCGGGAAGAAAAATAGTAATTTTTGTATACGAAGACAAGCAGATAAATAATGCCGCAGCCGGCTGCCAAAACAAGGACATAGAACAGAACTTTAAAGATATTGACAAATACAACAGAGACGGCGCCGCCGGATTTGGGCGCGGCATCATCCACATCCGGCTCCACATCAAAGGCGTAGGGGGATTTTGTGTTGGTGGACAAATCGACAGAGGCGGAACCGATATATTCGCCGTGATAGGTATAAGTGATAATGGCCGCCTGATTTTCATTTTGTGTTTCATAGGAGATGGAGGAAACCGTGTCGGCAAAATCCGCTGTTTTGGGCAAAACGATATAATCCTCTTTATTCAGTGCCAGAATCGGCTGGGAATTGCCGAAAACATCGTAGTCACTGTAAAAAGAACCTGTATTATCAATATTGTATTTGGTCTCCGCCTGAGAGATATTCACTTTCGCAAAATTGGCGAATCCATAATCAAACAGGGCAATGGTATCTTCATAATTCAGGTTATTCTCGTCCTTCATGATGACGCAGATAAGTTTTAACCCGTCCTTTTCCGCACAGGAAACCAGAGTGTATCTGGCATCATTGGTGAAGCCGGTTTTACATCCTACCAGATATTTGTATTCATATTGACCGCCGGGAATCAGTTCCATTTTGTTCTTATCTCTGTATTCCCCGGTTTTTTTTTCGAGCACCAGCATGGGAGTCATGGTCATTCTGCACAATATTTCACTGGAAAAAAAGGCTCGTCCGATCATTGCCAGATCATAAGCGCTGGTATAGTGATCCTCATCCGGCAGACCGTTGGGATTGACAAAATGAGAATCCACACAGCCCAATTCTTCGGCGCGCTTATTCATGATATCGGCAAAATCATCCCATGTGCCCCCGATATGTTCCGCCACGGCGTAAGATACCTCATTGGCGGAGCGGATTAAAATAGCGTTCAGACATTGTTCCATGGTGAGGGTATCGCCTTCGTTCATGGCAATATGATTGCTGTCCAAAGGAATGCCAAATACGGCGTCATGGGAAAAAGTGACGATTTCATCCATGGAACATTGCTCTATGGCGATGAGGGAGGTTAGGATTTTGGTGGTGCTGGCAGGATATTCCTGTTTATGAATATTTTTGGCATACAAAATAGCGCCGGTTTTGGCTTCCATTAAAATGGCAGCTTCCGCATTCACAACAGGACCGGTGGGCCAATTTTCGATTTCGTTGGATGCAACGGGCATGAGCCGCTGGGCGTCGATGCGTTTCTGCGCAGTCTCGGTGATTGCCAGCACGGGAAGCGATTGCGCTCCGCACAGGCACAGTATGCAGATGAACATAACAAGGCGGGCAGATAATTTATATAAAAAATGTTTTGAATGATAAAACATAGTAAACTCCAGTCTACAATATATTGTGATTTTATCTTATCATATGCACTATTGATATTGCAAGGAAGTATTTGTTTTTTGGAGAAATTTTGCTATAATGGGGACAGGGAAAGAAAGAGTTTTTTCATTATTGTTTGTGCCGGCAGTTGAAAGACGGCGGAATGGAGATTGGCGTGAGATTGCGGAATATAACGGGTTCACGGGAAATGATTGCAGAGAGCCCTTATGTGGTGAAGGAAGAAAAATTGGAGAGCTATCCGGGACATTGGCAGGAAATTTTCGGAAACGGGCAGCCCATCCATATTGAAATCGGTATGGGAAAAGGGAAATTTCTATATACTATGGCAAAGTTCCATCCTGATATCAATTATATAGGGATTGAAAAATATTCCAGCGTTCTTCTCAGAGCCATTCAGAAAATGGAGGAAGAGGAGCTTCCCAATTTAAGGTTTATACGCATGGATGCGGAAAATATTGACAGGGTATTCGGCAGGGAAGAAGTAGATAAAATATATTTAAACTTTTCCGACCCATGGCCGAAAGACCGGCATGCCAAACGCAGACTGCCCTCCGGTCAGTTTTTGGCAAAATATGATATCATATTAAAAAAGGCGGGGCAACTTGAATTTAAAACGGATAATAGGGAATTATTTGATTATGCGGTAGAGGAATTGGAACCGGCGGGCTGGATAGCGGATATCGTTACTTATGATCTGCACGGGGACAAGGATTTGATGCAGGGCAATGTGATGACGGAATATGAAGAAAAGTTTTCCGGTCAGGGGAATTCGATTTGCAAATATGTGATTCACAGAGACAAAGTTTAGAGTAGGCATTTGCGAAACTCTAGTTTTTGTAGAGTGTCGTTGTGCAAATTGCACATTCCACCGCAGACGCGCTCTCGCTCCGTGAAAAACGCAGTGGTACATAAGATGCTAAAGTACAGCATCTAAGTACCAGCGTTTTTCAAGGGTCTGCTTGTGGAACATACAATCTGCACAACTAGGTTTATGAAAGTTTGAGTTTCGCAAATACCTAAAAGTTTAGAGGACAGAAAGGAGCAAGAGTTATGGAACACACATTTACGACAGAAAATTTTGAGAAAGAGGTGCTGCAGTCCGAGCTGCCGGTATTGGTGGATTTTTATGCGGATTGGTGCGGACCCTGTAAAAAGATGGCGCCCATTGTGGAAGGACTTGCCGAAAAGACACAAGGGAAGCTCAAGGTCGGAAAGTGCGATGTCAGCGCAAATATGCCTTTGGCACAGAAATACAGGGTGGCAAATATCCCTGCCTTTAAGATTTTTAAAAACGGGGAAGTGATAGCCGATATGATAGGCGCTATGGATGGTGAGGAGTTTTTTGAGAAAGTTAAGGAAGCTGTACTGTGAGTCGGGATTTTCCGGTAAAAGTGTTGAATCGAGCGCCCGTGCGCTCGATTTTTTATATCATTAGGAAATTGCGAGAGTTTTTTAGGGATGATACAGCTTTTGTGATTGATAAGTGGGCTCACAGGTTAAGTTAACACCCAGCTTGCGCAGGATATTTTGGTCCACATGGGACAGGATGACGCTGGAATGGACTTCCGAGCCCCGAAGCTTCTGCAGCTGTTCCATGGCAAGTCTTGCCGTGGAATCCGTGGCGGCGCAGATAGAGAGTGCAATCAGGATTTCGTCCGTATGCAGTCTGGGATTTCTGTTGCCGAGATGTTTCACTTTTAAATCCTGAATAGGTCCTATGGTTTCGGGAGAAATTAACTGAACTTCATCATCGATTCCCGCAAGCGCTTTCAAAGCGTTTAAGAGCATTGCGGAGGTTGCTCCGAGCAGGGTACTGGTCTTGCCGGTGATGATGCGCTGGTCCGGAAGTTCAATGGCAGCGGCGGGTTCTCCGGTGGTTTCCGCTTTTACTTTAGCAGCACTTATGACAGCTCTGTCATCTACAGAAATTTCCGCCTGCTTCATCAATAATTCAATCTTGAGTACGGATTCCGCATCTGCTCCGCCCTGCCTTTGCTGGCATAGAGTAGTATAATACCGGCGGATGATTTCCTGTTGGGCAGCATATCTGACAGCTTCGTCATCAATGATGCCGAAACCCGCCATATTGACACCCATGTCAGTAGGAGACTGATAAGGGGAGTGCCCCATGATTTTTTCAAACATAGCGCGCAGCACAGGGAAAATTTCTACATCGCGGTTGTAATTGATGGTGGTTTCCCCGTAAGCTTCCAAATGGAAAGGGTCGATCATATTTACATCTTTTAAATCTGCGGTGGCTGCTTCATAAGCTAAGTTCACGGGATGCTTCAGAGGCAGATTCCAGATAGGGAAAGTTTCGTATTTTGCATATCCCGCATTAACCCCCCTTTTGTATTCGTGATACAGCTGGGAGAGGCAGGTAGCCATTTTGCCGCTGCCCGGTCCCGGGGCGGTAATTACTACCAGCGAACGGGAGGTTTCGATATAGTCATTTTTACCGTAACCTTCGTCACTCACAATCATGGGGATGTTAGAGGGATAGCCGGAAATGGGATAATGGCGGTAAACCTTCATCCCCAGAGATTCCAATTTTTTCTGGTAAGCTATGGCGCTGGGTTGTCCCGCAAATTGGGTCAGGCACACGCTGCCTACATACAGACCATATCCCCTGAAAGCATCAATGAGGCGAAGGACATCCACATCATAAGTGATGCCAAGGTCCGAGCGGACCTTATTTTTTTCTATGTCGGAGGCGTTGATAACAATAACAATTTCAGCCTGTTCCTTTAATTGAACCAGCATGTTGATTTTACTGTCCGGTTTAAATCCCGGCAGAACTCTGGATGCGTGATAATCGTCAAATAATTTTCCGCCGAATTCCAGATAAAGCTTTCCGCCGAACTGCGCAATCCGTTTTTTAATATTTTCAGACTGCATTTTCAGATATTTGTCATTGTCAAAGCCTGTCTTAACCATGGGAATTTTGTTTCCTTTCTGTATATTCAATACCTACTTTCTGTATCATACAAAAAATATTTGCCAAAATCAATGAAAATTTAACAAATCTTTTAGAGAGGACACTATTTTTTCATAATTTATCCTATTGATTTATCGTCTTGGAATCTCTATAATGAAAAAGTGGATAGGCGGGTCAGATAGGAAAAACTTACAATAAAAGATGGAGATGTGGTCAAGTATGGACAATCAAATGAACGGATATGACAACAGCGGCGGTTATGGAAACGGGAATAACTACGGCGCAAATAACGGCCATGGCAATAATAACAACCGCGGCAATAATGGAGGACCGAACGGAAACGGCGAACCTCCGCGCCGTCCCAATATATTTATGCTGATTCTTACGGGACTCAGCACGGTAATGCTGGCACTCTTTTTCTACAGCATGCTGTTTGGCGGAAGCTCTGCCTCACAGACGGTGGAATATACACAGTTTATACAGGATTTGGAAGATGAAAAAGTAGAGTCTGTACAAGTCAACATGGAGAGCGGCGAAATTCTGGTCACATTGAAGCAGGAAACCGCCGAAAAAAAGGAGCAGACGAAAACAGAAACCGATACAAAAACCGTGGATGAAAAAATACAGGAATTTTCTCCGCAGATTTCCCAACCCACTACCATATGGGATATGCTGGCTATGAAGCAGAGCAAAACCTATTCGACGCTGATGATGGAGAGCGCCGATAAGCTTACCGAGCGTCTGGAAGAGCATGGCGTGCAGGCAAGGCGGATAGTGCGCAATAATTGGCTGATGGAGATTCTGATCACCGTAGTGCTGCCGGTGCTGCTTTTGTGGCTGGTGATAGGTTTCTTTTTCCGCAAAATGGGAGGAAGCGGCGGTCCCTTAGGCGTGGGTAAGAGCAATGCAAAGGTTTATGTCCAGAAGGAGACAGGGGTTACTTTCAAGGATGTGGCGGGAGAAGACGAAGCCAAGGAATCTTTAGTGGAAGTGGTGGACTTTTTACACAATCCCGGAAGATATTCCAAGATAGGTGCAAAGCTTCCCAAAGGAGCTTTGTTAGTGGGCCCTCCCGGAACCGGTAAAACCCTGCTTGCAAGGGCGGTGGCAGGAGAGGCGCATGTGCCGTTCTTTTCCCTGACAGGTTCTGATTTTATCGAATTATATGTGGGCGTAGGCGCGAGCCGTGTCCGTGACCTTTTTAAGGAAGCTACAAAAAATGCGCCCTGTATTGTTTTTATTGATGAGATAGACGCTATCGGCCGGAGTCGTGATTCCAAATACGGCGGCGGTAACGAAGAGCGGGAGCAGACCTTGAATCAGTTGCTTTCCGAAATGGATGGTTTTGACAGTTCCAAGGGAATTTTGATTTTGGCGGCTACCAACCGCCCTGAGATTCTGGATAAAGCGTTGCTGCGGCCGGGGCGCTTTGACCGGCGTATTATTGTAGACAAGCCGGATTTGAAGGGGCGTGTGGAAATATTAAAGGTGCATTCCAAGGATGTAAAAATGGATGAAAGCGTGGATTTGGACGCTATTGCCCTTGCGACCAGTGGAGCCGTGGGTTCCGATTTGGCAAACATGATTAACGAGGCGGCAATCAATGCGGTAAAGGAAGGCAGAGAGTATGTCAATCAGCAGGATTTGTTTAATGCAGTGGAACTGGTTCTGGTGGGTAAGGAGAAGAAGGACCGCATCATGAGCAAGGAGGAGCGGAAAATTGTATCTTACCATGAGGTAGGACATGCCCTTATCAGCGCCTTGCAGAAAAATTCCGAACCGGTTCAAAAGATTACTATTGTGCCCCGCACTATGGGTGCATTGGGATATGTAATGCATGTGCCGGAGGAAGAGAAATACCTGAACACCGAGGCGGAGCTTCGGGATATGCTGGTAAGTCTGGTGGGAGGACGCGCGGCAGAGGAAGTAGTGTTTGACACCGTTACCACCGGCGCGGCAAACGATATAGAGAAAGCAACGGATATTGCCCGTAACATGGTTACAAGATACGGCATGAGCAGAAAATTCGGGCTGGTAGGTCTTGCCACCGTGGAGAGTCAATATCTGGAGGGCAGGACGGCATTAAACTGTAGTGACGAAACGGCTGCGGCCATTGATGAAGAAGTAGTGGCAATCATTAAAGAGAGCTATGAAAAAGCACTGACAATGCTGAAAGAAAACCGCACAATTATGGATAAACTGGCGGCGTTTCTGATTGAGAAAGAAACTATCACAGGCAAAGAATTTATGGAAATCTTCCGCAGAGAGAAAGGGCTGCCGGAGCCTGAGAAGGACAGTAAGGAAGAAGAACAGCAGTAAACCGCAAAAAATCGACAGTCAATGTCGATTTTTTGTTATTTATAAAGTGCTGTCTCTTGACTTTTTGGCAGGAAGTAATAAAATCAATTTGAGAGATTGAATGGAAGCAAACAGCACCGACAGAAAACGGAGTCGCCGGATGACGCCGTGCGTCCCAAAGTTCCCACTGATTAAAATGCCGCTTGCGCGGCGGAATGAGAGGAAAAATGAAAAAGTTGTTAGGCCTGATTACGGCAACGCTGTTAACGGCGTTACTGTTCGGATGCGGAAAATCGGAAGAATCCGGGCGGGAGCAGGTTACAGTGGCTTTGTGGAGCGACCAGCTTACCGAGCGTTATGCGCCTTATTTGCAGGAACGCTTCCCGGAAGTGGACTTTACATTTTATGTGGCAACCAATTCTACAGACTTCTACCGTTTTAAGCAGGAGAGGGGAGATTTGCCGGATATCCTCACCGTGCGGCGTTTTGCCCTGCGGGATGTGGCGGAGTGGAAGGATTCTTTGCTGGATTTAAGTGATACAAAGCTGGCAAATACCTTTTCCCAGACTTATCTGCGAAGTTACACCTACAATGACGGTACGGTAAACTGGCTTCCCGCTTGCGCGGAGGTGGATGGTATCCTTGTAAACAAGACACTGTTAGAGAAGCATGGACTGTCCCTGCCCGAAACCTATCAGGAATTTGTGGAGTTATGCGGTGTATTGGAGGAATTGGGCATTCGACCTTTTCAGGCTAATTTTGAAGCGGATTACACCTGTATGGAAATGCTTCAGGGGTTATCGATAGAACAGCTTACCTCTCAGAAAGGGCGGGAGTGGCGGCAGCAGTATGAGAGCGGCCGGACGGATCGGTTAAGTGAGGAAGTCTGGCTTCCCGTCTTTGAGAGAATGGAAGAGTTTATTGCATATACCGGTCTTGATTCTTCCGACCTGACAGGAAGCGCAGAGGACTATTTCCATGCGCTTGAGAGCGGCAAAACCGCGATGATCCGCACGACTCCCAATGAGGCAAACAGTTACGGCGTGGCGGACGACTGCCTGTTACTTCCCTACTTTGGGGAGACGGCGGAGAATAGTTGGTATCTTACCTATCCGGCTTTTCAGGTAGCCGCCAATATTCGGGGAACGGAAGATCCTGCCCGCAAAGAACTGATTCTGGAAATCATGTCGGCAATGTTGGACGAGGAGGCGCTAAAGCAGATTACCAGTGACGATACCCTGATCGCTTACAACAAGGATGTAACACAGAATTTGTCCCCTTTGCTTGCCCCTATGGAAGAGCCGATGAAAGATAACCGGCTTTATATCCGACTGGCTTCCGCAGACATGTTTTCCGTTTCACAAACGGTGGTGCAGGGAATGATTACAGGTGAATATCCTGATGCCCGCTCCGCTTTTGAAGCGTTTAACACTGCCATGAGCAAGCCGCCGGATGACGGGAAGATAATCGCTCACATTGACACCGGTTATTCTTATGCTTTTGACCCGAAACACGGAAGTCAGGCGGCGTCGGCGGTGCTTAACTCTTTGAGGGAGGAAGTGGGAACGCAGATGCTCATCGGTCCTGCCGAATCTGTGGCAGGTAATATTATTGCCGGAGACTACACGCAGACGGAACTGCGTTTTCTGACAATGGGCGAGGAGCCGGTTATTGTCCTGTGTGAAATGACAGGAGAACAATTGTATCAATATGTGGATTATGTGATTACCAATCGCGGCGGGCGGGGAGCTGTTATCAACGATTCCACTCTGTATGTGTCCAGCGGTTTTGAGATGACTGTGAGGAAAACGGATACGGGATATGCTCTGGAAGGGTTGACTGTTGACGGACAGAAGCTGGATAAAGAAGCGGTGTACACCGTGGCAACGCTTGGAAATCTGGAAAATATGATGGAGGCGGCTTTGGAAGCCATAGGAGTAACAAATTATGACCGCACAAAAACTGCATATAAGCAGATTGTAACGGGCAGGCTGGCAGAAGGCAGGCAGCTGGCTGCGCCTACGGATTATATTACATTGCAATAAGATTAAGAGGAAAGGAAGCACTATGAGTTTTAAGGGAAATAAAAGGAATATGTTTCTTCCGATAGCGCTGATTTTGGGGCTGCTGGCAGTTTTGGCGGCAGGAACATCCTTTTTTTCAAAATATCTGGATAACAAGATTTTCGAGGAGCGTACAACGCAGTTAGTGGAGATTACCGCTCAGGTACAGGTGAATCTGCTCAACGCTTTGGACACACATTGGAATTATCTTACCGCCGCAGTGAATGCCCTTGAGGAGGGAACCTTTGAAGATGGGGAGGATGTAGCGGACTATGTGGGCGGTCTGGAGCGTTTGCTGGAAACGGACAGCTACCATTCCAACCTTATGCTGTTGGACAGTCAGGGAAACTGCTGGGATGAACAGGGCAGGCACAGCGTATGGACCGATCTGGACATAGTGGCAGGCGGGGATGAGCGATATAGCTTTATTTCCGACAGTTATATTGCGCAGGGCAGTTGTTGGGTTTTTGTACAAAAATTGGAGAAGCCACTGGAAACGGCAGACGGTCTGGTGTTTACCCACGCTGTTCTTTTGAAAGATATCTATACGCTGGTAGAATATTATGACAGCGCTGCCTATGGAAACCAAAACGAGACTTATATTTTGAAGAGCAACGGCACCCGGATGCACGATAATATCTCGCAGGAAAATATCATTCAGGCATATAATGTACTGAAAGTGCTGGAAGAGATGGAGGGTCAGCAATATCACGATATCCGTGCCGCGCTGGCTGAGAATGACACACTCAGCACGAATTTTTGGACGGAGGGGAAGGAGTATTATTACTGCATTACCTCTTTGGAAAAGTATGATACGCTGTTATTGTTTTTAATTCCGGCAGAGTTTGTGGCTCCCGGAACGGTGGGCATGGTGAATATGGTGGTGCGTACGCTGCTGATTCTGGCGGTGGCGCTCCTTGTGCTGGTAATATTGGCTTTTGTAGCAATTCTCCGGCAGCGAAACAGCGCCCGGCTGTATCTTCAGGAGCAGGAAAATCTGCACCGTCAGGAGGAGCTAAATCAACAATTGGAAGAGTATAATACCATGCTGGCTCAATCCAAGGAGTCGGCGGAACAGGCTTTCCAGATTGCGGAGGAGGCAAACCGTGCCAAGAGCTCCTTCCTGTCCAATATGAGCCATGATATCCGCACGCCAATGAACGCGATTGTGGGATTCACGACTTTGCTGGCCCGTGACGCGGATAAACCCGACAAGGTGAGAGAGTACATTCAGAAGATTAACTCTTCCAGCCAGCACCTTCTGGGACTGATCAATGATATTCTGGATATCAGCAAAATAGAGGCGGGTAAAACAACGCTGAATGTGTCGGAAGAAAGCATTGTAGATTTGATTGGAGGTATTGACGGCATTATCCGTCCCCAGATGAAGGCAAGGGGACATAACTTTGAGGTTTACAGCAAAGATTTGCAGCATGAGCGTGTGGTGATGGACAAACTCCGCTTGAATCAGATTTTGCTGAATCTGCTGTCCAATGCGGCGAAATATACGCCGGATGGCGGACATATTACCCTGACTGTGCAGGAGCTGCCGCAGCATACCAGACAGCTTGCAAGTTATCGTTTTGTTGTGGCAGACAACGGTTATGGTATGAGTGAAGAATATCAGAACACTATCTTTCAGGCTTTTACCCGTGAAGAGAGCAGTGTGACGAATAAAATTCAAGGAACCGGCTTAGGAATGGCTATCACGAAAAATCTATTGGATCTGATGGGTGGAAGCATTTCGGTAAAGAGTAAAAAAGGAGAGGGTTCTACATTTACCGTGGATTTGGACCTACAGATCAGTGAACAGGCCATTGATCGGAAGTTCTGGAAAAAGAATAACATTACCCGACTGCTGGCGGTGGACGATGAGGAGGTCGTCTGCCAGAATATCCAATTGACGATGAAGGACACCGGAGTTGCTGTGGATTATGTACTGGATGGCAAAAGCGCGATGGAAATGGTGAAACATTCCGCCGGGGAGGGAGTACCGTACGATATCGTTTTGTTGGATTGGAAAATGCCGGGTATGGACGGAATAGAAACTGCCCGCCGTATCCGGGAAATGACTCTCGGAAATGCTCCTCTTCTGATTCTCACCAGCTATGATTGGCCGGAAGTGGAGGAAGAGGCTCGTGACGCCGGAGTAGATGCTTTTCTGCCCAAACCGTTTTTCCTTACCAGCTTCAGGAAGAAAGTGGATGAAATTTTGAAACAGGAAGCGTCCGACATCCTGACAGAAGAGGCTGCCATAGAAGAAACCGCAGAGGGTCAGAGCGTATTTCAGGGAATGCATATTCTGGCGGCGGAAGACAATGAGATCAATGCGGAGATTCTTAATGCGGTGCTGGATAACAGCGGAGCCACCTGTAAAATTTGCGAAAACGGACAGCTTGTGGTGGAAGAGTTTAAGCAGTCCGTACCCGGCCAGTATCAGTTAATCCTGATGGATGTGCAGATGCCGGTGATGAACGGCTATGAGGCAACAAAAGCAATACGGGCGCTGGACCATCCGCTGGCAAAGGAAATCCCTATTATTGCCATGACGGCGAACGCGTTTGCCGAGGATGTCCGGGACGCGCTGGAAGCCGGAATGAATGCGCATGTGGCAAAGCCGGTGGACATAGCGGTACTGGAGCAGACAATCAAGTCGGTATTGCATTCATAAACCATGAAGTATGTTGCGCTTGCTTTTTTATTTATGGGGTGTTAGAATCACTTTAGTATAAAATGCTGTTTTGAGGGTTTTGAAGCACAAAAATCGTTCGGAGAGAAGAAATCGGTGGATAATAAACGCGTAAAAGGAAAACGGGAAAAAGTAATATTGGCAGCCGCCGGATTTGTGGCTTGCAGTTATGCTGTTTTGAATTATATTGCAAAAAGAAAGAAAGACGCCATAGAGCCTGTTGTTGAGGGTTCCTTTTATGAAAAAAATATAAAGCGGGTGATTGATAAGGGGCTGTCCTTTGCAGGATTGATTGTATTGGCGCCCATATACGGAATTATCTCATTGGCAATTGTTATTGATGATCCGGGACCGGTGCTGTTTACCCAGAAGAGAGTAGGAAAGGATAAGGAGTTTTTTGTACTCCACAAATTCCGTTCCATGAAAATGAAGACGCCCCATGATGTTCCCACGCACCAATTAGAGAATCCGGAACAGTATATTACAAGAGTGGGAAAGTTTATACGCAAATACAGTTTGGATGAACTGCCGCAGATATGGGATATCTTTGTGGGAAATATGAGCATTATCGGACCGCGTCCTGCCCTCTGGAATCAGGACGATCTGGTGGCGGAACGGGATAAATACGGGGCAAATGATATTCTTCCGGGCTTGACCGGCTGGGCACAGATTAATGGGCGGGACGAGCTGGAAATAGAGGATAAGGCAAAGCTGGACGGAGTGTATGTTGAGAAATTGAGACAGGGCGGTATAAAGGCTTTGTTTTTTGATATAAAATGTTTTTTCGGAACAATATGGTCTGTGCTTGACAGTGACGGCGTAGTAGAAGGCGGAACAGGGGAGATGCACAGGGCGGAGAAGAGCGTTAAATGAAAAGCCTCTTGCAAACTATCTGTCTGCAAGAGGTTTTGCTATGCGTTATTCGCTTAATTAAAGATGATAGAGATGTTATCAAACATTTTCTTGTTGTTAATGATGCCGGTTCTGTTGATGGCATCTAACTGTTGGTCGGCATAGATTTTCAGCTCTTCTTTGTGCTGCTCCAAGGCATTGGCAGTCTGTTTTGCTTTGTCTGGCTTGTTGCCGGAATCCTTGTGCAGGGAAGAGATGGCATCTTCCGTTATGATGATTTTTTTGCCGATACCGCTGGCAACTTTGTTGATTTGCCCCTGCAGGGAAGCTTTTTCCTCCTCTGTGGGTGCGGTGCGCTGCCTGCCCTCCAGAGCGGTGCGTATCCTGCCCATATCTGCAATCTGCTCTTTTGTAGAGGAGAGGGTAATCAGTACGCCGGATTCCTTACTGCCAAGCAATGCAGGCTGCGGTTCCTCTTCTTTTTCGGAATTTATATTGCTTCCGGTGGTGTCCACAGCCTTATTATTTATAGAAGAAGATTTACCGTCGACCGGATTGTCATCGGAAAAATTGCCGTCGGCTGAATTGCCGTGGGTGGACTGACCGTCTGTTGCCTGAACGGACTGATGTTCCTCTGACAGGGTCTGCTTGCTGTCTGTCTCTTTTAAAGCTTGTTTGGCAGCCTCCTGTTTTTGGGCGGCTTCTTCCTGCCTTTTCTGTATCTGGTATTGGCGCAATTCGCTGTTCAAATCCTGAATCTGCTCTCTTGCGGACTGCTTTTTCCGGGTCTTTTGGTCATCACTCATCTCCTGATCGTTAGAGATAGTCCTCAGTTCCTCCTGAAGATTGGAAATCTTTTTGCGGAGGCTGCTTTCACGGCTGTCCGGTGCGGACTGCTTGGAAGATACATTATTTTGAGATAAACTGTTAATTCCTGATATATTCATATGCCTACCTCCTTATCAACATAATCTGCCTTACTTGTCTATATCCGAATAAATTCGGTATAGGC
The DNA here is from genome assembly GCA_023664665.1 of Lachnoclostridium sp. Lineage (GTDB taxonomy): Bacteria > Bacillota > Clostridia > Lachnospirales > Lachnospiraceae > Acetatifactor. The sequence continues at coordinate 26,562 of JAMPEY010000014.1, forward strand.
AAATACGGCATACTATCAAAATGAATTGTAATACAAATTATAGCACAATTTGCAAAATTTATCAACTATGCCCAAACAATTTGTTTGCAATTTGTTTGCCCGATTTGCCTGCTTGCCGCATTGCATCAAACAGGTAATTATGGTATCATAAAACCATATGCAGGAACTGCTGTGGGAGCCATGGACGGAAAGGCGGCCAAACTTCATGTTTAATCTGGATGAAGAACTGAAAAAGCTTCCCAAGAAACCGGGAGTATATATTATGCATGATGTGAAGGATACCATTCTCTATGTGGGAAAAGCGGTGAATCTTCATAATCGTGTGCGTTCTTATTTTCGGGAAAATATCGGCAGGGGACCGGCTATTGACCGGATGGTGGCACAGATTGCCCGTTTTGAGTACATTGTCACGGATTCGGAATTAGAAGCCCTGGTGTTGGAGAATAATCTTATTAAGGAGCATTCGCCCAAATACAATACTCTTTTAAAAGATGATAAGACTTATCCTTATATTAAGGTGACGGTGGGGGAGGATTATCCCCGCATTCTCTTTTCGCGTACCATGAAAAAGGATAAGTCTAAATATTTCGGTCCTTACAGCAGTGCGGCAGCGGTGAAGGATACCATTGATCTGCTGAATAAGCTGTACCGGCTGCGCACCTGTAACAGGAATTTACCCAGAGATATCGGACTGGACAGACCTTGTCTGAATTATCATATTAAGCAGTGCATGGCGCCCTGTCAGGGGCTGGTGGACAAGGAGCGGTATAGGGCGCAGATAAACGGAGCGCTGGAATTTTTGAACGGAAATTATCAATTGATTTTAAAGAGTCTGGAAGAAAAAATGAAGGCGGCTTCCGAGCAGTTGGAATTTGAGGAGGCGGCGGGATATCGGGATCTGTATAACAGTGTGAAGTCCGTTGCGCAGAAACAGAAAATTACAGACAGCACAGGGGATGACAAGGATGTGATTGCACTCTATCAGGAAGAAGAGGAGGCAGTGGTGCAGGTTTTCTTTGTGCGGGACGGTAAGCTGATTGGCAGGGAGCATTATTATATGACACATGTGTCGGATAATGACAAGGCGATGGTTCTGCAGGATTTCATTAAACAGTTTTATGCGGGAACTCCCTTTATTCCCAAAGAATTGATGCTGCAATATGAAATAGAAGACGGAGAATTGATAGAGAAGTGGCTGGGTGAAAGAAGGGGCGGCAGGGTGCGCCTGCGGGTTCCTAAGATTGGCTCTAAGGAAAAGCTGGTGGAGCTGGCAGCGCAAAATGCGAAGCTGATATTGTCTCAGGACAGGGAGAAGCTGAAAAGGGAAGAGGGCAGAACGATAGGAGCTGTCAAGGAGATAGCGGGGCTTCTGGGTTTGGAAAAGGTGGACAGGATGGAGGCATTTGACATTTCCAACACCAACGGCTTTGAAAATGTGGGTTCTATGGTGGTTTATGAGAAAGGAAAACCCAAGCGCAGCGATTATCGGAAATTTAAGATAAAGAGTGTATCGGGACCGGATGATTATGCCTGCATGAAAGAGGTGTTGACAAGAAGATTTGTCCATGGCATGGAAGAGGGCAGGGAGCTGGCGCAAAAGTCACTGGAAAAGGAATACGGAAGTTTTACCAGATTTCCGGATCTGCTTTTGATGGACGGCGGAAAGGGACAGGTCAATATTGCCTTGTCGGTGTTAAAGGAACTGCATATTGAAATACCTGTGTGCGGCATGGTAAAGGATGATAACCACCGGACCAGAGGATTGTATTTTGAAAATGAGGAACTGCCCATCGACACTCACTCTGAGGGTTTTAAACTGATTACCCGCATTCAGGATGAGGCGCACCGTTTTGCCATTGAATATCATAAATCCCTCCGGGGGAAAGCTCAGGTGAAGTCGGTATTAGACGACATTCCCGGAGTGGGACCGGCCAGAAGAAAAGCCTTGATGCGGCATTTTAAATCATTGGATGAGATAAAACAGGCTACGGTGGAGGAGCTTTTGGAGCTGCCGGAGATGAACAGGCAGGCAGCGGAAGCGGTGGCGGAATTTTTCGGATAGATATTCACAACAAAATCGTCATGTGATACAATCAAAACAATGAGCCGCCAAAGGCGGCAGGGAGGATAGCGTGAGAAGTACTTCTAAAGCTCATGCCAATGGGCATTTCGCTAAGAAGTACTAAATCTCACGCCGAAGAATGCCCAAAATTCAGGCATTCTTCATCCGAATTTGTGCTTGAGGGCACATACAACAAAAAGCATGTGCTTTTCGTTGTCAAGAATTCGCAGGTTGAGAAAGGAGCAAGGTTATTAATATGGCAGGTATAAGTTTACAGAAAATTATCGAGAAGATGAATCTTACAAATCTGACGCCGCAGATAGCGGTAGACAAAATTAAGATTACGCAGCCGGACATTAACAGGCCGGCAATACAGATTGCCGGATATTATGACTATTTTGACGCAACAAGACTGCAAATTGTCGGATTTGTGGAATATAATTATATGGAAGATATGCCTCAGGAGAGAAAAAGGGAAGCCTATGAGAAGCTGCTTTCCTGTGATATTCCCGCCATTGTGTTCTGCCGTGATTTAAGACCGAACGATCTTTTCAGGGAGATTGCCATTGCCCATGGGATTCCGCTTTTAAGCACCGTCAAAGAAACATCTAATTTTATGGCGGAAATCATCCGTTGGCTGAATGTAAAGCTGGCGCCCTGCATTTCCGTCCATGGGGTGCTATTGGATGTTTATGGTGAGGGCGTGCTGATTACAGGCGAGAGCGGCATCGGTAAGTCCGAGGCGGCGTTAGAGCTGATTAAGAGGGGACACCGGCTGGTTACGGATGATGTGGTGGAACTGCGTAAAGTCAGCGATGATACGCTGGTAGGTTCCGCACCGGATATCACAAAGCACTTCATTGAACTGAGGGGCATCGGCATTGTGGATGTGAAAGCGCTTTTTGGCGCGTCTTCCGTAAAAGATACGCAGGAAGTGGATTTGGTGATTCGTCTGGAAGACTGGGATAAAGAAAAAGAGTATGACAGGCTGGGACTTGAGGAAAACTATACTGAGTATCTGGGCAATAAAGTGGTCTGTCACAATCTTCCCGTTCGCCCGGGGCGTAATATTGCCATTATCTGCGAGGCGGCAGCAGTCAATTACCGCCAGAAGAAGATGGGATATAACGCGGCGCAGGAATTGTATGCCCGCGTACAGCAGTCTCTGGCAAAGAGAAGAGAAGAAGAGGAAGAGGAAGATGATTAAATATGCATTTGGAGTGGATATCGGAGGCACAACAGTAAAGATTGGACTTTTCGATAAGGAAGGTATTGTATTGGATAAGTGGGAAATTCCTACCGTGACGGAGAATGGCGGTGCAGCTATCTTGCCGGATATTACCAAAAGCATTCTGGCAAAAATGCAGGAAAAGGGCATTGAAAAAGCAGATGTTGCAGGCGTGGGCGTGGGCGCTCCCGGAGCCGTTGACGAAAAGGGCATGATGGTAGGGGGAGCCGTAAATTTAGGCTGGGCGCCTTTTAATCTGGAACAATCTTTACATGATCTGCTGGATTTGCCGATTAAGGCTGCCAATGATGCCAATGCGGCGGCATATGGTGAAATGTGGAAGGGCGGCGGCGCAGGCTGCGCCAATCTGGTGGCAGTCACTTTGGGAACCGGCATAGGCGGCGGCATTATTGTGAATGGAAAGCTTTTGGTCGGAGCTGTAGGCGGAGGCGGTGAAATCGGTCATATTTCCGTCGAGGATAAGGAAAGTGAAAGTTGTAACTGTGGGAAAAAGGGATGTGTGGAGCAATATGCTTCCGCCACGGGCATTGTGCGGCTTGCCAAAAGGAGGCTGGCAGAAGATGAAAAGCCCAGCGTGCTCAGACAGGAAGAAATTTCCGCAAAAACGGTTTTTGATGCCGTTCGGGCGGGGGATGAGCTGGCAATAGAGGTTGCGGAGAGGTTTGGAGAATACCTTGGAAAGATGCTGGCGGCTGTGGCGTGCGTGGTCAATCCGGAAGTTTTTGTGATAGGCGGCGGCGTATCCAAGGCAGGAGACATCCTGATTTCTTATGTGGAACCCTATTTTCAAAAGTATGTGTTTGCGCCCTGCCGCAATGTAAGGTTTACTTTGGCGGCATTGGGCAACGATGCGGGAATTTATGGAGCGGCAGGTCTGATTTTGAACCCAAATTAGAACCCTGCAAAGGAGAGCAGAATAATGATCAGTGGAGCCGTAATAGAAACGCTTAAAAAATTTGTACCGCAAGAGAATATTTATTTACAGGAGCCGATGTCCCTGCATACTACTTTTAAAGTGGGAGGCAATGCCGACTGTCTGGTAGAATTGGAAACGGAAGAGCAGGCGAGACAGGTATACCGATACCTGAACATGATAGAAGTTCCCTTTTTTGTGCTGGGAAACGGGAGCAACACACTGGTGAGGGACGAGGGCTATAACGGTGTGATGCTTCGGATGGGACAAAAAATGAGCGCCATAGATATAGAAGGAAACTGTATGAGAGTTCAGGCGGGGGCGCTGCTTTCCCAGACCTCCAAAGCGGCAATGGAACACGGGCTTTCCGGTCTGGAATTTGCATCCGGCATTCCCGGGACAGTGGGCGGCGGCGTCATCATGAATGCAGGGGCCTACGGAGGAGAAATGAGTCAGGTGGTAACGGAGGTCACTGTGATAAACAAAGAAGGAGAGATGCTGCTGTTGGACAATGAGACTATGGAATTTGGTTATAGATACAGCAGCATCCGAAATCAGCCTTTTTTGGTGACACAAGTGTCGTTTAAGCTGCAGCAGGCTAATCCTCTGGAGATTCAGGCAAAGATGGAAGAACTGACAGTAAAACGCAGACAGAAACAGCCTTTGGAATACCCCAGCGCAGGCAGTACCTTTAAAAGGCCGGAGGGATATTTTGCGGGAGAACTGATTATGAATGCGGGTTTAAGGGGATACCAGATTGGAGGAGCCAGAGTTTCGGATAAGCATTGCGGATTTGTGGTTAATATGGGAAATGCCACGGCGGCGGATGTGCTGGATGTAATAGCAGAGGTGCAGGAACGGGTAAAGGAACGGTTTGGCGTGGAACTGCAGCCGGAAGTGGTAATCGTATAAGTATTTGAAGGTTAGATTGAAGAGAGGCACATATGAGGTTTGTAATTGTTACGGGAATGAGCGGCGCGGGTAAGAGTACCGCATTGAAAATGCTGGAGGATGCCGGTTTTTACTGCGTGGATAATCTGCCGGTTTCTCTGATTGAGAAATTTGTGGAGCTGATTACCATGCCCTTGAGTGAGATTACCAAAGTGGCATTGGGTCTGGATGTGCGTTCCGACCAATCCTTTGAACAGACTACCAATGTTTTGGGGCAGTTGAAGGAAAAGGGATATCAGTTTGAAATCCTTTTTATGGAAGCAGATGCAAAATCCATTATCAAGCGTTATAAAGAGACCAGAAGAATACATCCTCTGGCGGCGGAAGGCAGAGTGGAGGAAGGCGTTTACAGGGAAAAGGCAGTGTTGGAGGGTATTCGCAAGCGGGCGGATTATGTGCTTGACACCTCCAATCTGCTTACCAGGGAACTGAAGGAAGAGCTTGACCGCATTTTTGTGCAGAACGAAGAATATAACAGTCTTATGGTTACGGTGATGTCCTTTGGCTTTAAGCATGGCATTCCCTCGGATGCGGATTTGGTATTTGATGTCCGTTTTCTGCCCAATCCTTTTTATGTTGACGAGCTTAAGAATCAGACGGGCAATGACGCGGCGGTGCAGAATTATGTGATGGGTTTTCCGGAAGCGGGGGAATTTATGGACAAGCTGACGGAAATGCTGCAATTTTTGGTTCCCAATTATGTCAAAGAAGGTAAATACCGTCTGGTGGTGGCAATCGGCTGTACCGGCGGGAAGCACAGAAGCGTGACTCTGGCAAATGAGCTGTATCGGCGCATGAAGAACCACGGGCAGTATGGCATTAAGCTGTACCATAGGGATGTGGGAAACCGGGCGGAGGCAGATAGAGAGGTGCATTAAATGTCATTTTCCAAAGAAGTAAAGGAAGAATTGGAAAAAATCATCAGTCCCGCAAGACACTGCCGGATAGCGGAATTAGCGGCTATTTGGAGCTTTTGCGGGCAGTATGGGCGCGATAAAGAAGGGAGATTTTTGATTGGTTTTCAGACAGAAAATGAAACCGTTATCAGAAAAGGCTTTACATTATTGAAAAAAACATATAATATAGATACTGATGTTATAATAAGCGATGAACAGATGGAGGGGATTCTTCAGAAACTTGGAAATCCCCGGAGACCTATCAGCCATCTGTTAATCAAAAATTCCTGCTGTCAAAGGGCATTTTTAAGAGGAGCTTTCCTAAGTATTGGTTCCATCAGCGACCCGCGGAAGAGTTACCATTTGGAATTTGTATGTACCGATGAGGATAAAGCGAGACAGATACAGAGTGTGATACAGGGATTTGGAATAGATGCAAAAATCGTGTTACGCAAAAAGTATTATGTTGTCTATCTGAAAGAGGGAGAGAGCATTGTGGATTTGTTAAATGTCTGCGAGGCTCATGTATCCCTGATGAAGTTGGAGAATCTGCGAATTGTCAAGGAAGTACGAAATTCCATCAATAGAAGGGTGAACTGTGAAACTGCCAATATCACCAAAACCGTGACAGCCGCTGCCAGACAGGTAGAAGATATCGAATATCTTCGGGATTATTATGGCTTTCAAAACCTGCCGGATAGTCTGCGGCAGATGGCAGAAGCGCGTTTGGAATATCCGGATGTATCCTTGAAGGAATTGGGCGAATGTCTGGACCCTCCCATTGGCAAATCGGGTGTTAACCACCGTCTCCGAAAACTCAGTGAACTTGCGGATAGACTGAGAGCTTAAAAAGAGGAGAAAGGATTATGACAAAGAAGAACATCCAAATTAAACTGGAAAAAGGACAGGAAGCAAGGCGAATAGCCTTATTGGTGCAGGAAGCCAGCAAGTATGAGAGCAAAATTTATATTGAGGAAGCGTCTAAACGGGTGAATGCCAAAAGTATTATGGGCATGATGAGTTTAAGCATCGATGCGGGAGCAGAAGTAACCGTGACTGCGGAAGGTGTGGACGAGCAGGAGGCAGTGGATGCCATTGAAAAATTCCTGAAAGGATAAAGTGTGAAGAGAATTTCTAAGTCTGCAAAGTACGCAGACATAAGAAATTCTAGATCTTCACACCGAAGAACGCAAAATCGGCGTTCTTCTTATTAATTGTTTGTGGATAAGGCTCTTTAGAGCTTAGAGGCGGTACAAAAGGAGGGTGGGGTCAATAGAGTAATTTTCTGTTGATGCTGCCTTTATGCTTTTAGGCAAATAGTTACATATCATTTGACAGGAAGCGGTTTATGCGCGGAAATGAGGTTATCATGGAACGGACAATGCTTTTTATCTATAATCCGAGAGCCGGAAAGGAAAAAATCAAAGGGAAGCTGGCTCAAATTTTGGATATTTTTGCAAAAGCCGGATATGAGATGACGGTTTATCCCACCCTGCAGAGTGGCGATGCCAAAAGAATTGTGGCGGATTGTAAAAAACAGTATGATCTTGTGGTGTGTAGCGGCGGCGACGGCACTTTGGACGAAGTGGTGACAGGCATGATGCAAAGTGCATTCAAGGCGCCCATCGGATATATTCCTGCGGGGAGCACCAACGATTTCGGAGGAAGTCTGTCACTGCCCAAAAATATGGTGCGGGCGGCGGAGATTGCCGTGGGAGGGAGCAATTTTGCCTGTGATGTGGGAACTTTTAATAACGATGTATTTGTTTATATTGCGGCATTCGGTATCTTTACGGAGGTTTCCTACGGGACGGAGCAGGAAATCAAAAATATGATCGGGCATATGGCATATTTACTGGAGGGTATGAGATCCATTCCCAATATCCGTTCCTATCATATGAAGATTTCCTATGAGGATCAGGTTATAGAGGATGACTTTATTTTCGGGATGATTACCAATTCTGCCTCCGTGGGCGGTTTCAAGAGGATTACGGGGAAGCATGTAAAGTTGGATGACGGTGTGTTTGAGGTGACATTAATTAAAAGCCCCAAGAATCCCATGGAGCTGAACAACATCATAGTGTCCCTGCTGAACCGCGATATAGACAGCGACGCCATGTATTGTTTTAAAACATCGGCGCTGACGCTGGAGTCGCCGGAAGAGGAAGTGGCATGGACTTTGGATGGGGAATTTGGCGGTTCCCATGAGAAAGTGGTGATTGAGAATCAGTGCAAGGCGATTGAGTTTCGGGTCGGGAAAACAGTGTAGCTAAGAAAGTGGTATTTCAGCAGAAACAATCAAAGGCAGCAATGCACTGATTGAATTAACGGTTTATAAGTTTAACCTGAAAACAGGAACGCCACACTTTTACCGGCAGTTGGACGGGTTACAGACCTAAAATGATTTTGGGATTTCAATTATTTTTAAGAAAGGGTAATAAAGCAAATGGTAAAGAAAAGTTTGATATGTGCATTAGCGCTTGGTGCAATGCTTACTATGTGCGCATGCGGCATGACGGGTAATACCAATAGTGTATCTGTTGGTCAAACATCAGGTATCGTTAATGAGGATGCGCTCAGGCTGAGGGAAGAGCCATCTACAGACGCAAAGGTGGTTGCCCTGTTGCAAAAAGAGCAGGAGGTAAGTATTGTGGCGGAGCAGAACGGATTTTATCAGGTGTCCCTTCAAGCTGCGGAAGAGGATGAAATTTTGGGCGGCTATGTAAAAAAAGAATATATAGATGCCAAATAAGTAAAGTTCTCAAAAGGAATAGTGGACGCCGGCATACAGCGCCAATGACTTGGCTTATCATGGAGTGTGGGTATACCTTATATGTAAGGTATACCCCTTTTTAATATCAGGGCAAATTTCATATTTCATTTTCGGAACAGATATGGTATAATTATAAATCAATAAATTAAATAAATGGAGGAATGAAACAATGTTAGTATCCGCAACAGAAATGCTGAAAAAAGCAAAAGCAGGTCATTATGCAGTTGGACAGTTTAACATTAACAATCTGGAGTGGACAAAATCCATTCTCCTTACTGCAAAAGAGCTTAAGTCCCCTGTTATTCTGGGCGTATCCGAAGGCGCCGGCAAGTACATGGGCGGCTATCATGCGGTAGTGGGCATGGTAAACGGTCTTTTGAAGGATTTGGATATTGATGTTCCTGTGGCATTGCATTTGGACCACGGCAGTTTTGAAGGCTGCTATAAGTGTATTGAGGCAGGCTTCTCATCCATTATGTTTGACGGTTCCCATTATCCCATTGATGAGAATGTACAGAAGACTACCGAATTGGTAAAGGCTGCTCATGGCAAGGGTTTGTCCATCGAGGCTGAAGTCGGCTCCATCGGCGGCGAGGAAGACGGCGTTATCGGTATGGGCGAATGCGCAGACCCCAAGGAGTGCAAGGCGATTGCCGATCTGGGCGTAGATTTCCTTGCGGCAGGCATCGGCAATATCCATGGCAAATATCCTGCAAATTGGAAGGGACTCAGCTTTGAGACTCTGGATGCCGTTCAGCAGTTGACAGGCGAACTTCCTTTGGTGCTTCACGGCGGCACGGGTATTCCTGCAGACATGATTAAGAAAGCGATTTCTCTGGGCGTGGCAAAGATTAATGTAAATACCGAATGCCAGCTTTCCTTTGCAGAAGCTACCCGTAAGTACATAGAGGCAGGCAAGGACTTGGAAGGAAAGGGCTTTGACCCCCGCAAACTTCTGGCTCCCGGCGCAGAAGCCATCAAGGCTACCGTAAAAGAGAAGATGGAACTTTTCGGTTCCGTGGGCAAAGCGTAAAAGCCGAAACTTCACATTTGAATATTTCCCCTGAAAAGGGAGGATGCCAAGGGATTCTATCCCTTGGCATTTATTATGAAAAAGTTATTCAATGTAGCTTATAAAAGCTTATAGAGGATTATCGTTTTTACTATTCTAAGTATATGAAACAGAAATGTCTAAAACATGATGCACAATTTAAAAAAAATTTAAAGATTTGTGAACAAAATATGAACAAGGCATGGTTTTCTGAAAAATCCCAAAGAAAAGTATGGTAAGCACAAGAAACAAAATGTAATTTGCTATAACCAAAAGTTATAAAAAAGTATAAAAATTCGTGATGACAAAATAAAGAGCCTATTATTGACAGAAACGGGTCAAGTGATATAATAGCATCTATAACATACTAATCATATCAAAAAGATAGGAATTAAAAGGAGGTAATCATAATGAGTCATGCAGATGTACAGGAGGAGCTGCAGCCCTATTCAGATGAAGAAGCAGAAGCTCATGCCCGGGAGGTAGGCGTAAATCCCAGACCCAAGGAGACCATCAGTGAAATTGATGAAAGAGGAGCATTTATTCGTCAGCCCAATGCTTTTATTCAGCCCTTTGGGGATAAAGAGGGGGATTTGAAAGCAGAAGCCGGGCGTTATGCCATTTATTGGGCGGTGGGATGTAATTGGTCAAACCGGCCGGTCATTGTAAGAGACCTTTTGGGGCTGCAGGATGTCATAAAAGATTGTCTGGTGACTCATTCCGGGCAGACGAATAAATATGGTCATGGATTTGGAAATCAGCCGGGACATAAGGATTCTTTGACGGGAGCGTATTTTTTAAGTGAGTTTTATAAGAGAGCCAATCCGGAATTTACCGGCAGAGCCACTACACCCACGCTGGTAGATATTATCAAAAAGGAAGCGGTGAATAATGATTACCACCGCCTGACCAATTACTTAGAGGTGCAGTTTCGGCCGTTCCAGCCGAAAGATGCGCCGGATCTTTACCCTAAGAAATTCCGCAAGGAAATCGATGAATTTAATGATTGGCTGTTTCCCCATGTAAACAACGGCCACTACCGCATGGCATTCTGCCAATCTCCGGAGGCTTATGATGAGGCATATGAGGATTTCTATGAGTCTTTGGAGAAGCTGGAAAAAAGGCTTGAAACCAATCGCTTCCTGTTTGGAGATTACATTACGGACAGCGATGTGCGGGCTTATGTGACGCTTGTCAGATGGGATGTGAGCTATTATCACAACATAGGACCTGTGAAGAAACCCATTCGTGATTATGAAAACATCTGGGGGTATTTGAGGGAACTTAACACGATACCGGCATTTCATAACAACAGCAATGCAAGAACGCTGGCTCTTAACGGCATCCCCAAGGACAGCGGGAAGCTTTTCAGCGGTTATAACGAGAGAATTTTGACGAAGGTGGATTTTGATAAGCTCTGGGCGTATGACGGCGAAAGGCGGAAATTAAGCAAAACTCCCGATGAGCTGTTTCTCCGCCATCCGGAAGGTGAAACATATGAGGAATATGCAGGCGAGATTTCCAAGACAATATGGAACAGTCCCGATTGGGAGGATCGGAATCCGAAAAACGGAGTTTTGTCTGTGGATGCATCTATAAATCCTTTGAAAGATCTGCTATAAAAATACAAAGCGCGGAAAGAGCGCGGAAAAGAGGAAAATTATGAAAAAGAATATTGGAAAGAAAATTCTGGCATTGTCACTGCTTACTGCATTAGCATTTGGCACATTGGCAGGATGCGGAAACAGCGACAGCGGCCAGAAAGCATCTGGTGTAAAAAAGATTACAGTAGCAACTACCGGAAGTCCGGCGCCTTATATGGTTGTGGATGAGAACAATGAGATTGGCGGAAGCGACATAGAGATTCTGAAAGCAATTTTTGAGAGGCTTCCCCAATACGAATTGGAGATTATAAAAGCCGATGATCCGCTGACAGGGCTTACCAGCGGTCTGTACGATCTGGCGGTCAATAATTACGCATGGCGGGACGAAAGAGGCGAGTTATACTATTACAGCCTTCCTTACAAGACCGGTTATGATGTGTTTATCCAGAGAATTAATGACAAACCGCTGACGGGACTGCAGGATCTTGCGGACAGAGGATATAAGGTTGAGGTCAGTGCAGGCAACAATAAGGCATTGGCGTTGGAGCATTGGAATGAAGAGAATCCGGACCATCCGATTAATATTCTCTATACAGAGTCAAATTTCCAGATTAAGTTCCAGAATATCGTAGACGGAAAGACGGATGTGGCAATTGATGACGGACCGATTCTTGATACCCTGATTGGGCAGTTTGGGCTAGAAAACGATTTGGTGGGTAATCCCATTGATGCCCGGACACAGGAGTTTATCAGCCCGCACAACAGCACTTATTTCCTTTTTCCAAAGGATGATGACGGAAAGGCGCTTAGGGAAGATGTTGATGCAGTGATTAAAGAGCTTAAGGAAGATGGGACTCTTGCGGAAATTCTGACCAAGTACTTTGGGACAGACACAAGCCCTGCCGTAGAAAACCTGGAAGCAGCGCCTAACTAAACCAATCTAATGGGTTGGAGTAAAAATATGCACGAAAGTTCGCAGGTTATGGAAAGGCATGGTTATTAATATAAAATGAAAAAACTTATCAAAAATGTGAATGTCTTTGATGGCAGGAGCGATTCCGTCTTGGAGCATCAAAATATTGTCATATCGGACAATCTGGTAACAGAGATTTTTGCGGGAGATTTTTCTGAGGAAGGCTTTGATGAGGTGACGGACGGGAAAGGGCAGTATGCCATTCCGGGACTTACGGATGCCCATGTGCATCTTGGCAAAACACATATTGATGGGGCTTCCCCGTCCTATGATGCCATAGTGGGAGCCGTGGTAGCAGGAAAACTCTTGAATCATGGCATTACCACGGTTCGGGATGCGGGAAGCATGACGGATGGGTTAAAGCGTGCCATAGACGAGGGAGTGATTCCGGGACCGAGGATTTATCCAAGCATGAACTATTTATCCCAGACCTGCGGGCATGGCGACTGCGAGGAGGCTCATGCCAACAGAGATATACAGTACAGAAGTCCCAGAGGAGTGGCTTTGTGCGATGGTGTTGCGGAATGCAGGAGAGCAGTGAGGGAGCAGTTCTTTTTAGGGGCATCCCAGATTAAAATAATGGCGGGCGGAGGAATGAGTTCTGCCTGCGACCCGGTGGAAACCTTGCAGTTTTCTTTAGAGGAAATGAAGGCAATTGTCGAAACTGCTGCCGATTATGGAAGTTATGTGCTGGCGCACCTGTATACACCTAAGTGTATACAGCGTGCAGTGCAGGCTGGTGTCAAAAGTCTGGAGCATGGTCATTGGATTGACGAGGAAACCGCAAAAATGATGAAAGATGCAGAGGTTTTCTTAAATCCCTGCCCCCAGTTTACATTGGAAGAGGTAAAGTGGAATCATATGGGTGAATTTTCCGACCAGCCCTCGCAGTTAAAGAAAAAGAAGAAAAAGGGCGGGGCAAGGATTAAGGAGCACATAGAAGAAACCACGGAACTCATTCATAAATATGACTTGAAAATTCTCTTTGGCACGGATTTGATGATTATGTATAACGAATATGAGCCGAGGGAAAGCATGGATTTTACGGTTTACAAAAAGCGGTTCGGGTCATACAAGGGGCTGCTTGCAGCTACCGGGAACTTTAATGACATTACAAAACTGACAACTTATCAGAATCCCTATCCCGATGGAGAGATTGGGGTTTTGAAGAAAGGCTCTTATGCGGATATCGTGATTACAAATGGAAATCCCGTGGAAGATTTGGATATTCTGGGAAATACGGAGAATATTCTGTTTGTCATGAAGGATGGGAAAGCATATAAGAATAAGTTGTAAACAGATAAATGGAAACAAAAGAAAGGCGGCGGCAGCATGGAAGTTTATAGAATCGAAGGAGAGAATGCACCTGCATGGCTGTATAAAGCATATGACTATGTGAGAATGGATGCCTTTGTCTTTGGGCAGAATATTCCGCTTGAAATGGAATTTGGGCATGACGAGCCTGTAGAAACCCTTGAGGCAGTGGTGCTTACAGAAGACCATAAGCCCATAGCCGGCTGCCGGATCACCTATCCAAGAGATGATATCGGAAAGATAGGCAGGGTATGCGTGATTCGTGACAGGCAGAGAAGCGGTGTAGGACATATTTTGATAGAGGAAGCGGAAAAGTGGATTAGGGAAAAGGGATATCGGCATATTGTGATTAATTCTCAGGATCGGGCGGCGGCATTCTATAAGAAATGCGGATATTATCTGGTTCCAGATGTGGATCCTGAAATCTATGAGAATCATCCGCCACGCATGCAGAATGAAGAAGAGAAACAAAAGCACAGGGCAGAGATGGGCTTTAGCTGTGTACTGGTAGAAAAATATTTAGATTGAGAAGGAAACGGTTATGACAAAACTTTTTGATTTTAAGCAGGTACTGACAAATATACCGGAATTGCTTACATATCTTCCTATCACATTAGAATTGGCATTGCTGGCAATGCTCATGGGGTTAGGGCTGGGGCTTTTGCTGGCGGTTATAAAAATAAAAGAGATTCCCATATTAAAGCAGATTGCGGCAGTTTTTGTGTCGATGGTCAGAGGCACGCCGGTATTGGTGCAGCTTTATATCGTATATTTTGGCGTTCCTATGTTTTTTAAGTATTTGAACCAGAAGTATGGAACAAACCTTGCGGTGGCGAATATTCCGGGATTTTTGTATGCAGTGCTTGCTCTGGGATTGAATTCTTCGGCATTCAGTGCGGAAATGATCCGCTCTGCGCTTATGAGCGTGGGAAAAGGGCAGCTGGAAGCGGCATATGCTTTGGGAATGACATACGGACAGGCACTGCGAAGGATTATTCTTCCGGAAGCAATGACAGTGGCGCTCCCTACCATTGGAAATTCGCTGATATCATCTATCAAAGGGACTTCGCTGGCATTTACCTGCGCGGTGGTGGAAATTACCGCACAGGGAAAAATCATAGGAGGAAGGAACTACCGTTACTTTGAGGTTTATTGTTCTCTGGCAATCATTTATTGGCTTGTGACGATAGTGATAGAGCAGATTCTCAAATTTGCGGAAAAGAAATTGGCATTGCCCGAGCAGGTGGAAAATTTTACCGAGCAGAAGGCGGCATGAGCGGTAAGGAGAGCAAAACAAATCTATTTGTCCTGCAAATATGTGCCTGCGGTGGCATATAATCGCCAAGAAACCGTAGGTTGTGGAAAGGCATGGTTATCACTATGAGCTTTATAGAAATCAGGAATTTACATAAAAAATATAAAGAGAATGTTGTATTGGACGGAATAAATCTGGATATTGCGCAGGGAAATGTCATAGGCATCATAGGACCTTCCGGAACGGGAAAGTCAACCTTTCTGCGATGTCTGAATCAGCTTGAGATACCCGAAGTGGGGACAATAAAGCTTCAGGATGCAGAGATTAATCTTTCTTCTAAGAAGAACAAGAAAGAGATTTTGGAGCTTCGTCAAAATACTGGAATGGTATTTCAGCAGTTCAATTTATTTGACCGCAAGACGGCGCTGGAAAATGTGGAAGAGGGATTATTGGTTGTCCAGAAGAAATCAAAGTTGGAAGCCAGAGAAATTGCAATGGAAGAATTGAGAAGAGTAGGGATGTTAGGATGGGCAAACCATTATCCCAGACATCTTTCGGGCGGCCAGCAGCAGAGAGTAGCTATTGCGAGGGCGTTGGCGATGAAACCCAAGCTTTTGCTTTTTGATGAACCTACATCTGCATTGGACCCGGAGATGGTGGGCGAAGTGTTGGATGTTATCAAGCAGATTGCCTCCGAAGGGTTCACCATGCTTTTGGTATCCCATGAGATGGCGTTTGTAAGGAATGTTTCAAACAGAGTGATATTTATTGACAAGGGTGGGATTGTGGAAGACGGAACTCCGCAGCAGGTGTTTTATAATCCGCAGAATGAAAGGACAAAGGAGTTCTTGGCAAAGATGCATATGCTGGAAATGGAACCGGAGTATATTATTTAAAAATTTTGCGATAGGAGAAAATGAAAATGGCGCAGTATGATTATGAGATAGTGAATGGGAGAAAAATAAGAGTCCGCCCTAAGGAAACGGTATCGGAGATAGATGTGAATGGTTATTTTAGAAGGCAGCCGAATCATTTTACGACTCCCTTTGGAGATGGCGAGGGGGAGCTTAAGGCGGAAGGAAACGGAAGATACAGGCTTGTGTGGGCAAAGCTCTGCCATTGGTCAAACAGGGCATCCATAGTGAGGGAGTTAGAAGGGCTTGAAGACCAAATTTCAGTGAATATGGTGGAACATGCGCCCCATGAGAAAAATCTTGGCTGGGAATATGTATATAACAAAGATAATGTGGATCCGATTTTAGGCGACCAATTTTTGTCGGAAGCATATTACAGGGCGGATGAAGATTACCAAGGGAGAACTACGGTTCCTGCACTGATTGACACGGTGACGGGAAAAGTGGTTAATAACGATTATAATTGGCTGACGAATTATCTGGAAGTGGCTTTCAGGCCATGGCATAAAGAAGGGGCACCGGAATTATATCCCATAGGGCTTCGGGAAGAAATTGATAAAATGAATCTTTGGTTATTTGATAATATTAATAATGCCGTTTACAGAAGTTCTTTTTCCCGGAGCAATGAAGGGCATTTTGACGGGGTAAATACTTTTTATGCGGCAATGGACAGGCTGGAGAAGAGATTGGAAACAAGGCGCTTTCTGTTTGGCGATTATGTTACGGATTCCGATGTGCGGCTTTATGTGACGCTTGCCCGGCTGGATATCAGGTATACGAATCAATTGGGAGAAACCAAGCATCCGCTTTATACTTATAAGAATTTATGGGGCTATGCAAGGGAACTGTGGAGCATTCCTGCATTTAGAAATAATACTTTCTTTGCGGATTTTGCGGTGCCGCCTGCGGATGTAAAGGGAAATGCCCGGAGGAGTTTTAATTTCCGATTTTTAAAGCAGATTGATTTTGAGAAATATTGGGGCGAGCCTGTGGACAGGTCAGGATTGTCAAAAGATCCGCAGAATAAACTTCTGCCGGAAACAGATGCCGGAAGCGCCAGAAAGGCGGATGATACCATTGTGGGTGCTGCAAAGTTTGCGGCCGATGCAGAGATTTATCGCGGCATCCATTCCGTGCCAAGCACGGAGATTGCAAAATATACGGAGGAGGAACTTCCGACAATTAAAGATGCCAAAAGTCTTCCTGAATTTAAAGACGGCAGGGCAAAAAACGCGGCGGATATTATTGCGGAAATCAAGGAACTGCCCGATGGACCGGAGCTTGCGCCGGAGAATAAAAAGGAGCAGCTTGACCAATGGAAAGAGTATATTAAGGTTAATGTGACAGATGCTTTATCAAGCCTTCTTACATCTGTTAAATTGGAAGATTTTATAAACGCAGGCGGTCTGTTTTATGGGGCGCTGGAAAAATTGGAACAGGAACTTACGAACAAAAGATTTTTGCTGGGAGATTTTGTGTCGGAAGCGGATGTGCTTTTGTATGTGTCATTAGTCAGATTTGATGTGCATTATTCAAGATATCTGGGACCGGTAAAATACAGGGTGCAGGATTTAAAAAACATATCCGAGTATTTGCGGGATCTTTATCAGATTCCTGCCTTTATGCATCATACGGATTTTGGGGAGCTGCTCAGGGAAGGGGAGAACACTTCCGAAAATCCGCTGTTTCGCGAAAGCACTCATTATGACCGTGTGCTTCCCGGAATAGATTTTGATGCACAGTGGAAAGTTCTCACAGAAAGAGCCTATCTTTCCGAAGACCCCACACATCCCATACAGCTTACGGATAACAGGAGATTTTCCTTGGATCCTGCATGGTATGAACTTGGAGCCGAGGCATAAAATATTATTTAGCGGACGATTAAGGAGAGAAAAGCGTGATTTCCGGTGATTTTATAAAAGAAACATTCAGTGAACTTGTGTCGATTGATTCGCCGTCTCTGAACGAAAGGGCTATGAAGGATCATATGAAGGCAATGTTCTTAAAATTAGGAATAGAATTGGAAGAGGATGCCAGTGCATCTATTACCGGTTCAAATGCAGGCAATCTGTACGGATATGTAAAGGGAAACGGGCAGCCGCCTATTCTGCTTTCGGCGCATATGGATACGGTGATGCCCGGATTAGGGAAAAAGGCAGTTTTTCATAAGGATGGGAAAATTACAAGCGATGGGACGACCGTGCTGGGAGCAGACGATGTTTCGGGAATCACAGCCATTTATGCAGCTCTGTGTAATTTACACAGCAATTCTATGGAGCATCGTGACATAGAGCTGCTCTTTACCACGGGAGAGGAATTGTATTGTAAAGGAGCGAAAGCTTTCGATTATAAAAGGGTGAAATCGAAAAGCACGGTTGTGCTGGATTTGAGCGGTGAGATTGGCGATGCAGCTTATGCTGCCCCTACAATTTTTTCTATTGAAGCAAAAATTCAGGGGAAATCTGCTCACGCAGGATTCTGTCCGGAGGAGGGCATTCATGCCATCAAGGCCTGCTGTGAAGCTGTGGCGCATCTGCCGCAGGGACATATAGACGAGGTGACTACCGCAAATATTGGTTTGATTGCAGGAGGCGACGGCATTAATATTGTTCCGAAGGAGTGTGTGGTAAAAGGGGAAGTGCGCAGCTTGTGTCATGAGCGCGCGCAGGCTGTGGCAGAACAGTGGAAGCAGATTTTTGTGGAAAATGTCCAAAAGTGCGGCGCAAGACTGCAATGGAAGCAGCAGATGGATATTCAGGCTTATGAAACGAGTCAAAACAGCCGGATTATCCGTGATTATGAAAAAGCCTGCAAACGAATAAATATTACACCACATTTCGTGAAAAGCTTTGGCGGAAGCGACAACAATGTCTTTGCGCAGAATGGAATAGAGGGCATTGTAATTGCCACATCCATGAATAATGTGCATGGGTGTGAGGAATATGCAGATGTAGCCGAAATTTCAAAAGTTTCGGAAATTTTGATAGGAATGCTGGCTTAATGAACCGAAGAAGCTCTTTAAAGCTTCTCCGGTTCCGGATATTCTACTCCGAAACAGTCTACAGTCACACTTTTCATTACTTGTTTTTCTAAAGGCCTGTCAGAATAATCCGTAGGCGTTTCAGCAATACGGTTTACCACATCCATACCTTCAATCACTTTCCCGAACGCCGCATAGCCGCCGTCCAGATGGGGTGCGTTTTTGTGCATGATAAAGAATTGGGAGCCTGCGGAATCGGGATGTTTGGATCTCGCCATGGACAGTACGCCTTCCGTATGCTTTAAATCATTGGTCACACCGTTTTGTGCGAATTCCCCCTTGATGCTGTAGCCGGGGCCGCCCATGCCGGTGCCTTCCGGACAGCCGCCCTGAATCATAAACCCGCGGATGACTCTGTGAAAAATCAAACCGTCATAAAAGTTTTTATGAATCAGGCTGATGAAATTGTTTACGGAGACGGGCGCCACATCGGGATAAAGCTCCAGACGGATGATATCTCCGTTTTCCATGGTGATTGTTACAATAGGATTTTGTGCCATAAGAATAACCTGTACCTTTCTTGTTGTGTGATTTATAATATTAAATGAATGAAAACATTAATATTGTAGCGGAAAATGCCGAAAAGGTAAAGAGGCGGAGAAAGGTTTCCATGTATTATTTGCAAAAAACAGAGGTCATCTTAGAGGAAAAAGAATATGCGGAGAGGTTTTTTACGGTGTTTGATGCTTTAAAAGCGCAGGGGCTGGAAGCAGACATTTGCGAAGCGGACAATGCGGAAGAAGCGGAAAATACGGGAACGCTTCTGATTACCGATAGCGTTTCCGTGACCCAAAAGGCTGTGGCGGCAGGCAGGGCGGTGCTGGTATTTTTACACGGGAAAAACAGAAAACAGAGCTTTGAGGGGGTGTGCTACGCTTTTGAAAATCCGGAGGATTTGGACAGAGAGTATCTGGAGCAGGTGTACCGCCGCCATGCGGGGCTGCCATGGGATATTCTGGATACGGAGAGATGTCATCTGCGGGAAACTACGGAGGCGGATGTGGAAGATTTTTACCGCATTTATGCGGAACCTTCCGTCACGGCATATATGGAGGACTTATACAGTGACCCGGAGCAGGAGAGGGAATATACCCGCAAATATATTGAAAATGTCTATGGCTTTTATGGATTTGGCGTGTGGACGGTGATAAAGAAAGATACGGGAGAAGTCATCGGCAGGGCCGGCCTTTCTTATAGGGAAGGATTTGACGAACCGGAGCTGGGCTTTGTTATCGGTGTGCCCTGGCAGGGGAAGGGTTATGGTCTGGAAGTGTGCCGGGCGGTGCTTAGGTATGGCAGGGAGCATCTGGGGCTGGGAACCATACAGGCTTTGGTGGAAGCCGGAAATCAAGTGTCCCTGCATTTGTGCAAAAAGCTGGGAATGACTGTGGCAGGGACGGTCATTTTGCAAGAGAAACAATATGTAAAGCTGATTTTTGATGAATTATTTATATAGGGATTCATTTTCCCTATTGGCAGAAATTGGTTCTTTTGTTATAATAAAAATTGGGAAATTAGACGAACCCGCGAATGGCGTTATTGTCGGGAAAGTCTGCGTAACAAAGAGAGGAGTGTGCACTATGGGAAAAGCAATGGGGCATAAAAAACTAATCATTGCCTTAGCCGTGTCGGCAGCCCTGCTGGTGGGAATTGTGGCATGTGTTATGGCGTTCGGGAGCAAGAAACAATCGTATCGTTCCATCAAAATCGTGGAGATGGAAGGAAAGGTTGCCATAGACAGAGAGGGCATGGCAAGCTTGGACGCATCGGTGAATATGAATCTGGTGTCGGGGGATTATGTGACTACGGCACAGGATTCCTATGTGGTGTTACGGTTGGATGCGGACAAGTATGTGATGCTGGGAGAAGGCGGCGCCATGAAAGTGATTGCCGAGGGAGATGAAAACAGCGGCAGGACTTCCATAGAGCTGGCTTCCGGCAGTGTGTTAAATGAAATCCAGAACCCTCTGGGGCAGAATGCTACCTTTGATATCGTTACGCCAAATGCGACCATGTCTGTGAGGGGCACTGTGTTTGAGGTGCGTAAAAACGCCGACGGTACTATGGGCGTGTTGGTTTATGACGGTAAGGTAGCCGTAGGATTGGACGGAAAAGAACCGGTATTGTATCAAGCCGGGGAATATACCGAATTTACCGGCGGAGACACTCCCGAATTTTTGACGGAAAAGGGAACCATTACCGAGGCGCAGATGAGCGAAGAGGTATTGGAGCGTTTACAGAAAATACAGGAGCAGGGCAGGGATTTGAATTTGGATGTGCTGCAGACATCTGCAAAGAATGAAGGTGAGCAGAGCAAAGCGCAGGAAGAGGCATCGCGCAAGGAAGAGATAGCGCAGCAGAAAGAGCAGGAAGAAGTAACGCAGCAGAAAGAACAGGAAGCGGCACAGCACAAAGTGCAGGAAGCAACACAGCACAAGGAAGAAACAGTGCAACAGAAAGAACAGGAATCCGTACAGAAACAGAAAGAAGAGGCAGCACAGCGCAAGGAAGAAACAGCACAAAAGAAAGAACTTGCACAGAAAAAGGAACCTGTGACGAAACCGCAGGAAACAGTTCAACAACCGGCACCGGAACAGGCTCAGACAACGGCGGAAGAACCGAATATAGATGTGGATGACGATGATGATGACGATTCCGATACGGATTCCGGAATGAGTTCCGTGCAGCCGGCTCCGGAAGAACCCGAGCAGCCGGCTCCGGTAGCGCCGGACAAACCGACGCCGGAAGAACCGGACAAGCCAAATGTGGGAGAACCCGAGAAACCGGATCCGATAGTGCCGGATAAGCCAAGTGTGGAAGAGCCGGATAAGCCGACGCCGGAAGAGCCGGATAAACCTAAACCGGAAGAACCCGATAAGCCCAAACCGGAGCAGGCTAAGGTGATATATCTGCTGCCTTGTATTGTATTGAGCAGTGAGGGAGAAGACGGCGAAAGATATTCTGACCTTAAGGATGTGGAGCCCGTTGTTTATATGGAGAAAACCGTTGAAGAAGCGAACTGGCCGTGGAAGTCTATCAGTGTAGAGGAAACCGCAGATTATCAGGGTGATATCGGCGGCGCAACGCACTATCAGATTATAGGCTGGTGTACGGAAGACGGAACAGAGTGGAATTTCAGCAAGGATGCCCTGCAGGAGGATGTGAATATATATCCTATTTGGCATAATAACGGGAAATTCTATTATCCTGTGATTTATGATGACCCGGATACAGGCAAGACCTATTGCAACAGCATCGAAAAGGGCTCCCTGCCCCGAGTGAACGGTACGGTAATCGGTCAATAATCAAGGCATGAACAAAGACGGATCAAAACCAAAGATATCATTTTGAAATACAGGGTGTGGCATGAAGCAGGATAAATTAAATCAAAAAGCAAGACTGGCGCTGTTAGCAGCGCTGTCTGCTTTCTTGGCAGGGATATTGGCTTTTATAGAACCCTTTGACAGCGCAGAATATTTATTGACGGACAGTTTGCTGATTTCCGAGAAGCCGGTGGATAACCGGATCAAGATTATCGGAATTGACGAGGCAACCTTACAGGAATACGGACCTTTTTCCGGCTGGAGCAGGCAGCAGGCGGCGGATTTGCTGAATGCTTTTGACCCGGATTGTCCGCCTGCGGTGATTGCTTTCGATATTAATTATTTCGGAAATCACCCCACGGATCCCGAAGGTGATAATGCCTTGGTGGAAGCCGTGAAAAATTATGACCATGTGGTGATGGCGTCCTATCTGCAATATGGGGAAAAGCTGGAGCAGCAGCCTGACGGCGGCTGGCATATGAACACAATGTATCTAAGTCAGGTGGAAAAGCCGTATGAGGAATTGAATGCTGTCTGTGAGAACGGCTTTACCAACACCGTGCAGGATGCGGATAACTATGTGCGCCGGGCTTTACTGTCCGCCGATTGGGAAGGAGAAACGACTTACAGTTTTGCCTATGCCGCTTACCGAAGTTACATGGAGTGGGCCGGACTAGAGGCGCAGATTCCCAAGACGGATAATCAGGGCATTTATGGGTTTGACTATACTGCGGAGCCGGGAATGTATGAGGTATATTCTTACGCAGATGTGGTGTCGGGAAAATATGATGCAAGAATCTTTCAGGATAGTATTGTGCTGGTAGGAGCTTATGCATCCGGCATGATGGATCAATATATGGTGCCGATTGCACATGGCACGGTGATGAACGGAGTGGAGGGACAGGCGAATCATATCAACGCCCTTTTGGACGGAAGAACTTACAGACTGATGCCGCGTTGGTGCAACGCATTATTGGCGGCGGCAATAGTGGGCGTCTATGTATGTTGCATCTCCGATAAGCGTTTTTGGATAGGTATGGCGGGAGGACTGGGATTTGAGTTTGCTATCCTTGGCGCAGCAAAGATTTTGTATGCTCAGGGGATTTACTGGAAAATTTTAATGCCTTGTCTGGGCGTGCTCGTGGCGGCTTTGGCAAAAGTGGTGACGGGATATCTGACAGAGCGTTTCCGCAGAAGAAAAATATTGAATGTCTTTAGAACCTACATGGCGCCACAGGTGGTTGAAGAGCTGAGTAAAAACAAGAATTTTCAAATAGAACTTGGGGGAAGCAACAGAGAAGTAGCGGTGCTTTTTGTGGATATCAGAGGATTTACTTCCCTGTCCGAGCGGCTTGCTCCGGGAGAGATTGTAGGAATCTTAAACCGTTATCTGGAACAGGTGACAGAAGCCATCTTTCACAATGAGGGGACTTTGGACAAATTTATCGGGGACGCCGTGATGGCTGTGTATAATGCGCCTTTGGATGTGGCGGATTATCAGATAAAGGCGGTGCAGACGGGCATTGATATCGTGCATGCGGTGGAAGCCCTGAATGACGGTTTGAAGAAAGATTTTAATGTGGAGATTGCCTGTGGCGTAGGCATTCACTGCGGCAGAGCCGTTGTGGGAAATATCGGCTGTAATTACCGTATGGATTACACTGCCATAGGAGATACCGTAAACAGTGCGGAGCGGTTGGAGAGCATTGCCGGGAAGGGACAGGTGCTCATCAGCGAAGAATTATATGAATGCGTAAAACAGCATTTTCATGCGGAATTTATAGGCGAGCAGAGCCTGAAAGGCAAACAGGACAAAATAAAGGTCTTTTCCGTGAAACTCTAAGTCTCACGCTACTATTTGTGCTGCTAACCAAAGGGCGGCGGAATGGAGATTAGTATGGAACAGATGCAGGCAGATAAAATATTGGAAACCGGGATTCTTCTGGCGGCAGAGCGCAATTACGATGAACTGTTGTCAAAGATTGTTGATTGCGCCATGGATTTGACACAAAGTGACGGAGGCACTCTTTATCTCTATGAAGAAGAGCAGCTGAAATTTTGCATTATGAAGAATGCGTCCCTCAAGGTGAACCGGAAAGGTGTGGATGGAGAGCAGTATCCTCCGGTTGCCATGAATGAGAAAAATGTTTGCGCGTATTCGGCGATTCACAGAAGGCTTTTAAATATCGAGGATGTGTACAGCTGCGAAGAATTTGATTTCAGCGGACCCAGAGAATATGACAAGATGACAGGCTACCACACCAAATCCGTGCTGGTGTTCCCTCTGGTAAATCATGAGGGGAATCTGGTGGGCGTGGTACAGTTGATTAATGCCCAGAATGAGGCAGGGGAAGTGGTGCCTTACAAAAAAGAATATGAAAAGGTATTGAAATCATTGGGCTCACAGGCGGCGGTGGCAGTTTCCAACATGAGATATGTTCAGGAAATGGAACAGCTTATGTTTTCCATCACCCAAGTGTTTACGGATGCTATCGATACCCGCATTCCTTATAATTATTTTCATTCGAGGAATGTGTATCTCTATGTTAAAATGATGGCGAACCACATGAATAAAAAATATTGGGAAGGGAAGTGTAAATATTTCTTTACCGCTGCGGAGCAGAATGAATTGGAAATGTCGGCCTTAATGCATGATATCGGAAAAATGGTGATTCCCAATGAAATCATCAATAAAACCACCCGTCTGGATACAGGGATTTCGCTGGTGCTGGAGCGGTTTGACCATTTAAAGGCTTTAAGCCGCATCGACTGTCTGGAGGGAAGAATCGGTCAGGAAGAATGGCTTGAGGCAAAGGAACGCTTTGCGGAAGCCAAGAAGAGGGTGGAGGAAATCGATCAAAAGCCCAATCTGGATGAGGATGATATTGCATATATTAACGGATTGTCCGCCATGGTATATACGGATGAAGAGGGCGGACAGATTCCCTATCTGACGCCGGAGGAGACCGAATGCCTGACAGTAAAGCAGGGAAATCTGACGCCGGAGGAAAGAGGGGTTATCTGTTCCCATGTGACCTATACGGAGAAATATCTTTCCGCCATGAATTTTGGAAAAAGATATCCCCACATTATCGAATGGGCAGGAGCGCACCATGAATATTTGGACGGAAGTGGATATCCGAGAGGACTGAAGGGGGATGAGGTTCCTTTTGAGGCGAGAATACTGACCATAGTGGATGTATTTGAGGCATTGACCAGCGCTGACAGACCTTACAAAAAATCCATGGACGCGGAGAAAGCATTTTCGGTGCTGGAAGATATGGCGGCTCATAATAAAATTGACAAAGAACTGTTGGGGTTGTTTAAAGAGGCCTTTTTTGAGAACAGGCACAAACTGCATTTATTCGGAAAGGATGGGGAGCCTTTTCAAGCAGACGCAGGCAGAAACGGAGATTAAAAGAGATGTTGGAGCATAACGAAATCACTCATATTATTCCTAATGTTAAAGAGTTGGATGCTTATGTAGAGATGGCAGAACAGTATTCGTTGGGATTTGAATACAATGATTTTTTTATTCCGGATTTGTTGGATGACCCAAAAGAGGTCAGGCAGAGAATTGCCGTGTATAACGGACTGGGAAGACCTAAAGGAAGGGATACCCTTCATGGGGCTTTTTTGGATATTGTTCCTTTCAGTCAGGACAGCGGCATTCGCAAACACAGCATTTACCGGATGCAGCAGTCGGTGGAGATTGCCGGAGAGCTGGGATGCCGGGGAGTCATATTTCACACGGGACTGATACCCGATATGGTAGGGGATGAAAAATATAACTCCCGTTGGCTGGCAATTATGGCGGATACCATAAGGATGCTTTTAAAGCAGGACAGCAGCATAGAGATATATTGTGAAAATATGTTTGACGACTCCCCGCAGGCATTGGCGGAATTGGCAAAGCTGCTGCGGGAGGAAGAACGCTTTGGTGTTTGTCTGGACATCGGACATATGATGCTGAAAACCAAGGAACCGGCGGAGTGGTTCCGGATTCTGGGGTCAAGCATCCGTCATTTTCACATGAACGACAATTATTTAAAACGGGACAATCATTTGGCGCTGGGCGACGGAGAGATTGACTGGAATGATATATTTGCATTAATGAGTCGGCATGGATTGTGGGACAGAAGCAGACTGTTGGAAGTAAGCGACCTTCAAAAGATTCATAGCAGTCTGGACTACTTAAAAAAACAGCATTTCAATGCCTGAAAGGAAAGGTTAATGACGATGATACCGGTAAATGAACTAGTGAGAGGATTCAATTTATATAGAGAGGAGTATGAGCAAAAGGCAGTTTCCGTGCTGAGAAGCGGATGGTATGTTCTCGGAAAAGAAGTGGAGCAGTTTGAGCTGGAATATGCGAAATCTCTTGGGGGAGACTGTTACTGCGCCGGCGTGGATAACGGTCTGAACGCTATCCGTCTGGGACTTTATGCCTGCGGCATCGGCCCGGGGGATGAGGTGATTGTACAGGCAAACGGCTATATCGCAACTATGCTGGGTGTTACCCAGAACGGAGGGATACCGGTATTTGTGGAGCCGGACAAATACCACAATCTGGACCCGGATAAAATCGAAGCGGCGATTACGGATAAGACGAAAGCGGTTTTGGTGACGCATCTTTACGGTCAGGCAACCAGAATGGACAAAGTGTTGGAAGTGTGCAAAAAACACAATTTGATGCTTTTTGAAGATTGTGCCCAATCTCATTTTTCTTCTTATAAGGGAACTTATACGGGACTTTTTGGAGACGCAGGATTTTTCAGTTTTTATCCCACGAAGAATCTGGGCTGCTTCGGAGACGGCGGCGGCGTAGTGTCACGGAATAAAGAGCTGATTGACAGAATTAAGGTTTTGCGGAATTACGGAAGCGATTACAAATACCACAATGTAGAGCCCGGTTTCAATTCCAGATTGGATGAGCTGCAGGCGGGGCTTTTGCGGGTGAAGTTGAGCCATATGCCGGAGCTGCTCGCCAACAGGAGGCATATTGCGGAATCTTACCTGAAGGGAATCAAGAATCCTTTGGTGGAACTGCCGTTTCTGGCGGAGGATGTGGTGCCCATCTGGTATCTTTTTGTAGTGAGGGTAAAGGATCAGGCAGGATTTCGGAAATATATGCAGGACAACGGTGTTCAGACGGACATTCATTTTCCCACACCGCCCCATATGCAGCCTGCTTTGGCATATTTGGGACATCATGAGGGCTCTTTCCCCATTGCGGAAAATTATTGCAAAACCGTTGTTTCGCTGCCTATGATGGATTATTTGTCCGAGGAGGAAATCGAGACGGTGATTAAGGTGGTGAATGCATATGAAGGATAGAAAATATTATCTGGTGGATATCCGCTGCGTGGAAGAGGCGGACGGAAAGCTGATTGTTGCGGAAAGCGGCGCACAGGTTCCCTTTGATATCAAAAGAGTCTTTTGTGTAAAAGATGTGGCAAAAGGACAGGAGAGAGGAACCCATGCCACCAAGAAAACCAAATTGATTCTGGTTCCTTTGGCGGGAGCCTGCGAGGTGGAAGTGGACACCGGAACCAAGAAGGAAACTTTTTACATGGATTCGCCCACAAAAGGATTGTATATTGATGAAATGATATGGCGTACCATGAAAAATTTCACGCCGGACTGCATTATGATGGCTTTGGCGGACCGGGTCTTTGATGCGAAGGACGAAACCTATAATGATTATGAAGAATTTCTTGCAGCGGTGGCAGCTGACTGAAACCCTTTGCAGCACACATGTTTATGAAAGGAGACAGCCTTTTGAAAATGGAAGAGCATCAATACAGTCTGCATGCAACAAAGGATATCCTTTCATGGCTGGAAGAGCGCAAAAATCATCTGGAGGTCCGGTTGGAGCAGATTACCTTGGATGAGTGCGAACCTTGGTATTATGATGAAACGGAAGGGTTGATTCGCAACAGGAAAGGAACTTTTTTTCAGATTGCGGGGATTAGGCTGATTAAGGCTGACGGTCAGGTCACGGAACAGCCTATTATCTTACAGGACGAAATCGGTTTCCTGGGCATTATCTGCTGTAAGATAAAGGGCGTATGGCATTATCTGATGCAGGCGAAAATCGAGCCCGGCAATGTGAATCATGTACAGGTTTCCCCCACCATTCAGGCAACCAAAAGTAATTTTACCAGACAGCATGGGGGCGCAAGTCCGGCATTTTTGGAATATTTTCTGAATATGCAGCCGGGGAATGTGCTGGTGGATCAGATACAGTCGGAGCAGTCCTCACGCTTTTTGCGGAAGAGAAACAGAAATGTGATTCTGACGGTGGAGCGGCAGATAGAAGAGCCGCCGACCCACAGATGGATGACCTTGGCGCAGATTAAAGAGTTGATGAAATATGACAACCTTGTCAACATGGACACTCGGACGGTTTTATCCTGCATGCCCTATGTGTTGCTGGGAGAAGAGGGGGATGTGCCCTTTAAAGATAAACTATATTTTCACAGAACCGCAGGCTCCCTCGACAGGCAGACCATCGTTAATATTTATCATCAAATCAATAATTATAAAATGTTTGAAAAGGGAAGCATTGAAAAAGTGCCTTTGTTTGCCATGCAGAATTGGAAAATGCAGAACGGAGAGTTTTGCAGCGGTGGGGATTATTCTTTTAAGGTTATTTTCTGTAATATTGCAATAGAGGGGCGGGAAGTGAATCAGTGGAAGCAGCCCTTGTTTGCCGCTACGGGAATTGCCACCTTTGGTCTGATATGCTGTGATGATGGCGGAATTTTGAAATTTTTAGTGAAGGTCAGACCGGAAATCGGCTGCTTTGACGGTGCGGAGCTTGGCCCTACCGTACAAAAGGAAGCAAATGACTCTGCTCCCGAGGACAATGTGAATCAGGTGTTTTGGCAAAAGCTCCGGGAGAAAAAAGGCATTCTGGTGGATGTGCTTTTGTCGGAGGAAGGTGGGCGTTTTTATCAGGAGCAGAATCGGAATGTGATTATTTCCATTGAAAAGGGCGAGCTGGAGGAACTGCCTCCCGGCTATGTATGGAGCGATTACGGGACCTTGAATATTTTGACACAGATTAATAATTGCCTGAACATTCAACTGAGGAATCTGCTTTCCATTTTACAATTATAAATTCAGGTTAGAAAACAGTGGAGACCGATTATGGAAAAAATCAGAATAGGCATTTTAGGCGCTTCGGATATTGCATACCGGCGGTTCCTGCCGGCGTTAAAAAGGACAGAAACCTTTGCGTTTGCGGGAGTCGCCGTAGCGGACTGCAAAGAATGGGGCGGCGGGTATGAGGAATCCTCCTATGCGCCTCTTTTATCTGCCAAGAAAGAAAAAGCAGAGAAATTTTTGGAAAACTTTGGCGGCAAACTCTATGTCGGTTACGAGAATCTGCTGCGTTCGGAAGAGATTGATGCGGTTTATGTTCCCCTGCCTCCCAGCCTGCACTATTTTTGGTGCCATAAAGCATTAACGCTGGGAAAACATGTTTTGTCAGAAAAGCCCTGTACGGTCAAAGAGGAGGACACCGCAGAACTGGTTCGGCTGGCAGAAGAAAAAGGACTTGCGCTCAATGAAAATTATGCGTTCTGTATGCATAAACAGATAGGAAAAATTAAGGAATTGATAAGCGAAGGGGCAATAGGCGAGGTTCGGCTGGTTCGTTCGGCGTTTGGATTTCCCTATAGAAATGCATCGGATTTTCGCTATATCAAAGAGTTGGGGGGCGGCGCCCTTTTGGACTGCGGAGGATATGTCTTAAAAGCGGCGCAGCTTTTTTTGGGAGAAGATATCAGAGTGCTTACGGCGGCTTTGCATAGTATATCCGGGCATAATGTTGATATTTACGGCAGTGCGGTGGTGGCGGACAAGACCCGGAGGGAGGCGCAGCTTGCTTTCGGAATGGACAATTCTTATCGGTGTGAGCTGGAGGTGTGGGGAAGCAAGGCATGTATTCTGGCTCCCAGAATTTTTACGCCTCCGGCGGATTTTGAAGCGCAGATTATCATAAAGGGGCAGCAGGAAGAGGTTGTGAAAGTAGAGCCTGACGACCAATTTGCCCATGGCATAGAATTTTTCGGAGCCTGCATAGACAATGAAGAAACCCGAAAAGCTGCCGGAAAAGAGCTTTTGAAACAGGCACGCCTTTTGGAAGAGGTCAGGGAAAAAGATATTGTAGGGGGCTATTAGCCCAAGGAGGGGTTCATGGAACAAAGGATTTTGTCTTACCGAAAGTACATTGATGAATTGCTGCAAAAAGAAAATCAGGAATGGCAGAAAATTGCGGAATGGCATTTGGTGCAAATAGGATTTTTTCAGCATGAGAGACTGATTCATCTGATTGTCACCGTTACCTTCGCGCTGCTGGAAATGATGTCCATGTGCATGACACTGGTGTCATTTTCGCCCTTTCTGGGATTGCTGACCATACTGCTGTTGGTACTTT
This sequence comes from Lachnoclostridium sp., assembly GCA_023664665.1. Lineage (GTDB taxonomy): Bacteria > Bacillota > Clostridia > Lachnospirales > Lachnospiraceae > Acetatifactor. The sequence goes on from JAMPEY010000014.1 coordinate 57,326, forward strand.
TGATTCCCTATATCAGACATTATTATATTCTGGAAAACGAAGTGCAGAAGATGTACGGTCAATACGACAGGATGATGGAGCAGTCGGGAGAATACACATTCAGACAAGGTAAAAATTAGGGGATTCCTCAAAATAAAACTTTATCCCCTATCTATTTAATGTTATAATAAAAAAGATGATGCATTCTGGCATATATAAAAGCCGTGCATAAAATTGAAAATGCCGCTTGCGCGGCGGAATGAGAGGTAAATATGAAAGTCTATATCTGTTTCCCGGAGGGGAAGGCAAAAGTTCTCACTATGAGCTATGACGACGGTAAGGAAGAGGATGTCCGCCTGCTGGAGATTTTTAATAAATATGGCATCAAAGGTACTTTTAATTTGAATTATGGCATGATGTGTCAGGACCAGACGGGGCAGAAGCATCCCCGTATCAGCAAGGACCGGATCAAGGAGCTTTATAAGGGACACGAAATTGCCACACATACCATGACTCATCCCACCATTGCCCGCTGCCCTCTTACGGAAGTGGTGGAGGAAATTCTGGAAGACAGAAGAGGTCTGGAGAGTATTACCGGAACTTTGGTGAGGGGACATGCTTATCCTAACGGCTCTTACAATGAAGAGATTAAACAATTGTTCCGGCAAATGGGCATTGCCTATGCCAGAGTGACGGAATCCATGGCAGACACGGAAATTGCTCCTAACCTTGCAAAGTGGCGCAGGATAACGGATTATTCCCTGCCGGAAGATTACATGGCATGGCGTCCCACCTGTCATCATGATGATCCCAGACTGATGGAGAGAGCGGAGTTTTTTGCAAATTTTGAAAAGTCGCAGTACCTGAAGATTTTATATGTCTGGGGGCACAGCTATGAGTTTAATGATAATGATAATTGGGAAGTGATTGAAGAATTTTGCAAATATATGGGCGGCAGACCGGATATCTGGTATGCCACCAATATTGAAATTATTGACTACATGGAGGCAGCACGCAATCTTAAATTTTCCGCGGATTATTGCTCCGTTTACAACCCCAATGCCCAGAGCGTCTGGCTGCAGTTAAACGGAAGCCAATGTGTGGAGATCAAAGGGGGAGCTTTTGTAAATCTGAAGGAATGTTAAAGAGAATCATCGCAAAGAACATGCGCAGAAACGGAGATTGAGATGAAGCAATATATTATGGCACTGGATCAGGGAACTACAAGTTCAAGATGTATTCTTTTTGATAAGAGCGGCAATATCTGTTCCATGGCGCAGAAGGAATTTACGCAGATTTATCCCAAGCCCGGATGGGTGGAGCATAATCCCATGGAAATCTGGTCTTCCCAGCTGGCAGTGGCAATCGAGTGCATGGCGAGAAAGGGAGTGTCCGCGGAGGAGATAGCGGCAATCGGGATTACCAACCAGAGAGAAACGACTGTCATTTGGGATAAGACTACGGGAGAACCTGTTTACAATGCCATTGTATGGCAGTGCCGCCGTACTTCGGACAAGATTGAAGAGTTAAAAGAGGACGGTTTTGACAATGTTATCAGAAATAAGACCGGGCTGATACCCGATGCTTATTTCAGCGCTTCCAAGATAGGATGGATTCTTGATAATGTACCGGGAGCAAGGCAGCGTGCGGAAAACGGCGAACTGCTTTTCGGAACGGTGGATACATGGCTGATCTGGAACCTGACCAAAGGGGCGGTTCATGCCACGGATTATACCAATGCTTCCCGCACCATGCTTTATGATATTCATAAGTTGTGCTGGGATAAAGATATTATGGAAAGATTTCGGATTCCCGAATCTCTGCTTCCCGAGGTGTGCGTTTCCAGCGGTATATTCGGAGAGACGGACGCTGCGATATTCGGTAGAGCCATTCCCATTGCAGGCGTAGCGGGGGACCAGCAGGCAGCGCTTTTCGGGCAGTGTTGTTTTGAACAGGGAGAGGTAAAGAATACTTACGGAACCGGATGTTTCATGCTGATGAATACGGGTCATGACGCCATCACATCGAAATCGGGTCTTTTGACCACCATTGCCGCCAGCGTTTCAGAACAGGTAGAGTATGCTCTTGAAGGCAGCGTGTTTGTGGCCGGGGCAGGCATTCAGTGGCTGCGGGACAGTATGGAGATGATACAAACGGCTCCTCAGTCGGAAGAGGCGGCAAAACAGGTGGAGGATACTGCCGGAATGTATATCGTTCCTGCTTTTGCGGGATTGGGCGCTCCCTATTGGAATCAATATGCCAGAGGTATGGCAGTGGGTTTAACCAGAGGATGCACAAGAGAACATTTTATCAGGGCTGCTTTAGAGGCCATTGCCTATCAGACAGCGGATGTGCTGGCGGCAATGGAGCAGGACAGCGGGATTCATTTAAAGAGTTTGAAGGTGGACGGCGGCGCAAGCGCCAATGATTTCCTGATGCAGTTTCAATCCGACATTCTGGATACACGGGTACATCGCCCGAAATGTATAGAAACTACCGCATTGGGTGCGGCTTATCTGGCAGGGCTTGCCGTCGGCTATTGGAAAGATAAGGCGGAAATCCGTGAGAATTGGCAGATAGATGAAGATTTTATGCCGGATATGAAAGAGGAACGCAGAGAAGAGCTTTTAAGAGGCTGGCACAAAGCGGTGAAGTGTGCACTTTCGTGGGGAGCGTGAAAAGCGTGAAGAGATTTTCTAAGTCTGCAAGAGGGTGTGTAAACACCCCTCTTTAGTACGCAGACTAAGAAAATCTAAAACTTCACGCCGAAAAACGCCAAGGGCGGGCGTTTTTCATAAGGCTGTTGGTTGACTATGGGATTTGAGATTCCGTGGAGCAGGGTGATCGCGGTTAGTGGGAGAACAGGAGGCTTGTTATGCTGGTACAGAAATATAAAGATATGTTATCCGGGAAATCGGTTATCAGACAGCTTGCGGAATTTGCTGCCGCAAGGGGACAGGAAATCGGTTATGAAAATGTATTTGATTACAGTCTGGGCAATCCTTCCGTGCCTGTACCGCAGGAATTTACCGAAGAAATGATCCGGCTGCTGTCAGAAGAGGAATCTTCCGCGCTGCACGGTTACAGCCCTAATCTGGGAATTACCGGCGTCCGGGAGACGGTTGCGGCTTCCCTGCAAAAAAGATTCGGACTGCCCTATCGAAAGGAGCATATATTTATGGCATCGGGAGCGGCGGGAGCGCTGGCTCATGCTTTTCGGCTGGTAACGCAGCCCGGTGACGAGATACTGACATTTGCTCCGTTTTTTCCGGAATATCATCCTTATGTGGATTTGACGGGAGCGGTATTAAAGGTAGTGCCCCCCGATACGCAGAATTTTCAGATTAACTTTGAAGCATTTGAGGAAATGCTGACGGATAAAGTGATGGCAGTTTTGATTAACACGCCCAACAATCCTTCCGGAGTGGTGTATTCCGCAGAGACACTGCAAAAGCTTGCGCATCTTTTGAGGCAGAAATCCGGACAGTATGGACATAGTATTTATTTGATTTCGGACGAGCCCTATAGGGAAATTATTTTTGAAGGGGTGGATGCTCCTTGTGTGTCAAGCTTTTATGATGACACTATTATGTGCTATTCTTTTTCAAAATCCCTGTCCCTGCCGGGAGAGCGCATCGGGTATGTGGCGGTAAATCCTGCCTGCAAAGATGCGGAAGACATGATTCAGATGTGTGTGCAGATTTCAAGAGGTATCGGACACAATTGTCCGCCCTCCATTATTCAGCTTGCGGTGGCAAAAGTGATTGACAGGACGGCGGATTTAAGCGTTTATGAGACCAATATGAATATTTTGTATCAGGAGCTTATAAATCTCGGATTTACCTGTGTGAAGCCGGGAGGAACTTTTTATATTTTCCCCAAGGCATTGGAGGAGGATGCAAAGGTATTCTGCCAAAAGGCGTTAAAATATGATTTGATTCTGGTGCCGGGAGATACTTTTGGCGCGCCCGGATATTTCCGCATGGCATATTGCATTGATACAAAGAAGGTGCAGCGTTCTCTGGAGGCACTACGGAAATTTACAAAAGAGGTTTACGGTTAACTGATGGGGGTGTCGGAAATGTATCAGGCAGGATTGGTTATGGAAGGCGGCGGACTGAAGGGGATTTATACCGCAGGCGTGCTGGATTGTTTTTTGGACAAGGGATTAGAATTTTCCCATGTATATGCAGTATCTGCTGCGGCAGGACATATGTGCAGTTATCTGTCAAAGCAGCGGGGCAGGGCGTTGGATGTCAGTATCGATTATCTGGATTCCGAGCACTATTGGGGAGTGAAAAGTCTCGCTTTTACAGGAGACTTGTTTAATGTGGACACTTGCTATTATGTGATTCCCGAATATTTAAATCCCTATGATTATGCGAGCTTTAACGCGTATCGGGGAAAAGCCTACAGCGTGGCTACGGATATTGTCACAGGCAGCCCCAAGTATTTCAGGATACGGGATTTGAAGGAGGATATCATAAAAATCCGGGCTTCCGCATCCCTGCCTTTAGTGGCGAGAAATGTAAAGATTAACGGCGGTTATTATCTGGACGGCGGTATCAGCGATGCGATTCCTTTGCAGAAATCCATTTTGGACGGCAATACCAAAAATGTAGTCATTATGACCAAAGAGGAGGGCTTTGTGCGGACTGCCGTGTCGCCTGCCAACTTAGCACTCATAAAGGCAAGGTATTTAAAATATCCTAAAGTATATGAATTAATGGCGGATAGACATCAACGCTATAATGAAACCTTGGATTTTATTGCAAGACAGCAGAAAAACGGGCAGGCATTTTTAATCCGTCCCAAAGACGGCGCGGGAGTGAAACGGCTGGAGACGGATAAGGATAAGCTGAACGCGCTTTACAGAGAAGGTTATCGGGATGCGGAGAATTGCTATGAGGAGCTGAAAATGTATCTGGAAGGAGATATGGAAAAAGGCACTGCGGGATGAGGCATCGGACCGATGCATCGGACCGATGCCTGCGATACATGAAACAGGGTTTGCGAAGCGGTTCCTGTTGTATGCAGGGGTATAAAAAAGAAACAGGCGCTGACCATGCGCGGAAATGAGGAAAGCTATGTTGGAAATTATCAAAGCGATTATTTATGGAATTGTGGAAGGCATTACGGAGTGGCTGCCCATCAGCAGCACGGGGCATTTGATTTTGGTGGAGGAGCTGATACCGTTTCAGGGCACCAGCGAAAATTTTTTCGGAATGTTTGATGTGGTGATCCAGCTGGGAGCAATTCTTGCGGTGGTGGTACTGTTTTTCGGAAAAATCTGGCCTTTCGCACTGACCAAGAAAGAGCGGGAAAAGTCGGGCAGCAAGTCCGTTATCAAGACGGATATTTTTGTTTTATGGTTTAAGATTTTGGTTTCCTGTGTGCCGGCTGCAGTGATTGGCGTGTTGTTTGACGATGTGTTTGACGCCCTTTTTTATAATCCTGTCTGCGTGGCGTTGGCATTGATTATTTTCGGTATCGCCTTTATTGTCATTGAAAATTGGAATAAAGGGCGTACTCCCAAGGTGACTGCCCTAAGTGAAATTACTTATCAAACGGCGCTGCTCATCGGCATTTTTCAAGTGATTGCGGCGGTATTTCCCGGAACCTCCCGGTCAGGAGCAACGATTGTGGGAGCTTTGTTGATCGGGGTGTCCAGAACGGTAGCGGCGGAGTACACTTTTTTCCTTGCGATTCCCGTGATGTTTGGCGCAAGCCTGTTAAAAGTGGTAAAGTTCGGTTTTGATTTTACTTCGCTGGAACTGGCGCTGCTGCTTATCGGCACGGTGGTGGCGTTTGTGGTTTCACTGGCAGTTTTACGGTTTTTGATGGGTTATATCAAGAAGCATGACTTTAAGGTATTCGGCTGGTATCGGATTGCTCTGGGAATCGTGGTGCTGGCATACTTCGGACTGATGAGAAGGTAAAGGAACGCGGGAAGCGGGAAGACGGGAGAGAAAATGGAAGAGCTGTGGGGGTTTTTAAAATTATATTCGCCTGATAGTCTGGCTGTAAAGTCTTTTTTGACTTCCGGGGGACCGCTTTTGTGGCTTGTGCTTTTGTACGGAAACGCCATTTTTTATATGGTAGATTTTTATAATCTGATGAAGAGAAAATCTACGGCGGAAACCTTTGCGATTCTGTCGGTTCCCTGCGCAATATCCTTTTTGGGAGCCGCCATGCTGCCACTCTGTGTCCATGTACCGGCGCCGGAACGGACGGGGCGGTTTGCAGAGGCGCTGGAGAGCAGCGAATTGAATCGGATGCTTTTGCTGGTGGCGGGCATATATATATTTCTCTGGGGCATATCTTTGATTTCCCAATTGGAATTTTTTCAAAGGAAGACTTTTTTGGGCAAGCTGTTTCGTGAAAGGCGCAGGAAGCGGGATGTAATACGGTGGGTGCTTTTCGGCATTCCCGATTATCTCTATGCCGGTATGATGATTTTCTTTTCCCTGTGGCGCCTGATAGCGGGGCAGAGTTTTTTTGCCCGGGGAAACAGCCTGCTTTTGTGGATTTATTTATATGCCGTGTATCTTTTGTGCTGCAAGATCATTCTGCTTGCGGTGGCGTTATTGGTGCGCCTGTATTCCGTAAAGATTACCGTTTTTCGATGGCGGGAGGGGAAAAATCCCTCTGCTTTTCTGTTCCGCTATTTTCTCTTTTACCAAAGCGCCATGGTCAGGAATCTGATGCTGTTCGAATGCGGACTTTTGATTCCCATTACCGTTGCGGCGCTCAGTGACACGGAAGGAGCTGACCCTTTGGAAATGGTAGGAATATTGGGATTTTTGTGGCTTGCCGCAATTTTTGTGATTCTTTTCAGCGCCCTGCCCGGCATGAGAGCGTTGGAAAAATTCCAATTCTGGGGAGACTCCCGCCGCATGAAAGAACTGTTCTGCAGAGAATATTTTGCGGAAGAGCCGTTATTTCAAAATGATAAGTATACCGTGACAAGGCATTTTCTGGTGGACGAATTAAGCCCCTGCACTCTCTATTATTGGTCTGCGCTGGAGAGCATAAGCGGGTGGGTGACGGACAAAAAGGGGAGCGTCAGGACAATTCGTTTTTCGGACAAAAGTTATTGTAATATTTCCAAAGAGGAAGCGGAATGTCTTGCTCCGGTATTTGAGTATGCAAAAAAATGGCAGGACAACAATATCGCGCAGAGTAATACCATGCAGAAGAATGATACACAGGAGCAAGCCAAGATATATCTGCAAAGTCTGTTGTCCCAAGGGCAAAACACGCCTTCTATCAATCAGCCCTGGTGGGCAAAAAAGGTTGAGGAGCCGGGGGCTCCGGAAAGCGCATACGGAAATCTGATAAAAAAGCTGGCAATCATTGTGGTGTTTATCATGATGATGATGTCATCGTGTTTAAATTTCAAATGAGTTAAGGGGAATGGAGGTACCATATGTTTTGCGGAAAATGTGGGAAAGAATTGGAAGGCGGCAGTAAGTTTTGCAGTTACTGCGGTGAGCCGGTGCAGACAGCACCGTTTGGTGCAGAGAAACAGTCCGAATCGGTGCAGCCCATGAGCCGGGCGGACTCGCAGGCAAAGTCCAAGACAGGCAGGGGCGGTGTGGTTGCCATAATTGTGGCTGTGGCGGTTTTGTTGCTGTCCGGAGTGGGAGCTGTATGGTACTTTATGGGCAATGACTATCAGAATACAGAAACTGAGGACACAGAGGAAAAGCATTCTCCAAAAAAGGAAGATACAACAAAACAGGAACCGGCGACAATATCCGAAAAGCTTTCGGAATACTTGGAGAAGGAGCTTGTGCCGCAGTACGGTTATGCGGATCTGAGTGCAAAAGTGAGAGAAGTCTCTATGGACGAGGCTTATGATATAACAGATTTTATGGCGTATTTGAACGGCATTGCGGTTTCTGAAATTTGTGATTTGGACAGCGACGGGAGAGAAGAACTGCTTGTGTTGATTTATAAAGAAGGCAAGCTGTCCGTCAATGTTTATGAATTGACGGGCGACGCCGTGGCAAAACAGGCGGAGACCGAGGTGGAAGGACAGTTGGGCCTTATGACCATGGGGGATGAAGTCTGGGCGCTGACAGAGGGAAGCGATGAAAAGTATGTGTATTTTGAACAGCACTATTCCACCAACTATTTTCTGGCGGACGGAGTTTATGATGCGGCAGGGCTGATCCGATATGACGGCGGACAGTTGTACACGGCGCTTTTGGTGGAGCATAGCTGGGGTTCCGCTAATTTTACCTATAGAGCAATCAGATTTGACGGAAAGGAAACCACGGATGAAATCATCTATGACGGAGAAGGGCTTTTCGGACCGCAATATGACGAGGCATATTATTTGAAGCGTATGCCCGAACTGTTTGCGGAATATGGCATCGAGGTTGCAGCAAAACAGAACCTTCAGGTTGAGGTGACAACCGATACCTATGAAGAAATCCTAAAGTGCAGCCAGTGGGTGGACGGACGCATCAACCATAAAGATACAAGCAGCTATTGCGATACCATAGTGATTCATTATAACGATGAAGACGGTCCTCTCAATGTTTATGAACGGTTTTTGCGAGGGGAAGAAAGCGTGTACATCGAGGATTTTGCATCGGAGCGCACCAAATGGACTTTACCGGAACTCCTTGCAAAGATAAAAGAAACTTATGCATGGACCGGCGGGGAACTGACGCCCCGTGTTACTTATGCCTATATGGACTGCGGTGGGGACGGTTATGAGGAGATGCAGTTGAAATTTACGGGATTGGATATCTATTCGCCGGGTGACGACAGCAGTCTGGTTATGGTGCTTACTGCCAAGAACGGACGCCTTGAGGTGATTGCCACAGGGGAATCGTGGGCGAGGAGCTATACGGATATAGACTATTACGGATGCATTACCGACGGAGGCTCCAACGGTGCGGGCAGCTATTCCTTTGGGATGCAATATATAGACGGAAACTCGCAAATTCATACGGTTTATGATGCAAATCGCCTGGGAGGCTGGTGGCTGCATGAGATTTCGCAGAAGGCCTATAAGGAGGCATTTCCCACGGAAGAACCGGGTCTGGGAATAACCGGCTATGATATTGACGGTGATAGCTATTATGCTGTAGATAATGCCGACCTCCGGCATCTTTCGAGGGAAGAAGAAACCTTTATTGCACTGTGCGAGGAGGAAGGAATGGAATTTGTTTCGGGAGATAATATAGATACAATGATAAGTGAGCGCAAAAAAGCCTTGGGCATCAAAGAAGAATGGGATACCGGAAAGGGACTGTATTGGAATAGCTGGTGGCAGGGAGAGTGAAGGGATGGATGGTGTTTTTGAATATAAAAAGTTATTGTGCATATAATAGGAATGCTATAGCGGATTGCCGGTTCAAAAGATTTGAAAAGATTTCATTTTTCAATTGACATTTGTGTCATGGCATGGTATATTTGCTTTAGTGATCGTGTCACAGAAGCTTGTGTGGCCTGTGACCGGAAAGGGCTCCTGCGGGAGCCTTTTCTATTTGGGAAATCATACAATTAGCATCTATCAAGCGAATAAGGGGAATACAAATGAGTGAAACGATTGGTGTAAATAAACCGTTTTTGACTTATCAGGAGCAAATTGACAAGCTGAAAAATGATAAAAAGCTGCAGATAGAAGACGAAGCTTATGCGATTACTTTGCTGAAAAGGCATAGCTATTTTGCATTGATATCGGGATACAAACGCCCCTTCAAAAGAAAAGATGGGACTTATCAGGAGCACACGAGCATAGAGGATATTTATGCATTGTATTCTTTTGATAATGCGTTGCGTAATATTATGCTTTGTAAGATTTTGATTGTAGAAAAACACATTAAGTCCCTGATATCATACTCTTTTTGCGAAGAGTACGGCAGTCTTCAGCAGACATATCTGGATGCCACAAAATATAATTATATTCCGGAAAATCAAGCAGGTATTAACAAGTTGATTGTAAAATTAACGACCATCGCATCTGACCCTAAAGATTATCCTTATATACAATATCAGAAAGATACCTACCACAATATTCCCCTCTGGGTGATGATGAAAGCTTTGCCTATGGGAAGCGCATCAAAAATGTACAGTTATCTGCCGCCAAAGATACAGACAAAAGTAAGTCAGGAATATCCTTATATCAATGAAAGTGAATTAGCCCGTATGTTAGATTTATTGTCCCGTATACGCAATGTTTGCGCACATAATGAAAGACTGTTCGATTACAATTATCAAAAGGGGGCCATTAAAGATTCCTATATTCATCAGGTTTTGAACATTCCCAAGAAAGGATTAAAATATAAGATAGGAAAATCTGACTTATTTGCGGTACTCATTAGTTTGAAATATTTGTTGGATAGAGATGAGTTTGAAGACCTTATCAAACAAATTCAAGAGCAATTAGATACATTATATTCTTTAAGTAAACATATTCATTCTGAACAAATGCGGAAGTATATGGGATTTCCTATAAATTGGCGGGATATTCAAAGATGTGCTAAAGCACCGTCCGCGGGAAATGCGGGCGAATAGAGTGAAGGAGTTCTATACGAACCCCTTCATCTCCTGCATGAAATCCTCTTCGATACCGATGAGTTCTTTTGCCATATCCTGACTTTCTTTGGATGCGTCGGGATACTTATTCACATACTCGCTGACGGACTGAATTCCCATATTGCAGCCGTCCATCATAATCTTTGCCACTTCGTGGTCTGTAGGGTGCATGAACATTTTTACATTCATTTCCGCCCGTGCCATGGTTTCCGCCATGATGCTCGGTGAACTTTCCTGTTCCCCGCAGCTTTTCAGCCGGTCGGAAATTTTTCCCTCCAGCTTGCGGTGCTTTTCGCCATAGGCTTCCAGCAAATGATTCAATTCAGAATCCTTGGCGTATTCCCTCATCTTTTTCACGCTTTCCATTGCCATGTGACAACCGGAGCTGCATTCTTTTAACAGCTGAATCGTGTTAGTGTCCATAGATATCCTCATTTCTGCATGCCATATATTGCGGCTTTGTATCGGGCGTGCTCAGATACTAGTTTGTAGAGCCGCTATCTTGCAGTTTTCACCCTTTTGTGGTATGCTAAAAAGGTAAAAATAGGAAATCTGTGTATGAAGCGGTCAAAAAGAAGTAATGCTAATATAGACAGAGCCGCAAAAGAAGCGGCGTGTCTGCCCGGGCAGACGGAATGGGAGGAAGATATGAATTTGGAACAGCAGTTAAATGAGATTACGGAAAAATTGTATGGGAAGGATATTGCAGCCTGCACGGATGCCCAGCTATATAACGGCGTGCTGCAGTTAGTAAAATGCAAAATAGAGGAAAAGCCTGCCATCACAGGCGCCAAGAAGGTTTATTATATTTCCATGGAATTTCTGATTGGAAAGCTGCTTTCCAATAATTTAATCAACTTGGGAATTTATGAAGAATTGAGCGATGTGCTTGAGGCACACGGCAAGCATCTGTGCGATATTGAGGAGGCGGAGCCGGAGCCATCTTTGGGAAACGGAGGCTTGGGAAGGTTAGCCGCATGTTTTCTGGATTCCATTGCTACGCTGGGACTTTCCGGAGACGGTATCGGTCTGAATTACCACTTTGGACTGTTCAAACAGGTTTTTGAGGACCGTCTGCAAAAAGCGGAAAAGAATGATTGGATAGAGGAGCATTCATGGCTGAAAGATACCGGGACTTCCTTTGAGGTTGCCTTTGGGGAAAGGAAAGTAAAGGCGGTGCTTTATGACATTGATGTCATTGGATATGACAATGGCGTCAATAAATTGCATTTATTTGATGTGGCTTCCCTTGACGAAAGTCTGGTGGAAAGAGGAATTACTTTTGACAAAGAACAGGTGGAAAAGAACCTGACCCTCTTCCTTTATCCCGATGATTCCGACAAGGCAGGCAATCTGCTGCGTATCTATCAGGAATATTTTATGGTATGCAGCGGCGCGCAGTTGATCATCAGGGAGCAGAAAGAAAAAGGAAATGATTTGCACAGGCTGAATGAATATGCAGCGATTCAGATTAATGATACGCATCCCACTCTGGTGATTCCCGAGCTGATTCGTATTTTGACGACGCAGGAAGGCTTCACCATGGACGAGGCTGTTGAGGTGGTGAGCAAAACATGTGCTTATACCAACCACACGATTCTGGCGGAGGCTCTGGAAAAGTGGCCGCTTGACTATATCGAGAAGGTGGTGCCGCAGTTAGTGCCCATTATTCAGGAATTAAGCGACAGGGTGGCGGAGAAATTTAAGGACCCCAAGGTGCAGATTATTGATGAAGATGACAGGGTGCATATGGCGCATATCGATATCCATTACGGTTACAGCGTGAACGGTGTTGCGGCAATTCATACGGATATCTTGAAAGAGAGCGAATTAAATCATTTTTACAAGATTTATCCGGAGAAATTCAATAACAAGACCAATGGCATTACCTTCCGCCGCTGGCTTTTGTCCTGCAACAGGGAATTGGCGGCATTTCTGACAAAGACCATCGGTGACGGCTACAAGAAAAATGCGGATGAACTGCAGAAGCTGTTGGAAAAGAAGGATGAACAGAGTGTCCTTGACGGCATTTATCAGATTAAGCAGACCAAGAAAAACGAGCTGGCTGCTTACATCAAAGAAAAGGAAGGGATAGCCATAAATCCCGACTCCATTTTTGACATTCAGGTGAAGCGCCTTCATGAGTACAAAAGACAGCAGATGAATGCCCTTTATATTATCCACAAATATCTGGAAATCAAGGCAGGTAAAAAGCCTTCTACGCCCATCACTTTTCTGTTTGGGGCAAAGGCGGCTCCCGCTTATGTGATTGCACAGGATATCATTCATCTTTTGCTGGTACTTTCGGAGATTGTGAACAATGACCCGGAGGTAAATCCTTATATGAAGGTGGTCATGGTGGAGAATTATAATGTGAGCTATGCGGAGAAGCTGATTCCCGCCTGTGACATTTCCGAGCAGATTTCGCTGGCGTCAAAGGAGGCTTCCGGCACCGGCAATATGAAATTTATGTTAAACGGCGCGGTGACTCTGGGCACCAGCGACGGCGCAAATGTGGAAATCCATCAGCTTGTGGGAGATGACAATATTTATATCTTTGGGGAGAAGAGCGATAAGGTGATTGCGCATTATGAAAAAGCGGATTATGTCTCCAAAGAGTATTATGAGAAGAGCCCTGTGATCAAGGAAGCGGTAGATTTTATTGTCGGCGAAACGGCGCTTAAGGTTGGGCATAAAGAGAATCTGGAACGGCTGTATAAGGAACTGTTAAATAAGGATTGGTTCATGACCCTGTTGGATTTAGAGGATTATATCAAGGTGAAGGATCAGGCGTTTGCAGACTATGAGGATAAGCAGAAGTGGAAAAAGATGATGCTTGTGAATATTGCAAAGGCAGGATTTTTCTCCTCGGACAGAACCATTGCAGAGTACAATAGGGATATCTGGAAACTGGGGTAGAGCGAAGTGATTAAGAGAAGATTTATCAGTACGCGTTTGTTAAAAAACGGAATGAAAATAGATCAGTCCATTGTTGACGGTACCGGTCGTGCGCTGATTGCCAAGGGAGCCTTTCTGGATGATTTTCAGATTGAATATCTTCAGGAGAAAGGGGTCGGCGGGGTCTATATTCAGGAAGGGGAGCTGGACCCGGAAGAATTGGAAATGAACATTTCCGAGCACACGAAAGAGGTCATTGAGAAAACCCGTGTGCAGGACCGTGCAAAGGTGACGCTGACGGAGAGTGTCCGCAAGCGTGTGGGCGAGGGCATCCAATATCTGTATAGCAATGCGGAGTCGGAAGGCTTTTTGGAGGCTACCAACAATGTGACCAATGAACTGATGAACGCTATTTTCGAAAATGATGCGGTGGCAGTGGATGTGGGTATGCTGAAGGTCAGTGACGAGTATACCTTTAAGCATAGCGTGGATGTGGCAACCATGGCTATGATCATTGCCAAAAAGCACGGTTTGAAGGATGCGGAAATACGCGAGTTGGGGATTTCGGGGCTGCTCCATGATGTGGGCAAATCCAAAATTCCCAACGAAGTGTTAAACAAGCCGGGAAAGCTGACGGACGATGAATTTGCCCTGATGAAACAGCATTCCCTATTTGGATTTGAAATATTAAAAAAGAGAAATCAGTTTTCGGACGGCATTGTCAAGGGGGTTTTGCAGCATCATGAAAAGATGAACGGCAAAGGCTATCCTCTTGGCGTGACATCGGACAAGATACATAAGTATGCCCGAATCATATCCGTGGCGGATGTCTATGATGCGCTGGTGACGGAAAGACCTTACAAGAAGGCATTTTCCAAGCGCGACGCCGTGGAGATGATTATGGCAATGACAGGAGATTTGGATATTGATGTGATGCAGAGCTTTTTGGGAAGTGTGATTCTCTACCCTGTGGACAGTGTTGTGGAGCTGTCCAACGGTGAGAAGGCAAAGGTGGTGGAAAACAGTACGGAGTACACCCTGCGTCCCAAGGTGGTGGGACTTATGTCCGGGAAGATATATGATTTGGCGGGGGATATCAACTGCGCAAGCATCATCATACTGTAGAGAAGTGAAAAATGATAACAGCAGGGAAGATACCTCCCTGCTGTTTTTATACAACGCAACCTTTATCGTTTTATGCTCCCATCGTAATCACTACATGATACTCTTCTTTCCCTTTTTCATAAGGAATCACATGCCCGTCTACCGCTTTTCCGTCCACGGTCATGGAGACAACACCTTTTTCTACATTATTCGGATTCTTTACTTCAATGTGATAGGTGCCTTCGCGGAATTTTCTGGTGAGGGTGAAATCGCCGAATCCCTCGGGAATGCAGGGGTCAACGGACAAGCCTTCATGGGTGGGATATACTCCCAAAATGTATTGGGAAATATTCACAAAGGTCCAGGCGGCTGTACCGGTGAGCCAGCTGTTCTTGGCTTCGCCGTGGAACTTGGCGTCGCGCCCGGCTATCATCTGGGAATACACATAGGGCTCCGTGCGGTGAATCTCGCTGATGTCCTCTATATAAGCAGGACAGGTCTTCTGATAAATCTCAAAAGCGCGGTTCCCCCTGCCGATTACCGTTTCCGCAATGGATACCCAGGGATTGTTGTGGCAGAAGATGCCTGCATTTTCCT
>JAMPEY010000015.1 GCA_023664665.1 Lachnoclostridium sp.
TTTAAAGGACAGTGGAATTTACCCTTGCACTGGAATTTAAAATTTCAAGTCAGCGGCGAAAAGGCATGGAAAATATTTTTGTTAACAAGTATAATTTAAAAGAGCGCATGGGACATTTGCTCTTTTTTTTGCATCTAATAAGTGTAAATACCAAATCATTGTGCGCACAAAGAAAGGATGCCGTCCGAAGGGACGATTTACGGATGAACCATGGAAACTTTAATTAAAAAAGCAAAGCTGGGAGATGCGGATGCCTTTACGGAGCTGATGACATCCCAGATGCCCGGAATGTACCGTATTGCAAGAGCTGTTCTTTTGAACGACGAGGATGCTGCGGACGCCATCTCCGATACGATTCTGACCTGTTTTGAAAAGCTGGGAACTTTAAGAGAAAATCGGTATTTCAAGACATGGATGACCAGAATTTTAATGAATAAGTGTTATGAAATCATCAGGGCAAACAAACACATGGTCTATGTGGAAGAATTGCCGGAGCAGGCTCTGGAAGGGGATATGAGCGATCTGGAGTGGAAGGAAGCCATGAATGCTTTAGATAAAAAATACCGTATCGTGCTGATTTTATACTATGCACAGGGCTTTCACACAAAAGAGATTGCCAAAATCTTAAAAATTCCGGACTCTACCGTGAGGACCAGACTTTCAAGGGGACGGGAGCAGCTTGCCAAGTATTTGGAATCTGTGTAAGTATTTTTATTTTAAAATGCCGCTTACGCGGCGGAATGAGAGGAAAATATGCATAAAAAAAATGAAGAGAATATCACCGCATTTTTACAGAATGTAGAAGTGCCGGATATCGTAGAAAAAAAAGCGGCAGAGGCTTTCCGGCAGATTCGTAGGACCCAAAAGCTTCCGAAAAATAAAAGAAGATTTGTATTGCCCAAGGCTGCGGTGATTATCGGGTGCTGCTTCCTTATCTTCGGAACAACCACTGCCGCACTGGGAATCGGCAGTTTGTACAGACAGCGCATGGAAAACATAGATAAAAGGACTATAGACGATTATTATGCGCTTGCAAATGTAGGTGAAACCATAGCGTTCAGCAGGGACCTCACGGACGCGGAAAGGGAAAGGTATCTGCAGTTAATCGAGGAATATGAGCAAAACGGCCTATTCCCGAAAACGGAGGTACCTTTCATAAAAGAGGGAAAAGATTATACCGGGAAAGGCGTCGCTCTGGACGAATCCACCCTCACCCTGTATCTGCCCAATAAGACGCTGAAAGATGAAGAAATGCTGCAGATGATTGATTTTCAGCATAAAATGACATACAGTATCTATGCCAAATATCAGGAGAGACTTTTACAAAATGATGTCTGGCGCAGCCGTATGGTGAAAATGACGGATGAGATGATTGACCGGATTTACCTGATTTGCTGCTCTACCACCTATTCCGAAAGCGGCGGATATAACAGGAACCTTACAAAAGAAGAAGAAGAGCGTTATGAAATCCTTGTGAGGGAGTACGAAGAAGAGGGAAGATATGTTGACACGGAGATAACCGTCATTCAAAAACCGGAGGAATATACCGGGGAAGGAGTTGCTATCTGTGTGGAGGACGGCGATTATTATTTACCGGAAGGGGAAGTGACGGAGGAAGAATTTTTACAGATTATCGATATGCGGCATAAAGAAAGCTATGCTCTGGACAGAATCCATGACGAAGTTGAAATGGGATGGCGCAGCGGATATCCCGGTCATGAAAATGATGACAGACTGCCGGATTTGACGGAAGCGGAAATCCAACAACTTGAGCAGGAAATTTCTATCGAGTTTGAATAAAAATAGATGTCCGAGAACTCAGCATTTTGTGCGGTTTCTCGGACTCTATAAATGCAAATAATATTAAAATTCATTCATTAATGATTCTATAATAGCAGAACCTTTTGCTGCTTTACTATCACCGCCATTCAATTGATAGATTTCATAAATATGAGATACAAAGTTTTGAATATCTGTATCAGTTAATAAATCTATATCCATTTCCTTTATATCATTTGCTAATATAATTTTTGAATCTGCCTTTTTAGCAAATGCATAATATAATACATAAAACAGCAAGTCCCCTTGAGTTGTTATATCTAAAGAAGCATCTCTTTTTAAAAAATTTTTAATTTTGTTTGCCCATATTATTATTTTGTAATAAACTTCAATGTCAATATTACTGTGATATAAAGCATCATAGTATTCATCATTTGTTAATAATGTAGAAGGGCGTGCTCTTGAATAATTTGGCTTTTGTAAAAGCACAGAAATCAAAGATTGAGCTAAATAAGATACACTCACTATTTCGTTACTTTTCTTTCCCTGATTTTTATAAAAATTTTTGCGTCTGTCATAATATAAACCATGTTGCTTAAAGTACATTTCAATCTGCCAATGTATAGCATCAGATGAACGAAGGGATGCTTTAGGAATAGTAGTTTGATTATTAGTCGCTAATATAATTTTGTCTCTGATGGTTTCTGAAGTTGGAACTATTATTCTTACAAGGACATGTCGTGTGTCGGATGTAAGAGCTGATATATTACTCGAAAAATAATTATATATTTCATTTGAAGTTTGAAGTCCATTAACAATTTCAGGATCCGTAAGTACCAGTGTTTTGCTAGTCATAGGAACTATTTTACTAGCTAATATGGTAATGCCATTATTAAACCACCAAAAATCATCTGCTGAACTAGAAGATAATGTGTTAAATATTTCCTTATTTACAATAACATTTCCTTGATAATCTCGAATATTTGCTTCGAAAATTAATTGATTAAGAGTTCCTTTATCATTTGTTATAAAATTGTAGTAGTCATTAAGAGATACCAAAGCAACATAATATGTATTTTGACCTAAAGATATCGGAGTTTCTGCAAGGTTTAGTTCGTAATCTTGGATTATAGGATTGCTAATTGCGGTTAACAATTTATCAGCACCAAAGTATTCTATTAAAAACTTGGAACTTGGAAATAATTTTTTGATTTTGCCCTCTAATTCATTGCCTTGTTGCTTAACATTAGGATGTATTTCAACTCCTTCAGAAGCATAATAGAAAATAAAGGAAAGCTTTATGCGTTTTCTAATAAGGGATGTGTATATATCTCTGAAAAGCTGAAAATTATCAAGAACATCCTTATTGTAGCGTGAAGAAAACGAGGAAACACTATTATTCAAATCCAGTAAATTTTCACATAAAGTTTTCCATTTCATTATGACATCTTCACCAAAAGAAGTGCTAGTTTTGGACTGAATAACTATGAACTCAAGAGTGCTATCTATAGGTATGTTTATGTTTTCTATAAAATCTTCTTTAACAAGAACTCCATTACAAAACAAGAAAATAGAGTCACATCCGCCGTCGTTTCCAGAACCGAGAACTCTTTGTTCAATATCTTCATCACTAATAACATAGTTTTTAAGTATCTGTTTAGCAGAATAGAACTCAAAAAATTTTTCAATGGTCAAATAGGTTTCTTGTTCTGTATATTCTTTTGATATAATATCTTTTAAAATGATTTGTGTATTATTCATTTTATCTTCTCCTCGTATAAATATCTCTCTGCGACTCTCATTCGGTATACTCTTCTTGTATAATTGCCCCACCATAATAATCGCACTTTTTCTACTATCAATTTTTTAAACAATTAGGGTACTCTGTTCTAAAACAAGCATAAATGTAAACGCAGATTCCGAAGCAGATTATCATCATAATAGACAGTCTTAAAATAGGTCTACCTATTTCTTTATCGCTTTTCGGAAATTCTTCCTTAAATCAGAAAAAACTCTCTATTATATTATTAAATTTATAAAATTTTAAAATATTGTAACTACCATTAAAAATCTCTGCCATTTGGTGAAACCTAGATTCTTTAATACTTTTGCAGTCGCTATTGCCTCTATATATGAATTTAATTATAAATAGTATAACAAATAAAAGACCAAAACACAAGAAAACTAATTTAAAAAGTAAATAACTTTTTTAAATATTAGTGGAGGAAAATCTTTGTATATGTTATAATATTTTTGCAGAATTAAAATGCTTTGATAATACAAAAATATATTAAATATTACAGAATCTTAAAAAAGGGGGTTATTAATGAATACTGAATGTGTATTTAAACAAATAGAAAAAATTTGCGCAAAACAAAAAGGATTTGTTAAAGAAGATGCTGCTGTTTTTTTAGGGGATTCTTTAGAAGTGCTAAAAAACCTACCAGATAAAAGTATATCTTTGATTCTAACAGATCCGCCATATCATTCAACACAGAAAAAAAATATATTTGGAGATACATTATTTAAAAATGATGATGAATATGTGGAATGGTTGCAGCGTTTTTCATCAGAATGGAAACGAGTCTTAAAAAACAATGGGAGTGTTTTTTGTTTTTGCTCTTCTGCAATGGTATCAAAATTAGAATTAATGTTTTCAAATGAATTTAATATATTATCTCAAATTGTTTGGACAAAACCAAATGCTCCAGGGTATGATGGTTGGAAACAGAAGATGAAAAAAGAAAGCTTGAGACAATGGTATGCTCATTCTGAACGAATTATATTTATGGAACCAAATTTAGAAGGGAATCTATACCAATCATATTTTGGTGTAATGTTAAAAGAATGGCGACAGGAAGCAGAACTTTCAGGACATCAATTAACAGAAATGATTGGTGCATATGGAAAAATCAATCATGGAGGCGCAGTTTCTAACTGGGAAGCAGGAAGAAATATTCCTAATAAGGAACAATATGAAAAAATTAGACAAGCAATTATTTCAACAGGAAAGGTAAAAAGTATTCCTGATTATGAGGATGTAATTCGTCCTTTTTGTGTTAATAAAAATATGGAATTTACAGATGTGTGGAATTTTGAAAATGTACGCCCATATAAGGGCAAACATCCGGCTGAAAAACCACAAGATTTGCTTCAACATGCAATTAGGGCAACTACTTATCCAGGAGATATTGTTTTAGATTGTTTTGCAGGATCGGGAGCAACGGCAATTGCTGCTAATGAACTAGGTAGACGCTCTGTATCAATTGAAATCGAAAGTGAATGGTATAACTATATTTGCAATAGAATTGCGGATTGCTTTGAATACGAACAATTATCTTTTATGTGTTGAGGAGGATTGTATTATGCAAAAAATTCCTAAATTACCAAAGTTGCTTGATCGTAAAATTTATAAATCGGGGCAAACGAGAGGCGCCGATGACGATGTGATATATCAGAACCGTGTAAATAGAAATAATACTGTGCTAATTCCATTTCATGTTTGGCAAAGTGATGAGAGATTATATAAGATTGCAGAACAGTTTGAAAATGGTTACATTGTGCTAATAAATCCAAGTGATTATTATGATTTGAAAGAGCCTGAAAAAATACTTGCAGAGTATCATCTTATATTGGGTAAAAATTGTTTGCTTTTTTATGAAACAAGAGACGAGTGGAATATGTATAATCCAAGCGAAAAAGGAATAAAAGCTGCATTAAATAGAAGAAGCCCTTTAGGTGGGGAATATGTGGCAAGAATTCCAGCCACTACAGCAGAAAATGATAATAAAATAAATATTGGATTTACTAAAACTTCACAAAAAGGTGCAGGTATAAGATTATATGAATATGCTTCAGCATATACTATACAAAAGTGTCGATTACAACTGGAAGCTATTTTTTGGTGTTGTTATGATGCACTGAAAGTTGTACAAGAATTTGGAATGAGTGAAGAAGATGCAATTTTTCGTAAAGATGATTGTTTAAATAAGTGTAAAGTTCAAGGACTCCTTGATATAAATAAGATGAAAGGTCATAGGATATTGGATGATAATTATGAAACTATTTGCCCTCTTTGTCAAAAAAAATTATCGGGCTATGGTTTCTTTAAAAGATTGCCGCAAGCTGAAGGAAGAGAAGTTCCAGATTTGACCGTAACAGAAATTAATCTCTTTCATATAGATGAATTAAAATATGGCGTATATAATCATAAACCATATAATTTGGGATGGGGACACCACCATTGTAATGTTGTTGTTAAAGATTCGGGAATTGAAGCAACTTTACAATGGATGAAAGAGGTTTTAATTAGGAATGGAATTATTGACAATAACTGATTAGGAATGAGCAAAATGTATTGATTGAAAAATAGGAATTGACAGTTTGTTTCCATAAATAGAAAACAGTAGATTTTATGGCTTAGCAAAGTTGATGTAAACTCGAAACTTACGAAAAAGGGATGCTACTATGAGATTGCTTTCAGTCTGCGATAAGACTGACCTGAGTGTGTAGTGACTGTGGCAACTACAACTACTAATAAACTGATATGAGCATGGGTATTTCATTTGTAACAGGATTTATTCTTTACCCACATCTGCTCCTATCCTGTATTTTTAAAGCAAGAGGTATAATATTCATATTCCGTTCAAAGGAAATAGCTGTTTTTAAAATATCTGCGATCCCTGTCAATAGAAAGCTTTAAATCATCAATAATAGTGATGTATTTTGTAAAACTTAAGAAAATCTTCTTTTTCAGGAGTAACTATAATATCCGGCATAACAGGCAGGAACCTTTTTTGATAAGGATCTGCCTGTTTCCCATTTATACCGCAATTCCCCCCAATGGCAAATCCGCCGATTCGGTTATTGGGCTTTTCATAAAATGATATTCTATGTTATAATATACCCAAAGGGCAGAATCAAGTGTCCAAAGAAGCATCTGCCGAGCTTGCTCGAGCAGAAGCTTCTTTGAGCACTTGACACCCCTGCAGGAGGTGTACGCTTGAACCAAAAAGTATTAAAAACCTTAGAATACAATAAAATTATTGAAATGCTCACGGATAAAGCGGACTCCCAGCCGGGTAAGAAATTGTGCGGCGAACTGCTTCCCATGAAAGATATCCACAAGATACGGGACGCCCAGAGACAAACGGGGGATGCTCTCGGCCGTTTGTTCCGTGATGGCAGCACTTCTTTCGGAAGCAACCGGGATTTGGGATTTTCCCTTCGCTCTCTGGAGGTAGGCAGCACTCTTTCCCAATCGGAGCTTTTAAAAATTGCCTCCCTGCTTGATAATGTAAACCGTGTCAAAACCTACGGTCAAAAAACATCCGGTACGCCTGCTTCGGAAGATACCCCCTATGACAGTCTGGATATGTATTTTGAACAACTGACTCCCCTGACGCAGCTTGCAGGCGAGATTAACCGCTGCATTCTCTCGGAAGAAGAAATTGCCGATGACGCCAGCGCCAAATTAAAAAGCATCCGCCGTTCCAAGCTGCTTACCAACGAAAAAATCCACAGTCAGCTAAACTCCATGGTAAACGGCGCTTACCGCACCTATCTGCAGGATGCGGTGATTACCATGAGGAACAATCGCTATTGTATTCCCGTAAAAGCGGAGTACAAAAGTCAGGTAAACGGCATGGTTCATGATCAGTCCGCCACCGGCTCCACCTTTTTTATAGAGCCCGCCGCCGTGGTGAACCTGAACAATCAATTAAAGGAACTGGATTTACAGGAACAGGAGGAAATCCAAGTCATTCTGGCCGATTTAAGCGCTCAGGCAGGGCTTCATACACAGGAGCTTACACAAAATCAAAAAATTATGACAACCCTTGACTTTATTTTTGCCAAGGCAAAGCTGGCTCTGGACCAAAACGCCACCGAGCCCATGTTTAACAGAAAACATATCATTCATATCCGCAAAGGAAGACATCCTCTTCTTGATAAAAAGAGAGTTGTGCCCATCGATATTCATCTGGGCAGGGATTTTGACCTTCTCATCGTCACAGGTCCCAATACCGGCGGTAAAACCGTTTCTTTAAAAACCGTAGGGCTATTCACATTAATGGGACAGGCAGGACTTCACATTCCCGCTTCGGACAGGTCGGAGCTTTCCGTTTTTGAAGAGGTTTATGCGGATATCGGGGATGAACAGAGCATTGAACAGAGTTTATCCACATTTTCATCCCATATGACCAGCATTGTCCACATTTTGTCCCATGCGGATGAGCATTCCCTCTGTTTGTTTGACGAGCTGGGAGCCGGAACCGACCCCACGGAGGGCGCTGCTTTGGCAATCGCTATTTTAAACCATCTGCATGATAGGGGCATTCGCACCATGGCTACCACCCACTATAGCGAGCTTAAAATTTATGCTCTGTCCACCCCTTTTGTGGAAAATGCCTGCTGCGAGTTTAATGTGGAAACCTTACAGCCCACTTACCGGCTTTTAATCGGTATTCCCGGCAAGAGTAACGCTTTTGCCATCTCCTTAAAACTGGGGCTGCCGGAAGATATTATCAATGCGGCAAAAGAACAGATTGGCAAAGAGGAAAAGAGCTTTGAGGATGTGATTGCGGACTTGGAGCAGAGCCGCGTAACCATTGAAAGAGAGCAGACAGAAATTGCCCAGTATAAAGAGCGCATCCGCATCCTGCAGGAACAGCTTCAGCGTAAAAACGAAAAAATAGATCAGGCAAAGGAACGCATCTTGCGGGAGGCTAACGAACAGGCGCGTCAGATTCTGCAGGAAGCAAAAGAGGTTGCCGACGAAACGATACGGGATATCAACCAACTAAGCTCAAATGGGGATATCAAAGGACTTGAGAAAAAGCGGCAGAAAGTCCGGGATAAAATCAGCGAAAAAAATGGAAAGCTCGCTTTGGAAACATCGCCTCAAAAGCAAAAGGAGACGAAAACCGTTGACCCCCAAAAACTAAAAAAGGGAGATTTCGTTAAAATCCTGTCCATGGGACTAAAGGGCACCGTCAACACCCTGCCCGATTCCAAGGGAAACCTTTTCGTGCTATGCGGCATCATTCGGACGCAGACCAATGTAAAAGATTTAATTTATGCGGAAGAAGACAGCATGCCCGCACATTCTTTAACACACAGCGGAGCCGGTTCCATAAAAATGTCCAAATCCCTGTCTGTGTCCACGGAAATTAATCTTTTGGGAAAAACTGCGGATGAGGCTTTAGCCGAATTGGATAAATATTTGGATGACGCCTATCTGGCTCATCTTCCCAGTGTGCGGGTCGTTCACGGAAAGGGAACAGGAACCTTGCGAAACGCTGTACACAATTACCTGAAACGCCAGAAACATGTAAAAGAATTCCGATTGGGAGAGTATGGCGAAGGCGACGCCGGCGTCACCATTGTAACCTTCCGCTGATTACAAACTTCCCGTCATGCCTGCACAGAAAGGAGCCATCATGGTAAACAAACAAAAAATTCTTATCGTTGATGACGACAATAACATTGCCGAATTAATCTCTCTTTATCTCACAAAAGAGTGCTATGAAACAATGATTGTAAACGACGGAGAGTCCGTCATGCCCGCAATGAATACCTTTCAACCCAATCTGATTCTTTTGGACCTGATGCTCCCCGGCATTGACGGCTATCAGGTGTGCAGGGAAGTGCGGACAAAATACTCCACCCCTATTATCATGCTCTCCGCTAAAGGCGAAGTATTTGACAAGGTACTGGGGCTGGAGCTGGGAGCCGACGATTATATGGAAAAACCTTTTGATTCCAAAGAGCTGGTGGCAAGGGTAAAGGCCGTGCTGCGCCGTTATAAACCCACCAATATATCCATGGAGAATCCCAATGACAAGTGTGTGGAATACCCTGACCTTTCTATTAATTTGACCAACTATTCCGTTGTTTATATGGGCAAAAATGTGGATATGCCTCCAAAGGAATTGGAACTTTTGTATTTCCTTGCCTCCACTCCCAATCATGTTTTTACCAGAGAACAGCTTTTGGACCAAATCTGGGGCTATGAGTATATCGGGGACACCAGAACTGTCGATGTGCATATCAAGCGCCTGCGGGAAAAAATCAAAGACCACCAGAATTGGAAAATTTCTACTATCTGGGGAATCGGTTACAAATTTGAGGTGAAAATGTGAGAAAAACTCTGTATTTAAAATTTGTGCTTGCTTATATTATTTTTGGAGTGTTTGCGTTTATTATTGTGTCTATCTTTGTGCCTGCCATGACGCAGGAGCATTTAACCAGAGAAAAAGCAGGCAATCTATATACGGAAGCTGTACTCATTGCAGACAATTATGCCAGCGGCCTCTATACCAGCGAAACAAGTCTGGAAACCGTAAAAATGCAATTGGATTCCCTTGCGGTATATTTGGAGTCCGATATCCGTATTATCAATCCTTCCGGGCGTCTGGTTCTGGATACCGATACTCCCTTAAATGTGGAAGAAGTGGTGGTGATTGAAGATTTTGACCCCACGGCTGCTGCCGGTTCCTATTATATGGTG
This sequence comes from Lachnoclostridium sp., assembly GCA_023664665.1. Lineage (GTDB taxonomy): Bacteria > Bacillota > Clostridia > Lachnospirales > Lachnospiraceae > Acetatifactor. Next base: position 10,289 of record JAMPEY010000015.1, read on the forward strand.
GATGATTTTTTCGGCAATTTTGAATCCGATGTCCTGACTGTTCTGGCTCCCATTATTTCCAATTACAAGATAAAGGGATATGTAGTAATACACAGCAGCATGGATGTCATCATGGAATCCTGCAACAGCCTTTTAGGCATCTACTATATTACGCTGGTGATTCTGCTTCTTTTGTCGCTGATTATCCTGATTTTTTTTACGGATATCGTGTATATCCCCCTGAGAAAAATTACCTATGCTACAGAACAGTATGCCTCCGGAAATATGCATTATGAATTTCAGATAGACAGTGATGATGAAATGGGCTATCTTGCCGCATGCCTGAATTTTATGGCGAATGAAATCGCCGGCGCCGAGGACGACCAGAAGAAATTTGTAGCAAATGTTTCCCATGATTTCCGCTCGCCCCTGACTTCCATACATGGCTATCTGACGGCGATGTTGGACGGAACCATACCCCTCGAACAATATGAGAAATATCTGAATATCGTCCTGAACGAGACGGACCGCCTGATTAAACTCACCAACAGCCTGTTGACATTAAACAATCTGAATACCAAGGGAATGCTGTTGGACCGCACAGATTTTGATATCAATAAGGTTATCAGAAATACGGCTGCATCTTTTGAAGGAACCTGCCGCCAGAAAACTATAGCAATCGAATTGATTTTAACCGGAGATACTTTTTATGTGAATGGCGATATGGGCAAAATTCAACAGGTTCTCTATAATTTAATTGATAATGCCATTAAATTCAGCCATCCCGATTCCGTCATCACAATAGAAACCTCGGAAAAGAAAAACAAACTGTTTGTCTCCGTAAAGGATACCGGAATCGGAATCCCGAAAGAAGACCTGAAGCTTATCTGGGACCGTTTTTACAAATCCGATTCCTCGAGGGGAAAGGATAAAAAAGGCACGGGACTGGGACTCTCCATTGTAAAGGAAATCATCAATTCCCACAATGAACATATCAATGTCATCAGCACTCCCGGCGAGGGAAGCGAATTTATATTTTCCTTGTCGGAAACCGATGAGGATGAGGAGGACTAAATTCACAGGCACTAATTTTTGATTACATCAAAGTTTTCCCATAAATATAATTGTATCCTGCGTTGAATTATCTGTGCTACCTCTTCTTCCGATTTCTGTCCTTCAAAATACCCTTGCGCCTCTTCTGTAATCATCTGCATAATCACTTCATCCTGACCGGATATAAATTTCAGACTGCCGATAATGGATAATAATTCTTCCACATCTTCTTTTGTCGGCTCTTCCAGCTCTACCCCCATAAATTCCTCTAACCTAAGTGTCTGCAGGTTTTCTGCCAGCCATTCTTTTTTAGCGGGAAAGCCCATAATAAAATCATCCTTGCAGGATTGACAATATTCTATAAACTGCCATGCTCCTTCCTTATTATCACTATTGCTGCATATTGCAAAGCAGGTATTGGGTAGAAAAGAAGCATTTGCGCACATCTTTCCGTCTTTTGACGGATAGCCTTTTAACACCAGCTTAATGATGCTGTCCGTCACATCCTCCTTCATCATTCCCATATATGTATATGCCAGATAAGACTCCATATTACAAAGAATTGCACTGTCCAGCACCGCCCTTTTTCCTACAACATTATTATTAAATACGGTAAGTACAGTAGCTCCCTGTGAAAAATCCGGTTCTGTATACTGTGCTTTGGCTACACATTGCAATAAATCATAAAAAAGCGGCACTTCAAAATTGCACTCCCCTCGGGAATAATCAATAAATTCTTCCATGCTGTATGTAAGCAAAAATTCCAATGCACCCTCCGATTTAGAGTTTAATACGCTTATTTCTTCATTCTGATGGCACTTATCCAATAATTCCTGAAGTGTCCAGCCGGACTCTCCCCCTACATATTTTTCCTGTCCATACAGTGTAGTAAATATAAAAGAGTATGGAATAAAAATCTGCTGTTCACCTATTTTTCCGCCTTCCAGAATATTGGGCACATAGTCTTCTTCCTCCAACGCTTCACTGTTTTGGATATAGGAAGACAAGTCCTCAAACATCCCATTCTCGGCATATGCCTCCCAACGCTTCATGCTGTATATATCTACCAGATCCGGCGGATTTGATGATGTCAGTAATAACTGTCTCTTCGTCTGTGCATCCTCCCCTGTCAATCCCGCGGCCGGATTGTACAGTACAACCCGGTACTCTTCATTCAACGCATTGAATCCATACACCCAATCGGCAACAAAACCGCCAAACTCATTGTTTGTCATTAATGTGATAACCGTCCGTTGATCCACTATATCCGTGGCAGACAGTTTCCATATGGTACAGATATTTTCTTCATATCCGTAAACTATAATCACATCATCAGAAACGCTCACAATATTTTGGATGCTACTGTTTCTAAGTCCGACCGCACTCCACTCCAGCACAAGATCCATGCTGTACTCCTCTATATCACAGCGGTATAATCTGTCTGCTGCCGATATCCAAACTTTCCCTTTCCCATCCATAAATAATGCAGTTGCATTGGCAACCGGTATTTTATACAAGCAATCCCCTATTGCGCCGCCTGAAATTTCATAAAGAAAAATTTCAGAAGCCTTATACTCCACCAATAAAATCGTATCTCCTGTCAACAGGATATCACATCTCTCACTTGGCAGATTTGTTCTTTTCACTCTTTGCTGTCCATCAACTATAATCAGCTTTTTTTCCGCCAAAAAATAATATATTTCATCCTTTTTCACTGCCTTTTGAATATTTTTTATCTCTTCCTGCATTTCCCAAGCATCCATATCAATATTTTCTAATATAAGTCCCTGCTTGTTATACAGGACTAGTTTATAATGTTCTTTCCCATCGGTGCCGGAACCTAATCTCCATAAGGTTAAATAATCATTATGATCCATGCCGCTGTCATATGCTGCCATCAAATAACAGTCCGCAGAATGTTCTATATCCGGGCGCTCTAAAATCACTGCTGTTGCTCCGCTCGTATTTTCATAAGGAATCATGTTCAACAAATCGTTCTCTGCATTATCACTCATATAAAACATGGCGTCTTGTTTGCAGACAATACCTTTTGTATTTACATCGTCCGGTATGCTGATAGAATCAGATACCACCCATCCCTTTTCTACTTTTTCCTGAACCGTCCAGTCGCTTTTTTCCTGTTTTCCACAGGAACACAGCAATATTGATATAATTAGGAACATCCATACAATCCTTTTCATAATCATGATTCTCCTCATACAAATTTAATTCGGAGGCTATTCATAAACAATAGCCTCCGAATTAATAACAACCTAATTTACTACCATGCCCAATGAAGCATCTCCCCATTCGTCCATTGTCACCGATATAGTAACGCTTACTCCACCAATGTTATAGTTCTGGTATGCACTAGAGCCACTTATCAATAAATGACCAACCGGGATTACCTCATTTGTCTCATATTTTATATTGCCAACTATTGCACCACTAATGTAAAAGCTCGCATTATTAATCCATCCGTAGTATCCTTCTTCCCACTGACCGGTATAACTGCATAATACTGCTACAACAACATCTCCCTTTGATGATGAACCATACAGAATTTCCGGTATGTTACCTGATATTATCTGTGTTTCCAGACTCTGAATTTGTTCTGTTGGAATATTCGCTTCTGCTGCAAACGCAGTTGTGGCAAAAAGTAATGTCCCCAAAAATACCATTGTGATAGTTCTAACTAATTTCTTCATATTTTTAATTCTCCTTTCCACTTTAAATAGATTCTCGAAATCTTGAGGCTCTTTAATGACCCATTAAAGGAACTTCTTTTGATTAATGAATCTTGGTCGATAGGTTCAAGATTCGGATAGTCTATGCTGTTTTAAAAGACCATGCGCATGTCTTGTATTAAAAATACACTATGTAAGCGTATTATGCAAGAGAAATTTTGAATTTTATTGTAATTATTTTTTAATTCAAAAAACACCCTAATACTCCGGCAATTTCACACTGTCTCAATTTCCTCTTATACAAAAAGCAGCCCCCGCCAATACGCGGGGGCTGCTTTTTTAGAGGTGGTGAATTATGTTATCCGAAAATCAGGCTGCTTTTTTCGTTTTGGTATTTACATCGGTAGTCAATCTGGTTGCTTCTTTATAAGGACGAACGAGCATATAAATCATGCCGCCGATAATAACAATGGCAAAGAGCAGACCGATGATATTCAGGCTTCCGGTAAACGCCTGGCCAATCTGATTAATTACCAGAGCTACGGCATAGGCAAACAGGCATTGATAACCGATGGCAAACCAAGTCCATTTTGCATTATTCATTTCCCGTCTGATTGCACCGATTGCCGCAAAGCAGGGCGCGCACAGAAGATTAAATGCAAGGAAGGAATATCCCGAAACTTCAGTGAAGTTTGCACCAATCTCAGGCCATCCTCCGGGATAAAGAATACCCATAGTACCCACAATATTTTCTTTTGCCACCAATCCGGTAACGGAAGCTACTGCCGCCTGCCAATTTCCCCAGCCTAAAGGTGTGAAAATCCATGCAATGGCGCCGCCTACAGCTGCAAGAAGAGACTGATCCATTTCCTCCTCTTCAAGCATCCGGAAGCCTTCGGATGTAAATCCAAAGTAAGTCATAAACCAGATAACGATGGTGGAAAGCAGGATAATCGTGCCCGCTTTTTTAATAAAGGACCATCCTCTCTCCCACATGGAGCGCAGGACATTGCCCAAGGTAGGCATATGATATGCCGGAAGCTCCATTACAAAAGGAGCGGGGTCGCCGGAAAACATTTTTGTCTTTTTTAACATAATACCTGATACAATAACCGCTGCCATTCCTACAAAATAAGCGCTGGTTGCAACCCATGCGGAGCCGCCGAAAATCGCTCCGGCAATCATGGAGATGAAAGGTACTTTTGCGCCGCAGGGAATGAAAGTGGTCGTCATAATAGTCATGCGGCGGTCACGCTCGTTTTCAATGGTTCTGGACGCCATAACGCCCGGAATACCGCAGCCGGTACCGATAAGCATAGGAATAAAGGACTTGCCCGAAAGCCCGAATTTACGGAAAACACGGTCAAGCACAAAGGCAATACGCGCCATATAGCCGCAAGCCTCAAGGAATGCAAGGAGTAAAAACAAAACAAGCATCTGGGGTACAAATCCCAGAACCGCACCTACGCCGGCTACAATTCCATCATTAATCAGTCCTGCCAGCCAGTCAGCTACTCCTGCGGATTCCAACAGACCTCCTACAATCGCTGGAATACCGGGAACCCACACGCCATAAGCCGCCGGGTCAGGTTCTTCGCCGTATTTTTCCATAACGCCGAGAGCATCCTCATAATCTGCAATAGATGCTGTTTCCGTCGTTACTTCCAGCGTTTCTTCATCTGTTATCTCATAAGGAAAATCTCCTGTGGGAGCCGCGCCGTTTTCTTCCATATAGGCGTCATATCCATCCACGATCAATGCGGCATCGCCATATTCTCCCGCAGCTTCTTCATACTCTCCGGCACCGATGCCAAGCAGATGAAATCCGTCGCCGAAGAGATTGTCATTTGTCCAATCCGTAGCGGCAGCGCCTATCGTTACCATGGAAATATAATAAACCAAAAACATGACTACCGCAAAAATGGGCAGACCCAAAAAACGGTTGGTGACAATTTTATCAATTTTATCGGAAGCCGTAAGCTTTCCTGAGGACTTTTTTTTCAGACATCCTTTAATGATTCCGCCGATATAAATATATCTTTCATTGGTAATAATGGATTCCGCATCATCGTCCATCTCTTTCTCGGCCGTCTTAATATCTTCCTCAATATGTGCAAGAGTTGCCTCGCTGAGGTTCATCTGCTTCAGCACCTTGTCATCTCTTTCAAATAACTTGATTGCATACCACCGCTGTTGTTCTTCCGGCATATCATGCACTGCGGCTTCCTCGATATGTGCAAGGGCATGCTCCACCGTTCCCGAAAAAGTATGCATGGGAACCGTTTTTCCGTTTTTCGCCGCTTCTACTGCAGCTTCCGCAGCTTCCGTAATACCGGTTCCTTTCAAGGCGGAAATCTCCACTACTTTACATCCCAGCGCCCTTGAAAGCTCTGCCGTGTTAATCTTGTCGCCGTTTTTTTCCACTACATCCATCATATTAACGGCTACAACCACAGGAATGCCAAGCTCTACAAGCTGTGTGGTCAAATATAAGTTTCTCTCCAGATTGGTTCCGTCCACAATATTTAAGATAGCGTCAGGACGCTCGCCAATCAAATAATTCCTCGCTACTACTTCCTCCAATGTATAAGGGGATAAAGAATAAATACCGGGGAGGTCGGTGATGATAACTCCCTCCTGTTTCTTTAACTTTCCTTCCTTTTTTTCCACTGTTACACCCGGCCAGTTGCCCACAAACTGATTGGAACCGGTTAAGGCATTGAATAATGTGGTTTTTCCGCAGTTTGGATTTCCTGCAAGGGCAATTCGCAAATCCATTTTTTTCTCTCCTTCCATATTTTAGTAGATATTTTATCATCTTTAAATTAGTTTTAACTAACTATTTACTTAAAAATAATTGCTAACATTCCACATAACTTAACAAACTTCTATCATCTCTGCATCTGCTTTCCGAATGGAAAGTTCATAGCCGCGCACCGTCACCTCAATGGGGTCCCCCAGAGGCGCAACTTTGCGTACCTGAACCTCCACACCCTTTGTCAGCCCCATATCCATAATCCGGCGCTTCACCGCACCCTCACCATGAAGCTTTACAACCTTCACTGTATCACCGATTTTTGTTTCCTTTAATGTTTTCATGTTTTCCTCCCTTTCCGCCTGAATATTTTTTAAATCATAATCTTTTGTCAGATGAGAATCTTCTGTCAGATGAGAATCTTCTGTCAGATGAGAATCTTCTGTCAGATGAGAATCTTCTGTGCCATCTCCTTGCTGACTGCAATGCGGGAATCCTTCACATTCACGATAACATTACCTCCGATAGCGTTTACCACCGTGACTGCTCCTCCCACTACAAAACCGAGATTTTCCAAATGTGTCTTAACTTCCTGCTTTCCCCCGATTTTTTTGATAATGTTTTCCTCTCCAACCTCTGCTAATGTAAGCGGCATCACATTGTCACCCTCTTCAAAATGTACTAATTAGTTTAAGCTAACTCTTTCCGCTAAAATAAAGTTAGTCCTACCTAACTATATGTTATAATATACTATCACAATGTATTTGTCAACAGGATTTTTAAAAATAATTAAAGATATTTTAAAATACCCGGTATAAATAGCTATTTCCCTTCTTTCCCACCCGTTCCACCGTTCCTATATAATGCAGGACATGCAAAACTTTTTGTGCCAGAGGAAGAGGAATATGCGCCGCTTTTGCAAAGTCTTTGGTGGTAAATTCTTCCGGCAGCTCATAAGGCACAAACTGCATATAATCTTCAAGGCGGCTTATTTCAACCTCCTCCGCCAGACATGTGGGGATTCTGTCAAAACGGCTGGAACCTTTTTTTCTGTCAGTGCTCCATCCGTTTAAAAGGCGGTATTCCTCCATATCCAAAAGTACCAGCCTGAACTTAAGATTCGGATGCTTTAAAAACATTTTAATTTTGTACAATTCCTTAAAAGCCAAGTAGGGATTTCCCTTTGCCGGGGATTTTCTTTTTTTGCTTAATTCACCGCTCTCCTCGTCTATCCATATCAACCATTTTTCTCTGGGAATAGGATAAACCACAGTCACGGGGTAAAGAGGCAGAAAAACAGACAGTTTATTCCTCATTCGGTCAAACTGTCTGGTCTGAATCTCTATAATTTCACCGTTTGCATAGATATCCGCCACATAATTTTCAATAGGGATTTCCTGTTTATCTTCATCCGGCTCATAATAATTTTTTAAAATAGCATGTACGGTTTTTTCCGACAATGTACCGATTCCAAGCCTCTGCCTGTCAATTCCTATCACCTTTTCCTTTGCGGCTTCAAAAGCATCTTCTCGCAGCATTTTTCCTCTCATTCCGCCGCTTTAGCGGCACAAACACTTTTGTCTTTTGCATACAGCAGCTTTAACAAAATAGGAGTCAGGATACTGGAAACAATAATCAGCAAAATCACCGCGGTAAAATACACCGAGGACAGCATTCCCACCGATAATCCTTTTTGGGATACAATCAATGCCACCTCTCCCCGGGTCATCATTCCCACTCCTATTTTCAGGGCGTCATTTCCTTTATATCCGCAGATTCTTGCTATCAGTCCGCAGCCCACAATTTTGCATATTAACGCTACAGCGACAAAAGCGATGGCAAAAAGGATAATTCCGCCTGTCACATTGTCAATATTGGTCTTTAATCCGATACTTGCAAAAAATATGGGACCGAAAAGCATATAGGAATTGGTATCTATTTTTTCTTCGATATATTCGGAATCCCGGATGGAGCAAAGAATAATTCCTGCTATGTAGGCTCCCGTAATATCCGCAATTCCAAAATGAACCTCCGCCACATAGGCAAAAATAAAGCATAATGCCAGACCTAAGATAGGAATTCTACGGGTATGGGGATAACGGATATCCACTCTGTTAAAAATCTTATATAAAATGAATCCCAGCACAACGGCAAGCAGGAAAAACAGTACCGTGTTTATGACTACTTTTCCGGGATGAGAATCGGGATTTTTAAATCCGATAACAAAGGTGAGCACCAGAATACCGATAACATCATCAATGATAGCGGCACTGACAATGGTGGTTCCGATTTCTCCCTTTAATTTTCCCATTTCCCTGAGGGACTGAACCGTAATACTCACACTGGTAGCCGTCATGATAACACCGATAAACAGGGCTTGATAAAATTTATCGGAGCCGAAGGGAGCTGTTCCGTAAAATGCCATATACAAAAGAGTTCCTCCCACCAAAGGCACAAGTACCCCAAAGCATGCAATCAGAAATGCCTTAAACCCTGTTTTCATCAAATCCCTTAAATTGGTTTCAAGACCCGCGGAAAACATCAGAAGTATCACTCCGATTTCCGCCATCTGGGTCAAAAAGTCCGTCTGCTCCACAAGACCTAATACGCTGGGACCGATTAACAAACCCGCAACGATTTCTCCTACTACCTGAGGCGCTTTAAATTTCCTTGCCAACAGACCAAAAAATTTAGAAAAGATAATAATAATAGCCAAATCCAAAAAAATCTGATATGAATTCATAATAATCCTCCCCGTTTCCTTCTACATATTTTAAGACGAAACAATCGATTGACATCTGCCAATTCATTGTTCCGCCTTAATATAAAAATTAAATTATGCAGATGACATTACTCTTCCGTTGAAGCATCCTCTAATGCCTCATCCATGTTGTCAAACTCTTGCTCTCCGTTGGACACTCTGTCTTTTACTTTTGCCATCTGTGCCAAAACCACATCTTTTTCAAGATTGATCAGCTTTACGCCGGAAGTGATTCTTCCCAAAGTGGAAATATCCGAAACCCTGATTCTGATGACAATGCCTTCCGTGGTAATCATAATGATTTCATTGTCTTCATTTACTGCTTTGACACCCATTACATCACCGGTCTTTTCGGTAATCTTATAACACTTCACGCCTTTACCGCCACGGTGCTGTAAATTAAATTCTTCCATCAGGGTACGCTTTCCCATGCCTTTTTCGGATGCAATCAAAAGATATTCACCCTGAATTCTAAGCTGCATCCCTTTTATTTCATCGCCGGGCGCCAGATTCATTCCTATAACGCCCATGGACGCTCTTCCGGTAGCTCTCACATCGGTTTCTTTAAAGCGGATACACATACCCTGTTTCGTTACCATGAATATTTCGCTGTCATCTTCCGTAGTTTTTACTTCAATCAGCTCATCGTTATCCCTCAAATTGATAGCCGTTAATCCGTTTTTACGGATATTGATAAATTCCGAAAGCGGCGTCTTTTTGACGATTCCGTTTTTGGTAGCCATAAAGAGATTCTTTTTATCATCATACTCCTTAATAGGAATCATTGCGGTAATTTTTTCACCGGGAGCAAGCTGCAGCAGATTGATAATCGCTGTACCTCTGGCGGTTCTGCCTGCCTCGGGAATCTCATACGCTTTTAACCGATAAACTCTTCCGAAATTCGTAAAGAAATTCAGATAATGATGGTTTGTGGTCATAAGCAAATCTTCGATATAGTCATCCTCGATGGTCTGCATTCCCTTAATACCTTTGCCGCCCCGGTTCTGCGCCTTAAAATTATCCACAGTCATGCGTTTGATATATCCGAGCCTTGTCATGGCAATTATGGTATTATCCACAGGAATCAAATCTTCCATGGAAATATCAAACTCATCATATCCTATTTTGCTGCGTCTGTCATCCCCGTATTTTTCACCGATTATCATGATTTCTTCTTTGATGACGCCCAAAAGCAGTTTTTCATCCGCCAAAATTGCCTTTAATTCGCCTATGCGTATTTGAAGCTCCTTATGCTCATTTTCCAGTTTTTCTCTTTCCAAACCGGTAAGTGCGCGGAGTCTCATATCCACAATGGCCTGCGCCTGAACATCATCCAATTCAAAACGCTCCATCAGCCTGCTTTTCGCTACCTGCGTATTTTCACTGCCGCGGATAATGGAAATTACTTCATCAATAAAATCAAGAGCTTTCAAAAGACCCTGTAAAATATGGTCCCTTTCTTCCGCTTTGTTTAACTCATACTTTGTTCTTCTGGTAACGACATCTTCCTGATGCTTTATGTAATGAGTAAGCATGTCCAAAAGATTCATTACCTTCGGCTCATTATTCACCAAAGCAAGCATGATGACCCCAAAGGTGTCCTGAAGCTGGGTATGCTTATAGAGCTGATTTAAAATAACATTGGCGTTTGCATCTTTCCTTAACTCAATTACGACACGGACGCCCTCTCTGTTGGATTCATCCCTGATATCGGTAATTCCGTCAATTTTCTTTAATTTTACCAATTCGGCAATTTTAACGATTAAATTGGCTTTGTTTACCATATAAGGAAGTTCTGTGGCAACAATCTGATTTTTCCCGCTCGGCAGAGTCTCTATATCCGTCACGGCACGAACCCTGACTTTGCCCCGTCCCGTACGATAAGCTTCCTCGCAGCCTCTGGTTCCGAGAATCAGTCCTCCGGTGGGAAAATCGGGCGCTTTCACAATTTCCATAACTTCTTCGATATCGGTAGCCCTGTTTTCCATCACCCTGTTATCAATGATTTTCACTACGGCATTAATCACTTCCCTTAAATTGTGAGGAGGAATATTTGTAGCCATTCCCACTGCAATTCCGGTAGTTCCGTTTACCAGAAGATTGGGGTAACGGCTGGGGAGCACTACAGGTTCTTTCTCCGTATCGTCAAAGTTCGGCACAAAATCAACCGTATCTTTATTAATATCAGCTAAAAGCTCCATGGAAATTTTTGAAAGACGCGCTTCCGTATAACGCATTGCAGCGGCGCCGTCGCCATCCATAGAACCGAAATTTCCATGTCCGTCCACCAAGGGATATCTGGTGGACCAATCCTGAGCCATATTTACCAAAGCGCCGTAAATAGAGCTGTCTCCGTGAGGGTGATATTTACCCATGGTATCACCGACAATACGGGCACTTTTACGGTGGGGTTTATCGGGACCGTTATTTAACTCAATCATGGAATAAAGGACGCGTCTCTGCACCGGCTTAAGACCGTCTCTCACATCGGGCAGGGCACGGGATGCAATTACGCTCATGGCGTAATCTATATAGAAAGTCTCCATCCTTTCCTTTAAATCCACCTCATGGATTTTATCAAAAATCTTGTCGTCCATCTTTTCCTCCGATTAAAATGTTATTAGATATCCAAATTTTTTACAAACTTTGCGTTTTCTTCAATAAACTCACGCCTGGGGTCAACCTTGTCGCCCATCAAAGTAGTAAATGTCAAATCAAGCTCGGATTCCGTTTCTTCATCGTAATTCACCCGGAGCAGAATCCTCTTTTCGGGATCCATGGTAGTTTCCCAGAGCTGCTCCGCATCCATCTCTCCAAGCCCTTTATAACGCTGGATTTTATTATTCTGGTCCCTTCCCACTTCCTGAAGAATTTTTTCAAGCTCTTCATCGCTATAGGCATACCATACATTCTTATTTTTTTCCAGTTTGTACAAAGGCGGTTTTGCCAGATAAACATGTCCTTCTTTTATCAAATCCGGCATAAACCTGTATATAAAAGTAAGCAGTAAGGTACTGATATGGGCGCCGTCCACATCCGCATCGGTCATGAGTATGATTTTGTCATAGCGAAGCTTACTGATATCAAAATCTTCATGAATACCCGTGCCAAATGCAGTAATCATTGCCTTAATTTCCGCATTGGCATAGATTTTATCAAGTCTGGCTTTTTCTACATTCAAAATCTTGCCCCTGAGAGGCAGAATAGCTTGAGTAGCGCGGGAACGCGCAGTTTTAGCGCTGCCTCCCGCAGAGTCTCCCTCTACAATATAAATTTCACAATTTTTAGGATCTTTATCGGAACAATCCGCAAGCTTTCCGGGCAGGGATAATCCTTCCAAAGCAGTTTTCCTTCTGGTTAAGTCTCTGGCTTTCCTTGCGGCTTCCCTTGCCCTCTGCGCCAAAATGGATTTTTCGCAGATGGATTTTGCAATGGCCGGATTCTGCTCCAGAAAATAAGTAAGCTGTTCACTGACAATGGAATCCACAGCTCCCCTTGCTTCACTGTTTCCGAGTTTCTGCTTGGTCTGTCCTTCAAATTGAGGATCCTCAATTTTAACGCTGATAATTGCGGTAAGACCTTCTCTGATATCCTCACCGGATAAATTAGGTTCACTATCTTTTAAAAGCTTTGCGGTTCTGGCATAATCGTTAAATGTCTTGGTAGTGGCATTTCTGAATCCCTGCAAATGCGTTCCGCCCTCCGGCGTATTAATATTATTCACAAAACTGAACACGCTTTCATTGTATGAGTCATTATGCTGAAAAGACACTTCAACATAAACCCCGTTTTTTTCTCCCTCAAAATAAAGAACATCTTCATAAAGAGGAGTTTTACTCCTGTTTAAATAAGTTACGAATTCTTTGATGCCTCCCTCATAACAGAACTCCGACACTCTGGGTTTAAAAGGTTCGGCAACATCTGTTTTTTCGGAATCTTCTTCCGGCGTTTTTTCAGGGATTCTGTTATCTCTTAAAATAATGCGCAAGCCTTTTGTAAGGAAAGCCATTTCCCTTAATCTTCTCTTTAAAATATCAAATTCAAAAACCGTGGTTTCCGTAAAAATCGTTTTATCCGGCAAAAATGTAACTTTAGTGCCTGTCTTTTCTTCAGGACAGGTACCTATTTCTTTCAGGGGATAACATACATTTCCTCTTTCATAACGCTGTTTGTAAACCTTGCCCTCCTGATAAATTTCCACTTCGAGCCACTCGGACAATGCATTTACCACGGAAGCGCCCACCCCGTGAAGACCGCCGGATACTTTATATCCTCCCCCGCCGAATTTTCCTCCCGCGTGAAGAACCGTGAACACTACCTCAACCGCAGGAATACCGGCTTTATGGTTCACACCGATGGGGATACCTCTTCCGTTATCAACAACAGTTACGGAATTTCCCTCATTGATGGTAACCTCTATTGTATCGCAGGCTCCCGCCAACGCTTCGTCAACAGAATTGTCCACAATCTCATAAACCAGATGATGAAGACCTCTGGAAGCGGTGGTTCCTATATACATGCCGGGTCTTTTGCGCACAGCCTCCAAGCCTTCCAGAATCTGAATCTGGTCGGCTCCGTACTCATGGTCCACTATTGTGTTGCTAATATTTTCTTCACTCATTACTTACTCCATTTCCGCGTCAGAAACAGTTCCTTCAGACACTTTATAAACTTTATTTATCTCGAACCTGTTGTTGACAAATTCTTCCAGACCCGTACAGGTAATAATGGTCTGAATATCTCCTATGCTGTTTAAAAGATAATTCTGCCTGTCTCTGTCAAGCTCGGACAGCACATCATCCAAAAGCAAAACCGGAGTATCCTTCGCTATCTGCTTTACCAATTCAATCTCTGATAACTTCAAAGACAGCGCCGCCGTTCTCTGCTGTCCCTGAGAACCGAATTTACGGATATCCACATCTCCTACCACAAAAGAAAAATCATCCCTGTGGGGACCGACAGAAGTAATCTTTGCCTTCATGTCCCTGTCCTTACTATATTTCAGCTTGTTTTCAAATTCTTCTATCTCTACATTTGGCTCATAAACAATATGTATTTCTTCCCTTTCCCCGGAAAGTTTTTTGTGAATCTCATAGATAATCTTATTGAGCTGCTCCACAAAAAGTTTTCTGCGCTCAATAATTTTTGTTCCATAAGATACAAGCTGCATATCCCATATATTTAAAGTTTCCTTCAAATCGGCATTCATATACATATCTTTCAAAAGAGTATTTCTTTGATTCACAATTTTATTATAATGATTCAGGTTATAAAGATAAAAACTATCCAACTGGCAAAGTTCCATATCCACAAACCTACGCCTCTCCGCAGGTCCGTTTTTTATAATTCCCAAATCTTCCGGAGAAAAAAATACGACATTGCAAAGTCCCAATAAATCCGCAGCTCTTTTTATTTTTTGTCCGTCTATGGCAATTCCTTTGGATTTTGATCTGCGAAGATGCATATCTATTCTTGTTTCCACACCTTCTTTTTCCAAATAAACCCGAATGTGGGATTCCTCTTTATCAAACTTTATAATCTCCTTATCCTTGCTTCCTTTATGGGATTTGGTGGTGGCAGCTACATAAATGGCTTCCAATATATTTGTTTTTCCCTGAGCATTATTTCCGTAAAGAATATTGGTTCCTCTGTCAAATTTCATGTCAAGGGATTCATAATTTCTATAATCAGCCAATTCTATTGATTTAATAACCATACTAATCCCCTATTATAAAAGTTTCACCGTTATAAGTGACTTTATCACCCACAGCCAGCTTTTTTCCTCTTCTGGTCTCTACCTGACCGTTTACCTTCACAAGACCGTCCTGAACGGCATATTTTGCGTCTACCCCTGACTCCACTAAGCCAGCCGCTTTCAGCGCCTGGCCAAGTTTTATAAAATCATCTTTTAATTGAATTATCTGCATATAAAATCTCCATCCCTCCGCCTTTCGATTGGCGGCACAAATTGCGGTCAATTACAATTAATTAACTGTGGTAAAATTAACCGGCAATATCATATAAATATAACTTTCTTCAATATTCTTAATAAGACAGGGAGCTTTCGGATTTACCATATACAAATCCACATTTTCGTCATCAATGACACGCAGCGCATCGATCAGGAATTTAGGATTAAATCCAATCATGATATCCTTACCGCTCTTTTCAATATCAATATCTTCATTCATGCTTCCAAGAACGGAATTAATCTTAAGTTCCATCCTTTCATCGGTAACATTCATTATGATAGGCTTTTTATCGCCTTCTTTTACAAGAAGGGTAGCTCTGTCTATACAATTCAAAAGCTCTTTTTTATTTATATTTATCTTTGTCTCATAATCGCTGGAGAGCATCTGATTAATCTGAAAATATTCTCCCTCAATCAGTCTGGAAACCACGGTAGTATTTCCGAATTCAAATATAATATGATTAGGGTCAAAGGAAATCATCACATCCTTATCCGCATCCCCTGAAATGATTTTGCTCACTTCATTCAAAGTCTTTCCGGGAACGATAACTTTTTTGTATTCGTAATTATCCCTTAACTTAATCTTACGGATGGAAATACGGTGCCCGTCCAGAGAAACTACTTTAAGCTCGTCACCATCAATCTCAAAAAGCTCCCCTGACATCAGTTTATTATTGTCATTGTCGGAAATGGAAAATATTGTCTGTCTTACAACCTCTTTCAAAGTAAACTGACTGATTACAATACTTCCGTTTTTTTCAATATCGGGAAGATAAGAAAAATCCTCTCCCGATTTTCCGATAATGTTAAACTTTGCTTTTTCACAGGTAATGGTAGTC
Source organism: Lachnoclostridium sp. (assembly GCA_023664665.1). GTDB lineage: Bacteria > Bacillota > Clostridia > Lachnospirales > Lachnospiraceae > Acetatifactor. Next base: position 26,334 of record JAMPEY010000015.1, read on the forward strand.
ATATATGTGGAATCTGTCTCAATGGTAATATCACTGTCAGGAAGCTTACGCACAATCTCCAAGAAAATTTTTGCGTCAAGGGCAATCATTCCTTTATCCAGAATATCTCCTTCTATGGTAGTCTCAATGCCAAGCTCCATATCATTTGCCGTTAAAGTGATAACACCCTTAGTGGCATCTACCATAATACACTCCAGAATGGACATGGTAGTTTTATTAGGAACGGCTTTTGATACGGTTTGTACACCATTTAAAAGATTTGATTTTGAACAGACTAACTTCATATGTGTATAACTCCTTCCTGTTTATCAAATTATCCATAGACAGATTGTCCATGGACAGGTTGTCCACAACAAATTGTCTGCCGGCAGATAATATAAATAGATAAATAATTTAATATTATACTTAGTAATAGGTGTTGATATGTGCAAAACTACTTCTATTATACTATTTATAAAGGAAAAAGGAAATGGAAAAGATGTGAATTGTTAAATAATAAGTTCAGAATAAGTATGAACTTATACACATCCTCTCTTTTAAACATATTTTCCGTTTTAAAGTTATCAACCGAAATCACATATCAGGGATTGATTTTCTTTTTTATAATGTCAATTTTATTTCTTAATTCTTCATTGCTCTGAATCTCTGATTTTATCTTGCTTACTCCGTGAATAACCGTGGTATGATCTTTTTTTCCTAAAAGTTTTGCAATATTCATATAAGAAATTTCGTCAATCATTTCATAACAAAGATACATTACAATCTGGCGCGGAAGCACAAATTCGGAATTACGCCTTTTTGAAGTGATATCTTCAGGATTTACTCCAAAATGTTCTGCTACAGTGTTAATAATAGTGGTGGGGGTAACTTCCTTTGGCTTATTAGGATAAATAACATCTTTTAAAGCCTCTTGCGCATGTTCGATTGTCATATAATCTATCTTATTTAATTTTGCAAATGCGATAATCTTATTTAAAGCGCCCTCTAATTCCCTGATATTTGACTTAATATTTGTGGCAATGTATTTTATAATTTCTTCATTAATCTTATGTTCGTAATGTTCGGCATTTTTACGAAGAATTGCCATTCGGGTTTCATAGTCGGGAGGCTGGATATCTGCTATCAGTCCCCATTCAAATCTTGAGCGGAAACGTTCATCCAGAGTTTCCATTTCCTTTGGAGGTTTGTCCGAAGAAAGTACAATTTGTTTGTGGGCTCCGTGCAGCACATTAAAAGTGTGGAAAAATTCTTCCTGTGTACTTTCTTTTCCTATTATAAACTGTATGTCATCTATCATAAGCACATCAACGGTACGGTATTTTTCCCGAAGCTTTGTCATGGAAGCGGCGTTACCGCTTCTGATAGATTCAATTACTTCATTGGTAAATTCTTCGCTGGTAACATAAAGAACCTTTGTATCAGGATTCTGTTCCATAATAAAATGCCCTATGGAATGCATTAAGTGGGTTTTACCCAATCCCGGCCCACCATAGAGATAGAGAGGATTATAAGTTTCACCGGGAGTTTCCGCTACTGCCAGAGAAGCGGAATGAGCAAATTTATTATTGCTCCCTACCACGAAACTGTCAAATTTATATCTTGGATTTAAGGTTGCGTTTTCATAATTTGCGGCATACTTAGGGTCTTTGCCTAATTCATTTTCGGAAACATTTTCATATTCGGCGTCTTTTTCCAATATAAAATCCACATCATATTGGTGATTAAACATTTCCGTGATGGTTACCTGAAAGAAACTTCTGTATTTATTGGAAATATAATTCAATGCATGAGCCTGATCGGAAGGAATAATGATATTTACCGTATTATCTGTCACATTGTAAAATTCCAGAGGTTCTACCCATGTATGATAAGAAATATCGGAAAGACTGTATTCTCTTCTGACAGTTTCTTTAATAGTTGTCCAATTTCTTTTAATATCATCCATTTGATAGACCTTTCTTAAAACAAAGAATAATATAAACGCTACAGTTTCCATTGTAATATAGAATGAAAAATATTTCAAATGCAAGTTTTTAACAGCTAAGGTATAAAGTTATACACATTATGTGGATAAAATTGTTTATAAATAAGATAATTCATGATTTATGTGGATATTTATAAAGCTGAATATATTGATATTCTTATAAAAATTGAAAGTTATCCACAAATAACTAATGTAATGTGGATAAGTGAAATGTGAATAAAAACGGTGTATATGTATGTGGATAACTTTTTTAATTTTTTTATTATAATTTTTTATGCCTATTTTGCTTGACATTATGCTGTTTTTCTTATAAAATCAAATATGCTATTTTCTTGATTATCATTCGAATTGTATATGGTTTATCAGGATTTTAAAGAAGGAGGTGCTTTTCCATGAAAATGACTTATCAGCCTAAAAAGCGTCATCGTGCTAAAGTTCACGGTTTTAGAGCCAGAATGAGTACTCCCGGCGGAAGAAAAGTATTGGCGGCAAGACGTGCAAAAGGAAGAAAAAGATTATGCGCATAGGTCACAGGAATGTGACCTTTTTTCTCTTATTAATTTGAGTGTAGAAGGAATCAAATGCAATTTTCAGAATCATTAAAGAAGAATCACGAATTCCAGTTTGTTTACAAAAACGGTAAATCATATGCAAACAAATATATGATTATGTATGTGAAAGAAAATAGCACAGATAAAAACAGAATTGGAATCAGTGTGAGTAAAAAAGTCGGAAACAGTGTAGTAAGACATCGTGTGAAAAGATTGATCAGAGAAAGTTACAGATTACATGAAGATATATTCAATAGTGGTTTGGATATTGTAATCATTGCCAGACAAAGTGCGGCTTCCGCAGTTTATAAGGAAATTGAAAGCGCGTTGTTGCATCTTGGCAGACTTCATCATTTGTTGGAAATTTGAAAAGTATGAAAAAATTTTTAATTGGCGGTATCAGATTTTATCAGAAATATTTATCTCCTATGAAAAGCGTCAAATGTCCTTATATTCCCAGCTGTTCTCAGTATGGAATAGAAGCTATTGAAAAATACGGCGCTTTTAAGGGTAGTATTCTGGCTGTTTGGAGAATTTTGAGATGCAATCCGTTTTCAAAGGGAGGCTATGACCCTGTTCCCTGAATCTGGTTACCACCCGGATTTTTTTATATTGTTTAATCAATGCGGTATTGTAGATTTTATCTTCAATATGCAGGAGGTATGTGAATGAACGGTATTATAATGACTCCGGATTCTACCTTTATTATAGGAGAAGTAGCGTGGGTATTAGGCAAGATTATGGAGGGAATCTTTAAAGTCATAGACATGATAGGGATTCCTAATATTGGACTTGCTATTATTTTATTTACTATTGTGGTAAATCTCTTGATGCTGCCTTTGACTATCAAGCAGCAAAAGTTTTCTAAGCTTTCCGCGAAGATGAATCCGGAAATACAGGCAATTCAGGAAAAATACAAAAATAAAAAAGATACGGATTCTCAGATGGCACAAAATGCGGAAATACAGGCAGTTTACTCAAAGTACGGCGTTTCTCCTACCGGCAGTTGTTTGTATTTGTTGATTCAAATGCCTATTTTGTTTGCATTGTACAGGGTCGTATACGCAATCCCCGCTTATGTGGAAAAAGTAAAATTGGCGTTCTTTCCTTTGGTGGACAATATTATCGATACCGAAGGCGCGGTAGAGTTAGTCAAGAATTTTACGAATTCCGCTATGTATGCAAAACGGTTCAGCAATTCTAATTTTGTTTTGGGAGAACATATCAGTTATGTGCAGAATACTATAATTGATTGTTTAAACAGAGCTTCAACAGCTGATTTGTTAAGTATTTCCGAAAAATTTCCTTCTCTGGCGGAAAATGTTTCTTTAACTATGACCAATCTTGGGAATTATAATAATTTTCTTGGACTTAACATTGGAAATTCTCCTTCTTATTTAATGAAGGAAGCGCTTTCAAACCATAATTATATAATGGCAATCGCTGCTATTATTATACCTGTTTTATCTGCTACGACACAGTGGATTAATGTAAAGTTAATGCCTCAGCAGGATACCAGCCAGAATGAACAGGCAGCGGCAATGGCATCTTCCATGAAGACCATGAATATGATAATGCCTTTGATGTCCGCATGGTTTTGTTTTACTCTTCCTTCCGGTATGGGACTTTATTGGGTAGCCGGCAGTATTGTGAGAAGTATTCAACAGGTTGTCATCAATAAACATATTGACAAGATGGATTTTGAGGAAATTATTAAAAAGAATAAAGAAAAGAGCGCTAAGAAAGCACAGAAATATAAGGAACAACAAGAAAAATTAAACGCCTATGCCAATATGAATACAAAAAGTATTAAAAACAGGGCAAATATGTCTACAGGAAATAATAATAATGTTGCAGACGAAACAAAAACAGTCCAAACTGCAAAACCCGGAAGTATGATGGCAAAAGCAAATAAAGTAAGTGAATATAACAGAAAAAATAATAAGTAACTAAAATATTAAGAGACAGCGCAGAAAGGGATGATAATATGGAATTTATTGAAGTATCTGCTAAGACGGTAAATGATGCGATTACGGAAGCTTGTCAGAAACTTGGAGTTACCAGCGATAAGCTTTATTATGAGGTAATTGAGGAAGGTTCCAGCGGATTTTTGGGTATAGGTTCCAAGCTTGCCATAATCAAAGCAGCCAAAAAATACAGTGTGGAAGATAATGCAAAGGACTTTTTAAATAATGTATTTGCAGCAATGAAGCTGACAGTAACTATTGATATCAAGTATGATGAACAGGAACATTCCATGGATGTGGAATTGAACGGCGACGATATGGGAGTCCTGATCGGTAAAAGAGGACAAACTCTGGATTCCCTGCAGTATCTCTTATCTTTGGTAGTAAATAAAGATGTAGAAGAATATGTGCGTGTGAAAGTAGATACGGAAAATTACCGTCAGAGAAGAAAGGAAACTTTGGAAAATCTGGCAAAGAATATCGCTTATAAGGTAAAGAGAAACAGAAAGCCTATATCGCTTGAGCCTATGAATCCTTATGAGAGACGAATCATACACTCTACTCTGCAAAATGATAAATATGTGACTACCCACAGCGAGGGGGACGAACCTTTCAGAAGAATTGTAGTTACCTTAAGGCGGGAGAACAGGGACTTTAAGGATAGCAGAGATTATAGGGAAAATAGGGAATACAGAAAGAGACAGGATATGAAATCCTAAATGAAATCAATAGCTTATGAAACCGGATATTATGATATAATTTTGATTATATAATTCATATATCCGGTTTTTTATAAGTATATGTAGTGGAAATGAGGAATTATATGAAAACGGATACCATAGCTGCCATAGCGACCGCGTTGTCGGACTCCGGTATAGGAATCATCCGTATCAGCGGCAGGGAAGCAATTTCTGTGGCGGACAGGATTTTCAGAAATAAATACGGACAGAAAAAATTGGGCAGTGTAAAAAGCCACACCATTCATTATGGGTATATTTTGGTTCCTTTCGGGTCTGGTGAAACAGATGGGAAGGAAAAGGAGGATAGCATTTGGAAAAATTTTATAATAGACGAAGTTATGGTTTCCGTGATGAAATCCCCAAACAGCTATACCACAGAGGATACTGTGGAAATTAACTGCCACGGCGGTATTCTGGTAATGCAAAAGATTTTAGAAGCAGTATTAAAATCGGGCGCAAGAATGGCAGAACCGGGAGAATTTACAAAAAGGGCATTTTTAAACGGAAGAATTGATTTGTCCAAAGCGGAAGCGGTTATGGATGTAATTTCCTCCCAAAATGAATTTGCTTTAAAGTCTTCCGTGAATCAATTGAAAGGAAATTTATATGAAAAAATCAAGAGTTTCAGGGAAGAGATTCTTTATGAGATTGCTTTTATAGAATCGGCACTGGATGACCCGGAGCATATCAGTCTGGAAGGATATTCCGAAAAGCTGCTTTTAAAAGTGGAAAATCTGCTTGATAAAATAGGAAAACTCTTAGAAACCGCGGAAAACGGTAAACTTTTAAGGGAAGGGATTGCAACGGTAATTGTGGGAAAGCCAAATGCAGGAAAATCTTCTCTATTAAATCTGTTGGTTGGGGAAGAAAGAGCCATTGTCACGGATGTAGCGGGCACCACCAGAGATATTCTGGAAGAACATATCCAAATTCATGGTATCGGGTTGAATGTGGTTGATACTGCAGGAATCAGAAATACGAACGATACCGTGGAAAAGATAGGAGTTGACCGGGCAAAAAAATATGCGGAGGATGCGGATTTAATTGTATATGTGGTAGATGCTTCCGTGGAGTTGAATGAGAATGACAGAGACATTATGTCCTTAATTTATGACAAGAATGTCATGGTTTTATTAAACAAAACAGATCTGGATGCTGTAGTGACGGAAGAAAGTATTTTAGAGATGATTGAGGAGATAGAAAGTGAAAGGCTACTTTCTAATGGAAAATCGGAATCGGAAAGTAAAGAACAATATTTAAAAAAAGAAGATAATGTTGGAAATAGCTGTCTGAAAAATATTAATATTATCCGGACTTCCACCAAGGAAAATACAGGGATTGATGATTTTGAAAATGTAATAAAGGAAATGTTTTTTAAGGGTGAGCTTCAAAATAATAATGAAATCGTCATTACAAATATGCGGCACAAAGAAGCGCTTTTGTCAGCTTTTGAAAGTTTAAAAATGGTGAAAAAGAGTATCAATGACGGAATAGAAGAGGATTTCTATTCCATTGACTTAATGAGTGCATACGCAGAACTGGGAAAAATCATCGGAGAACAAGTGGGGGATGATTTGGTGGAAGAAATCTTTTCTAAGTTTTGTATGGGAAAATAGCGTGAAGAGATTTTATAAGACATCTTTAAAACACTGCCTAAGAAAATCTAAAATTTTACGCCAGGATAAAGTTGATAAAAAAGAATTTTAAAAGGGAGCATACAAATGACTGAGATACGGGAAAAAGTAGATGTTTGTGTGGTAGGCGCGGGACATGCTGGCTGCGAGGCGGCTCTTGCCTGTGCGAGGCTTGGGCTTGAAACGGTGATTTTTACGGTCAGCGTGGACAGCATTGCTTTAATGCCCTGCAATCCCAATATAGGAGGTTCTTCCAAGGGTCATCTGGTAAGGGAATTGGATGCTCTCGGGGGCGAAATGGGCAAAAATATCGATAAGACTTTTATTCAATCGAAAATGTTAAATATGTCCAAAGGTCCTGCCGTTCATTCCCTGCGTGCTCAGGCAGACAAGGCGGAATATTCCCGTGCTATGCGCCGGGTTTTAGAAAATCAGGAACATTTGACTATAAAGCAGGCGGAAGTGTGTGAGCTGTTGTGGGAGGAAGAAACTCTCACTGATAGTAAACTTTCAAACTCTTTATCGTTAGAATCGGTACAGGTAAAAGAAATAGATAAGATTAAAGGAGAAGATGTAAAAAAAGAAAATGTTATAATAGGGAATAAGAAAATAACAGGCGTAAAAACTTTCACGGGCGCCATTTACGAATGCAAAGCAGTGATTCTCTGCACCGGAACTTATCTGCGCGCCAGATGTCTGTGTGGGGAAACCATTACTTATACCGGTCCAAACGGACTGCAGGCGGCGAATCATCTGCCGGATTCTCTGAAAGAAATGGGAATTGAGCTGCGCCGTTTTAAGACGGGTACTCCTGCCAGAATGGATAAGAGGAGCATTGATTTTTCAAAGATGGAGGAACAGCTTGGGGATGAGAGAATTATACCCTTTTCTTTTTCCACAGACCCTGACTCCATTCAGAAGGAACAGGTTTCCTGCTGGCTTACCTACACCAATGAAAAAACTCATGAAATTATCAGAAATAATCTGGACCGTTCCCCTATTTATGCGGGAATTATAGAAGGGACAGGACCCAGATATTGTCCTTCCATAGAGGATAAAGTAGTCAAATTTGCGGATAAGGAAAGGCATCAGGTGTTTATTGAGCCGGAAGGACTTTATACCAATGAAATGTATTTGAGCGGTATGTCTTCTTCTCTGCCGGAAGATGTACAGCTTGCCATGTACCGCACTGTCCCCGGTCTGGAGAATTGTAAGATGGTGCGCAATGCCTATGCCATTGAATACGATTGCATCAATGCAAAACAACTCTATCCTTCTCTGGAATTTAAAAATGTGAAGGGGCTTTTTGCAGGAGGCCAGTTTAACGGAAGCAGCGGTTATGAGGAGGCAGCGGCACAGGGATTGATTGCCGGGATTAATGCCGCAATGTCGATTTTTGGAAAGGAGCCTTTAATTTTAGACCGTTCGGAAAGTTATATTGGTGTGCTCATTGATGATTTGGTCACAAAGGATAACAGAGAACCATACCGGATGATGACTTCCCGGGCAGAATACCGTCTGCTTCTCAGACAAGATAATGCAGATTTAAGGCTTCGCAAAAAGGGATATGAGGTGGGTCTTATCTCCAAGGAAGAATATGATGCCTTGCTGGTAAAAGAAAATTTGATACATCAGGAAATTAATCGTTTGAAAAATACGGTTGTGGGAGCGGGAAAAGAAATTCAGGATTTTTTGGAATCCTGTGGAAGTGCTACTTTAAAGACAGCAGCAAGTCTGGCGGAATTAATCTGCCGACCGGAGCTTAGTTATGAAAGAATTGCTCCCATAGATGTGGATAGAAAAGACTTTTCCGTGAAATTGTGTGGAAAAGAATCCCTGCCCTTAGATGTGATTGAGCAAGTGGAAATAGAGATTAAATATGAGGGTTACATCGCAAGGCAGTTAAGACAGGTAGAACAATTTAAAAAGATGGAAAGAAAAAAGATTCCTGCGGATTTGGATTATGATGAGGTTCCTTCCCTGCGTATTGAGGCACGGCAGAAGTTGAAAGAATTTCATCCTATATCGGTGGGACAGGCTTCCCGGATATCAGGAGTTTCCCCTGCGGATGTTTCCGTGCTTTTGGTTTATCTGGAGCATTTTCGTGGAAATCATGGGGGCTGATAAGGATGGAATGTGTGTGGAAGTTGTGTATTTGTGAAAAGCGAGTTATAATTGTATTTACAAACCGAAACTTGGAGAGATGAATTAGAATGGATTTCAGATTAGCAGTTATGCAAGACTTATTGAAGATTAAATTTGTATATAAGAACATAATCGAAAAAATGAATAGAGAACAGATACAAATATGGGATGATATTTATCCTTGTGAGTTTTTTGCTAAGGATATTAGAAACAATTGCCTTTATGTCTTGCTTGATAATGATGATATTGTTTCTGCATTTGTTTTGTGTGATACAAACTCAGGCGAAAAATCCATAGAATGGCAAGATAACCAATGTAGAGTATTGTATTTGGATCGTTTAGGAGTAAATGTAAATTACACCAGAATGGGAATAGGCAGTTTCATGCTCGAAAAGGCGAAGGAAACTGCAAAAAAATTAGGTGCTGCATATTTACGGCTTTTCGTTGTAGACATAAATGAGCCTGCCATTCAACTATATATTAAGAATGGTTTTATAAAAGGAAATGGTATTTATGACGAAGTCATAGATGATGACCTTGTTTTGCATGAGTATGGATTTGAAGTGGCACTTTTTTAAGAGTACAATTAAGATATTAAATTTTTCAAAAAAAGAAAGGAAGTTAGGGTTATTATGGGAAACATTGAAAGGAATTTTACTTCAGCGATTGTATTTATTATAGCAGGTATTGGTTTTATGGCGATGGCATTATGTCAAGATTCAATGATATTAAAATGTCTTTTTGGTGCGACTGGTGTTATCGACTTGATTGCTGGCATTCGAGGGCTCTGTATTTATATTAAGGCTAAGAAAGAAGAAGGATAAATGGATATTCTTAACAATATAATGAATAGCACAGAATATAAAAAAAATTATGATACAATACAGTTTCTGAAAGATGCTGAAAATCTAGGCATAAATCTAACCGATTATCAAATTCAGCAGTTCCTTACCTATTATGAAATGCTGGTGGAGTGGAATGAGGTTATGAATTTGACAGCCATAACTGATTATGATGATGTGATGAAAAAGCATTTTATAGACAGTCTTTCCTTGGTGAAGGCTTATGATGTGTCGCAAAAGAAAACGGTTATTGATGTAGGTACGGGTGCGGGGTTTCCGGGACTTGCCCTTAAAATTGCCTTTCCGAATCTCAAGATTACGCTGCTGGATTCTTTGAATAAGAGGATTCAATTTTTGAATGAAGTGATAAAAGAGCTGAATTTATCGGATGTGGAAACCATTCACGGAAGGGCGGAGGATTTCGCCAGACCGGAGAAATTCAGAGAGAAGTTTGATTTGTGTGTGTCCCGGGCAGTGGCGAATCTGTCCGTTTTATCGGAATATTGTCTACCTTTTGTAAAGACAGGCGGCGAATTTATTTCTTATAAGTCAGAAAAAGTTGCGGAAGAAATGGATGGGGCGCAAAAAGCGATTTCTCTTCTGGGGGGAAAGATAAAAAATCAAGTGGAATTTCAACTTCCGGATTCTGATATTTATCGAAATTTATTTGTGATTGAGAAGGTGAAAAGTACCCCGAAAAAATATCCCCGGAAGGCTGGGCTACCTTCTAGGGAGCCGCTGGGTTGAGATATTATACTATACTACTATAACACAAGATTCATTATAAAATGGCGTCTTAGAATATTGATTTATTTATATGGGCAAGCTATAATTGGTTCAACAAATGGAAAATTTGATGGAGATACAATATGAGATTATTTGGCAAAATTGGAGATAATCCACTCAACGAATACAACACTTGTCCCACATGCGGATGTAAAACTATTCATAAACAAGAGAATGGTAAATATAATCAAATCACAGATGGAATGTTTTGTGAAAAATGTCAGGAATGGGTTATTGTGACAAGTTACAGCAAGTTAAGTCTGGACAAAACACATTATAAACTGACTTTTTCTCTGCAAGATGCCAGTAAAAGAGCCAGGCATGAAATTCTTGCCATGTGTAGTGGCTATTTGACACAACAACAGTTGACCGAAGAAAATATATCTATTACCGATAACGCCGAGTCTATTGAAGGAATTATCCAAAGACTGAAAGGCTTTGATGTGGCTTATGAGGTAACGCCGCCTTTTCCTTACGAAGTTAAAGGCTGGGACGGATTTATGGACAGGAACTTTCTGGAAGAACTGGCAAAAAATAATCCTGGATTAGACATTGACGGCATCTTACGAGAGCAAATGGAAAACATAAAGAAATATGAGGATTAAATTTTCTGCTTTGTCTGGTATAAAAATTGGTGTACAACCCTGTTGTGAAAGGCAGGATTTTTTAGGGTGGTTTGAGTTATGGCTGGATTATCAAGGAGAAACGGACTATTTCAAGGATTATGTCTATAAGTAAAAATAGGAAATTTAAAGGGGAAAATAATTTGAAAGAATTAGAAGAAAACAAAAATCTTCAGAGCGTGGAGGATTTGACAAAAAGGGAGTTAGAGATATTGCTTCAGATATCTCATGGAATGTCCAATAAAGAAATCGGCGCCAACCTTGATATCACGGAGCGCACCGTGAAAAATCATGCTTCCAATCTTTTTCGGAAAATCGGTGTGGCGGACAGAACCCAGGCGGCTTTGTTTGCGATTAAAAACGGGCTGGTATCAATGGAAGATATATGATAGAATATTATAAAATTCTTGGAAATAGTTGAGAAGAAAGCCGAAAAGCTTTTGTGGGTTAATTTCTATAGAGGAGGTGGGGCATATGTTATGCTATATGGTGATTGATTTAAGCTGCAAACTCTGTACAAGGTCTGATGATAAGGCGATGCTTGTACAGAGATAAATTTTTCGCCTGACATTGGATTTTGTACTTACCTATTCTGAGGTTTGAAAATATAAGAATAGATTGGAGAAAATTCAATGGAAAATCAAAATTTTAAAAAATACATTATTTTATGGCTGAGTCAATGGGTATCGCAGCTGGGAAGCTCCATGACTGCTTTTGCACTTGTGTTATGGGCATATGAGCAGAGCCATTCGGCGTTGTCGGTTTCCGTGATGTCCTTTTGCCAATATGTGCCATATATTCTGCTGAGCATTGTCACAGGCGCTTTTGTAGACAGGCACAGCAAAAAAGCAATTATGTTAGTTTCCGATACGACTGCTGCCATAGGCTCGTTGACGGTACTGTTACTTATGACTGCAGGGCATTTGTCCGTTTGGCATATTTATATTGTCAATGCCATAGTGGGAATCACAAACGCTTTTCAGCAGCCGGCATCTGACGTGGCAGTCGGAAAGCTTGTGCCGAAGGACAAATTATCAAATGTAAGCGGAATGAATTCTTTTTCTAATAATATGGTGGTGGTATTCAGCCCTATGCTTGCCTCCGTATTGTTTGCCGTGGGCGGGCTGCCCCTTATCCTGCTGGTGGATTTGGCAAGCTTTGCCATAGCGTTTTGTGTGCTGCTGTTCTTCATTTACATCCCCGACCAGCTTGAGGAAAGAGAGCACAGCTCGCCATTTGCAGGAACAAAGGAAGGTTTTCTGTTTTTGAAAAAGGAAAAGGGAATTTTGTATATCATGCTGACAATGGCATTGATAAATTTCTTTTCCAGATTGACCTATGAAAATATTTTATCGCCGATGATTTTGGCGAGAAGCGGCGGAAGCAGCATCACCCTTGGAGTGGTAAATGCCTTTATGGGAATCGGCGGAATCGTGGGCGGAATTGTCGTTTCCCTGAAAAAGGAGAGCCGCCGCAAAGCCAGCGCAATTTATATCTCTGCTGCACTTTCCTTTTTGTTTGGCGATTTGATTATGGCAGTGGGAAATAATGCATTTTGGTGGTCGGTGGCTGCAGCTGCCGCCAGCGTGCCCATTCCTTTTATTATGGCAAATCAAAATACGATATCATACCAAAAGGTCCCGGAAAACATGCAGGGAAGGGTGTTTGCAGTGCGAAATGCCATTCAGTACAGCACGATACCTGCAGGCATTCTGCTTGGCGGCTATCTGGCTGATTATGTGTTTGAACCCTTTATGGCTTCCGGCACAGGATTTGCACAGCTTTTGGGAAATCTGGTGGGAAACGGAAGCGGCAGCGGAATGGCAGTCATGTTTTTGTGCACCAGCATATGTGGATTTACGGTCAGTATTTTTTCCTGTTTTAATAAAGAAATTCGGAAATTGAATGATTGATGGAGTGAATCAGTAGGGCTGATGTTTGGTCCTACTGATTTTAACAAATCTTATAAATTTGTATTGTTCTTGACTTTTTCATTCGGGGGGGTAGAATGGAAACAGAGATTTTTTCGGGTTGTGGCAAGAATAGAGGATTTGAATGAATATATTTGAAAAGATGAGTAAAACACTTACAAGAGCGGATATAGCGGAAATCGAAGAAAATCTGGGACTTGTATTTCCGGAGTATTTTGTTGAACATTATTTGTCCTATAATGGGGGAATACCCACAAAGTCATTTTTCTATTCCGAGGAGGAAAGTTTGAAAGTAAACTTTCAAACGGAAACAGAGGTTCAGGTTTTTCTTCCATTAAAATATCCTTATTCCGACATTCTTATAGGAACAGCGGAGGAAAAATATTTATTGTTCAAAGGGAAATCCCCATTGATGACTTCTTATTTCCCTTTTGCCAATGACTATGGCGCGAATCCGATTTGCATCAATTTGGAGGACGGAGGAGTCTATATTGTGTATATGGATTTGGGAGAGTTGGATGGTAACTGCTTTCGTTGTCTTGCGGAGAGTTTTCAGGACTTTGTGGAAGGCTTGTCCGAAGACAGCATAGACGATTAACATTTCCACTGCAAATCGCTTTTTGAAATACCTTGAAGCCAATAATCATTATCCATTTTAGGTAAGAGTCGTAAAAAAGTGGAAATATGCAGAGAATTATAGTAGAATTAATCATAAAAAAACAAATAAATGTATGTGGAGGACAATGTGATGTATGATAAAGTATCAAAATGGTTAGATGATGTATTAAAAGCTGATATACCAGATGAGATTGCAGCTTTTGGCTTTAATTTATATGATGATGATAATTATAATTGGTCAATGGAGTTGATTGGAACATCAGAATTTGATGTTGATGATGAGGATTGGTTATGTAATGAAGTGACGGATTTTGACACAAGGGATAATCCGTTTCGTTGGATTAAAGAAGCGGAATGGGAAGAAATATTTGACGATATTGTTTCTGCTTTAAAGGAATATTTAAAAAGGGGGCAATATGCAGATATTTTAAAAGCAAAATCAGGCATCGCTGTCGGTTTTGTTGATGGGGATATTGAAATTCTTTATGCAAAATAAAGGCATGATTGCTTTATTTGTAAATTTAGTAATAAAGAATAGGAAAAGGTTAATAAGCAGGAGGGAATGCATAATGTCCAAGAAAAAAGCAAGAATTATTGCCGGAATTATGTTAGTTTTTGCGATAGGATTTTTTGTGTATGCGCTGACTCATCCCACGGCAAGCTTTCCGTGGAGCAATGCGGTTACATACTTTATTTATGCGCTCTATCTTTTGCTTATGATGGCGTTATTTCTTGCGCCAGATAAATTGATAAATAAAAAACCGGCGATTCTTGCAGTTGAAATGATTGCTGGGGTTATGGTGTTTTTTGGCATTATTTTTGTGATATCCGATGCGTTTAAATTTTCTGAGGCTCCATCTTCGTCAACAGAAGAGCAGCAGGCATTACAGTATGCCGGGCAGATATTTTTATATGGCGAGGAACATTCCTCAGAAAATATTTTAGAAAAAGAATTTGAGTTGTGGCAGGCATATTATGATAAGGGCATGAGGGATTTATTTGTGGAGCTTCCCTATTATACAGCGAAATATATGAATCTCTGGATGCAGTCGGAAGATGATGATATTTTAGATTCCATATATCAGGATTGGGAAGGGACGGCAGTACATTCTGATGTAGTTCTTGATTTTTATAAGCGGATTAAAAGGGAATGTCCGGAAACCATTTTCCATGGAACAGATGTGGGACACCAATATGGGACAACAGGAAAACGCTTTCTGGAGTACCTTGCATCCAATGGTCAAAAGGACTCTGAAATGTATAAGCTGGCGCAGGAAAATATCAGTCAGGGAAAATATTATTACAAACATTCCGACAATGTATATCGTGAAAATAAGATGGTGGAAAATTTTGTCCGAGAAGTCGAGAAGCTGGACAGCATTGATATCATGGGAATATACGGCTCCGCCCATATCGGATTGGAAGCTATGGATTATGCGACAAATACCATTCCCTGTATGGCGAACCAGCTCCATGAAAAATATGGTGATGCCGTGTATGCGGAGGATTTGACTTTATCCACAAAAAATACGGATGCTTATAGAACTGACACCATTGTCGTTAATGGAAAAGAATATACTGCCTTGTATTATGGAGAAGTAGATTTGTCAGCGCTGCTTCCTGATTATAAGTGCAGGGAATTTTGGCTTCTGGAAAATGCATATGATGATTTTAAAGATAACCCAATCACGGGAAATGTTCTGCCTTATAATAATTACCCAATGCAGATAGAGGTTGGTCAGATATATGTGATTGAATACACGAAAGCAGATGGTTCCGTGATGCGGGAGTATCATAGGGCGGACGGAAATATGTGGCAGGGCTTGGAGGTTACGGAAGAGATTAGAGTGGAGGAAAATTAGGATGGATACTTTTAAATTTTTAAAAGATAATTTTGAGTTATATACGCAGGAGCAATATCAAAAATATAATTTATCATCCGATACACAAAAAATATACAGATAGAAATGGGATTGATGTAAAATATGTTATTGTAACAATTGGGAAATCACCTCTGTTTACATTATACTGAAAAGTTTGCATAAAGTTGTGCAAAACTTTCAGTATAAATGAAACATTTGAGGTGTAGTCCTTTTTTACTCTTCATCCTTCATGTAATCAAAATAATCTGTGCCAACATAAATGACTTTATCATTTTCTACCACAAAGCCGATGACATCTCCCCAATCGCCTTCACCCTCCACAACATAAGAAACTTCATCTTCCTTGCTCAGCATATTTACATATAATGCGGCAAACCAGCAGTAATTTAAAATGTCCAAAGCATTATCAGCAGATAATTCAAATTCTTCATCTGCTCCGATTTCCTTCACACAATCTATGATTTTTTTACAGATTTCGGTTATCTCAGATTCGCTGAGGTTATTGAATTCCTCAATGCATTTTTCAGCGCAGTCGGCTAGGTCAGGGCTTTTCATATAAACATTTAACTCATTACCATTTTCGTCATCCCGAAAAAAATTGCTTTTAAAAACTCCCTCACATGCTCCGTCTTCTTGATGTAACCATTGAATCATAAGCTGTTCCTCCTGAAAATTATTTTTAAAATATTATAATCTATTTTTAATGGGTACGCAATTACTTTATTTTTCCGTTCTTTTTTCACTCATTTGCGGCTTTCTGACATAGGGTAACATTTCTTTTACACAGGCGCCAAAAAGGCGATAATTTTCTTGCCCTTGTCTCAATGTCAAACCATGATTGGCTCCTGACGGAATATCCAGCAGTTCATCTTCTATTGGTTCCTTATCATAGTATAAGCTCTTAATTGATTTTTCTGTAAAAATAAGATATGCATCGTCTTCCCAGAAGCAGACAGGGCATATATCATATTCCCCGCGTGTATCTAATGTTTTATATCCACAGCATAAGCATTTATATTTTTTCATTGTTTTTCCTTTCTCCACTTTACAAATATAAAGGAAGCAATTATCATCATCGGCAGCATATGGATAAAAAACGATGCCACACTGTCCGCTTTCCATCCCTTTATTTTATTTGGATTTATAAAATATTGGAGAGTGGAGGGCGCTGAATTATTGATGGCATGGAGAATTGCCGCAGGCCATATGGAGCCGGATTTGTATGTCAAAAAAGTAAGGATGATTCCTATAAATATGCACATAAGGCACATCATGGCAAATCCGGTAAAGGGATATCCAAAGTATTCGGTTCCGAAATTGTGCCCGATATAGGTAAGGGGCCAATGCCATATTCCCCAGATGATTCCACCGATGATAACTGCCTTTGGAATTCCCCAGAGCTTGATTAATTTTGGCATCATGTATCCCCGCCATCCTGCCTCTTCACCAAAGGCAGCGAAGGATGAGATAGAGCCTGAGATAATCATGGCTATCGGTTGTATGTAAATGACAGCCCGCTCATTTTCAGCAATGTCCAAAATTTCCGGGTAATTTACATCAAAAGCTTTGGGAGAAAAAAGAAGAGTCAAGGCGTTGCCAAGCTCATAATAAACCCATGGCAGCAGCATTGCCATCAGAAAATAGAGCCATTTTTTATTTTTGAAGCTAATTCCAAGAAGCATGGAATTCTCTCCTGTAACGGCAAATCCTTCTTTGGTGATATATCTTGTGAGCAGCATGGCAAGAGTCGGGCAGAGCATCCCAAGGCACACTAATTGATCCATGCCGGAAGGTTCGCCCTCTGCTGCCCAGACATGTCCCGATAAAATATAGGGGCAGAAGATAAGCCAGGTAGTGGCAAAGGCAAGAATTAAGTATACAAAAAGTCTTTTTTTGTTTGATCGTCTTTCTAAGTTTTTGTCCATAGTGTGTCCTTATGTTGTAGATTTTTAGGCGATTATAACTTTTGCGGTTCCTGCTATACTCGTAAACGCAATTATCTGCCAATTTCAATATTTTTCTTCTGTGCGTTTACTCGTTATACAATTTATGCTGTGGAAAACATTTTCGTTAATGAGTATAAATGATTGTCATTCATGCATTTATATAACCATTATCAATGTTCCAACACCAATCATAATGCATCCTATGAAAGATTTGACGGTAAATTGTTCGTGTAAAAACACAAATGCTAAAATCAATGTAATGACCACACTGAGCTTGTCAATCGGCACAACCTTAGATGCATCTCCCATTTGTAAAGCCTTATAATAACAAAGCCATGATGCACCTGTCGCAAGACCTGATAAGATCAAAAATAGCCAGCTTTTACGGCTTATGTCTGAGAGTCCCTGCTGTGCATGTGTAAGGAATACCATTCCCCATGCCATAGCAACAACTACAACCGTTCTGATTGCTGTTGCAAGATTAGAATTAACACCCTCTATCCCGATTTTCGCAAGAATAGAAGTAAGTGCCGCAAAAATAGCTGATAACATCGCAAATACAATCCACATTTATGATTTCCTCCTTTTATTTCCAGCCTTGATTGATTTTACAGGTTATTCGGTAAGAAAGCCAAAAGATAAAAATATCCGCAACCGGCGATAGGGTGGTAATGATTAATACAATTACAATATGCTCCTGACACCAATTCGCAAGGGCATAAATATTCAAGCTTTCAAAAACTGTTAAATCTCCAAAAAATAAATAGGCAATTATAAGAAAAGCAATGCCTTCTAAAATTGCGGTTTTTATCATAGAGCCCCTTTTTACTCCAAGGGTAATAAAAAATGGCAGCTCTATGGAAGCAAGCAACAGTGAAATTCCGCAGAGTACCGCCAATAGCTGGGAAAAGGTTAGTATGATTTCTCTGGCGGGATTATCGCCTGCCACGCTGTCAAATATAATAATCCATATGGTTTCCAATGAAAATAAAATGTAGACAGCGATTCCGATAAACAGGTACTTTGATGCAATGTATGCATTTTTTCCAAGGGGGAGTGATTTAGTAAACTGTTTAGTATTATTCGTTTCATCGTTTTTACAGATGGATGTGGTCCATATGGACGGCAGTATAAGTCCGCAGGCTATAAGCAGCATTGGCGGCATCATCAAGAGAAAATCCTGAAAATCTCCGATGGTGATTGCAACGAATTCTCCGCTTTCGGTTTCTCTCATGCCCATGCTGGCGCCTGCCATATCTGCGTTCCCATTTCCCGGAAAGGCGAGTCTTAATATGAGAAATAAAATGGTGCATACCGTGAAAACCCAGACAATTTTTTTGCCCTTGATGCCAACAAAATCTTTATATAAAAGACCTGCCATTATGCCACACCTCTTTTTCTTTTGGCTGTCTGTACCGCCGCAAGATAAGCCCCGCCTGAGAGGATAACTGCAGCGATAAATAAAATGTATGATTTGTAGAAAATAAAATCGGTTGTCTGTTTGTATAAATCAAGCAGTGCATTTTCATTAGAACCAGTCATAACAGCTTTGAACTTATCAAAATTGGCAAGCACATATACAGCAGCTCCGAGGAACAGTGGAATCGTACCCGCGTATGTGGATTTTCCATTTCCGAGGATATACATAAGTAAAATCAGCAGACTGATATACATAAGCATCACAGAGGAAAAGGTAACAATAACTCCACAAAATTTTCCAAAAGAAATGATATCTGTCAGGGATGACAAAATAATGGTCAGAATAAAATCCACTACCATACCTATGGCAATGAACAAGTAACCGGCAAGAAACCGACACGCCACTCTTTTGCCAATGGAAATCGGCAGCGCGGATGCTATTTTATAAAAAGAGGCGTTTTCATCATCTGTAAACAGGTTTGTAATATCCCCTGTACACGCAATGGGAATCATCATAAATAGAAGCAGTGCTGACCTTGCAATCAAAGTGATATCCGACTCAGCGTTTTGGTTGGATTCCACCATCTCCATAAATCCTGCGTGAATATTTCCGAAGTTATAGCTTAGGACAAATAAAATGGAAATAACAATGACCCCAACAATGATAAACACATAGTTTGTCAACTGCTTTTTCAGGCAGAAGAAATCCTTTATCAATAATCCCTTCATAAATCTTCCTGCCTTTCCGGTGCTTGGAATCCCTTTGCCCGATTTACATAATATATCATAATCTCTTCCAGTTTTGCAGGTTCGATTGTCATTTCCGGATATTTTTCTTTGATAGTTACCCTATCATTTATTAAAACTTTTACTTCTGTTTCTCTTTCTGCCTCAGCTTTGGTTTTCCCTTCCGCTTTATGGTTTGAAATATTTGAAATTTCTGTTGTTATATCTGCTGCCACGATTAGGGATTTGTCTATCTTCTCCAGCTCTTCTTTTTTGCATGGAAGGATTCCATGCTTTTCAAGGATTTTTTCTTTGTTTCCCTTTAATACAATTTTCCCGCCGTCTATAAATACAACCTCATCCGCCAGCTTTTCCAAGTCCCCCGTAATATGGGAGGACAGAAGAATGGTGTGGTCATCCTGCATGACATACTCATGGAAAATCTGCAGCATTTCGTTTCGGACAATAGGGTCCAGACCGCTGGTGGGCTCGTCCATGATTAAGAGCTTTGCTTCATGGGATAGGGCAGTGGCAATTTGAAGCTTCATTCTCATTCCACGTGAAAAAGAACCGCAGGCTTTTTTGGTGGGAAGAGAAAAACGCTTTAGATATTCAAAATATTTTTCTTCATTCCAATTTTTATATATATTTTTCATAATGGTATTAATCTGCTTGGCAGTTAAAAAATCATGGAAACCCATTTCATCAAATACAATACCTATATTTTCCCGAAGTGCTGCTGAATCTTTCTCTATACTTTCTCCGAACAGATAAACTTCTCCTACATCCTTATTAATGGCATCGAGAATAATCTGGATGGTGGTGGTCTTCCCGGCACCGTTTTGTCCGATGAATCCGCAGACAGAACCCTCGGGAACCGAAAAGCTTATGTTATCTAATTTGAAGTCGCCATAATCCTTGGTTATGTTTTTGACTTCGATTATATTTGTTTTTTCTTTTATCTCTTCCATGCTAACTAATCTCCTGAGACTTTTACAATTATATTTTTGATAATGGAATCATATTAATTCACAAGTGTAAAATCTATTTTGACTCAGAATCATCTTTTAAAATAATTAAGTGATTCTGTAATGGCTTTCCACATTGGGGACAATTCACTTTTCTAAATATATCTGGAATCTTTGGATATTCTACGCCATGATAAATTACTGCATCCGCTTCCACCATCGGCATGATAATTGGAGCATTGTATTTATGATTACATTCCCTGCACATCCATGTATTCCGATAAGCAACATGATAAAAAGTATTTTCGTGCTTATAGCAGAGAAGTGAAAGCCAGCGATACTTTTCTGCAAAATTTGGGTTATATGCAAATGCCAGATATAAGTTTTTGTGGTTTGCTGCTTCTAGTTCCGTGAGTAAGGCTTCCATATGAGTTTTTGATATATACAAATTCAGCTAGGAGTTTTTCTAATTCCTTTTTTGTACTCAGATATTATCTTTATCATTGCTACAGTAATAAAAGCTGCTCCTAATATGCCTTGTAATACTGATGCAGTTTCATTGTGAAGTGTGTTGCTCACCGCCATCATGATAAATCCAACGCCAATAACAGCTGCTGCGATGTATCCAATAATTTTTTGCTTCATCTTTTTAGCCTCCACTCCTTGATTGTTCACTTCGATTGTAGCATAGTTAGTTTTGAGTTTCAATGTTTGCTTAGTAAAATTACCGGGGTTTCATATTGCCATGGTTCACAAGATAATGTTTCACGTGAAACATTGATGCTGTTTTACAAATAAGGACACAAGATAATGTTTCACGTGAAACATTGGAACCCAAAATCTTGTATTAAAACCGTGAAACATTCCTATTACAGGGCGTGAAACATTTATTCTTATGGAAAATCCATAAATTCGGACAACTATATATAGTATTTTACATCAGCGAAAGACACTAGAGTCCAAAACTCTATTATCTAAAACAAAAAATTTGTAGATATATCATAAAATTAGTGTTATAATTGAAAAGCAAAACATTGGAAAGGCGAACAAAAATATGGGAAAAATAATTGCGATTGCAAACCAAAAAGGCGGAGTAGGAAAGACAACTACTTCCATAAATCTTTCAGCATCTCTTGCAGCAAAAGGAAAGAGGGTGCTTGTTATTGACACTGACCCGCAGGGAAATACCACCAGCGGATTCGGCGTTGACAAAAATGATTTGGAGAATACCATTTATGAGTTGATTTTAGGAGAGTGTTCCATAGGGGATTGTGTTCTTTCGGATGTTGTTCCGGGAGTATCCATTGTTCCTTCTAATGTAAATCTTGCAGCGGCGGAGATTGAATTGATTGGCGTGGACCGCAAGGAATACATATTGAAAAATGAGGTGGACTATATCAAAGGCAGCTATGATTATATCATTATTGACTGTCCCCCTTCATTAAATATGCTGACCATTAATGCCATGACCACCGCGGACAGGGTAATGGTTCCGATACAATGTGAGTATTATGCGCTGGAAGGGTTGAGCCAATTAATACATACCATTAATCTGGTGAAGGAGAGATTGAATCCTGATTTGGATATGGACGGCGTGGTATTTACCATGTATGATTCCCGTACCAATCTTTCTATGCAGGTAGTGGAAAACGTGAAACAAAACCTAAAGCAGCATCACGTTTACAACACATTGATTCCTAGAAATATCAGGCTGGCGGAAGCACCCAGCTATGGAAAGCCCATTAATTTGTATGACCCCAAATCTGCTGGAGCAGAAGCGTATATGGATTTAGCGCAGGAAGTTATTGAAAATAATAAGTAAGCTTGCACTCAGATTTCCGAGTAGTCTATTATTATACATTTATTGGAGATAAAAATATGGTTCTTATAGGTGTAAAAGAGAATAACGGATGGCTAAATTCCCGCTGGAATTTGACATATAAAATAGGTTGGGAAAATATTCTAAAAGCTTGCACATTTAGTTCCGAATATTATCAGCAATTTGAAATCTTGGTCGATGACCAAGTTGTTTCGGTACAAAGCAAAGAAGAGAATATGAATTTAGAAGAAGCAAGGACTCTTACTTTTCGTGGTATATCAACGATTATCAAGGTGCCGATTATGATTACATTATATAATCAGTTAAATGCTGTTGATGTGAGTGTAGCAATGGCAACAGAGGAATTCCTTGAGGCGGATTATGAGAAGTTTAATAAATCTCTTGGACAATATCTGGATAGTATTGAGCTAGCTATGTATAGGTAAATTTTGATTGAGGGAATTGTTTCATACACGAATTGGTGCCCACGCAATGCGTAGAAACGCACATGAAAGTTCGTAGGTTATAGAAAGGCATGGTTATTAAAATGTCATATACATTTCAATCCATAGGGGATATGGAGAAATTAGCATACAGCAGTAACATATGTAATTTTATTGAGGATTTTGCAGACTATGGGAATCAGTTTTCTCTGGTATGTGGTAAAATCAAGGCACTGTTTGGCCAGCCGGATTATGAAACGGAAAATTTGGAGAATTTATTCTCTTACTGCATTCTGGCAAAGTCAGAAGAAGGAGAAGAAGTTTACCTGAGTGTTTATTGTGCAGGCACAGGTCCCGCAGTCGGCGGTATGCAGGACGAAAAATCCAAAAAGGCGGCAAAGGCTTTAGTGGATTATGTTTTGCAGGCAAAACCAATCGACTATGCACATAAAGCTTATTACTTGGATGGTCCCACAGTTCTTGAGTTTGGAATCAAAGATGGCACCCCCTATTATAATGAAGCAGAGCTGGAGCTTTCGGAAGAAGAGTTGAGCGAGCTGTTTTGCGAGTGATGCTTCTTGACCGACAGGTCGAGAAGGTGGGACTTGAGAAGATTGATTCAACAAATCGAAGTTTGTTGGAAAACATAAAGGAAACTTAAGGAGAATAGTATTATGGCAAAAATGAAAACATGGGAAAAGTTTTTGGTGCTTCTTGCCCTTTTGACGATTATGCTTTCCATTTTACTAAAATGTTTATGGGGAATTAATGATACGGGAACCTTAGTAATACTTGCTTTTATGGGCATATTGCTATTTGTGGTATTTTTAACAAGCGCCTTTTTTCCTGCTGATTGGAGAATGACAGAAAAGGAAAAGTCAAAAATCAAGGATATGGATGTTTATCAGGAAAAATACCGTAAGATTTTTATCAGTGTGACTTTTATTTTTTCCCTCTTTTCAGCAGTTTTGATATTAATGCTTGCGTAAAACTTTTTGTTTGCCATAATGAAAAAGGGAAATCGGGATTTGGCAGGTGATAATGTTATGAAAAAACAGTCTGATGAAAAAGCTGTCAGCCATGTAGAAATTATAGGCGGTGCAGATGGTCCTACATCGGTTTTCATAGTTGGTAAAAAGCATGGAAAAGCAACATTAAAGCAGATTATTTATAAAAGCCTTTATGCAAAAAGGAAAAAGCGTGTCATTAAATCAATAAAAGCAAATCCTCATAGTATGGATGAAGTGATAGAATATACCAAAACAAAGTGGGGATTTTCAGAAACGGATAGGGATACGGTAGAATTTCAAACAGAGTACCGAGAATTAAGAGCCTCATTTCTTTTGCAATATAACCCAAAGCTGCTTGGGGATTTGGCAGAGTTTCCTGAGCTTGAAAATCATAGCGCTGATGCTGTAAAGGCATTCATGGAGCAAATGGACAAGCGGAAGAAAGCAGCAGAAGAAATTTCTAAAGAATTATTTGATATAGAACTGTGCATTTTGGAAAGACGAGAGAATGATGTTTGTTCAAAAATTATCATAGAGAAGAAATATGGTTATATTGGCGGTTCTGCATCAGGAACAAAGAACGTAAAAACGTTTAATAAAATATTTCGTGATATTTATAAATACTATGGAGTTTCGCAAGAAGATATTGATAAAAAAACAAAACGATATGAAGAATTGATTAGGACTTTAGCAAAAAGATAAATTTGGATTTGTGGGAAGTTGTTTGGGAAAAGCAAAAGCAGGAGTAATAATATTATGGATAAAGATTTTCCAATGAATCGGTTTGACTTTTCAAATTTAGTAAAATATGTACAAAAGTGTGGAGTATTGCCGGATACCATCACTGATAGCGAAACAGGAATAGAATTTTATGGTGTAAATACCATTTCAAGAGAAGAGTTGGTTTGTTTTCTTGAGAATTTTAACGAAATAGACAACCTTGCTCAAATTGACAGTAAACAGGAATATGAAAAGAATACGCAGTTTGGAGTTAAGAGTTACCAGTTTGAGCCGTCGTGGGTGGAGGTTGCTCCCAATAAAGTTACTGTTGGATATGTTGGCAGTTATATCAACACGGATTTCAATCTGACCTTTTTAAAAATCAATGGCGCATGGATTTTGGACAAATAGCATATAATTCTAATTTTATGGGGTGTTTTATGTATTATTCTTATGTTATGGGAATAGGTGATGAAATTCTTGCTTTGAAGGATAGAGGATTTATAATTGAGGAATTTGGCAGAAATTATGGTGTTGCATTTCCAAAAGAAAAGGCAGAGGAATGGGAAGAATTTATAAGTCGATATTTAGAGTTAGATTATTGGAATGAGTACCTGTCAGATGATGGTGTCATTTTTCTGTTTCATCTTAAAGATGGAATAAAAAGATATGATGTAAAAGATTATAAGAATGATGAAGTCTTATCTTTGTGTGAAAAACTTTGTGAATGTAAGTTTAAATCCATAAAAGATATGTTAAAGGAAAATCATTATTATAAGGATAAGATAGTTTGAAGGAATGAGAAAGATAAAACAAGCTTTAGAGGAGGAAACCGGCTATGGTTAAAAAATACGATTTCTTTTGGAATACGATGGAGTTATGTGACTGGGAAAATGAGGGGAATGATGATAAAGTATTGGAGCCTGTGATTCAATATCTCTCAAAGCAGGATGACCCTCTTATTTTTGAGTTTGATGATTTAATGACAGAATTGCTATATCATTTAGATACAAAAAAGCTGGTGGAACAATGTGAAAAGATTGAGCCCCTAACAAGTGATGATTCCTTTTTGTATTCCAGATGTGTTGCCTTGATAAACGGACCTGCTTACTATGAGAAGGTCAAGCAAGGAAAGGAAGAAAGTGTGTGGAGCATGGAATTTGAAGCATTGCTCTATGTTCCGCAAAAGGCATGGGCGTTAAAACATAAAGGCTCTGTCGATGATTACCCTCATGCTTCTGCATTGAGCTATGAAACTGGCAGTAATCAAGCCGGTTGGAAGTAAAAGCTTTCGGTTTGCCAAGGAATGAGAAAGATAAAACTAGATAATTACAGAGAAAAATGCGGAGGAAGGAAAATGCGATTGGTATTACACTTGAATGCCCGCTTTCAGCCCAAGCACAGATTTGAGCTGGAGGATGCCTTGCAGGAGATTTTTCAGGAAAATAAAGCGGGGGAGATAACGGGCGGCGGAACATCCTTAAAAGAGAATGGCGAAATAGACAGCTGCGATATTGAGATAGATTTTTCGGATGGCGAGAAAAGCGTGGAGTGGCTTGTGGGTCTGCTTAATACCATAGGTATTCCGAAAGGCTCTGTCTTGCAGGGAATCAAGCCGCCGATTCCTGTCGGCACATTGGAAGGGCTGGCGATTTATCTGAATGGAACTGACCTGGCGGAAGAAATATACAAAAGCTGCGATATAAATTATGCAATCGAACAGCTGGAGCAGGCAGTTGATGGTATCGGATATATGTACAGTTATAGGGAACTCAGTGAGTTTACGGCACTATACTTTTATGGAACATCTTTTTCTGTAATGAAGGAAAAAATGGACTCCTTTGTTTCAAGCTATCCGCTATGTCAAAAGTGCCGCATGGAGCAAATCGCATAGCCAGAGACATTTTGCTCCGGCATTTTACATTGGTTGCCGCTTCGCTGATTTTTGGAATCTGCCATGTGGCGATTGTGAAAGAAATGTGTGTAGAGGTGTAGCTATGTCATTGGAAAAAGTTTATGATTATTTTCACAATTATGATAAGCAGACTTATCAGGTGGTAGCTTGCATGGAGAATGAGCCATCCGAGCAGGATATAAAGGATTTTGAAAATCAGTATGGGATAAATCTTCCTGCTGATTTCAGGGAATTTACCATGTCTCCTTTGGGCGGGCTTTTTATGGAGGTGCGGGAGGAAATATGGCCGCGCGCCAAGGCGTTTGATGTAGGTCCGTTCTGGTCGTTCTGTCGTGGAATTATAGTCTATGGAATTGCCAAGGATATACCTGATTTTTTGGACATTCGGGTAAGAACAAAGGAACTGCATGAGGAAGGCTTTACCGATTTTATCCCATTTTTAGCCGTTGTAGGAAATGGAGATGAAATATTCTGTTTTGATAAGGATAATAAAATAGTGATTCTGGATTACTATAACACAGGAGAAGCTACGCCGGTGGAAGGAACTTTTGCAGATTGCCTGCTAGACCAAATTGCAGAATTAGAAGAGCGGAAAAACAGGAAAATCCGGGGAGAGGATAAAATTAGCTAAGTAGGAATTGTGAAAGAAGTAAAATGTATTTGAAATTTGAAACATGCATATTAAACATTATATGGAATAAGTTACAAAAACAAAAGATAACAAGACAAATGCAATGAAGGAGTTTAGTGTGGATTTATTTGTTTTGCGAATGTGGTATCTATGCAATATGTAAAAACATGTATGAAAGTTCGTAGGTTACAGAAAGGTATGGTTATTATGAGAAAGATAACAAGCATTTTTATGATAGCAGTGATGGTTTGTTCTCTATCTGGCTGCTCACAGGGAAAAACAAACCTGCAGGAAAAAACAGACCAAGCAGACCTGCAGGAAGAAAGTACCATACCTGTAGGGGGAACGATGCAGGAAGAAAAGGAAAAAGCTTCTGCCAGCGGAGAGGATAACACAAAGCTGCAGGGTGAAGCTATTCAGGAAGAGGGAAAAATTTCTGACAGCGAGCGCGCAGAGCAGAACAAAGCTTATGGCGAAATATTATGGGATGTATATTATCTAGGCGAGATTGAAGGAGAGTATACAGCACCCAATCGGGAAGGGATTAAAAATAGTGATTTTGCCATTTATGATATAGATGGTGACGGCTTAGAAGAATTGCTTCTTTCGTTTGATGGGGGATACATGGCCTCAATGTTGGAGTACATATGGGGATATGAAAATGGAAGTACACATGTGGAGTTATGTGAGTTTCCTTCTATGAGGTATTATAATAATGGAGTAATTGAAGTTGACTGGTCCCACAATCAAGGTTTAGCAGGAGATTTTTGGCCATATTCGGCTTACAGCTATAATAGTGAAACGGACAAATATCAGGAATTTGCATCCGTAGATGCGTGGGATAAAATTAGTACAGGAGTAGAAGTCAATTGGAAGGGTGAAGCATTTCCAAGCAGCATAGATGCAGACGGTGATGGAATTGTTTACTATGTTTTACCGGCAGATTGGGATGGTCATTATGATATGACACCCTTAGATGGTAAGGATTACGAAAGCTGGAGAAATGATTATCTTAATGGAGCAGAAGAAATAAAGGAAGAGGTCATCGCATTTCAGCCATTGAATGAGGAAAACATATCCAAGCTGGGGGCGCCGAAACCGGATATCCAATTTCCAGAGCCGCAGGGGTGATAAGGTTGAAAATTCACGCACCTTCCATATGAAACAGATATAGCAAAAGCGCCATATGGAACAAGTTGCATAAACAAGGGATAATGTGGTTTGTACGGCGAATGAGAGGGAAATTGTTGTGAATTACAGCTTTTGGCGAGGAGTATTTGGCTTATCGGAAAAAGGTGGAAAACATAATAAACCACATATTCATGCTTTATACGGAGACGATGAAATTGTTGTAGGGATAGAAGGAGAAATTTTAGAAGGAGATTTCCCCAACAAACAAAAGAAACTTTTGTTAGCATGGATGGCGATTCATGAAGATGAATTAAAAGCAAATTGGGAATTATTGCATAATGGAGATGGTTATTTTAAGATTGAACCATTACATTAGATATGGAGGTGTCCTGTTATGTTAAGGCCAACTGCAATTCAAGTGGAAGTGATTTGTGCTTATCAGATATTAGTAGTATTTGATAATGGCGAAAAAAAGCGCTTTGATGTTGAACCATATATAAAAGGTGAATGGTATGGACAACTGCGGTCTTTGGAATATTTTAATCGTGTTTCTACAGATGGGTTTACAGTTGTTTGGCCCGATGGACAAGATATATGTCCGGATGAATTATATAATCTGGGAGAGTTAGTGTCATAATTTATACAACAGGGTTTTGCCCTTGCAAAATTGCTAAATAAGTGTAGTTAAATAAAAGGAGAAATTTGAAGTGAAGATACGCATTATTGGCGGAAGTGGTTCAGGAAAGACTTATTTAGCGGACAAGCTATCAAAAGAATACCATATAGAGCATTATGATTTGGATGATTTGCAATGGGACAATAAAGCCGAAGAATATGGAGTCAAGAGAAATCCGGATGAAAGACGGGCAATGTTACAGGAGATTTTAAATAAAGAGGATTGGATAATAGAGGGTGTTTAGTATCATAAAAAGATTTATAAAAAGAAAGCTTGGACTTGAAAAAGGAAAAAAAGAAACTTTGAAATCACTTAAAGACCTGCTTAAATGGGCTGATTCCTATAATGATAATGATATACCTAAAATAGAGGAGTTAATTGAACCATATGCAGAAAAGATTGTGAGAATGTAAAATCAGAACAATAAAAATAGACAAGGAGGATAAGCAATGGCAGTCAGAGGATTGGGAAAGGGATTGGATGCGCTGATTCCAAATGCGGTTGGCGAAGCAAAAATAAAGAATGAGGCAAAGCAGGCTGCAAGTCCGAGTACGGATGAAAATTCCGGGCAGGAGGTAATGATTAATATTACAAAGGTGGAGCCCAACAGGGAGCAGCCTCGCAAAAATTTTGACGAGGATGCCCTGCAGGAATTGGCGGATTCCATTAAGCAGTTCGGACTGCTGCAGCCGATTCTGGTGCAGGATAGAAAAGACCATTATGAGATTATTGCCGGAGAGCGCAGATGGCGTGCTGCGAAAAAGGCGGGGCTCAAGGAGATACCTGTTATCATCCGCAATTATACGGAGCAGGAAATTGTTGAGATTTCCCTGATTGAAAATATACAGCGTGAGAACTTAAATCCCATTGAAGAGGCACAGGCTTACAAGAGGCTGCTGACCGAATTTAATTTGAAGCAGGATGAAGTGGCGGAGAGAGTTTCCAAGAGCCGTGCGGCGGTGACCAACTCCATTCGTCTTTTGAAGCTCAGCGATGAAGTGCAGCAGATGGTGATTGATGAAATGATAAGCACAGGACATGCCCGCGCGCTTCTGGCAGTGGAGGATCAGGAGGAACAGTATAATCTGGCACAGAAGATTTTTGATGAAAAGCTCAGTGTCCGCGATGTGGAAAAGCTGGTGAAAAACCTGAACAAGCCCGATAAACCTAAAAAGCCGGATGATAAAACCATGCAGGTAATTTATCAAGATATTGAGGAAAAGCTGAAACAAAAGCTGGGCACGAAGGTGATGGTTTCTTCTAAAGGTGACGGCGCCGGTAAGATTGAAATTGAGTTTTATAATCATGAGGATTTGGACAGGCTGTTAGACATGATTGGAAACGCATAGGGAAGTTCTTGAGAGGTGTAAGTCATGATAAAAGCAGTTGAAAAAGAAAAGATTCCCGAATGTGTAAAGGTGATTCATGACAGCTTTATTACGGTTGCGGATGAGTTTGGGTTCACTGCGGAAAACGCACCGGAGTTTACGGCATTTGCAACATCCGAAGAGAGATTAAACTGCCATATGTTTGAAGAGCATAGACCTATGTACGCATTTTATGACAATGATGTCATAGTTGGATATTATTCACTTTTATTACAGGAAAATAAGGAATGTGAATTATGTAATTTGTGCGTAATCCCCTCATATAGACATAAGGGGATAGGAAGAGAGCTTCTGTTACATGCATTTATGACTGCGCAGGAGATGGGCTGCAACAAAGTGAATATAGGAGTTGTTGATGAAAATGCCGTCGTAAAGAAATGGTATGAAGCTTTTGGTTTTGTACATATCGGTGCGGAAAAATTCGATTTTTTCCCATTTACTTATGGATATATGGTGAAGGAGCTTTAGATAACGCGAAAATTGAGAACGAAAGCAGAGTATGAAAGGAAAAACCATGGTCTATAAATGTAAAAAGTGGGACAAGGCTTTACAGAAGAATATCAACAGGCTTGATTATTATATGAATGAAATACAGAAGCTGGAGGTTCGTTTGAAAGAGGGTAAAATAGATGCTTTAAGATATCATCATTTAAAATCAGGGATTTATTATATGGCATCTGATAAAGCATATCTTTTGGGCGACGAAGAAAAATGTAAGGAGTATATCAACATTAGCATAGACAACCAGCTAGAGGCAATCCGAATCGGCGAAGAGAATCCAAGTGCAGATGAGTATATCTTAGATTGTCTGAAACGAGATAGGAAAGAAAATGCACTTGTATATTGTGCGGTTGCTGTTGATAGGGAGGAAGATGCAAGGCGACTGGTGATGGAAGAGCATTGTATACAGCATTTGCTGAACAATGAACTTGATATTATAAGAGAGCAATTTGTCGAAGAGAAAGAGGACTCAGGTTTTTCACAAATTCTGCTTGCCATATGCAATCATGATAATAAAGCCTTGAGAAAGGCAGTGGAAGACAGGGTTTCCATGTTGCGCAGGCAGTCGGTTGATTATTTTAGGGCTTTAGATATCTGGTCGGTGGCATGTATCAAAATTGCTCAAAAAATGGGAATGAAGTGGGAAGGTCATTTAATTGAGATACCAGAGTTTTTATTGGATGGAAATGGAGGAAATTTATGATAGACACATCGAAAAAATATTGGACTGGTGATAAGGAGGGTGATATTGCCGAATATCTCCAACTTTATGCGCAGGACAGTACAATGGACACAAAGCGTATCATCTGCCACATATATGGAAACGATACTTTTGAACTGCGGGTGGACCAGACGGAGGATGCGATTGAAGTAGAGTGTACGGAGTGTGGCACAAAGAAGATTTTGCTGGATTGCGGTGATGTATGGGAAGATGCAAAACCCAAGCTGCGAAAGTGCAGCGTATGTAAAAGCTGCAAGTCATATAATGTGCGGGTGGGATTTCAGCGCAGGGAAAACGGAAGCGTAAAATGGGTTTATATCGGGAACCGCTGTACGAACTGCGGGACATTGGGTTCTTACTTAGATTGGGAAATTGATTATGAACCTACGGATGAAATGGAACAAAATATCTGAAAATATACTTTGAGGAAGAAGGCAGGAATATGTTTAATGGCAATGATAGCGCTCTTTTAAGACAGATGGGACTTGGAACATTTGACATGGGATATCTGATTATCGCCATGGCAGCAGTGATTGTGATTTTGTTGATTGTTCTTATTTTGCTTTGTGTGCAGATTGGCAAGACAAGTAAATTGAAAAAGCGGCTGGATAAATTCATGACCGGAAAAGAGGGAAAGAGTCTGGAACGGGAAATTGAAATCCTCTTTAAGGATAATCAGACCTTGAAGGCAAATGCGGAGGAGAGCAAAAAGGACATCCGGACTTTGTTTAAAAATATGGAGTCCGCTTACCAGAAGATGGGGCTGGTGAAATACGATGCCTTTAAGCAGATGGGCGGACAGCTCAGCTTCAGTCTGGCGCTTTTGGATGAAAATAATAATGGATTTATTATAAATTCCGTACATAGCTCCGAGGGCTGCTATTCTTATACGAAAGAAATCAAAGCGGGTGAAAGCGATATTTCTTTGGGGGCGGAAGAGGCAGAGGCATTAGAGATAGCTATGGGTGAGAAATAAATCTCCTTTTTCGGAATTGTATATCTGTCAAAAGCAAGTTATAATGGTATTTATAAAGTTGAAGCCAAAGTAGCGCAAAAAATACGCATGAAAGTTCGCAGGTTACAGGAAGGCATGGGTATTAGTATGGAAGTCGAAATCATTTCAAAGCAAGAGATAATACCAGCATTTGACACAAATGCGGTTGCAGTTAAGCATATCGAATATTATCCCTATGGTGATACATACGATGAACCCCAGATTACATCAAAACTAATTGCTGAAATCTTGGCGGAAATTTCTCATGGAATTAGTATTTATCTGTCTTTAGACCCTGATGGAGAATGTGACTTTATGGAAGTGCTCTCAGACGGGGAATGGCTGTCTATTGGCTGCTCCTTTGATTGCAATGGTAAATGGCAAAATTATTATACATACAATGCAGCTTATGCCGATACTGCTGAACAGATAAAGAAATTCAATTATTCCGATAGAAGCGTTTGGACAGCACTTGAAAGCGGCGGGCAGTCTCCTGTTCCAAAAATGGAAGCCATTACGGATATGGAAGCCGGTATAAAGGCAGTAGAATATTTTATTCGGACAGGAGAACTTTATCCGGGAATTGACTGGGCGCACCAGCTTTGATAATTTATTAGGTTTATAAAGAAGATAATTAGGAATACTTTTCGGAAAAGGGAGAAGTAAACTTATGGGCAAAGAAAGGAGAAGGTTATTATATGGCAGCAGGCAAAGACGAAGCATGGAACTACGCATTGGCGATGATAAAAATGGATGGTCTGGAACCGTCGGAGGAGCTCTTGGATTTGGCGGACAGGGAAAAATTGGGCGAGGTGACAACAGACGATGTTCTAGCGCAGCTTGATAAAAAATATGGGTTAGATATGTAAATCAAATCAACATGCAGCTTATGCATGGCAGAAATGGAGGATATCATGATAGACATTAAATTTTTAAGGGAGAATCCTGAGGTAGTAAAAGAAAATATTCGGAAGAAATTTCAGGAGTCCAAGCTTCCCATGGTGGATGAAGTAATCGCTCTGGATGCGGAGAGCAGGAAGGTGAAGCAGGAGGCGGATGACCTTCGCGCATCCAGAAACCGCATTTCCAAGGAAATCGGCGGACTGATGGGACAGATTAAGAAAGCGGAAGCTGCCGGAAATACAGCGGAGGCGGAAACCAAAAAAGCGGAGGCGGAAGCAAAGAAAGCAGAGGTAGAAGCAGGCGCAAAGAGACTTGCGGAGCTGGAAGAGTTAGAACCGCAGCTTCAGGAGAAGATTACCAAAATTATGATGGTGATTCCCAATATCATCGACCCTTCCGTACCCATAGGCAAGGATGACAGTGAGAATGTGGAAATTGAGAAATTCGGCGAACCGAAGATTCCTGCTTTTGAGGTGCCTTATCATGCGGATATACTTGACAGCATAAGCGGTCTGGATAAGGAGAGCGCAGGACGCACCAGCGGCAACGGTTTTTATTACCTGATGGGTGATGCGGCAAGAATCCATTCGGCCATGATCAGTTATGCCAGAGATTTTATGATTGACAAGGGATTTACTTACTGCATTCCTCCTTTTATGATTCGCAGCAGCGTGGTAAACGGCGTTATGAGTTTTGCCGAGATGGAAGCCATGATGTATAAAATAGAAGGCGAGGACTTATACTTGATTGGTACATCGGAACATTCCATGATCGGAAAATTTAAGGGCCAGATTGTAAATGAGGACAGCCTTCCCATTACTATGACTTCTTATTCACCCTGCTTCAGAAAGGAAGTCGGCTCTCACGGTATGGAGGAAAGAGGAGTATACCGCGTACACCAGTTTGAAAAACAGGAGATGGTAGTATTGTGCAAGCCCGAAGATTCCATGGAGTGGTATAATAAGATGTGGGCTTTTACGGTAGAATTTTTCCGAAGTCTGGATGTTCCCGTCCGCACTTTGGAGTGCTGCAGCGGCGACTTGGCGGATTTGAAAGTGAAGTCCTGTGATGTGGAGGCATGGAGTCCCAGACAGAAAAAATATTTTGAGGTGGGTTCCTGCTCTACTTTGGGGGATGCGCAGGCAAGGCGTCTCGGTATTCGTACCAAAGGCGAAAATGGGACATACTATGTGCATACATTAAATAATACCGTGCTGGCAAGCCCCAGAGCGCTCATTGCGTTTTTGGAAAATAATGTGAACGAGGACGGCAGCATCAATATCCCGGAGGCCCTTCGCCCTTATATGGGCGGAAAGGAGAAGATTCTGCCCAAGGGAAGCGATATCAATTAAAGTGTCATATAATAGTGACTAGGCGATGATTTATTGCAGGAAAGAAGGTGAGATTTTTGCACAAATATCTGCGGGCTATCGGTTTCAGTACCCTTACTGACCGAAAAAAGTTAAAAGAGTTGTTGACAGATGTGGTCTTAAATGCCGACAAGCGCAATTACACCATGAATCAGGAACAAGTGATGCTGGGAGAATTTTGTAAAAATTTTGCCGATGGAATGGGAATTGCAGTCTGCGGTGAATTTGATGACAGCGATAAATTTACTTATGACTATTATTATCCGTATCTTGCAGGCAGCGGCATCACCAGTTGCGAGGATGTGTCTGTGGAACGCCATGCCGCCAAGGATTCTTATGCGGGGGTTTGTGATGATTTAAAGGTTGGTATTTCCCTGATTTTTTATTTGCGTAATATGATTCCTTATGTGAAAGCGCAGGCAGCAGGAAAGCTGCCTATACGGGGAACCACTCTTACACTTTCCGGTCTGTCCATAAGCGGTACTATCATGATGCCCATTATGAAGGATGAAGAGCAGAAGCTTAAGGTACAAAGGGATTCCGCCAACCGTAACAGCCTGCTGGCTGCCGCCCGGAAAGGGGATGAGGAGGCGATTGAAACCTTAACTTTGGAAGATATGGACATATATACCACCGTTTCCCGCCGGATTCAGAAGGAAGATGTTTTCAGTCTGGTGGATACTTACTTTATGCCTTATGGCGTGGAATGCGACCAATACTCCGTGCTGGGCGAAATAGTGGCTATGCGCATGGCGACAAACCAGATTACCGGTGAAAAAATTTATGTGCTGACAATTTGCTGTAATGAATTGACATTTGACATTTCTATTAATATAATAGACTTATTCGGGGAACCACAAATCGGCCGTCGTTTTA
The DNA here is from genome assembly GCA_023664665.1 of Lachnoclostridium sp. Taxonomy (GTDB): domain Bacteria; phylum Bacillota; class Clostridia; order Lachnospirales; family Lachnospiraceae; genus Acetatifactor. The sequence goes on from JAMPEY010000015.1 coordinate 62,195, forward strand.
AAGGCGTCATCTGGCTGCAGGGCTTGATTAACTTCCCGGGCGAATGATGGATTAGGTATAAATCTAAGTGTTTTTTGGAAGAAAAGCACAAAAAATAGCGGAAGGATTTGCAGATGCAGATTTTTCATATATGATATGTTGGTGTAGCACAGTGGATAGTGCAGCCGCCTCCTAAGCGGACTTAAACCATTCTAATTTTATGAGGGAACTTTCATAACTCAATATCGTGTCTCAGTAGCTCAGCAGGATAGAGCACCGCCCTCCTAAGGCGGGTGTCGGAGGTTCGAATCCTCTCTGGGACGCTCTGAAACCCTGATAAATAGCGGGTTTCGCGGAAAATGGCTTGCTAATGCAGAAAATGTATGGCAAGCCATTTTGGATTCTGCGTTTCCCTGCCCATTAGCAAAAATCTGCTAATATTTTTTAAAAATCCTGCTGTTTTTTTCAATTTTGCTAATCCCTTTTGCTAATACGATTTTTTAACCTGCATTTTTTTCTGCTAATAAGGATTATGTCATATTAGCAGACTGGACAGACTGTGCGATTTTGATTAGCAGCTCCGGGTTCGTCTGCGCCAACGCCTTGAGTGCCTCCTCGGCATCTGAAGGCAGGGGCGGCGCCTGTTGGGGCGCGGTCCCCGGCTTGGCAGTCAGGAAATCATCCATCTTCTGTGCCAGGCGCTCCCTGTCACTCTCAAAGGAGTGGGAGCCGTACCGCCTTGTCAGCATTTCGAGGTTGGCCCACCCACCGGCGTGCTTTACGGAGTTGTAATCCCCGTTGGAAAGTGTCAGCTTGGTGGAGGCGCTGGTATGCCGGAGGCTGTGGAAAACAATTTCTTCCGGATTGATGTCTGGATCGTCAATCTCCCGTAAGACTTCCTTAAACCGCTTATTCAGGTGCTCCGTCATAAGGGGGCGCCCGTTTGCCTGGCAGATCACAAGGTTATAATCCATGTAGCCGTCCGATCCTAAGTCTGCTTTCATCTGCTCCTGTATCCGTTTCAGGACAGCCAGTGCATCCATGACGGAAGACGGGACCTCCACATCCCGGACACTCCCCCTTGTCTTCGGCTGTTTCAGGACAATGACCGTCCTGGTGCCGGGGAAGAGGTTAGGGAACTGATAGAGGATGTCCAGCTTGGACAATTTCCTGATGCTGTCCTTGCTGATGCGGTCGATCACCCTGTCCATGCAGAAGGTTTTCTTCTCAAAGTCAACCCTGTCCCACTGCAGCCCTGCAATCTCACCTCCCCGGAATGTGCAGCCGATGGCGATGAGCACCGCACAGTGGATCATAAAATAATCATAGTTGTCCGGCCTGCAGGTAAAATCCAGCACCTTCAGCACCTGTTCAGGGGATAAGGTCTCACGCTCTTTTTCCTTGTGTTCAGGGAGCGTGGCGTATAGGAAGGGGTTCTTATTGATGTACTCCCAGCGGACGGCAAGGTTAAAAGCGCAGCGCAGCAGCTTGTGGATGTCATGGATGGTGGATGCGGAAACATGGTCCCTTGTGGGCCTTCCCATATTGGTAGCCGGTTCCGCCTCTGTCTCCAGGAAATGGTAATAGTCATCCACGGTCTTGACCTTGACAGAGCGCAGCTTATTCTCACCAAAATAAGGGTGTATGTAATTCTCTATCAGGCCGAGGTTGGCGACATAGGAAGATGCGCCCCACCGTTTCTCACCATATTTCTCAACAAATTCATATAAAAATTCGCTGACGGTCATGGAAGAAAGGGTGCTTTCATTGTCGGGGCGTGGGGATGAATTCTTTAACTCCTGTGCCAGCTCATGCTCGATCTGCGCTTTCCTGGTCCGTGCTGCGGTGTAGCTCAGCCCGGATTCCCAGACCTGTTCACTTTTCTTTCCTTTTTCTGTTTTCTTGTAGTAAACCACGGAATATGATTTACCCCGTTTTACGATTGAAGCCATACTGATCCTCCTTTTAATCTTTCCTGTCAAGCCAGTCGTCAAAGGAGGGCTTGGATATCCTGACATATTTCCCGACCTTCACAGTCTTAAAGAGCGACTGCCTGCAGAGGGTATACGCCATGCTGCGGCTGATCTGAAGGATGTCCGCAATTTCCTGTACGGAATAAGTCCTCTTCTCAGAACCGGCCTGTATCTGTAAGTTAGTGTCTTCAACTGCCATATCTTCTCCTTTCCTTGCAGTTGAAGCGGGATCAGCGTAGTCCCTGTAAATTCTCTCCATATAATATATACGAATCGGACAGGGGAACTTTCAACTGCAATTAGCAAATAATTAAAGTGTTTGGTTTATTGCACAACTCCGGGTCTTTTCCTGCGCCAGCTTTGCCGCGTATTGCCAGGCTGCCGTTGTACGGCAATTAAGCAGAGGGCGGGCATCCATGCCAGCTATCCGTCTGCACCTGTATAACCCCCGGATTGCTTTATGAAATTGTCAAGGAGCGGAAGGCTGTCCTGTATATGAGGCAGCCTGCAATAAAGCAATACGATATATAAAGAGGGAGCAGATTTCATTTATTCTGCAAGGCGGCAGAAAATATTAAAAAAATTGTTACATACAAAATATTGTGCATAAAGATTGACTTATACCATATCTTGTGATAGACTTGCATTGTAATTGATTTTTGTGCGCCGCCCGTCAGGGCAATACAGTGGATCTGTATGCGGAGAAGGCTCTGCATTGCACACGCGGTTAAGTTTGCAGTATTGTGTCAGTAATATCCCTATGCCTAGGTGCGGACAGGATTACTGGCTTTTTTTATTCAGGGAGAGATCCCAATTATCAGCGAGAGCGAGAATGATTCCGGCTCATACAAAAAGTATGGGCAGCAGTTATGCGGAAACCATTCCCGCTTTTTTTGTTCCATAAAGCAGCCCAAATGCCGCAAGGCTTTGAGGATAAAACAAAAAAGGAAAGGCAGATAAAGTGTATGAATGCAAAGAACAGAAAGGGCAGCAGGGGCTGCCGGATGCGGGGAAAGACTCCCCACAGGCATTATGCCGTGGAAACAGGCGCAGAATACCGGAAGAATTTCAGCCGGGGAACAGTCGTCAGGCCCGTGTTCAACCACCAGAGGGTGAGAAAGGGGGCATGATGGATGTCTGCTGCAAATCAGTTACAGAGGGATATTTCCCCCTATGTCCTGACGGATACTTCCGACCTGTCAAGGGAGGAGTGGCTGGAGTTCAGGCGCAGGGGAATCGGCGGCAGTGATGTGGCGGCGCTTATGGGCATATCGCCTTTTTGGACTGCCAGGGATCTTTATTATGACAAGCTGAAGATCGCACCGCTGGAACCGGACGAGAGCAACTGGGTTGCCATGGAGATGGGAAATCTTCTGGAGGAGCTGGTCTCACGCATCTTTGCAAAAAAGACAGGTTATGAAGTCTTTAAGGTCAAGAAGATGTTCTACCACCCGCAGTATCCGTTCATGCTGGCAGATGTGGATTATTTTGTGCAGCTCCCGGACGGCAGCATTGCCATTCTGGAGATCAAGACCACAAATTACAATGCCAGGGATAACTGGTGGAAGAACGGGCAGGAGAGTGTCCCCGTCTATTATGAATGCCAGGGCAGGCAGTACATGGCTGTGACAAATCTGGACAGGGTGTTTTTCTGCTGCCTGTATGGGAACAGCGAGGACGAGGTTATCATCCGGGAGATCAAAAGGGATCCTGACTATGAGGAAGAAATGATTTTTCTGGAAACGGAGTTCTGGGACAACCATGTGATGAAGAAAATGCCGCCGCCTTATACGGAGGACGGCGACCTGATCCTGAAAAGCGTGCGCCAGTATACAGGAAAGGCAGATGAAAGCGCTGAAAAGATTACCATGGACAACAGCACGGCAGCCGTGTTATCGCGGTACATGGAGCTGCAGAAAGAAAAGGAAACTTCCGAAACGCAGCTGAAAAAGCTGCAGAAGGAAATGGAACGGCTGAAGGCGATGCTGGTTGCGGAAATGGGGCAGAGGTGTACGGCGGTCTGCGAGGTTGGCAGCGCCAGTTATACGATCACCTATAACCCGGTCCGGAAACCCATCATAGAAAAGGATAACCTTTTCCGCCTGAAACTCCAATATCCGGAATTATATGAGGAGTTTGTCACGATTTCAGAATACCGCAGATTTCAAGTAAAGGTCAGCGCCGCCCCGGCAGCCTGACGGAAAGGAAAAAAAGATGAGCAGTTGTATAGGTACTTATGACGATACTATATTTTATAACCCGGCAAGCCATTACTGTGTGTTCCGCATCAAGACTGCGGACCAGAGCATCCCGGCGGAGGCGCGTTCCACCAGAAGATATCCGGACCACCTGATCCGGTTTACGGTGGTTGGCTATGACCTTCCCAGGACAGATGCAGTGGAACTGGAGCTGGAGGGCGAATGGGTCAACGGAAAATACGGATACCAGATGCAGGTGGAGCAGTGGAATGAGATTGTTCCCAAAACCAGAGACGGTGTGCTGAGCTACCTCAGTTCCGGGCTGATCAAAGGGATAGGCGAAAAAACAGCCGCAGAGATCGTGGCGCGTTTTGGAACAGACACGCTGGATATTCTGGAGCGGCATCCGGAAAAGCTGCTGGAAATAAGGGGCATTACGGAGAACAGGCTGGAGGATATTAAAACTTCATACGCAGAAAACCGTATGCTGAAGGACCTGATGGCTCTGCTTGCGCCGTTTAAGCTGACACCCAAGACAGCGTTAAAGATATACCAGCATTTCGGGCCATCAAGTCTGGAGATTTTACGGAAAAGTCCGTTTGAATTGTGCCAGATGTCAGGTTTCGGGTTTAAGCGGGTGGATGCCATCGTCCGCAAGACCAACAGCGACCTCCATGACCCCATGCGTATCAGAGGGGCGGTTTACTGCACACTGGATGATGCCAGGGGGAAACAGGGGCACCTGTTCATGGAAAGGGAGAACCTGTCCGCCAGCGCAGTGAAGCTGCTGAATGATAAAGTCCCTGTGCCGGAACTCCGGGTAAAAAAAGAGGAAGTGGAAGAAGAAATACAGGATATGATCCTGAAAGGCGCGATCGTATGCGCAAAGGATGACATTTACAAGCCGGCAGTATTCGAGCAGGAGGACGAAACGGCAAGGCAGATTGCCATGCGCCTGTTGGAACAGCCTGCAACGGAAAATATCAGCACAGTGCTGGAGAAGGTAAAAAAACAGCTTGGGATATCGCTTTCCGGGAAACAGGAGGCAGCGGTCAGGGAGGCATTCTGCCACAACCTGTCCATCATCACCGGTTCCCCCGGAACAGGTAAAACCACAGTCCTGAAAACCATCCTGGAGGTGTACCGCATACTTTACCCAAAAAACGGGATCATGCTGATGGCGCCTACCGGAAGGGCAAGCCGCCGTATGGCGGAAAGCACAGGGTTTCAGGATGCAAAGACCATGCACAGCGGGCTAGGGCTGTTCAGCGGGGAGGAAGATACCGGGCAGAACACAAATGCAGGCGGAAGCCTTTCTGCAGACTTAGTGATCGTAGACGAGTTTTCCATGGTGGATATGTGGCTGGCAAAGCAGTTCTTTACGAAAGTAAAGGGCGGCTGCAAAATTGTGCTGGTAGGGGATGCGGATCAGCTCCCCAGCATAGGCGCAGGGAATGTATTTAAGGATCTGATCCAATGCGGGCTGATACCTGTCACAGTATTGGATGAAATTTTCCGCCAGTCAAAAGACAGTCTGATCGCCTATAATGCAAAGTTTATCAATGCGGGAAATACCAAGCTGTATTACGGGAATGATTTTACATTCCTGCCCGGTCAGTCACAGGAAGAAGTGGCAGATGTTATCATTGAGCAGTACTGCAGGGAAATTTCAGAGAACGGGATTGAAAATGTGCAGATCCTCTCCCCTTTCCGGGAAGAAGGCGCTGTTTCCGCCGACAAGCTGAATGCCTGCATCAGGGAAGTCGTCAACCCGTTCCAGTCAACGGAGGATGAGATCCATCTGGGAGCAAAGACCTTCCGTGTCGGGGACCGCATCATGCAGACCAAGAACACGGACAAGGTATCCAACGGCGATCTGGGATTTATCAGTTATATCAGGGATACGCCGGAGGGCAGGCGGATCGGCATGGATTTCGGGGAAAACCGGAAGATGGAGTACGGCATGGAGGATATGGTGAACCTGGACCTTGCTTATGCCGCAACCATCCATAAGGCGATGGGTTCCGAATATGAGGTTGTGCTGATGCCATTGGTTAAGGCGCATCTGATTATGATGTACCGGAATCTGCTCTACACAGGCATTACCAGGGCAAAAAGGAAAGTCATACTGGTGGGTGAAAAATCCGTGCTCTTTGCGGCAATCCACCGAAATGAGATCAGCCGGAGAAATACCAGGCTTGGGGAGCGTATCTGTATGTACCACAAGGCGTTTTCCAAAAAGGCGGATATGCCGGTACCGGTCCTGTCGGAGAACAAATTAAAGAATGCAGGTTAAAAATGGGATGCTGGGTGCAGAAAAAGCACTTCGTATCTCTTATTTATTTTAACGAGAGGAGATTATCAATATGAGCGAAAACAAAAATCAGAGTCAGTGTATGTATCAGAGTGTGCCTGCGGCGGCAGCAATGAACAGGGTTCCGGGTTTTGAGCCTTTGAATTTCCTGCGCATGGCAGTATCCGAGGATACCAGGGAGAAAGTATGGAGGCTTGATCTGCGGTATATGAAAGCATGGTTCCGCATGGCGCGGCCTAACGGGAGGATGAAGTTAAAGTCCCTCCGTATCACAGAGCAGATTGCCATTTTCGAGGCGCAGGTCTATATGGACCGGAGCGACGAGGAGCCCTTCAGTAATTATATTGCGCAGTGTACGGCAGAGGAGGCAAAAAGCGGCGACTATATCAGGGATGCGCAGGATGCAGCCCTGGCGGTGGCATTGAACAATGCAGGGTTTGGCATTCAGTTTGCGGATCTGACCGGGCTTGGAATGAAGGAACCGTATGGAAGTGAGGTTCCCGTATCGAAAGAACAGGCTGGGATGCCTGATGTTTCACAGGCAGTTCCGGTTCAGATCTCCGGACAGGTACAGCAGCCTGTTGCCCAGCAGAGAGTGATGCAGCCTAATGTGCAGGCGGCACAGAAAGCAGAGCCGCCGAAAGCGCAGACCATACCGCAAGCGGCAGCGGCTCAGCCGAAAGCGGTTCAGCCGACACAGCAGCCGATACCACAGACAGCGGCAGTGCAAAGAACGGTTCAGCCGACACAACAGCCTGTATCGCAGACAGCGACAGTACAGCAGAAAACGGTACAACAGGTACAGCAGCCGACACAGCAGCTTGTATCACAGGCAGCGGCAGTACAGCAGAAAGCAGTCCAGCCAACACAGCAGGTCACAGTACAGAAAACGGTTCAGCCTAATCCGCAGCCGTCATCACAGGCGGCAGCAGTACAAAGAACGGTCCAGCCTAATCCGCAGGCGGTATCACAGGCAGCGACAGCCCAGAGAGCAGCCCAGCCGATACAGAAGCCCGTGTCTCAGGCAGCAGTCCAGCAGAGAGTAACACAGCCACAGCCCGCACCTGTTATACAGGCGGCGGTTCAGACGGTAAAACAGCCGGCACAGCAGCCGACACCACAGGCAGCCATGACACAGAATGTAGTGCAGATGCCGCAGGCAGCAGCTACGGCGGTACAACAGCCCGCAGAAGAACATCTGCCGGTCATGCCGGAAGAAACCCGGCTGCCCATAGGGGAACAGCCTGCATCCGTAACCGTAAAGCCTTTCGAAGAAAGCCTGCCGGTAACAGCGGAGAATCTGCCTGTAAAAGAGGATGTTCAGGAACAGGCGGCGGAGTCAGGCTATATGCCGGATACGCCTGTAGAGGAAATCCTGAGCCGCATGACATTTGAGGAGGCACAGAAAGTCGTGGTTGATGTAGGCGCCTGCAAAGGCTGGACAATGGCCGAGGTGGCAGACCGCCGCCCGCCCAGCTTAAAATACTATGTTTACGGAGGCTATAAGGGGGATAACAACATCCTCCGGGCTGCAGCAAAGATCATGCTGGATTCCCTTGAGGCAAAAAAAGCAGGCTGATGGGAGAGATCCTGAATATGGCAGGGGAAGGAGGTGCTGGCAGTGGCCTCATATCCACAGGATTTTCCATTTGGGATCATGGATGTGGTGGAATTGCTGCATTTAAGGATACGGCGCCGGCAGGCGGGCAGTGTTTATACAGACTGCCCGTTCTGCGGGGACTGCCGGGGAAAGATGAATGTCAATTTTACAAAAAATGTCTGGAGATGCAATTACTGTGATGAACACGGCGGAATGCTGGCTCTGTATGCGAAGTATCATAACACCACAAATTCAGATGCCTACCGGGAAATCTGTGATGCGCTGCAGGCAGGAGATACAAGCTGGGGATATGGGGAAAGTGAAAGGGCGCTGACAGCTTATTCAGCCGGCGCCGGTACCCATTCCCTGCAGAATGAGGTCCCGCAATCCGAGCGGGCAAGTGCGCAGGATATCCACTGTAACGCGGCACTTTATGGTAGACGGAAAACGCATTTTATTTTCGACGGCAT
>JAMPEY010000016.1 GCA_023664665.1 Lachnoclostridium sp.
CACAGCATTAATTTTATCAATACGTCTTTCATATGATTCAAATAAAGCCATTTCCTTGTCCTCCTCTATCCTCATTCTTTTCTGGGGTCAATAATCTTCACTGCATCATCTACACGACCATATCTGCCCTTTGCCTTCTCCCATGCAGTGTTAGGATCATCGCCTTTTTTGATAAAGTCAGTCATTTTTCCGAGACTTACAAATTCATAACCGATAATCTGATCATCCTTGTCAAGGGCAATGCCTGTCACATAGCCTTCCGCCATCTCCAGATAACGGGGACCCTTCTTTAATGTGCCGTACATAGTGCCGACCTGACTTCTCAAGCCCTTGCCCAAGTCTTCCAGACCAGCGCCGACAGGAAGACCTTCTTCCGAAAATGCGCTCTGGGTGCGTCCGTATACAATCTGAAGGAACAGCTCTCTCATTGCGGTATTGATGGCATCACATACCAAATCGGTATTCAGAGCCTCCATCACAGTCAATCCCGGTAAAATTTCCGATGCCATAGCTGCGGAATGGGTCATACCGGAGCAGCCGATCGTCTCAACCAATGCCTCCTGAATAATGCCCTCTTTTACATTCAGGGTCAGCTTGCAGGCACCCTGCTGAGGTGCGCACCAGCCCACGCCGTGTGTCAGACCGGAAATATCTTCCACTTTCTTGACCTGAACCCATTTTGCTTCTTCCGGAATGGGGGCACAGCCATGATGTACGCCCTGAGCTACAGGACACATTTCTTCAACTTCCTTTGAATAAATCATGCGAAATCTCCTTTCAATTCTATCACTTATAATATTATAAAAATAATATCATAACCATTGTGTACATTTTCTCACATTTGAGATAAAAAATCTAGGGGTATTTGTTAAAATTTGTAATAAATATAACTGTTAAGCCAGAATCATCCTGTCATTGGCAAACTCGCTGCCGCTCACCTCCTCAAACTTGGCAAGCAGATCCTTTACATGGAGGTTCTTCTTTTCTTCTCCTGCCACATCATAAATGATACGGCCTTCGTTCATCATGATCAAACGGTTCCCATGGGCTATGGCATCTCGCATATTATGCGTAACCATCATAGCCGTCAAATGGTTCTCCGATATGATTTTATCGCTGATTTCCAAAACTTTTGCCGCGGTCTTGGGGTCTAGCGCCGCTGTGTGCTCATCCAGCAAAAGCAGCTTGGGCTGCTGCAGGGATGCCATCAAAAGGGTAATCGCCTGCCTCTGTCCGCCGGAGAGAAGCCCTACCTTGCTGGTCATCCGATCTTCCAGACCTAAATTTAAGGACGCCAGCTTTTCGCGGAACATCTTCCGCTCTGCTTTGGATACGCCCCAGCGCAGGGTCCTTCTCTTTCCTCTCCTGTAAGCGATTGCCATATTTTCCTCGATATCCATGGTTGCAGCAGTGCCCGTCATAGGATCCTGAAACACACGCCCCAGATATTTCGCCCTCTTATGCTCCGGCAGCCCTGTGATATCTTTTTCTTCAATGATGATTTTTCCGGAATCAACGGGCCATACTCCCGCAATGGCATTCAAGGTAGTGGATTTGCCCGCGCCGTTTCCGCCGATGATCGTCACAAAATCACCGGGATTTAAGGTCAGGTTCACGCCGTCAAGCGCCACCTTTTCATTGATAGTGCCGCGGTTAAACACTTTATGCACATCTTTGATTTCCAATGTGTATGTCATCATTTCGATGCCACCCCTTTCTTGATACTGCGCTTTTCCTTCAGATAAGGAATGGCTAAAAAGATAGCAACTACGATTGCAGAAAATAGCTTCATGTCTTCGGATGGCATTTTCAGCCACAATACAAACTGATATACCATGTAATAAATGACTGCCCCCAAAATCACCGCTATCAGGGTAAATGCAAACGCCAACTTTCTTTTGCTGGCAAACTTGCCGAACAGCACCTCGCCGATGATGACCGCTGCCAGACCGATGACGATGGCGCCGCGTCCCATATTCACATCCGCCGCGCCCTGAAACTGCGCATACATACCGCCGCATAATCCCACCAGACCGTTAGAAATCATCAGTGCCAGTACTTTGATAAAATCGGTGTTAATGCCCTGCGCTCTTGCCATATTTCCGTTGCAGCCCGTTGCGCGGATGGCATGACCCTGTTCCGTGCCGAAATACCAATACAGAATGGCTACCAGAACTATCAGAAAGAGAACCATTCCTCCGAAAAACTTTGCCCTGCTCTCAGCGCTTTCATTCACATACAGCAGCGAAACCACTAATGTATGATTACTCGTGCTGACAGGCTGGTTTGATTTTCCCATGATATTTAAGTTGATGGAGTATAAGGAAATCTGAGTCAATATACTCGCCAGAATCCCCGGAATGCCAAGCAGCGTATTCAAAAGTCCGGTTGCAAGCCCTGCTAACATTCCTACCAGAAATGCCACAAACAGGGACAAAACAGGGGACATTCCACCGCGGATCAGCATGACACAAACCGCTGCGCCGGTTGCAAGGGAACCATCCACGGTCAAATCAGCAAAATCCAGCAGCCGGAATGTGATGTAAACCCCCAATGCCATAACACCCCAGACCATGCCCTGTGCAATGGAGCCCGGCAATGACCTGAATAAGGAAACAGGATTCAAAGACATCAAGTATTCCATTTTCTTTCCTCCTCGTTGCTTTCTATTCCTTGCTTGAAATCTCAGATAGGGATACCGTAATATTACGCCATCCCTATCGTCATTTTCTTATTTCACAATTTCCACAGGGAATCCTGTGCATATTTATTACGCAAAATCCTTACTCAATTGCAACATAATCATCAGGAACCGTGATTCCCAAATCCTTACATGCCTGAACATTGTATTTCTTGGTAACATTGGGCGCAAAGCGTACATCCATAGTGCTGATATCCTTGCCCTCTACCAGAATCTCATAAGCCATCTCGCCTGTGGTATAGCCGATATCATAATAGCTGATGGATAAGGTTGCAACGCCGCAGCCCTTGTTGTCCGCAGTGCCGCCGCAGATACCTTCCTCCCCTGCGATTACAGGAACCTTTGCAGGATTTACAATATTGTAAACAGTCTCCGTGCAGGAAGCCAAGGTGTTGTCCGTAGGTATGTACAAAACATCACAATCCACAATAGCTGCCGTTACAACAGACTGAACCTCGTTGCTGTCTGCAATTCCATACTCTTTGTAAGCGATACCGTCCGCCTTAAGCGCCTCGCCGAAAAGCTGAACCTGATACAAAGAATTAGGCTCTGCGGTACAATACAAAAGTCCTACCTGTTTTACATCCGGAAACAGTTCCAAAAGCATATCCTCCTGCTCGGCAATGGGCGCCAAATCAGAAGTTCCGGAGATATTCCTGCCTGTAGAACCCTTCCAGTCCTTAATTTCCAGAGCGGTTGCATAGTCGGTTACGGATGTTCCCAAAATGGGAATCTGTGTTGTGGCTGATGCTGCGCTCTGAAGCGGAGAAGTTGCGTTTGCAAGGATTAAATCTACCTTGTCAGACACAAATCCGTTGCAGATGGTTGCACACACAGGCTGCTCATTCTGCGCATTCTGCACATCAAATGTAACCTTGTCGCCAAGCTTATCCTTCAATGCATCCTGAAACCCTTCGGTAGCTGCATCCAAAGCGGGATGTTCCACCAATTGGCAGATACCTATATTATAGGTCTTGTCTCCCTTGCCGGCGCTTTTGTTGTCACCGCAGCCTGCCAGCATGGATGCCGCCATTGCTCCGATGAGCAGTACAGATAATAATTTCTTTTTCATGATATTTCCTCCTTATGGTGGCAGTTTGTTTTTTATAATTGAAAAACGCACACCATAGTGTTTAATATACATCATTTTTCAAGTTTCGTCAATCATCTGTGACCCTAAATTATAATACGCTGTGACCTAAGTTGTAATACGCTTCCCCGGACTGCCGACAGCAAACTCCTGTCAAAGACCACGAAACATCCTTTGCTTTGTTATAAATTATTGATATCTGCCTTCAGGACATGGCCAAAATTCCATCTCTGCAACAATATTGTCCTTATCCTTAAAAATATGGCCTCCGGGAATGACTCCCCTCACGCAGGATGTAGGATAAATAGTGCTCTCCCTGCCAATAACGGTTCCGGGATTTAACACACTGTTACATCCCACTTCCACGCGATCCCCCAAAATTGCCCCCATCTTCTTAAGCCCTGTTTCTATACGGATGTTCTCACCCTTTATCACCACCAAGGACTTATCACTCTTCACATTGGAGGTAATGGAGCCTGCGCCCATATGCGCCCCAAAGCCTAAAATGCTGTCCCCCACATAATTGTAATGGGGCACCTGAACCCTGTTAAATAAAACCACATTCTTAAGCTCCGTGGAATTCCCTACCACAGCGCCTTTTCCCACAATGGCATTGCCCCGGATAAACGCGCAGTGCCTTATTTCCGCTTCCTCATCAATAATGAGGGGACCGTTTAAACAGGCTGTGGGAGCCACCTTGGCGCTCTTTGCCACCCAGATGTCCTCCCCCCTTTTCTCATACACATCCTCAGGAAGACTCTTTCCCAATTCTAAAATAAAATCATGGATTCTGGGCAGCGCCTCCCACGGGTAAGAATCCTCCTCAAACAGCCCTGCCGCTATGGTTTCGTTTAAATTAAACAAATTTTTCACTTTAATATTTTCCATTGCTTTCCGCTCCCTTTCCTCTGAAAATATACTCTTCACTTTTTATAGTTTTCTTCTGCAGCCCGGAACATCCCATAAAGCGCGCCCTGATTGTTAAGCTGCTTTACAATGTTCGTCCGCCTGGTTACAAAGTCATCCAGCTTCTTCATATATTCATCCGAGGTAATATTTCCCTCCGCCACAAGGGTAAGCCCCTTCTCCCAGCTTGCGGTAAGCGCCGGGTCAAGCAGAGGTTTGATGGAGCTTCCCACCACATCATAAATCATCTCCCCCATAAGTGTCGGGGTCAAAATCTGCGTTTTTTTATTTAAAGCTAAATACTCAATATTCACAAGCTTTTTTAAGATTTCCGCGCGGGTTGCGCTGGTGCCGATGCCGCTTCCCTTAATCTGTGCGCGAAGCTCCTCGTCCTCAATGAACTGCCCCGCATTTTCCATGGTGAGGATAATGCTTCCTGAAGTGTAGCGCTTTGGCGGAGAAGTTTCGCCCTCCTTGATTTCATAGGGGCTTTTTGCCTCTTCGCAGGCTACGGATATCTTGTCACCTTTTTTCAATTTACTTAAAAGCTTGACAAACTCCGCATCACATTTTTCCTCCGATGCGTCCTGTTCGCCCGCATCCTCTGCATTTTCCCGTTCCTTCGCCGCAGTTTTTCCTTCCGCAGAAACATTTTCCGCCGCCGTCTTTCCGTCTTTCTTAAAGGAATTCACTGCCACCTTCAAATATCCCTCATCTGCCAGCACCCTAAAATTTGCAAAAAATTTTTCTCCCTTTACATTGATACACAGCGAAATTTTCTGATATACCGCCGCCGGATAAAAAATACTCAAAAAGCGCCGTACAATCACTTCATACACTTTTGCGGACACAGCGGACAGGGAGCGTAAATTATTAAGTCCCTGCCCCGTAGGGATAATCGCATAATGGTCCGTAATCTGCTTGTCATTTACATAGCGGGTTTTAGCCAGATTTTTATAACTGCCCTGCTGTATGATTTCCGCCGCAAAAGCGCTTACAATGCCATATCCCTTAAGCCCCGCAATATTTTTATGGATTTCCTTTGCCACCGCGGTAGACAGCACTCTGGCATCGGTACGGGGATATGTCACCATTTTCTTTTCATACAGTTCCTGCACAATGGCAAGGGTCTGGTCGGGACTGATTTTAAAAAGCTTGGAGCAGTCGTTCTGCAGTTCCGCCAGATTATAAAGCAGCGGAGGATTTTTATTTTCTTTCTTGCGCTCGATGCTCTCCACCGCCACATCTGCCGCGGTTCCTCCATCCTCTCCTGCGTTTTGAGGCCGTTCCCGCACCGGAAGCTGCAGCGAATCCTGTACGGCCGCTTCCTTTGTCAGATAAGCAATTAGCTGCTCGGCGCTTTCCTTTTCCTTAAAACCGTTTTCCTTATAAAGCAGGGGAGACGCATAATATTTCGAACCTTCCACCGCTTTCCATTCTCCGGAAAATTCTTTCTCCTGCAATTTAAAATTTCCCAACACCCGATAAAAAGGCGTTTTTACAAAAGAGCGGATTTCCCGCTCCCTGTTTACAATCATGCCAAGAACGCAGGTCATGACACGACCTACGGAAATCACCGCCTTATCCCGTTTCAGATAATTTTTTACGATAACGCCGTATTTTAAGGTAAGCGCTCTGGAAAAATTAATGCCCATCAGATAATCTTCCTTGGCGCGCAGATAAGCGGCGTCCGAAAGATTGTCATAATCGGATAAATCCTTTGCATCCCTGATGCCCCGGAGGATTTCCTCCTCCGTCTGGGAATCAATCCACACGCGCTTCCTTTTCTTTTGCGGAAAACGCTGTCTTACGCCGGACATCTGCTCCACCAGACGATATATGTATTCCCCCTCCCGTCCCGAGTCGGTACACACATAAATATCGGACACATCCTCCCTGTTCAGCAAAGAACTTACAATTTTGTACTGCTTTTGCGCACTGCCGATAATTTCATACTTAAACTCTTCCGGAATAAAAGGGATGGTGTCAAAACTCCATCTTTTATATTTTTCATCATAACATTCCGGATAGCTCATCGTCACAAGATGCCCTACGCACCAGGTCACAATCGCCGTATCCGCTTCCAGATACCCGTCCTTAGACTTCATATTCAGTTTCAGCGCATTGGCAAACTCCCTTGCCACGCTTGGTTTCTCCGCTATAAATAAACTCTTGCCCACAAGATACCGTCCCGTCCTGATTTTTTAACTTCCCGCATTTTCAAACATGCCGCTCTAGCGGCACCAACAATTACTAAATCATTCCGTTCATACTTCACATCAACAATTACTAAATCCATACAGATTGGAAGAATCCCAATCCATGAAGAACGCGGTTTTTGCGTTCTTCAATGTGAGATTTAGAATTTCTTAGGTGCTGTACTTCAAGCGCCTTAGAAATTCTTCTCACATTTCGTTCAAATGCCTGAGTTCCACTTTTCCACGCTTATTCAGCCTCAAAAGTTCCTTGTCAAACCCTCTCTCGCCAAATAAAACAGCTCTGTCAACCCGCACTTTTGCCCGTTTTGCCTGCTTTAAAAGCTCCTTATAATCTTTGCCCGTAAGCTCCCTGTCATAAATACAGGACGCCACCATCCGCTGGTTGTCGCCGTCCACGGTGACTAAATCCAAGGTATAATTTTTGCCGATCCACTCCATAGCAGGATTTCCTGCCTGCAGTTCCTTTTCTGTCATCTGCCTGCATATCATGCCATAGCTTTCTCCGATATAAGCTTCCAAAGCTTCCGCTATTTTCTTTTCATAAAATTCTTCCGGTGAAAGCCGTTCCAAACAGCTCTGAAAGGGAAACAGAAAACGAAAATAGAATCTGACATAGGGAACCGTAATGCGGTAAACCCCCGCATAAATTTTTTCCACCAGATCAAGCTCCATCAGATTTTTCAGATATACGCTGATTTTTGCCCTGGAAAACCCTGTGTGCCGGTAAATATCATTCAACTTGCCCCGCCCTGCAGCTATAGCGGCAAGAATCGTATTATAAACCGCCGGCTCTCTCAGTTCTTCCGCCAGATAATATGCCATCTCATTATACAGACGGCTCTCTTTAGAAATGATATTATGGATGATATTTTCCTTTGCCGACATATTTTGGTCAAAATTATTCCAGAAGCCCGGTATGCCTCCCAGCACCGAATAACAGCAGATGGCATCCCTCATGCCATATTCCGGAAATAATTCCCTGATTGCAGGAAAAGAAAGCTCCTTCAGTTTTAAGAAGCCCGTAAGATAGGTTGCAAGACCTCCCATGCAGTCTACCATGCTGTTTTCCACCCACCCCGGAGCGGAACTCAAAAGCACGGTCATAACAGGCCTGCTCATTCTGCGATTTTCCAAAAACTGCACCAACTCTTCAAAAAAATGACTTCCGCCCTTTATCAAATGCTGAAATTCATCCAGCGCCAGAATTTGTTTTTGTGTCTGTTCCGGCAGCAGAATCTCTAAGATATCCCGATATTCGGGATACTCCGGAAGCTGATATCCCGCTTCTCTCAGCTCACAGCCCCACTGATACCTCTGCTCCCTGTCCGAACAGGCTCTCGCCGCATAATAAACACTTTCCTTATTTGCAGTAAATTCTTGCAAAAGTTCGGTTTTTCCCACCCCTTTTGCACCATATACCACCAAAATCTGACTGTCTACGCCGTCAAAATAGCGATTCAGCATGCGAATTTCATCATCATGTCCTGCGAACATAACCACCTCATTGCATTTCCTTAAGCAGCTTTTCTATTTCCTCCGAAGGCTGGGGTTTGCCCAGCAGATAACCCTGTATCACATCACAGCCGATATTGCTCAGATACCGCAGCTGTTCTTCCTGCTCCACGCCCTCGGCTATGGTTTCCAGCCCCAGCATACTCACCATATTAATAATGGACTCTGTGATAATTCTGGTAGCCGAATCCGTAAGCACCGTGTCGATAAAGGACTTATCAATCTTTAGCGTATCGATGGGCAGCTTCTTTAAATATGACAAAGAAGAAAATCCCGTCCCGAAATCATCCAGTGAAATGCGGATTCCGTACTCCCTAAGCTGCTTTAACTTATCGGACACTTCGTCAAAGTCATCAATCAGTATGCTTTCCGTAATCTCAAGCTCTATATCGGAGGGCTCTACCCGATATTTGCGAATCATCTTAAGAATGCCGTCCACAAAATCTTTTTTACTGTATTGAAGTGCGGAAATATTGATGGACATGGTAAAATGAATATCAAACTGCCTGCTCCATCTTGCATATTGTTCGATACTGCGCTCCACCACCCAATTTCCGATGGGGATGATCGCGCCGTTTTTCTCCGCTATGGGAATAAAAGTGGCAGGACTGATCATACCGTCCTCATTATCCCTCCAGCGAATCAATGCCTCCATTCCCCTAAGGCGCTTGCTGTCCGTATAATACTGCGGCTGGAAATGAAGCAGGAAATTGTTGTGGAATACCGCCTCTTTCAACTTATTTTCAATTTCAATATTGTGGAGAAATTCTTTCAGAATCGGGGTATCAAAGTATTGAACCGTATTTTTCCCCATCATCTTGCAGCGGAACATTACTATCTCCGCGCAGTTAATCAGTTCCAGAGCGGAGCTTGATGCCTCCGGATACTGTGCAATGCCGATGCTGACCGTAATCTTGAGACTCTGTCCGCTGCTCAGACGGAAAGGCTCACTAATGCGCTCCTGAATTTTCTTTTGGATGTATTCCACACTGTGCTCCCCTGTAGGCGCATACACCGCAATACAGAAAACATCGCTTTCCATACGGCACACGATTACATTTTCATCGCTGAATTCCTTTAAAAAACATCCGAACTGCTGAATCAGTTCGTCCCCTACCACAAGCCCCATGCCGTCGCTGACTTTTTTAAAATCATCTATGTCAATCACCATGACGCTTACGACATCTTCCTTCTCCGAAGCCCTACGCACAAATTCTCCCAACAGACGCACAAAGTTATTACGGTTGTAAAGCCCTGTGATTCCGTCATAGTACGCCATATAGGACAACTCTTCGTTCTGAACCTTTAACCGGGTAATATTGTCAATGCTGACGATTTTATCCGTGGGACGCTTATTTTCATCATAAACAATATGTACCTGAAAACGCAGCCACGCCTTTTTATCCTTGGTATGGCACTCTACCGCGGCCGATTCCTGCATGGTCTTTTCCACAAACAAAGCGTCCCTCAGGGGAATGACATAAGTTTCATCCACCGAATCAAACAACTTTGGCAAATCCTTGCCGTTCTTTACATCAAAATCAAAAAAATCCTGCCACCTTCCCAGAGTCATGACCTCATCCTTGTCAAAGGAATAGTACAAAAACGCATTGGCAGTATTGTCACAGACAAGCCGGTACATACGCTCCCTGACACTTAGTTTTTGATTCATGGCTTTTAATAAGTCAAGCTGATAGTGTAATTCACCCATATAAAATCCTCATTTCCGCGCGGATTAAAGCGGCATTTATTCCCTTATCTGCGCATAACCCCTGCTTTTTGTGACTTTGCAAAACCCACACATCATTTTGCACTGATATACCCCTGTGCCTTCAACAGCTCTGCGCAGAGAATTGCACCGCCTGCCGCGCCGCGGACTGTATTATGGGAAAGCCCTACAAACTTATAATCATATACCGTATCTTCCCTCAGGCGACCTACACTGATACCCATACCCCGCTCATAATTCACATCCAAAGAAACCTGAGGCCTGTTCTCCTCTTCCAGATATTGAATAAACTGCTTCGGAGCGCTGGGAAGCCCCAATTCCTGAGGCGCCCCCTTAAAGGCGCGCAGCTTCTCGATCAACTGCTCTTTTGTGGGCTTCTTCTTAAACTTCACAAATACCGCCGCCGTATGTCCGTTCAGTATGGGCACGCGGATACACTGACAGGTGATGGCAGGAGACACAGCCGGAACAATAACGCCATCCTGAATGGTGCCCCAGATACGAAGGGGCTCCTTTTCGCTCTTCTCTTCCTCTCCGCCGATATAAGGGATAATATTGCCCTCCATCTCCGGCCAATCCTTAAAAGTCTTTCCGGCTCCGGAAATCGCTTGATAAGTGGTAGCCACTACCTCCACAGGCTCAAATTCCTTCCACGCCGTCAAAACCGGCGCATAACTCTGAATGGAACAGTTGGGCTTTACCGCCACAAAGCCCCTTTCGGTGCCCAGCCGTTTCTTCTGAAATTCAATGACCTTCATATGTTCCGGGTTGATTTCCGGCACCACCATGGGTACATCCGGCGTCCATCTGTGGGCGCTGTTGTTGGAAACCACAGGAGTTTCCGTCTTTGCATAATCCTCTTCTATTTTCTTAATCTCTTCCTTCGTCATGTCAACTGCGCTGAACACAAAGTCAACTGAAGCGGCAACCTTCTCCACTTCCGTTACATCCATAACCACAATCTTTTTGACAGCTTCCGGCATAGGCGTATCCATTTTCCATCTGCCACCCACAGCCTCCTCATAGGTTTTTCCTGCAGAACGGGGACTTGCCGCAATGGTGGTCACTTCAAACCAGGGATGATTCTCAAGCAACGCAATAAATCTCTGACCTACCATGCCTGTTCCGCCTAAAATACCGACTTTTAATTTTTCGCTCATAGCTTTCTCCTCTTACGACAGTTTTCACTGTCTGTTTTTTACACTGTTTTTATAGTAAATCAAATCATTCCGAAAGTCAAACGCTCCCACCGGCAATTCCCGAAGCTTCGGGAAGAAACATGCTCTCCTGCGCCAGATACTCCTTATGCTTCTCTATCACCTTTTTCATTGCCTCCGGTCCCGGCGCCCCCACGGTAAGCCGTTTCTCCACACAGGTCTTTAGGGAAACGGCATCATAGACATCCGGTCCGAATTTATCGCTGATTGCCTGCAGCTCCTCAAGGCTTAAGGCATCAATGGAAGTATCTTTTTCAATACAATAAAGAACCAGTTTTCCGATAATGCCGTGGGCATCCCTGAAAGGCACGCCCTTTCCCACCAGATAATCCGCGGCATCCGTTGCATTGGCAAATCCGTTTACTGCGCTGCGCTCCATATTCTCCTTACAAAACTTCATAGTGCCCAGCATTCCCGTAAACAGAATCAGACAATCCTTTACGGTATCCATGGCGTCAAACGCCACTTCCTTATCCTCCTGCATATCTTTATTATACGCCAGAGGAAGTCCCTTCATGGTAGTGAGCAAGGACATTAACGCGCCATATACACGCCCGGTCTTCCCTCTTACAAGCTCTGCGATATCCGGATTCTTTTTCTGAGGCATAATGCTGCTTCCCGTGGAATAAGCATCGTCTATCTCTACAAACCGATATTCGTTGGAATTCCAAATGATGATTTCTTCACAAAAACGGCTCAAATGCATCATAATGGTGGAAAGCGCCGCCAGAAATTCAATCAGATAATCCCTGTCCGCAACGGAATCCATGCTGTTAAGCGTAGGACCCTCAAATCCTAACATGGACGCCGTATAATTCCTGTCTAACGGATATGTGGTGCCTGCCAGCGCCCCCGCTCCCAAAGGACAGTAATTCATTCTGTGGAAAATATCGGACAGCCTCTGCCTGTCCCTCTTAAACATCTCAAAATAAGCCCCATAATGATGTGCCAGAGTAACGGGCTGCGCCTTTTGCAAATGGGTAAAGCCCGGCATATAGGTTTCCACATTCTGTTCCATGGTATCTAAAATAACCGCAAGTAATTCTTTTAATAATTCATCCGTCTCCACAACCCGCATTCTGGTGTAAAGCCGCATGTCCAATGCCACTTGGTCATTGCGGCTCCTGCCGGTGTGAAGTTTCTTTCCGGCGTCTCCGATTCTCTCTGTCAGCTTCGCCTCGACAAAGCTGTGAATATCCTCATAAGTCTCATCTATTGCAAGCCTGCCCTGTTCCACATCGTCACGGATGCCTGTCAGTCCTTTGACAATGGCATTCTTCTCCTCCATTGTGAGAATGCCCTGCTTTGCCAGCATGACCGCATGGACCACGCTGCCCTCCACATCCTGTAAAAAAAGGCGTTTATCAAACCCGATGGATGCGTTGAAATCATATACTAACCTGTCGGTTTCCTTGGTAAATCTCCCGCCCCACAACTGTGCCATAAAAATTTCCACCTTACTTTTTTAGCTGTAAAATTAATAATATCATAAATATGGGATGATTGCAATATTGAGCTTGCAAAAAATAGGCGTTCGCCCTCGCATGGCTAAACCGTTAAATCATAATAAAACAGATACTGCTGCAGCACCCCTGCATATCCTTTATATTTTTCAAAGGGAAATCCGTCCGGATATTGTTTTTCAAGCACTCTGTTGATATGTACATCCTTCGGGAACGCCTCTAACTGGTGCAGCCCGAA
Organism: Lachnoclostridium sp.; assembly: GCA_023664665.1. Taxonomy (GTDB): domain Bacteria; phylum Bacillota; class Clostridia; order Lachnospirales; family Lachnospiraceae; genus Acetatifactor. Next base: position 13,076 of record JAMPEY010000016.1, read on the forward strand.
CAGGCTGATGCAGTCCGCCACCTTGTCCCCCACTCCGCAAAGTTTTTTAAGTTCTCCCACAGAATGCGGATATTCCATGCCGCCGACTTTTTCCAAATCCACCTCACCCGTGGCAATGCTCTGTGCGCTCTGCTTCACATAACGGCTCCGATAACCCAGATTACAGGCGTATAATTCCTCCAAGGAAGCAGCCGCAAGACTTTCCGGCGTGGGAAAGGCATAATAAATCCGCCCCTCCTTTGTATGCAGCTCTTCCCCGTATCTTGTGCAGAGTAAATCAATGCACCTGCGAATCCGCTTGATATTGTTCTGCTGTGAAATAATAAAGCTGATTACCATCTCCCATGCATCCTGCTTTAAAATCCGGATGCCCTTACCGTAATCCGCCGCCTTTTGCAGATACAAATCCTTATCATCCGCCAGAGCAATGATTTTCCCATAATCCGTATTCAAATCAAAATATTCTTTCCATATCTGCTCAAATTCTTCTTCCGCGCAGTCAAAAAAGATTACATCCTCTTTCTGCATAAGCTCTAAATACCTGCCGTGTGCTGTCAGCCCATACCGCCCGCCGTTAAGCTCATTCATCCGGAAGCACTGCCCCGATTCGCTGATTTGCGCAAGGGAAAAATTGTTGTTTTTTATCTGTACCATACCACAATATTAACAAAAATCGTCGCTTGATTTACACTGTCGCAATTTCTCTTAATGATACAAAAAAATGGGAGCGCTGTCAATGCGCTCCCATTTTGCCCTTACCGCAAATAACGGCTGACATCCTTTGGCACCCATGCCGCATGGGTCATGGTGCCGTCCTCATTTAAGGTAAAAGTCGTAATCACCAAATCCTCCATGCCGTTTTCACTTGAGCTGTATCCGTCAATATACGGCACACCCACTGTATAATTCTCAAAATTATAGTATTTTGAACTAAATACTCCGCTGCTTCCCTCAGTATCGGTTTCCTCCTTATCTGCATGATATGGCGGTATGACATAATTGCCGTTTTTGTCCATGCTTACCGTCTGCACCGTATGTTCCAGCCTCACGCAATACTCCGCAATATTCTCCGATGTCAGTTTATCCGCCCACTCCATGGCTTCTTTCGTCTTCCGGGGCATTTCGATTTCATCTCCCTCATTTTCATTCTTTCCGGAAAGTCTATCGTCGATTTCATCAATCATCGCCTGCGCCTTAACCGGGTCTGCCAAAGAAGCATCCAGCTTCAGCTCAAACAACGCATTCAAGCCTTCATATTCCGTGTTTCGGGAAATGCTTCCATCCTCCTCATTGTAGTGATAGCAGAGATTATTGTAAAAAGCAGTGTCCGTAACGCATATATACAGCTTTCGGTCTGCGAAATAAGAAATATTATCGCATTCTATCAGACGGTAAAGCACGCCATCCTCCACAAACTCGCTGTAATTTCCTGCCATGGTTACTATATTGTACCAATCGGGATTTAAACCCTCGATTAACGGTGACACGAAATAGTTTTCCTTTTCTGCATTGATTGCCGTGCCATCCTCTCGCTCAATCATCACCACACAGTAACTTCTGTCGCTGTGAATCTCACCGTTTGAAACATGCGCCCCCTCGGACAAATCCTCCCCGGACACAAGCCCCAGCATGCTCACCTTATATCCGCCGCAGCTCTGACTTTCCGCCACTATACCGCTCCGTGTGTTTTCCGTATCCTCACCGGAATTTACGGACTGTTCCACAAAAGATTTCGCCACTTCCTGCTCTCCTAATCTGTCCGCCACATCCTCCGCGCTCAAATACTGCCATGCGGCAAATGCTGTAATGGAGCTGGCTGCCACAAGGGCTGCCGCAATCACGGCTGCGGAAGCCTTTTTATACTTTTTCTGTTTCATATTTTCCTTCTCCTTTACCTGTTCCATGATTTTCCGGTTTAAGATATCGCCGGGCTCCTCCTTGGGAGCAAGAACACATCGCAAAAGCTCATCCAAATCATTTTTCATTGAAAATACCCTCCAATTTCTTTTTCAAAAGCTGCCTCGCCTGATACAAACGGCTTTTTACGGTTCCCACCGGTATGTCCGCCGTCTCCGCAATCTGCGCCAGATTCAAATCCTGCATATAGTACAGAAGCACTACCGTTTTCATCTTTTCCGGCAGGGTGTTGACGGCATTCCACACCAGCATATCCCTCTCCTTCTCCAAAATTTTCTCTTCCGTAGCCGCTCTGTCGTCAGGAATATATTCCTTCCCCTCTTCGTCCAGATAATCCCTCGTGCCTGCAATGCGTTTTCTCCATGCAAACTTACGCTTCTTGTTTTTCCAAAGCTTTAAGGCAACGGAGAGGCAGTAGCTTTTCACATTACCCATGGCATCAATGATTTCCAGCTTTTCCACCACTTTCAGCCATGTATCCTGATACAGCTCCTCCGCGTCCTGTACATCGGGGGCGAGATGCCTGCAAAAGGAATAAATATCCTTGCCGTATGCATCAATGCATTTTGCCAACTCTTGTCTCGTCATGATTGTCTCCAGCTTCTTTGTACCTTCCAAAGATATCTTTGTGAAGGAGTATGTCCTTCACTTGTATATCGTAACAAAAATAAAAAAGGTTCAAAAAAATAACGCAGCGTGATATATTGCTCGTCACGCTGCGTTATATGCTAATATGGTTCTTGTAAGGAGGCGGGATTATCATGGGAAAAAATAAAATAAGCAGAAAGCAATTTGCAGTGTATATGATAGCCGCATTTGGTTCGGCGTGGATTTTGGAAATGATAGGAAGTATTTTCGGCAACAACGGAAATCAAACGGTCTTTGGCGTTATTTTGGTAATTGCCATGTTCATGCCGTTTCTTGGCGTACTCATAGCAAGAATCCCGCTAAAAGGCATGGGATGGGTGCCGCATCTTAAAGGTAAAATCCGATATGTATTTTTTGCACTCTGGATGCCGGCTTTACTAAGCATCCTTGGCGGCGTTTTGTTTTTTGCAATTTTCCCGGATGCATTTGATTCCGAATTTCTGACTATACATGGCATTTTAGAAGAGGCGGGAGCGTTGGAACAGTTTGAAGCACAAGGTTTAACGATACCGATGTATCTACTGGTTACCGGCATTCAGGCGGTTACATTTGCGCCGTTTCTCAATATGTTTGCCGCTTTGGGAGAAGAGATCGGTTGGAGAGGCGCTATGTATCCCTATCTGAAGGAGAGCCTCGGCGTCACCAAGGGTCGTATCGCAGGCGGTGCAATCTGGGGCGCCTGGCACTGGCCTGCCATGATTTTTGCCGGCTATGAGTATGGTAAAGAATATATCGGTGCACCGGTACTCGGACCGGTTGTATTCTGTATCTGTACCGTTATGATGGGTATTCTATTGGATTATGTATACGAAAAGACAGAGACCATCTGGCTGCCATCCCTGATGCATGGCGCTATCAATGCATTTACTTACCTTCCATATCTGACAAAACCCGAATATGCAGACAAGGCAATCCTCGGTCCGGCATATATCGGCATCATCAGTATGATTCCCATGATGATTACGGCAGTCATTATTTGTATAAAGAAAAGTCCTTCTCCATCCGGGATTAAAGGCATAAAAAATGAGGCGCAAAAATAAGCAAAATTCCCTGCCGTTAAGGCAGGGAATTCTTTCACTTTGCGATTCTTCCTTCCGATATTCCAAAGGTAATATAATGATTATACAAAGCGGTTTGGTCATAGCCGAATGCCCTTTTTAAATCAGGATATCTGTCCGCATATGCAATATAATCAAATTCGATTGCCTGCCATGAAAACTCCGCTACTCTTCCCTCGGATATTCCAAAGGTCACATAATGAGTATATAAAGCCGTTTTATCATAGCCATATGCTTTCTTTAAATCAGGATATCTGTCCGCATATGCAATATAGTCAAATCCTGATACAAGCCATGGATTGTTGCTATTGAGATTAGTCGGGTCCCAATTCCTATAGGGTGAATCCTCCGGTATTTGCACAGCTGCCGGTTTCACGGCATCTCCCACGATATTATCTCCGGAATACACTACAACTGTCGTTCCTGCCTTACAATTATCATAAATCCATTTTGCATCGACCACCGACAAACGGACACAGCCAAGCGATGCATTCTGACCCAATAGATTATACTGATCCCATTCCAAGGTGTCGTCCGAAGGCTTTAAATAGGGAACGGAATGGAATAATATCGCCCTGTTGAATCTTACGGAATATTTTCCATAGGTTCCGTCCACCATGGCACACCATTCGTAATAATCGGATGTTTTAAATACCCCTTCCGGAGTTTCGTGCCCCTCTCTTCCGCAGGAGCAAGCCATAACCTTGGCAAGCACAGAGGTCCCGTCTTCTTTCTGCTCCATAACCGTAACGCAGTTTTGCGTCCTGTTCACATAGACCGTATAGGTCGGCCTTAAGTCCGCTTCCTTTGCCTGAAGCAACATATCAAATTTGAATAAAAACAACACACTAAGGCTTATAAGTATCAGTTTCTTGATCATTTTTCCCATAACATTTCTCTCCCAAATCATTTTAAATCAATTTTATCCGTTTCGTAAATAATGCACTCTGTGCACTTACAGCTTTTTATTATATCAGCACTTTTGTTCTTGCACAATAGATATATATAAATTTATGAAATTTTGAACAGAAACATGTTTAAACAGACAATTTTATCACAAAGCCACAGCCAGAGGGAATCATACAGCTCAAAATATTGCTGTTGCAAAAAAGGCAGCCTCCGCATGGGAAGACTGCCTTTGATTACTATTTCTCACATCTGTCAAATCCGGGATTAAAGGCATAGAAATTCTTGGCGTTCAATTTATCCTGCGTGATGCGGAGCGCTTCACCAAACCGCTGGAAATGCACTACTTCCCTCATACGCAGGAATTTAATAGGCTCGCGTACATCGGGGTCATCCACCAGCCGCAGGATATTGTCATAGGTGGTGCGTGCCTTCTGCTCTGCAGCCATATCTTCCGTCAAATCCGTGATGATATCGCCCGTAACCTGAAACTGGGAAGCCGAAAAAGGCATTCCCGATGCCGCCTGAGGCCATACGCCCACGGTGTGGTCCACATAATAATTGGCAAACCCGCTTTTTTCAATCTCATCCATGGACAGATTTCTGGTGAGCTGATGCACAATGGTTGCCACCATTTCCAGATGCGCCAGCTCCTCCGTACCGATATCTGTCAATACTCCGGCAACTTCACGGTAAGGCATGGAATACCGCTGGGACAGATAACGCATACTTGCGCCCATCTCACCGTCCGGTCCGCCATATTGGGAAATAATCGCCTGCGCTAATTTGGCATTGGGATTTTTAATATTTACCGGATACTCTAACCGCTTTTCATAATTCCACATTTAACCGCACACTCCTTCCCAAGGCAGGGGAGCCATGCCCCAACGCCAGTCTTTACTGCAATCCGCCATATCCGTAGTCAGCGGATAATATTTCTGCGAAAATTCCTTGACTAATTGGTTTCTGATACGGTTGTAATGGTTAAAGTATTCCATTGCGCTCCGGTCAAAAGGATGCGTATCCAGATAAAGGGTCAATTCCACCACTACAAAGCTCACAATGCCGATATCCTTTAACATCTGTTCCTGATTGTTCATGATACACATCTCCTTCCCGTAAAAGGTTTATTTAATTCCGGGAAGATTGTTCCGCAATTATATGCTTTCTCTAAATCATCGTACATTTTATCAAAACGCTGCCAGGGAACATACGCCATGGCAAGCGGATATTTATCAAACTGCTCGTCGCTTCTGCAGTCCTGCATAAATCACATTCCTCGTTTTATTGTTTTTACTATTGTATGAAAATCTGAGGTTTGTGTTCCTATTTCCCGGGTTTTGTTCCGGGCAGTCTCCTCCTGATAAGCCTGTTTTTCAATTTCTTTCCGTCAAAAGGAATCAAAGGATAGATATAGCTTTCATGGGAAATCGTTCTGTTGCAGGCAATGGACAGAATCGTGATCAGAATGCCCGCTGCATAGCCCCATGCCCCAAAAAGCTGCGTCAATATCAGGTTCAGAATCCTCATGAATTTCAGGGCATAGCCCAGCTCATAATTCGCCTGCGTATAGTTTGCGATTGCCACAAATGCCATATACAGCATGACTTCAGGGCTGAACCATCCGCTGTTTACAGAAAATTCTCCCAAGACAAGCGCCGCCATAACACTTAAGGGCGTGCTCAACATATTGGGAGTATTGATTGCCGCAAGCTTTAGTCCGTCTATGGCAAGCTCCAGAAGCAAAAACTGCCAGATAAGAGGTATATTGGGAGCTTCCTTCAACAAAATAAAGGAGAAACTCTCCGGCACCCATTGGGGATGTGTGGCGAGGAGCAGATAGGTGGGAGTAAGCAGATAAGTTAAAACCGCAATCAAAAAACGGGTCAGTCGCAGATAAGTTCCTGTGATGGGCGGAAAGTAATAATCGTCCGCTTCCTCCACCACATCGAATATTGTGGTGGGCAGAATCATGGCGGAAGGGGAATTATCCACCAAGATTACAATATTTCCCTCAAGCACCTGTGCTGCCGCGGTATCCGGCCTTTCCGTATATTTAAATTTCGGAAAAGGATTGTACCATTTTCTTTGGTAAAGGCACTCCGCAAGGCTTTCCTGATTCATGGTCAGAGAATCCACCTGTATCTTCTCGATTTTTCGCCGGATATTTTCCAAAAAGGTCTTGTCCACCCGCTCTTCCATATAGCACAGCACAATATCCGTTTTGGAGCTTTCGCCCGCATTCATGATTTCCATGCGGAGATCGGCGCTGCGGATCCTCCTGCGAATCAAAGCGGTATTAAAAATTACGGTCTCCACAAATCCGTCCTTGGAGCCCCTTAAAACCTTATCTTTTTCCGGCTCTTCCACACCCCTTGCCGGATAGGTTCTGGAATCGATCAACAGAGCCTCTGTATACCCGTCCACCAACAGCACAAAAATGCCGGACAACAGCGAGTTTATGATTTTATCCCACTGCTCTGATAAATCCACCTCCACATAGGAAATATGCTGTTTTGACATGGCATGGGCATCCTTTGGCATCTTGTCCGGCGTCAAATCCAAAAATTGCTGCAACAGCTTTTGTATCAGGTCGTCCTTACAAAAGCCGTCCACAAAGTACATACAGGCTTCTCTCCCGCCTATTTGGATGGTACGGTACACAATATCAAAATTTTTCCCCACTCCTAAAATCTGATTCAGATACCGTATATCTTCTCTCAGATTTCCGGATATTTTGTTCTGTTGGTTCTCTGTCCCATTATTCAAAATAAATACTCCCTTTCCTGCTGATTATCATTTTTGTGATAGTTTAGCCGAAAAGGGAGTAGTTCATTCTATGCTATGGAAAATATTTTCGTTAACAGATATATATTATTTTGAAAGAACAGGAGCCGCCGTGGTGCTTCCGAATCCGCCGTTCCGGCTCCCCTGCGCGTCATCGTCCACAGTGATTCCGTACTCCAGAAAAATCCCCTGCACAAATCCCGTGCCCGCGGCAATTTCTACGGTTTTGCCCTCATTGGAATCATTGGTCAGCTTCACGAATATATGACCTTCGTTGTCCGAATAAAAATAATCGCTGTCAATAATTCCCACCGTATTATTCATTTGGAGCCGGTATTTGAAACCAAGACCGCTCCGGGGATACAGCTTAAGCACCCAATCCTCTTCCATTTCCACTCTGATGCCCGTGGGAATCCGAATGGTCTGACCCGGCGCCAATGAAAAAGCAAAGGGCGCATAAAAATCATATCCCGCACTGCCTTTTGTGGCTCTTTGGGGAAGCTGTAGAGCCTCATATATTTCCCGCGCTTCCTCTTTCGTGTATTGAGGAAAATCCTCCGATATGGCGTTTATAAATTTGTCTTCGCTTACTTTATGGAATTTTGCTATTCTGCGCATGGTTCCTCCCATCTTATTTCTTCTCATTCCGCCGTGTAAGCGGCATTTGCATCCATGAGAACCTTGGGACGGGTAGCGTCACAAACCCCCGCCTCCCTATAATCCCCGCAGTGAAGGACGGGAGTTTCGGGGTTTTCGCTCTGCAAGGTTTTGGGAACATCAATAACACGCTGGTTTTTGCTTCCTTTCCACAAAAGCTTTGCATCGCTTTCTTCCGCGTGAAATTCTCCGTCCACCAATACATCCACATACTGCATCACAGGATAACTTTTGATATCCTCCCAGCTTGCGCCGGTGTACAGCCAAACGGTCTTATTCGGATATTTTTGCTTAATCTCGGCTGCCAATTCCCTCACATCCTGACGGTTTCCGGGATATAAGGGATCCCCGCCCGAAAAAGTAATGCCGGAAATATATTCCTTATCTAATTGTTCAAAAATCTCCTGTCTTGCGGCCTCGTCAAACAAAAGTCCTCCGTCCGGATCCCAGGTAATGGGATTCTGGCACTCCCTGCAGCAATGTTCACAGCCCGCCACCCAGAGAACTACCCGCAGACCGTCTCCGTTGCGCATATCATCCTTGGTAATATTGTGATATCTCATGATAAATTCACATATGTGAAACCTTGCGCTTTGCGCAAGCATCATTCGCTACGGCTTTGGTTTCACATACTTTTCCTTTCTGCAATTTCCGCCATTTTGGCGTCATTGAGTCTGGTGTTGCCATGCACACGGGAATAGGACAGATAGCCGTTCATCCTGTCTATCTTTGTAAGGTTGTGGCTGCCGCATTTGGGACATACATCCATCTCCAATTCCTGATGCCCACAGTCATCACAATAGGCAAGGGACAGATTGACCCCTTCATAAAAGCCCATATCCATGGCACGGCGAATCAAGGTTCTCACCGCTTCAATATTATAGTCGATAGGATATTTTACATACTGAATCTTGCCGCCGTTGCTCAAATCCCAGAATCTGTTCTCCAAATCCTGCTTCTGGATGGGGGTGATATCCTCCGTCACATGGCAGTGGAAACTGTTGCTGACATATTCCCTGTCAGATACGCCCTCCACAATGCCGTATTTTTTGCGGAACTGCTTTACCTGAAGCCCGCAGAGGCTCTCCGCAGGGGTTCCGTAAATGGCATACAGATTGCCATCTTCTTCCTTGAATTCATTAATCTTCTGGTTGATATAGTCAAGTACCTCCACGGCAAACGCTCCATCCTCCACTAAGGATTTTCCGTTATACAGCTCCTGTAATTCATTTAAGGCAGTGATGCCGAAACTTGCCGTAGCCGACTTTAAAAGCGGTTTAATCTTATCCGTAAGCTTTAAATTACCTCCCCAAAATCCGCCTTCACAGTATGCCAGAGGATTGGTGGAAGCCCGCATCTCACCCAGATATGCATAAGTACGGATGTGAAGCTGACGGATCAGATTCAGGTAATAATCAAGCACCTCATAGAAATCCCTGCTCTCTTTTCTCGCCTTTGCCAAAATCATGGGAAGGTGCAGTGATACCGCTCCCACATTAAAACGCCCTACAAATACCGGTTCATCCTTATCATCGGCAGGATGCATGCCGCCCCTCACATACCAGGGGGACAAAAAGGCACGGCAGCCCATGGGAGAGATAATCTTGCCATACTGCTTATAGATACTCGCCACATACCCTTTTCCGGTGAGGCTCAGCCAATCCGGATACATGGACTTGGCGGAACACTCCACCCCTGCCTCAAACACATCCTCCAAAGGCTTGCCCGGTCCGTGCAGATTCTCATCGTACAAAAATACAATCTTAGGAAAGAGCACCGGTTTTTTGCATTCCTTTTTACCCTGTCCGTTTTTCCTCACATTCAGCATGGTAATAGTCGCAAGCTTTGCAAATCTGCCCGTACCGGTTCCTGCGGTTACGGTGATAAAGGGATAATCCCCCCTGCTGCTTGCCACGGTATTGAACTTATACTCCCAGCCCTGAAATCCCTGTTCAAATTCCTTTGCCACATCCCTATATGCCACTTCTTCGGCTTTTTCCCTGTCAATGCCAAGCCCCACATATTTTTCAATATTCCGCCTGTATGATTTCTCCGCATAGGGCTCTAAAATCAAATCAACGCTGGGCACGGTAAATCCTCCGTACTGCTGGCTTGCGGCGCTTAACACGATATCGCCGATAACATCAAAGGCTACATCCAGAGTCTTAGGCTCATTGTACCAGATATTGCCCATCTCAAAGCCGCCGGAGAGTACACTGTTGACATCAAAGAGACAGCAATTCATCGTATCCCTTCTTGCCGACATATCATGCACATAAATATATCCGTCCCTGCAGGCCTGAATCTCCTCCGTTGTCAAAAAGAACTTTTGGTACAACTCTTTATTTAACTGATTAAAAATCAAACTTCTCTTGGTAGACACCAGCGCCGAATCCGTGTTGGCATTTTCTTTGTCTCCGATGTACATGATGGATTGGCTCTTTTTATAAACATCATCCAGCATCCGCACAAAATCCTGCTTGTAATTACGGTAATCCCTATAGCTTTTTGCCACCACCGGTTTTACCTGTTCCAAAGCGCTCTCCACAATATTGTGCATAATAGGAATAGGCACCTCGTCCGCACCCAGCTCGTTTACTTTCTCTATCACATATTGGCAGATATCACATTTCTCCTGCTCCGTAAACTTGGTCAACGCCCTGTATGCACTTTTGCCCACCGCATTGATGACCTTTTGTACATTAAAGGCTTCCACGCTGCCATCCTTCTTGATGACAACCACCTTCCTGTCCGGTTTGTAGCGCATACTGTAATCCACAACATCCTTGTCCGCCAAATCAAAATTACTGCCCATTTTACCCATTCCTCTCCTCAAATTAACATTGATAGCATCTTGACATGATTATCCGCCTTATTAGCATGCATTGCACTATATATGGATACTTTATCATTTTGTGAGGCAATATATTGTGCCTTTACATATCAGTATATAGAAACACGAGTGGGTTTGTCAATGTGGGATTTGATTAAAAAATAGACAAAAAGGCACACTGAAATTTAGATATCTTTTTAATGGATTTCCTCTTGACTGCTTTTGATTTTCGGGAAATCAAGCGCTTTATCCTATTGACTTATACAGTCATTATCAAAGGCATTTTGTTGACCGTTTCGGTCAGTTTATTTTATCTATAATCTGCCCTTACTCTGATATCCTAACAACGGATATTATGTCCGACTCATTATGCATCCTTATCCTGATTGTCCATGATATCCATAAGCCACTGTCTGTAGCTCTCTTTTACGAATTGGGGCGCGGCAATTTTCGCTTCCTTCCCGATTCCCGCAAGCCAGCCAAAAAACTGTCCGCTGACTATCACTTTCGTGCGGATGCGGAAATATCCTTCCTCCAACGGGCGGATGTCCGCCTCTTTGCCAAAACGGTCCAGCACTACGCCGATAAAACGGTTGGGAAATACTAGCGAAACCGTCTCCTCTTCCCCTCCGAACATTCCGAAAGTACGGTTGGCATAAGATGCCACATCCGACTGTTCAAATTGTTTTACGCCTTCTCTTTCTTCCGTTGTCACGGTCACCTGTCCCATCTTATCTACCCGGTAATGCTTGATAATGCCGTCCTTACTGTCATATGCCGCCAGATAATAATTTTCTTCCCGCCAGATTAACACCCACGGACTGACTTTTCTGAAACCCTCTTCTCTGGGAACCAGCTCCTTTTTCAGATTCCAGTCCAGATAGGAAAAGGATATCTGTTTGTTTTCCTGAATTGCCCTGTGAATATTGTCTATGTTATAATAAATGCTTTCATTTTCGGTTTTAATGCGTCCCGCCACATATACCTGTCTCTGCAGCTTGCCCGCGTCATGCTTTCCTGCCTTCAGCTCCAGTTTCCCTATTAACTCCCTTGACTTTCGTGTAGTAATAAAGCGGGATGCCTGCACCGCATCCACCAAAAGCTTGAGTTCTGGCAGTTCAAATTCTCTGGACGCCATATAATAACCGCCGCCCAGCCTGCTCTGCACCTGAATAATGTCATAGCCGAAATCGCACAGTTTTTCTATATCATCATAAATGCTTTTCCTCTCGGAATGAATCCCATATCCTTCCAGCCGCTCAATCAGCTCCGCCGTGCTCATGACATGGCTTTCGTCCGTATTTTCCTCCAATATCTGCGCAATATACAAAAGCTTTAATTTCTGTCCCGATGATTTTGGCATCCCGATACCTCCTGCTCTCTATATGTCGGAAAATCCCAGCACTTCCCCAATCCTGTGCAAATCGCTGATCTCATAATCGGGCTTCCACAAAGACGGGTTTTCGGTTCCCTCCGGACGGTACCAGCAAGTGGGAATCCCTGCCTGCACACCGCCCCTTATGTCGCTGGAAAGAGAATCCCCCACTAACAGGATTCTTCTTTTATCCTTTTCCTCAACATGCTCCAGGCAATAATCAAAAAATCCCTTTTGGGGCTTGGGCACTCCAATGGATTCCGAAATAAAAAGCCCGTCCATAACATCATACAGTCCGGAAAGCTTCAGCTTGTTCAACTGCGTCTCGGCAACACCGTTTGTCACCACATACTGCTTCACCCGGCTCCTGAGATTCCTGCATATTTCCAAGGAATCATCTATCAGACGGTATATATGCCCCAGATGATACTGATACTCCTCCGCCATAGCCCGGGCATCCGCATCCTGTATTTTGCATTCCTCAAAGAGAGTCTGAAATCTGCCGATAAAAAGCTCTTCCTGGGTAACTTCCCCAAGTTCCAGCCATTTCCAATATCTGTCATTAATCTGTGTATAGTGTTCCAATATTTCTTCCGTAATTTCTTTTCCGATGGTTTCAAAGCATTTTCTCAAGGAATGCCTCTGTGCATACAAAAAATCCAAAAGCGTTCCGTCCACATCCCACAATATCGTCGTAAACTGTCCCATGCTTCCTTCCTTTCCTCACAGTCCGAAATCATGAATGAAACCGACTACAAAACAAGGCTGCCCATTATGATATTCCACTTGTCAATTCATAATGTAACAGCCCTTCTCTATTCTATGATTTTCTGTTTACCGCATCTGCTCTCCGGGCGGATATTCGGTCTGTACAGCATTTTCAATCAACTGCGCTTAAAAAATACCTTATTTATCAGTATTTACTGCGTTTGCATCCGATGCTGCGGGTGCGGACGCTTCTGCAGTCTGCACTGCGGAATTCTTTGCTTTACGAAGCGTAATGCCGATAAAAACCCCAAGAGCCGCCAATGCCACAATTACCAATAACAGCATCAGATAAGATAAAAAAGCATTTGCAAATAATATTCCTTCCATATTTCAAACCTCTCCTTCTGTTATCCTTTTCCGTATTTCCGCGCCCCTGACCGGAACCTTACCCGTAAATAAATCTTCTCATATCCTCTCTTTATAGTATACCTTTTCCGAATGCTTTCCGTCAAGAGGTCTTTGGGGCAAAATTCCAATTTCCCATAAGCTGTTCCGCCATCGCAAATGCCTGCTGAATGATATCTTCCTCATAACCCATGATTTCCAGCAGCCTGATAGCATTTCTGGTAGTGGATTTGCCGTGCAGCAGCTGATAGGGGAACACCACATCCCCGTCCCTGATTTCCTCCTCGAAATGATAGTTTTCATACACATCCTTTAAAAGCTCTGTCAATTCAATATCATGGGTGGCGGCAAAGCACAAAGTCCCTCTGTCATACAGGCTCCGCAATATCTGGGTGGAAGCTGCGATTCTCTCAATGGTATTGGTTCCTCTGAGCACTTCGTCCACAAAGCAGATAATCGGCACGGTACTCTCCTTTGTCCCGTCCAAAATCCGCTTCATAGCGCGGATTTCCACCATATAGTAACTCTCGCCCCCCTGTATGTCATCCCTCAGGCTCATGGAGGAATACACCCGGTAAAGCGGCGCCCTGTAAAAAGATGCCGTACAGGTGTGGATTGTCTGTGCAAGAATCACATTGAGCGCCACTGTCCTTAAAAATGTTGACTTTCCCGAAGCATTGGAACCTGTCAGCAAAATCCCCTTTTGGGCGGTATCAATGCTGTTTTTTACAGGCTCCTCAAGTAACGGATGATAGCTTTCTTTTAAGCAGAGTCCCTTTGTCCCGTCTTCTTTTAAAAACTCGGGAATACAATACCCATGCTTTAAAGAAGCGCGAAACGCACCGATGCAGATTGCCGTCTCCACATATCCGGTGAGCGTGATCAGCGTATCCGCCGCATCCATATTATTTTGGAGTCTCTCAAGCATGGTGTTGAACTGTATCAAATCCAAATGAAAAGTCATGCGCAGATAATCCACCAATATATCAAGGGGATTGCCCGATGTGCTGTAACGGTTTTTGGAAAATACAAAATAAGAATGCCTGCTGATGTTCTTTAATCTGTCCAGACTCTCCCCCATGCTTTTCCACTCTTTCCTGCAGGGAGGCACTTCTGTTTTTATCATTTTGTCACAGGCGTTCAGCAGTCTCACCAGATATGCAAAACTGATAATATAAGGCTCAATTTCTCCTTTTTCCTTAAAATAAGTCAATATATTATAACAAATCAGGACAGAGATTCCCAAAAGCGCCAGCGAAAGCTTAAAGGGAGCCAGCAGGATAAAGGGCAGAAACAGGATATCCAGAAAAATATGTTTTTTGTTGGAGCGTTTTCCCAGAATATCCAGATTCTCCAGATAATCATAAAGCGAATACTTTCCCGTATGTCCCAGCTTTGCCATCAGGTATTGGATTTTTACCCGTTCGTCGGGATGCTCCAGAAAATATCCCGCCACTTCCTCCAAGTGCTCCAGTTCTTCTGTAGAAGCGCATGTATTTCTAAGCGTATAATACAAATACTCTTCCCCCGATGCCGAAAAAGCATAATTCATCCGCTTAAAAATATCATCCATATTCAAGTCGTTCCATGTGATATCGTCTATCTGGCCGTCCTTTTGGTGTCTGTGAAAATAGCTGCCCATATGGGCATACCGCTCTAAGGCATACTCTTTGTCCGGAATGCCGCCGAAATTCTCATACAGCCCTTTCACAAATTGCCGTTCCCTGCGCTTTGCGGAATATGCTTCCTTTACAAAAACCACCGCCACAAAGACGCCCAGCACCAAGATCAAAACCAAATATTCCACTTACTTCCTCCCTGCGGCTACACACGCTAACCTCATGATTCCGTTCCGCAAATCTCAAATCCGGATGTGAGATTTAGTACTTCTTAGGCGGCTGCGCCGCCTTTGCGAAACTGCCCATTGGCATGAGCTTTAGAAGTACTTCTCACACTATCCTCCATACCGCTTTAGCGGCTTAAATAAGTATGAAAAACGCCTGTTTTGCGTTTTTTATGCCACCAAAAAGAACTTGATCAGAAAGACTGCCGACAATACATAAGTCAGCACGGAAACTTCCTTTGCCTTTCCGGTAAAGAGCTTTATCACGGAATATGCAATTAACCCGATACCGATAGCGTGTCCGATGGAACCGGATATCGGCATGGCAATCACCATCAGGGCAACAGGCACCGACTGATAAATATCATCAAAATTTACATTCTTCAAACCTGTGATCATGAGCACTCCCACATAAATCAATGCTGAGGAAGTAGCCGCGACAGGAATAATCGCTGCAATGGGCGCAATAAAGATACAAAGCAGGAACATAATACCCGTGGTAAGCGCCGTCAGTCCCGTGCGCCCTCCTGCCTCCACACCGGATGCGGACTCTATGAAAGTAGTCACCGTGGAAGTTCCGGTAGCGGAACCCACCATGGTGCCCACCGCATCCGAGAGCAAAGCTTCCTTCATCTTGGGCATCTTACCGTCTTTGTCCAGCATTCCCGCGCGGCTTGCGGTACCCACTAAAGTTCCGATGGTATCGAACATATCAATAATGCAAAAAGTAACAATCAAAGTAATCACGGTAAACCATCCGATTTTTACAAAACCCGCAAAGTTAAACTTAAACAGTGTCGTAGACACCATATCGCCCACAGGGGGAATAAAAGATGCGGATGCCAAGGATTCAAAAGGATTTACCTTGAGGAAAACCGCTTCCCCCACCCAGTAAATAACGCTTGCCGCCAGCATCCCCAAAATCACGGCAGCTTTAACGCCTTTCTGCGCCAGAATCACAATGACAAACAGACCGATAAACATGGTCACCACATACAAAACCATAACCGCATAAGCGCTGCCCATATTTGTCTTTGCAAGACCGGGAGTCAGGGCACCAAAGAAATCACGCATGACATAAAAAGGTCCTGCATCATCGGAATACACTCCCGCATTGGAACCCAGACCGATATTCATTAACATCAATCCGATAGCCGGTGCAATGCCCAGCCGCACACCTAAGGGAATTGCCTCCACGATTTTCTCGCGCACATTCAAAACGGAAAGAACCACAAATACAATACCTTCCACTAAAATAATGCAGAGCGCCGCCTGAAAGGATGCCACATAGCTTAAACCGGTAATGTTTACAATATTTGCCACTACCACGGCAAAAAAGCTGTTCAGTCCCATTCCGGGCGCCATGGCAAAGGGTTTGTTTGCCAGAAACGCCATAGTGATGGTGCCCACTGCGGACGCAATACAGGTTGCCAAGAACACGCCGTTCCAGAGATCCTCCCCCTCCGCTGCAAATCCGGTAAGCAGATTGGGATTCAGGGCGATGATATACGACATGGTCATAAATGTGGTCAATCCGGCAATGATTTCCGTTTTGACAGTAGTGTTGTTTGCCTTGAGCTTAAATATTTTTTCTAACATTTTTTGTCTCCTTGCCATGACTTTTTTTATCAATCATTCTTTGTACGATCCGATTGCACTTTTCATAGATATATCCGGGGTCTTCCCCCACATTATATTCACCCTTCCAATAGAGAATCTTTCCCCCTATCATGGTCATGATTACATTGGCTCTGCTGCAGCTGTATACCAGATTATTGGGAATACTGTGGATTGGCTGCATATTGGGCTGGTTCAAGTCAATCATGATGATATCCGCGTATTTTCCCTTTGCCAGGGTATCCGCCCGATTCAGCCGCATTGCTTTGGCGCCATGAACCGTTGCCATTCTCAGCACTCTGCCGGCGCTCATGCTTGCCGCGTTCTGTTCCCTGATTTTGCTTAGGCAGGAGGTCAAAAACATTTCCTTAAACATATCAAGGCTGTTATTGCTTGCCGCACCGTCCGTGCCGATAGCCACCGGAATCCTGCGCTTTACAAACTCCGCTATGGGTGCAATTCCGCTTGCAAGCTTCATATTGGAAGCCGGATTGGTTATCACATGCATCCGTCTCATGCGGAGTACATTCATATCCTCCTCCGTCATATGCACACAATGAAAACCGCCGCCTCCGAATTCAAAGATACCCAGAGAATCCAATAACATTGCCGGAGTCATGCCATAACGCGCCTTGCACTCCTCCACTTCACGCTGTGTCTCCGCCAGATGCGTGTACACCGGCGCATGAAATTCATGAGCCAGAGCCGATATCTGACATAAAAGCTCCTGAGAACAGGTATACTCCGCATGAAAACCCAACTGATAACTGATTAGGGAATGTTTTTTATTCCACTTTTTATATTCCTTTTCCACCTGTCTGATGGAGGAAGTAAAATTATTCAGCCCCGACACCAGCACACAGCGCATCCCCATATCCATACAGGCTTCCGCCACCGAATCCGGAGACAGATACATATCGCAGACCGCTGTGATACCGGAAGACAGATATTCTAAAATAGCCAATTTCGTCAGCTCATAAATATCCTCCGGTGTAAGAAGCTTCTCCATGGGAAAAACTTTCTCATTCAGCCATTGCTGCAGCGACACATCATCTCCATAAGAGCGCAGAAAAGTCATTGCCGAGTGGGCATGGGCATTCTTAAATCCCGGCATCAGAAGATTACCCTTACAATCCACCTCAATATCCCAATAAATTCTGGGAATATCCGCTTTATTCCACTCACTGTCCAATTCTTCCGTGCCCGCCACATAAGCAATCTTATCGTTCCTAATCCAGATTTCTCCCCAAAAGACATCTCTGTTCTTCTCCATGGTAAGAATTCTTGCATTATATAACCTGATATTCACCTTGCCGCATCACCTCCCTTTCATCCGGCGTCCTCTTTATCCTTCCAGCGAAAATGCAAAGGGTAGCATCTGCGCTAATGTAAACTCCCTGTATTCTTCCGTATTCTTTACCAGAAATATCCGGAAATCCTCCCTGCAAAACTCCTGCATCACCTGTCTGCAAATGCCGCAGGGTGATGCATAGCCGGAAAGCTCCTCTCCCTCCGGACCGCCGGCAATGGCAATCGCCGCAAATTCGCGTTCTCCTTCGCTGACCGCCTTAAAAAACGCCGTCCTCTCCGCACAGTTTGCAGCGCCGTAAGAAGCGTTTTCAATATTGCAGCCCTGATAAACGGTACCTTCTGCCGTAAGCAGCGCCGCGCCTACCGTATAATGGGAATAAGGGGCATAGGCACGGCTTCTTGCCGCCAATGCCTGCCCCATCAGTTCCTCTTTATCATAATCTGCCTTTTTGTCCATCAGCAAGCCCCTTAAAGCCTTTCACCGACTCTGTTATCAGTTCCTTCAGGACCGGTGCGGACTTGTCCGCCGCTTCCTGCACTTCCCTGTGGGTTAAAGTACGGTCTGTAATTCCCGCTGCCGGATTACTGATACAGGATATACCGCAGACTTTCATACCGCAGTGGCGCGCCGCAATAGCCTCTACCGCAGTGCTCATTCCCACCGCATCGCAGCCAACCGCCTTTAACAGACGCACATCTGCCGGAGATTCAAAAGAAGGACCTGTCACCTGAGCATAAACTCCCTCTTTTAAAGCAATCTTTTTCTCCCTTGCCTTAGTGCGTATGATATTCTGCAGTTTTCGGTCATAGACATGACTCATATCGGGGAATCTTGTCCCCAATTCGTCCAGATTAGCGCCAACCAAAGGATTCGGCGCAAATAAGGAAATATGGTCCGTAATCAACATCAAATCTCCCGCCTGAAATGAGGCGTTTACCCCGCCTGCCGCATTGGTCAGAAACAGGATGTTTGCTCCCAAAAGCTTCATCAGGCGGATGGGCAGTACCACATCCGTCACATCATATCCCTCATAATAATGCACTCTGCCGCTCATGCAGACTACAGGAATACCGCCAATCGTCCCAAAAATAAATTTTCCGGCATGTCCCGGCACTGTGGACAGGGGAAATCCTTCAATATCTTTATAAGGAATTTCCTTTTCCACGCTGATGCTCCCTGCATAGCTGCCCAGACCGGAGCCAAGCACAATGCCCACCTTAGGCGCAAAATCTGTCTTTTTCCTCACACAGGCATAGCAATTCTGCAATTTTTCATATACCGATACCGCTTTTTCCATCCCTGTTTTCTCCTCTCGGTTCATTATTTTTTTGGTTCACAATTACCCATAGTATTTCCACATGTTGGAAACATTCTCATTATACAAAATTTCCGTCAAAAAAGCAATCTGTATTCATAAAAAGCCCATGAAGAGTCCATCCTCAGGATGCCTCCCCACAGGCTTATGTACTGCCGTTAAGCAGAATCCTATATCATCAAATAATAATACACACCATTCCGCCATTGCTGTCATTGACGATTTTCTGCATGGTTTCTTGAAGTTTTACCTGACTTTCCTCACCGATGGAAGCAATCTTGGTTGTGATTCCGTCATTCACGAGCTGTTCCACCGTTTTCCCGAAAATATTGGTATCCCATATTCCCTGCTCCTTATCCGCCTGCTCGATATAAGTGATTAAATCATCCGCCTGCTCTTTTGTGCCTACGATGGGAGCAATTTCCGTCTCAATGTTCGCCCTTATCATATGGATGGAGGGACTGCTGGCTTTGATTTTTACGCCAAACTTATTACCGTGCTTGATAATCTCCGGCTGCTCGAGCGAGATTTCCTCTTTCTCCGGCATAACCACGCCATATCCCCGGATTCGCACCATGTTCACGGCATCCAACACTTTATCATACTCCTTTTTCATGGCGGAAAACTCTTTCAATTTGCGAATCAATTGGTACTCATCCGATATTTCTTCTCCCACCATCTCCGTCAGCATCTCATAATAATAAGCATCATCCACATCCAGTTGGACTTTTACGACTCCGTCATAAAGCCGGATATTGTCCATTTTGCAGCGTTTTACATAATCGCTTTCCAAGAAAACGCCCTTATCCTGCACATCTCTTATCGTATCGTATTGTGCCATAAGAATCCGCACACCGTCAATGATATCCTTCTTCATACGATTGTCTGCAGGCAGCATTTCCACCCACTTCGGCATATAAAATTCCATGGAGGAAATCGGAAACTCATACAAAATTTTCTCCAAAATCTGGTGAATATCATCTTTTTTCAGCTGCTCACAATTTACCGTGAGCACGGATACACCGTATTTTTCCTCTATTTGATCCGCTGTCCTCTTTGCCTCGTCGGAATAAGGTTTTTTGCTGTTCACCAGCACCAAAAACGGCTTGCCGGTCTTTTGCAGCGCCAGAATCGTCTTTTCTTCCGCATCCAGATAATTTTCCCTCGGAATCTCCCCAATGCTTCCGTCCGTTGTAATGACCAGACCTATGGTGGAATGTTCCTTCATAACCCTGTCCGTACCGATTTCCGCAGCCTGTGTAAAGGGAATCTCATAGTCAAACCACGGGGTTTTCACCATGCGTTCTTCCTCTTCCTCCAGATGCCCTGCAGCTCCCTCCACCATATACCCCACGCAGTCGATAAGGCGCACGGACACATGGGTATCCTCATTCAGCGCCACATCGGCCGCATCATTGGGAATAAACTTAGGCTCCGTGGTGGTGATGGTGCGGCCGCCTGCACTTTGAGGCATCTCATCCTGAGCCCTGACTTTTTGATTCTCATCCTCCATATAAGGCAGCACCAATTCTTCCATAAAGCGTTTGATGAATGTGGATTTTCCTGTTCTCACCGGGCCCAGCACACCTATATAAATTTCTCCTCCGGTGCGCTTCTGTATGTCATAATAGAGATCATATGTATCCACCGCATATTCCATATAACAATACCATCCCTTCCCATACCTGTGATATTACTGTTATATGTATATGCAGGGGAATTTGACTTCATGCAGACTATTTAGGAGACTCTTTTTGTCAGTCCGCATTATTTCATAACAACTCTCTTAAAATTCTTCTTGCCCCTCTTTACCACAATGCCCTCGCCGTCAAACTGTTCCGGTGCATAAACCGCCTTGATATCCGTCACTTTCTCGCCGTCAACGGTGACTCCGCCCTGCTCCACGGCGCGTCTTGCCTCAGAGCGGGACTGGGTCAGACCGGACTTTACAAGCACACCCAAAATATCAATCTGATCATCGGTAAAATCTTCCACCGTAAGATGAGCCGTGGGCATTTCCGCTGCATTTCCGCCTGCAAAGAGTACCCTTGCGCTTTCCTGCGCCTTTGCTGCTTCCTCCTCGCCGTGAACCAGCTTTGTCAGCTCATAGGCAAGAACTTCCTTAGCTTCGTTTAACTTGCTGCCTTCCCAGCTGGCCATCTCCTCAATCTGCTCCAAAGGCAGGAAGGTCAGCATACGGATGCACTTTAATACATCCCCGTCCCCCACATTTCTCCAATACTGATAAAACTCAAAAGGAGAAGTCTTGTTAGGGTCAAGCCACACGGCATTCCCAGCTGTCTTTCCCATTTTGTTGCCCTGAGAGTCCGTAAGGAGGGTGATGGTCATAGCATGGGCATCCTTCCCTAACTTTCTGCGAATCAGCTCTGTTCCGCCTAACATATTGCTCCACTGATCATCCCCGCCAAACTGCATATTGCAGTCATAGTGCTGGAACATATGATAAAAGTCATAGGACTGCATAATCATGTAATTGAATTCCAAGAAGCTCAAGCCCTTCTCCATGCGCTGCTTATAGCATTCCGCACGCAGCATATTGTTAACAGAAAAGCAGGCTCCGACCTCCCTTAAAAGCTCCACATAATTTAGTTCAAGCAGCCAGTCCGCATTGTTTACCATAAGCGCTTTTCCCTCGGAGAAATCAATAAAACGCTCCATCTGGCGCTTAAAGCACTCTGCATTGTGGTTGATATCCTCCCTGGTCAGCATCTTTCTCATATCGCTGCGCCCGGATGGGTCGCCTATCATGGTTGTGCCGCCCCCGATTAAGGCAATGGGCTTATTGCCTGCCATCTGCAGCCTCTTCATCAAAGTAAGCGCCATAAAATGCCCTGCGGTCAGGCTGTCCGCCGTACAGTCAAAGCCGATGTAAAATACGGCTTTTCCGCTGTTGATTAAAGTTTTGATTTCCTCCTCGTTTGTGAGCTGTGCCAAAAGCCCTCTTGCTTTCAGTTCTTCATAAATCTGCATGGTAGTTCCTTCCTTTCTGATTTTCATTTTTTATGATTGATTGTACTTTTTGCATCCTCCCGATTCGCTGAGTCCCGTTTCCTCTTCCAATCGAGTAGGAAAAAGTTCCTCTCCCTGCTCGCCGCGCCGCTTCTGCGGCATCATTCCTCTGTGTCGGCGTGTGCATAAAAAAGACCCCGTCCCTGAAAGGACGAGGTCAAAAACCCGTGTTACCACCTAACTTCACAGACAGCTCACACTGCCTGCCTTAACAGGTACAACCGCTTAATTTATGATTCCTTCCCTGCGGCGATACCCTCCTGCTATAACGTGCATTCCTCCGTCATGACCTACTAGAATCCAAGCTTTCGCTCCCTTCATTCTGCCATGAGACTCCAAGATGTATTCATAAAAGACTTCCCGCACGCCTCTCATCAACCGGCTATTTTCTGTTCGTTCCATCCTTTACTACTTGTTCTTATCATTGTCTTTCCAATGTCATATTTAATTGTAACATTCCAATGCATTGCCGCATCCGCAAGATATCAGCTGAAACACAGAAATATTAGCCGAACTATCAGCTGATTTGTATGTTAAAGGATATTTCATGTTTTGTCAAGCAGGAATTTTTACCTAGAATATGCTATTGGCACACACTTAATATGTTCCCCTAAATGTTATCTTTTCACCGCATAGATTTCTTTATCATTTTTATCGATTTCAAAGGCATTCTGGGATATCCGGATCAGCCTTGTCCCTGCAGGCATATCAATATATTGGAAAATGTCTTGGTCAAACTGCTGCCATACGGCTCCCACCGGCACCAGCTCTATATCTTGGGCGCTTTTTGTATATTCATCGCCGTTTCCCGCAAAGAAAAACCAGCCGCTGTCGCCTTCGCGAATAGGCTCTCTTCTCTCCATATAGCCGACTTTCCAGCCTTCCCTTGTTATCTTCTTGGAAACATAGGCATATGAATTTAAAATCATTTTCCTGTTTCTTATGACACTATAATTTTCTTCATTTGCTTTAAATGCCGCAATCTGTTCATCACTCGCCTCCACATCCGTGGGAATGCTTTCGATGTCCGCACCCCAGATGCTGCGCTCATCCGCCTCATTTTTTAAGATAACAGCCAGCTCAAAAAATTCGTCTTTTTCTATGTTTAATTTGACATTTACCTCCTGAATCAGCTTCTTTCCGCTTTCTCCATAAAGATATACCGCGGCTTCCCCGTCATTATAAAGCAGCAGCTTCACTGCCCCCAGATTCTCTTTGTCATTATAAAACACCATAAATGGCGGCAGCTTGTCATTCACATACCAGTCAAATTCCGTCCCGTCTTTTCCGTTCATGTAATACACCGCGCCGTTATTTTCTAAATCGCTCTTTTTTATATTGGGCAGATAGGATTTGATGTTATTTTCGATGATTTCTTTTATCTGATTCAAGATTCTGTGCATACTCATAGGCTCCTTTTATTTAATATCAGTTTAGGCATCTGCGAAACTCAAGCTTTCATAAACCGAGTTGGGCAGATTGCATATTCCACAAGCAGACCCTTGAAAAACGCTGGTACTTAGATGCTGTCCTTTAGCATCTTATGTACCACTGCGTTTTTCACGAAGCGAGAGCGTGTCTGTGGTGGAATGTGCCACCTACGCAATGCGTAGGTTTTGCACGAACGACACTTTACAAAAACTAGAGTTTTGCAATTACCTAAATATCAGTTATTAGGCATTTGCGAAACAGCTCACTTACGAATGCCTTATCATTTATTCACCATAAGTCTCTCCATGGCGCGGTTCAGTCCGTCCACGGTAAGCTTGAACATGGGAAACATTTCCTTGATTGCCGTCTCCGCTTCCCTCCAGGGCGCTTTGCCCGGCGCCATTTTCGGATTCAGCCACACCACCTTCTTGTAATGGCGTTTCACCAGCTTAAGCCACTCATAGCCGGAAAGCCCGCCGTTCGGCCCCCTGTAATTGCCGGTGTCGGAATACAGCTCCTCCGGCGCCATTGCCGCATCCCCCACGATAATCACCTTATAATCGCTGTCCAGATTGCGGAACATCCACTCCGTATCCACCCAGTCCCCATTCTCGCATTCCGGGGTCTTGTAAACCTTGCTGTAAATGCAGTTATGGAAATAATAAGCCTTTACATCCTTGTAATGATTGGATTTGTGGACTGCCTGAAACAAATCATTCAACAGCGAACTGTAGGGAATCATGGTACCGCCGCTGTCCATCAAAAGAAGCAGCTTCACGGCATTTTTCCTAGGCTTCTGCATCACAATCTGTAAGCAGCCCCCATTGTTGCAGGTCTTATCCACGGTGCCATTTATATCAAGCTCCGTCTCCGGCACATCCAGCCTGCTGGAAAACTGCCTGAGTTTGCGAAACGCCATCTGGAACTGCCTGTTGTCAAGAACCCTGTCATCCCTGAAATCCTTGTATTTCCTTGCGCCTACCACGGAAAATGCCGACTGATAGCCTGTCTGACCGCCCACGCGCACACCGCCTACATTGCCGCCCATATTTCCGAAAGAAGTCTTTCCCATGGTGCCAATCCAGAAGCTTCCGCCGTTGTGCTCTTCATTCTGGTCCTTCAAACGCTGCTTAAAGGTTTCCTCCACATCCTCCTTGTCAATCTGCAAATCCTCCATCCGGTTCAAATGGTCCCTTGCCTCCTCATGGGCAAGCTCCATCATCTCGGATTTATCCAGCCATCTGAGCATCTGCGCTCCCACCTCCGGCTCCTTCTGCACCGCCTTGAAGCACTCCTCAAAAGCCATGTCAAATTTATCAAAATCCGTCTCACTCTTTACTAAAATCATGCGGGCAACATAATAAAACTGCGTAAGGGAGCTGCCGCACAGCCCCCTGTCAAGGGCATCCTGTAATGTAAGCCACTCTCCTAAAGTCACCCGTATTCCTTTGTCCCGCAAGGTGTGGAAAAAATCGATAAACATGTTAAACCTCCATGTCAGAGCCATCATTTCTGTGCTGCCATTTTGTGCTGCTTCAAAACATATCATCCATTGCATGATTCAAAATTTTTTATTGATTGCAGCTGTTCAAAATTACATTTATAAAACCGTCTTTATGAGATTATTATTTTATTCATATATGTTCTGGCTTCATTCTTTTTCTATTTTTCTAATGATAAATTTTATCCCAAAACATACTATCAATACAATAACCGCAACCATACCGCAAACCAGAATGCTGGCATACCAAGGCGCAGACCATGCGGCATACAAATCGGGATGTGCCTTGTGATCCAAGTATACATACACTCCGTTCCCTGCAGCCACTCCCACAAAGCAGCCAATGATAATGTTAAGCACCTGATTGATTCGTTTCAACATCCCAACTTTCCTCCATCCCTTATGCCTTAAATTACGCCACAAATGACCAACGGTCCTTTCGCAGCCTGCGAATCCTTGACAGCGAAAATATATGCTTTTTTCTTTTTATGACAAATCCGAATGCTTCACCAACTCCAAATCTTCATCCTTCTTTACCACAACTCCCACAAAAGGAAGCGCGCTTCTTATGGTGTCCGCAGGGATTCCGCCAATCTGCAGGGCGTTCACCCAGTCAATCAGCTCGGAGGTGCTGGGCTTTTTACGGATGTCGCGGATGCTGCGGATATTATAGAATACCTCCATGGCGTTCTGCAGCAGATGCTCCTCCACATCAGGGAAATGCACCTTCACAATCTGCTCCATCAGTTCCTTGTCCGGAAAGTCGATATAATGGAAAATGCAGCGGCGCAAAAACGCATCCGGAAGCTCCTTCTCCGCATTGGAGGTAATGATCACAATGGGTCTGTGCTTTGCCTTCACTGTTCTCTTGGTTTCGTTAATATAAAACTCCATCTGGTCAAGTTCCCACAAAAGGTCATTGGGAAACTCCAAGTCAGCCTTGTCAATCTCATCAATCAAAAGCACCACCTGCTCTTCACTGTCAAAAGCTTCTCCCAGCTTGCCCAGCTTAATATACCTTGCAATATCATCCACGCCTTCCTCGCCAAACTGCCCGTCATAAAGGCGCTGGATGGTATCGTATACATAAAGCCCCTCCTGAGCCTTGGTGGTGGATTTGATATTCCAGATAATCAGCTTCTTGCCTAAAGCCCTAGCCACGGCATCCGCCAGCTGGGTTTTGCCTGTTCCCGGCTCCCCTTTGATTAAAAGGGGCTTCTGCAGGGCTATGGCAATATTTACGCTTGCCATCAATTCCTCGCTTGCCACATATTCATTTGTCCCCTGAAATCCCTGTGTTTCCATATCGCCTCATTTACCTCTCATTCTGCCGCATTAACGGCTTTCTATTCTAATTTTATCTTTCCATAACCACCGCAATCATTCATCACATATTTTCAATTCAATTTATCCGGTTCTGAACAGCTGCCATATGGATAATACTATGCTTCGTTCTTTTTTACAAATATGCTTTACAATATGCCCTCACTTCTTATCATCATACAATATTTTCCTGCTCATTTCAAGGCTGAAACAACACATTTGCTGATGCTTTCACGAAATCAGCTGTGTTATAAATTTTCTTTTCTTGAAAAATATGTCCCGATGTGCTACCATAATCTTGTTTTATATGGCAAACCAGAAAGGAACATAAGAAAATGATTACTGACCTTTTAAAGCAGAAACGCACCTTATCCTTTGAAGTATATCCCCCAAAAAAAGAGGATGAATTTGAAGCCGCTTACCAAGTTTTAGACTCCCTTGGCAGCCTGAAGCCCGATTTTATCAGTGTCACCTATGGTGCAGGCGGAAGCAACTCCAAAAAGACAGTGGAACTCGCCTCCTATATCCAGAATAACTTAAAAATTGATGCCTTGGCGCATATGACCTGCGTAGGATGTAAAAAAGAACTTCTGATGCAGGTGTCAGAAGAATTAAAAGCTGCCAATGTAACCCATGTGCTCGCCCTGCGCGGCGACCGCCCCAAGACCATGACGGATGAGCAGTTTGAATCCCGGGACTTTGCCCATGCAAATGACATGATGGCATTTTTGAAAGAGCATACAGACCTGCATTTAGCCGGGGCATGTTATCCCGAAAAACATTATGAATGCTTCAGCATGGAAACGGATTTGAATAACTTAAAGCGCAAACAGGATGCAGGGGCAGAATTTTTGATTACCCAGCTCTTTTTTGACAATGACTTTTTTTACTCTTTTCGGGAAAAAGCTCAGAAAAAAGGAATTACTATTCCAATCTGCGCGGGCATTATGCCCATCACCACCCCCAAGCAGATAGGCACCACTATCACCCTCTCCGGCTCCAGCATCCCGAAGGAGCTTGCGGATATTGTTGCAAAATACGGCGACAATGCCGACGACATCCGAAAGGCGGGCACGGATTATGCCATCCGCCAGATTTTGGATCTGCAGGCAAATGATGCGGACGGCATCCATATTTACTGCATGAACCGCCCCAAAACCACCGCTGCCATTGTGGAAGCCGTGAGATAAAAACGGTGAGTGCTACTATTCTGGTTTGGCTGCCGGTGCTTATCTGGTACAGATTCGCACCTCACAGACCGGCAATCCTCTCCTCAAACTGCTGCAGACTCTGGGCACCTGCAGCAGCCTTGCACCAGAGACTGAGTATTTCCGAATTTTTCTGACTTTTAATTCGATTCTCAAGCTCCGCGGGAACCGCTCCCAATTCCCCTAAAAAATCCAAGATTGCCTCAACTTTTCCTTGTTCTATTCCTTGTTCTATACCTCGTCTGAGTATCGTCTTCGCCTCATATTCCAAAACCTGTCCTACCATAATCTCTTTCACTCCTTCCCTGACAATGTCATGCCCTGCAGCTATATGCTCCAGCACCTTATTTGACATATCCATGATGGTACATCTTGTATATTCCGTGATAACTCCGCTATTTAGCAGCTCTTCCAGCCGATTATTGATCTGTTGGTACTCTTCCTGCAATGCCTTGAGCTTCTCTGTATCTCTTTCATATTCCTTAAAACTTTTTTCATGGGCAAATATGTAAAATGGAAGCAAAAATAACAGGTCTTTCTCGAAAATTTCCTCTATCCCATATCCCTGAAGCTTTATCACTGGAATATCATACTCTGTTACTGCTCCCGGAATAATCATCCTGATTTTCAGCCTGTCAGGGGTAGCTGCAGTGCTGCGCAAGAAAAGCACTGCAGAATGTGGAAATTCCACCGTGAGAACATTTCCGTTTATCTCTCCGCCGTCAAGCGCTATCTGAGTGTCATATTCAAAAATGCGCACTAACATACTGCTGTCCGTTCCACTCTGACATTCCAGATGATATTTTTTCGTTTCTTTCCCAATTATCCGAAAACTCGTGTCCGTTATACGCTTATATTGGATACCTCCCTGACGGTTCAAGAAATGTTCGTTGGGCGAAAATACGATTTCCTCGTTCCCTGAGTAGTTTTCTCCAAACACTTCGTTTATTACAGGGATGATTAGAGAACTGCAATCATTAAGCAGCGTGCGGAAGACATCATCATACGGGGTGCTTGTCTGTAAGTTTTCTGCCTGTCCGGTTTTGTCTTGTGAACTCAATGTTCCTCCTTCCCATGGAATCCGAAAGGAGCACTCTATGCCCACATAGCAGTTTGTCTTCCTATTACATTTTCAGCAGACTGCCTATTCTACCATACTTGTTTTCAGAATCCATGCCTTTTATATTTTTTGGAATAAAAGCACAGACTTCGTTGAACTGCATGGGAGAACTCCCTGTTTGAAACGGCTCGTGCCGTCAGAGTTTCAAAGAATATATGCTTTGAATTTATTTTATCAGATTTTATATATTTTCGCAAGGATATTAATTGAAATTCAGTAAATATTTCAATTAATATCCTTGTAACCTCTTATATGCAAAACCCGGGATAGCGCAGCATATCAGCCAGACAGCTATCATAACAAAGATAAGCCCATTGGTCGGAAAATGATACTCCGCGTAAGGTGCGATACCTATAATTCCCTGAAATAGCATCCCGGAGCCTAAGCCCGCAGTCAAAACAACAAATACTGAAATGATTCCTGCATAAATCATCCCTTCATACAAAAGCATTCCCTGAATCTGCCCATCTGTCATCCCAATACTGTCCAACACCTTAAATTCTTTCCTTCTTTCCTGAATATTGCTATACATTGTGTTTATAAAATTGAGGATTCCGTTAAAAAGCAAAAATAGAGACATGCCACCCATTACTTCATAAAAAATATTCATGTTTTTTCCAAGCTTTTTCTCCCATTCTACTCTGGACTCGATTCTAATCCCTGCATTTGGCAGAATGCCTCTGATAGTGGTCAAAAGTTCGTCTTCTCGGTTTGATTCACACATAATACGGATGGCATAAATGTCCCATGTATTTTCCGTGTAAATCAAGCTATCAGAAGGCAGATAAACCACGGGCGCCATTCCTCCTGCGGGCAAAGCTTTCTCTGCTTCCACATAACCGCCCACATAGAACGAATGGCTCATTCCTTGAAAAGTTCTAACCTTCAACTTGGTTCCAACAGGAATCATTTCTTTGTATTCATCCGACAAATAAACCATGTCTTCTCCCTGTTCTTCATAGTCATCCGGAATCAGATATGCATAACTCCAAAACTGTTGTGACATCATCTGCGAGTCATATCCTGCTAAATCCATACCGGATTTTTTCTGAAAATCATCCATGTAGGAAGAAAATATCTGTGCATCATATTCCATATAAATTACCTGACGCTCAACAATCTCCATTTCGTCAACTAACGGGGATTTTTTTATTTTGTCTGCCAAGTCATGGGTTATCCCCTTTGTGTCCGCTGATTCATCCGTAATCTCAATATTATGTTCAAAATAGCTTTCTACATATTGTTTTGGGCTGATGCTTACATAAAATTGACTGAGCGCCAAAAAAGCAATGCTGCCAACCGTAAAGGATAAGATAATCAAAAGTGTATTTTTTCTTTTCCGCTGTAAATTGCGCCAGGCAATGAAAAAAATACTGTTTTTATGGTGCTTCCCCTTCCCTGATTTCATGTACCGATAATTTTCAAAATGAATGGCATCAACAGGCTCCATTTTGGCAATGAGGTTTACAGGTTTCATGCAGCTAAGGATAACGGTCAGGCATGAAATACACACCGCCAATAATGCAGCGGCTATCGCATGGAAAAGATTCCTATTCACTTTTGTGTCACAAACAGCTTGAAAAAAATAAGGAATCATGGCATATGCACATAGAAAACCAAACACGCTGCCTGCGGGCACTCCCTTAATGCATAAGCATTTTATTTGTTTATACAATACCTGCTTTATCTGTCTTTCCGTTGCACCTATAGTAATTAATTTTCCATACATCTTAACATCCCTTGAAAGCGATAAGTAAAAGATGCTGTAAATAACCAGATATCCGCTGAATGTGATAAGGCAAACGAGAAAAACTATGGTAAACATAATATTGCTGCCTGTCTTTTCATAAACTGGTGACAGGGACAAAAATTGTTCTGGAAAAAGCTTTAACTCTTCGGAAAGCTTTGCCAGAGTCTTTTCTTTGCCGTTTCCCATAAGGTCCATATAAAAGACAGAAGGCGCTGTTTCTGCTTCTTTTAATGCATAAGACGACGAAACATAGATACTCCCTTTTCCCCCGGAGCGGATATAGGAAGCTTCCTCAAAAAATCCTGCAAGCACAAATTCCTCCTGCTTTGGCTCATCATTGTTGTCTAAGTAGGAAATAGCTATGCTCATCCCTATTTTCGGCTCCGTTATCCCTAGGTCATTTAAAATCCACTGTGCAGCCATTATCTCATTTTCTGCTTTCGGATACCTGCCGCTTACTTTTTCCACCAAAGAAGCTCTGTGCATCTCCCATTCCACCTTGTCTATATAAGAAATGCGGATTCGGTTTCCCGTTTCGCATACGGTTCCTAACCGAAGTTCCATTCCGATATTATTTACAAGGGAAGATTTATTTAATAACTGCCGCTGCTCTTCTGTTAAATTATGCACGGAAGCATGCGCTGTGGTTCCCACTAATTTCATGGCGGACTTTCGCTGTTCTGACACATATGTGCCCCCTGCCGCCAGAATCAAGGTGACTAAAAAGGTTGTAATCCAAACAGCAGCTATAATAAAGCCATTCCTTTTCTTATGTAATATATAATTCTTTTTGGCAAGAAATGCAGTCACAGCATGATTGTTATTTTGATTTAAATACATATTAGCCCCTTTCACACTACTTTTCCATCTCGCATTCTGACCGTTTTATCCGCCATCTGCGCAATCTCGATATTATGGGTAATCATAACTATCGTCTGCCGGAATTTCTGACCTGTCATCTTTAAAAGGCCTAATACATCCTGGCTTGTCCTAGTGTCAAGATTCCCTGTCGGCTCATCCGCCAAAAGAATTGCAGGCTTCGCAATTAAAGCCCTTGCAATGGCAATGCGTTGCTGCTGTCCTCCAGAAAGTTGGTTCGGCATCTGTTCCAAAATATCAGCAATGCTTAACGAATAAATTATTTCCTGAAAATATTTTTCATCTAGTGAATTTCCGTCTAAATCAAGAGGAAGCATGATATTCTCATAGGCGCTTAAGGCAGGAAGCAGGTTATAATCCTGAAAAACAAATCCAATATTACGCCTTCTAAAGATAGTAAGCTCATTCTTTCCCATCCGGGTAAGGTCTTTTCCGTCAACGGACACCTGCCCACAGTCCGGCTTTGCCAATCCGCCCATAATGTTTAACAATGTGGTTTTCCCGCTGCCGCTCTGCCCTATGACTGCCGTAAATTTTCCGCTTTCCATATTCAGACTGACATCATCGATTGCTTTTACAACGCTGTTTCCTGTTTTATAATACTTTTTGATATTCTGTAATTTAATGATATCCATAAAACATCACTCCCATTTAAAATACTTGTTTTAATCAGTATACCGGATAAATGTTGCGTTTTTCTCCCAATACCACAAAAAAATGTTGCGATATTGCAACATTTCATTTTGCACTATATATATTTAGGAATATAAATACAGAAATTGGAACCCTTGCCAACCGTAGAATCCACGGTTATAAATCCTCCCTGACTCACGACAATTTCTCTTGCAAGATACAGGCCAATCCCCGACCCGTCTACATTTTTGGCTCTCTTTTCCCTAAAAAACCTCTGAAAAACATCGTTTATATGCTCTCTGCCGATTCCGATTCCGTTATCCGCAATTTGAACCTTCACATAACCTTCCGCATCTTCTACATTAATCCATATATTTCCATGCACATCCGTGTATTTCACTGCATTGTCTAAAATATTAAACAGGCTCTCCGCCATCCATTTTCTGTCATAACATGCCATATAATCCTTATGGCACTTTACAGAAATATGAATCTCTTTTTTGGCGGCTAACAGGGTAATCTGGCTGATGGCATCCTTTAAAACATCGTAAATTGGCTGCTTTTCTTTTTCTAATACTATGATACCGCTCTCCATATAGGACAGCTTCATTAAATTCTGTACCTGAAAATCCAGCTTCCGGCTCTGGCTTTGTATTGCCAGAAGAAAATCCTCTTGTTTTTTATCCTCCGGATATTTCGCTGCCATATCCGCATACATGCTGATATTCGCAACAGGAGTTTTAATCTGATGGGAGATATCGGAAATCGTTTTTTGAATGAATTCCTTCTGTATCCGGTTTTCATCTGCAGTTTCATTCATAATTTTTTCCAATCTCCGCAGTTTCCACCGAATCTTGGAAGTCACAGATTCTTCTTCAAGTCCTTCATTCTCCAATTTTTCACGATTGCACAGCTTATCTATGCTCTCACAGATTTCTCCTGCCAGTGCAGTAAAATCATGCCTTATTTTTCTCCGATACCAAAACGTGTATGCCGTTTGTATTATGGCATAACAAATAAGCACAACCGCTAGTATTTTCATTTTATTTTATCTCCCATCCATTGGTATCCCATTCCGTATATCGTCTGTATATAATCTATTTCCCCGCTGTTAATTTTCTGCCTGAGACGGCTGATATTTGATGTCAATGTATGTTCACTTACATAATTTCCCTTGCTGTCCCAGATTTTTTCCAATAAATCTTCCCTTGTCACAATCCGACTTCTGTTTTTTACTATGATTTCTATAATCTGATATTCTATTGGAGTTAAGGCTACCACACCTTCTTCGGATTTTACGATTTTCCTCGTAAAATCAATATGCAGTCCGTCACACTCATAAATTTGTGCTTCTCCCTCCCCGCACCTCTTTAAGATAGCCTTGATGCGTTCCATTAAAATATTTACAGAGAATGGTTTGGTTACATAGTCATCCGCTCCCGCCTGAAATGCCTTTATCATATCCTCTTCTAAATCATTCGCAGTTAAAAAGAGGATTGGCACATTGCTGTGTTTCCTCAATTTCTTACACAATTCCAAACCGTTTCCATCCGGCAGGTGAATATCCAGTATGATTAATCCGTATTCCTCCTTCCCTGTCATTTTACAGGCATCTGTAAAAGAATACACAGGAATAGGTATTAAATTTTCTTTCTGCAGATTGTAGCAAATGCCGGCATTTAACAACTCGTCATCCTCAACAATTAATACTTTTTTCAATATTGTATCCACCTCTCGCATTTGACTTCTAGCAGATGTCAAGCTTTTTAATAACCATCCCATTCAAATCAAATATATACCTGTTCTTCATATGATCAAAATGAGATTTAATCCCTTGTAACTCAAAATGAAATGTTTTTGCACACCAATATAACATTGCAATCAACATTCCCTCTTCTTGATAATAACACACATCATATTGCAGGCTGCATATCTTAATAACAGTATTATTTCCTAATAGGCTATTTATTTTAATATAATCTGCCAGCATGTCAACAGCTTTATAAATTGCAGTCCTGTCTTCCTTGCAAAATATTTCATTTAATCTTAATGGTTTGCTGCTAAATGAAAGATATATTCCCTCGCGTACTGCTATAACCTCATCCAGAATATCTTTCTTATCACATACTTCACCAAATATTGTTATACTGATTCCCCAGATTCCTTCCAATAATGTATATTTGTACTCATACATCTTCACTATTCCGGCTCCCCGCTGCGCTTTTCAAATTCTTCTGCAGCACCACATAATATATCAGGCATAATACAATACCGAAAACCGTAGCCGCAGGACCCGCAAGCCCAATCTCCATAAGGGATGCATTCGGTCTTATGCTCATCATATATGACATGGGCAGACGGACTAAAAACGATTGCGCCAGCCCCTGAAGCATAACAAACAATGCCTTTGAATGCCCGTTAAAATAACCCATGAAGCTGAATAAAATGCTTGTCACAACTGCTTCCGGAGCAAAACCACGCAAGAATTCATGCGCCCTTGCAATCACTGCCAAATCGTCTGTAAACAATGCTGACAAAATATCTCCATAGAAAAATACGCCTGCCGCTATGGCAACTCCAATCACCGCGCCAAATCCCATCCCATATTTCATTGCCGCCTTCGCGCGGTCTTCTCTTCCTGCCCCCACATTCTGGGCAACAAAAGATGCCATGGACTGCATGATAGAAGACGGAATCAGCATAATAAACGACTGTATCTTTTGCGCCACTCCATACCCCGATGATGCATCCAGTCCTATTCGGTTAATAAATGCACACAATGCCAGAAAAGATACATTTGTAAGCAACTCCTGCAGGGCAAGAGGGGCTCCTATTCCGCAAAAATGCGGTATTTCCTTCCCAAAATGAAAATCTTTCCGTACAATGCGAAACGGCAGTTCTTTACGCCTGATAATAATAAGCGACAAAATCACGCTGACAGCCTGTGCGCCTATTGTCGCAATCGCCGCTCCAGCAACATTCATCTTAAAACCCGCAACCAGAATCAAATCCCCGATAATATTGGCAATACATGCTATCACAACAAAGAGAAAGGGCAGTCTGGAATCTCCGAGTCCCCTGAAAATACTGCTTAAAAAATTGTAAAACACCACAAAAATAAAACCAGCCCCGCAAATCCGGATATAAAGCGTGGTCAAGGATACCGCCTCGCTGGGAGCCTGCATAAGGATGGTAATCGGTCTGGCAAAAACAATTAATATCATGGAAATAATAACCGCAAGCACAGCAAAGAAACATACCGCATTTCCGATTAATCCGCCAATTTTATGCGGGCAGCCTTCCCCGATATATTTTCCGATTAAGACCGTAACGCCTGTGGTAAGCGCACTGATTGTAAAAGTAACCATATTTATAATGCTGCTTCCCGTAGCAACGCCTGAAATTCCCTCTGTGGTTCCAAACCTTCCCACAATCAGCAAATCCACTGCACTATACATCGCCTGCAGAATCAATGCGCCGAGAATCGGCAGCATAAAGCCTATCATTTTCTTAGGGATGCTTCCCTCTGTAAAGCTCTGATTTTGATTCACTTCTTTAAAACTCATAATGTGCCTATTTTTTCTTCATTCTTGCCTTTCCTGTTACTTTTTCCACTACCAGTTTAAAAACTTTTGTACGGGGCATGACATCTTTATTAAAGGGAAATTCCTCCTGATGATAATGCTTCATCAAAATACATAAAGCATCGTACTTCTCATCATCAGGAATCATTTCAATATGCCCCTGCCCAATCACGCTTCTATACTCCATCGTACAGTTTCCGCTGTCAAGCTCCGTTACTAACCTATGTTCACAATCCATCTCAAAGCTGGCGCGGTTGTCCTTTTCCATTAAATCATATTTGGTGCCTTCCATTGCACCATGAAAATACAGTTCAATCTTGCCCTCTTTTACGCACATACCAAAATTAAGCGGCAATATGTACGGGTAGCCGTCATTGTTTAAGGCAATCCGGCACACATCACATTTTTCCATGACAGCTACAATATCTTTAAACTCTTTTATCTCTCTATCCGAACGGCGCATTTTTGCCCTCCTTCCATTATAGCACACATAAACTTCATCCGGCTTTCCCCTGTAATTGTCTGATTTGTGATTGGATAATTTGATATTCTCTGAATTATATGTTTCTTTATTCAAAATATCCTTTACACCACCGACTGCCTGTTATAACTTGTCACATCCGAGCCGATTTTCTCATACAACTCCTTAACCTTTAATTCCTTGTTCATCACTGCTTTCAATTCCGCATCCGTCGCACCGATGAACTCCACAAAATCTACTTTTCCATAGGGCGTTTTAATGGACCCCAGCTCCTTGTCCGGGATGGTGATAAAGCCTGTTATATTGGATTTCATTTTTGTATCTATGCCCTCTGTCTGTCCGCTGTATACATACTCATAGGGTCTGAACAATTCCCCATTGTTAAAGGTAAGGCGCGCAATGGACTGCAAAATGCCGCAGATTCCTTGGATTTCCCTCTCTTCATCCTCATAGTTGTCCTTTTTTAACTTAAAGGTAAATTCCATTCCATAACCGCTGATTTTTTTATCCTTCGTTTCCTTCTCATACAGCTCCGATAAGCCAAAGGTCACAAAATGCCAATAATCGCCGCCGTCATAGATGCTGATTCCGTCTAACGGGTCGGGTCCGCCCAGATGCCACTTTATTAAAGTGCCATAGTGCTTTGGGTTATCCTGTGTGGGATATATTTTTTTGCACGCATCCGTTATGGCATCCCAGCCGGGCGCAGGGATTTCCTCTTCCTGTGACTTAACAGTTTCTTTGTTTTTTCCTTTAAACATATCAAACAGTCCCATCGTTTTCTCCTTTACTCTCTATCCCTCACTGCTGCCACGGCACATCCAGCACCTCAATCTTCTTATCCCGCAGCATCAAATCCTTTACTGCCTGCGCGGCGTTCTTTCCTTCAAAAAGAACCGCGTTTACCTGTTCTATAATGGGAATCTGCACATCGTATTTCTTTGCAAGAGCCATGGCTGCCTTTGCGGAATACACGCCTTCCACCACCATCTGAACCTCATCCATGGCTTCCTGCATGGACTTGCCCTGCCCGATAAGGATGCCTGCCCGGCGGTTTCTGGAATGCATGCTGGCACAGGTCACAATCAAATCTCCGATGCCTGTAAGCCCGCAGAAGGTTTCAAATTTTCCGCCCATTGCCACACCGATTCTTGCAATCTCGGTGATGCCTCTGGTAATCAATGCCGCCTTTGTATTGTCCCCATACCCCAATCCATCGGCAATTCCGGCAGCTAATGCCACCACATTCTTTAACGCTCCGCCAATCTCGATGCCTAAAATATCAGGGCTTGTATAGACACGGAATACCTCGCTCATAAATAAATTCTGGATGTATTCTGCGCTATCCTTGCTTTTTGCGCCTACTACAATGGTGGTGGGCAGGCCGCAGATAACCTCCTCCGCATGGGTGGGTCCTGACAAAACCGCAACATCCGCCTGTGGAATCTCCTGCTCTATCTGCTGTGACAGGGTCATCAGGGTATCTTCCTCTATGCCCTTTGCCACATCCACAATTTTCTGCCCCTGTGCCACCAAAGGGCTGATGCGGCGCGCCGTGCTTCTGGTATAGGCGCTCGCCACTGCCATAACTAACAAATCCCTTCCCTCCACAGCTTCTTTTTCATCCGCTGTAAAGGTCATATCCTCCGGCAGCGTAATATCTGGAAACATCTTATGTTTATGACATCTGTTAAGCTGCTCCACCTCATTTCCAATGGCTGACCACACACACACCTCATGCCCATTATTATGCAATAATACTGCCAGCGCAATCCCCCATGTTCCGGCGCCCAAAATACTTACCTTTGCCATACAAACCCTCCACTTTTTAATTTACTCAATCACCACGCGGCAATATTCCTCACCGTCTTCTTCATAGGGAACCGCATAAAAACGCTTGCCGATAATGGTTCTTAATTTCTGAATCTCAGACAGGCTTCCCCCAAATTCCTGATAGCAGAGTTTTTCGCTCTTTTGATTTAAGTCCTCATAAAGATCCGTGACATATACACAAAATTCATCCAAAAGATCCTCAAAGGGAACCTGCGGAATATACTGCGGAGAACCTTCCTCCTCCCCGTAACATTCCGGCTCCAGCTCAAAGGAAAGAGAGGTCACATAAATCTCCTCATCCCCATAGGGGCTTTTCGTCTTATAAATTCCCTGCTCCACCTTCTGATAACCTTCTCCCGCATACTTCTGCGCTTCGTAATTACTAAAGTTTTTCATACCCTGCCTCTTTTCTGTTTTTTATTTTTCCTTACTTTCTTCCACATCCAATTTATTTTTCTTGGTCAGGTAAGTCTTTCGCTCCACGCCCTTTACAAGCCTCTTAATATTCTCCCTGTGCTTCCAATAAGCCATCACCGTCAAAAATACCGTAATCCCATACAGTTCATATAACTGCATCTGGTTCAGCCCCCCAAACACGCCCATCTGCCCGCAGACTATCATCTCTATCAGAAAGCCTGCGTAAACCACAAGGGAACCCAGCGATACATAATGGGTGGTAAAGAAGATTCCAAAGAAAATAATCACTCCCATGGGAATAAAATAAGGGTGGAAGGACAAAATCAATCCCGCCGTGGCGGCAATCCCCTTTCCTCCTTTAAAATTCATATAAAAGGGGAAATTATGCCCCAAGACCGCTCCTGCCCCCGCATACAGACTCAGCAGATAAATAGTATCCTGATGGCTTGCTCCGAATATCAGATGGGTAAGCCACACTGCCGCCATACATTTCAAACAGTCCCCCAAAAGCACGATGATTCCCGCCTTGGTTCCCAGTACCCGCAAGGCATTGGTGGTGCCTGAATTGCCGCTTCCATGCTGTCTGATATCAATACCATGTGCCTTTCCGTAAAAATACGCCGTCTGAAACATTCCCAGCACATATCCGATTGCAATACAAATTATGCGTTCCGTCATCGCTTGCTATCCTTTCTTTCTCTGATGATAAATCTCAGGGGCGTTCCCCTGAAGCCAAAGGTTTCACGAATTTGATTCTCTATATATCTGGTGTACGAAAAATGCATCAGTTCCTTGTCATTGACAAAAATTACAAATGTGGGCGGCTTTACGGACGCCTGCGTAATATAATACAGTTTCAAAATTTTTCCTTTATCGGAGGGCGGCTGCTGCATGGCAACCGCCTCTGTCATAATTTCATTTAAAACGCCGGTAGCAACTCTCATGGCATGGTTTTCACTGACCATGTCAATGGTCTCAAAAAGCTTGGGCAGCCTCTGCCCGGTCCGGGCGGACACAAAAAGCAGTTCCGCATAGGGCATATAAGAGAGAGTATTCCTCACCTTCTCCGTAAACCGGTAAATGGTTTTGTCATCCTTCTCAACGGCATCCCATTTATTCACCGTAATAATCACTGCCTTACCCCTGTCATGGGCGATTCCCGCAATTTTGGCATCCTGCTCCGTCACGCCCTCCGTAGCGTCAATCACCAGAACCACTACCTCCGCTCTTTCTATGGCACTGACGGTACGCACGATCATGAAGCGTTCCAGATCTTCTTTTATTTTATTTTTCCGGCGAAGTCCCGCCGTATCGATAAACACATATTCCTTGCCGTTGTAGACAATCTCCGCATCTACGGCGTCCCTTGTGGTTCCGGCAATATCCGATACAATCAGTCGCTCCTCCCCCAAGAGTTTGTTGATCAGAGAAGATTTACCC
Source organism: Lachnoclostridium sp. (assembly GCA_023664665.1). GTDB lineage: Bacteria > Bacillota > Clostridia > Lachnospirales > Lachnospiraceae > Acetatifactor. The sequence goes on from JAMPEY010000016.1 coordinate 53,087, forward strand.
ACATTAGGCTTTCCTACAATGGCAACCCTCGGCCGCTCGTCCTCTTCCTCTTCCCCGGCATCTTTTGCAAAATGAGTGACCACCTGATCCAGCATATCGCCAAGCCCCATACGGTTAAGCGCCGATATGGCATAGGGTTCTCCGATGCCCAGATTGTAAAACTCATAAACATCCATCATATGCTTTTTCACACTGTCCACTTTATTCACCACAAGCACCACGGGTTTATGGGAACGGCGCAGCATATCCGCCACCTTAAAATCCGCGTCCACAAGCCCCTGCTTGACATCCACCAGAAAAATAATCACATCCGCCGTATCTATGGCAACCTGTGCCTGCCCCCTCATCTGGGAGAGAATCACATCCTTGCTCTCCGGCTCGATTCCTCCTGTATCAATCAGCGTAAAATTCCTGTCAAGCCAGCTTACATCCGCATAAATGCGGTCTCTGGTGATGCCCGGAGTATCTTTTACAATGGATATATCTGCACCGGCAAGGGCATTAAACAGCGTGGATTTACCCACATTCGGTCTTCCTACCACAGCCACAATCGGTTTGGTCTTTGCCATATCGCTATACCTCCTTATCAATTTCCCCTCCTGACACAACCGCATCCAAAAAGTCGTATCCGCTTGATTTTACAATATAAATGGGAACTTGTAAAGCTTTTTCCAAATCCTCCACTGTCAAATCATCCAAAAATACGCTTTCCCCGCTCCGCAAAACATTTTGCGGAAGAAGCAGTTCTTCTCCCAATTTCCGACCCAAAAGCTGGTTTTTGATATCCTGCCCCGTAAGCAGCCCGCTTACCGTAATCCTCTCCCCAAAAAAATCATTGCGGATGGCATACAAATGGATTTGCACATAAGGGTATTGTTCTTCTATTTCCTGACACATCCGCTGCAAATACGGATATGCCAGATAACCCGTTGCAAGGGACACTTCCCTGAGGACGCCGCCGTTATCCGGTATGCCGCCACTTTTCCTCCTGTTCAGGGCATCCTGAAATTCATCCATCAGAAGCCTTAACATCCCGACGCCGTTCTCAAGCTGTAAATAGCCGTCATAGCGCGCTTCCTCCGGAAGCTCCTCTTCTGCCAGCGCATACCACTCATCACTGGCGTGAATAAAATGGAGCCCATACTTTTCCATACAGACTGCCTGATAACGGTGAATTAAGTCAAGCACCTCTTTGGCATCCGCCTTTTCAAAGGGTTCAAGGACTTCCAGACCCTCTCTGTATTTGGACAGCCCCACCGGCACCACGGACACGCTCTCCAGATTCGGAATGTACTTCATCAGCTCCTTAATACTGAATTCCAGCTCTTTTCCGTCATTCATCCCCTTGCACAATACAATCTGCCCATTCATCCGGATGCCCGCCTCGTTTAAGACATCCACCTTCTTTAATGCTTCCCCCGCAAAACGATTGTTTAACATCCTGCATCTGAGTTCAGGATTCATGGTCTGAAAGGAAATATTAATGGGTGACAAATGATAATTGCAGATACGCTGAATATCATGATCCGACATATTGGTAAGGGTCACATAATTCCCCTGCAAAAAAGAAAGTCTGGAATCATCATCTTTAAAATACAGGGTTTCTCTCATGCCTTTCGGCATCTGGTCGATAAAACAAAATACACATTTATTGTGACAATGCCTGTATTCATCCATTAAACCGCTCTCGAACTCTATCCCTAAATCTTCCTCCGGGTCTTTATCTATCTCCAAAAGCCATTGTTCGCCGTCCGGCTTCTCCACCAAAACTTCAATATAAGAATCCTGAATAAAAAACTGATAGTCAAAAACATCTTCCAATTCCGCATTGTTAATCAACAGAAGCTTGTCCCCCGGCTCCATTCCCATTTCTTCGGCAATGCTTCCTTTTTTTACTGTTTTGACGATATTCTCCTTCGGCATTTTCAGACTCCTCTTACTTCTCCAGACATACCTCTTTAGCGGCACAAACAATCAACGAGAAGAACGCTGTCCTTGCGTTCTTCAGTGTGAGATTAGAATTTCTTTGCGAAACAGCCTATGCTGTGAGCAATTAGAAATTCTTCTCACACTTTATTGTACAAGAAATCCATTGACATGTCACTATCATAATGTTATAAAATATATGTACTTGAACATTTGTCGGAAAATGTTGTACGGAGGAAAATTATGCCTAACTTACATGAACTTGAGAACTCAATGCCCATAGCACCCTTAAAAATTATCGCCCTTCCTTCCGCCGCCCAATTAGGCCGCAGAATCAACGACTATATGGTGGAATTCAGAAGGAGCATTCACAATGACAGGGTTAAGAAAGACCCAGCTTTCCACGGTTATATCGAGAATAATTATCTGCTGGAAGTAAATATCCCCCGTTTTGGCAGCGGCGAAGCCAAAGCGGTCATTGAAGAAACGATTCGCGGAAAAGATATTTTTATCCTAGTGGATGTATGCAATCACAGTATTACCTACCAAATGCACGGCTATACCAATCATATGTCCCCCGATGACCACTATCAGGATTTAAAACGCGTCATCTCGGCCTGCAACGGCAAGGCAAACCGCATTAATGTCATTATGCCCTTTCTCTATGAGGGAAGACAGCACAAAAGAAATGCCAGAGAGTCCCTTGACTGCGCCTATGCCTTGGAGGAATTAAAAAACATGGGAGTCAACAACTTTATCACTTTTGACGCCCATGACCCCAGAGTACAAAATTCCACCCCGTTAAGCGGGTTTGATAATTTTATGCCGCCCTATCAGTTCATTAAGGCGCTGTTAAACTCCGAAGATGATCTTCTGGTAGATAAAGAACATCTGATTGTCATAAGCCCCGACGAGGGGGCTTTGGACCGTGCCATTTATTTTGCCAGCGTACTTGGCGTGGATACCGGGATGTTTTACAAAAGACGCGATTATTCCATTATTGTAAACGGCAAAAACCCCGTTGTGGCACATGAGTTTCTGGGCGACAATATTGACGGCAAAGATGTCATTATCATTGACGATATGATTTCTTCCGGCGGCAGTATGTTAGATACCGCCAGACAATTAAAGAAAATGAATGCCCGCCGGGTATTTATCTGCACTACCTTCGGACTTTTCACGGACGGACTGAGTGCATTCGATAAAGCATATGAGCAGGGGCATTTTGATAAAATCGTCACCACGGATCTTTCTTATCTTCCCCCCGAACTTCGCTCAAAGCCCTATTTTATTGAAGCGGACATGAGTAAATTCGTGGCTTCCTTAATCGACTTTATGAACCATAACGCTTCTCTTTCCAATGTTATGGCCACCACGGAAAAAATACACGGCATTCTGGAAGCCTACAACAACCGCACCGACATAGAGTTTGAATGACACAGAACCAAGCATATTTTCAAGGTACTCTATTTGGCGAAAGCCAAACACCGAGAAAACGCTCAGTGTTTTCTCGGCTGGTTCTGTGCTCACTAAGAGCATCTTGTATGAGCATTTCTATAGGGCGGACGGTTGGTTCGTGTTCAATTCTCCCGATACTCCGGAAAGCTGAGGATGACTTTAAAAACATCCCCGTCCAACTGAATCTCAAAAGTTCCGCCCTGCGCCTGCGTCAGACTTTTTGCAATGAAAAGCCCAAGGCCGCTGCCTTCCGTAGTTCTGGATGCGTCTCCCCGGATAAAACGCTCCGTCAGTTCATCTCCCCGCATGTTAATCTGCCGTTCCGAAATATTTTTAACGGAAAGCTCTATGGTATCTCCCACGGAAAGCCCTACATATACTCTGGTATTCTCCAGAGCATACTTATAAATATTGTGAAACAGGTTTTCTATAATACGCCACATGCGGCGGCTGTCCGCATAGATATACGCCGGAACATCCTCATTCTCCAGCACTACCTGAAGCTTCTTCTCCTCCAGTCTCTCGGAAAATTCTCCCACAGTCTGCTTTAAAAGCTCGGTCAGATTCAATTTCTCCATGTCCAGAATAATATTGCCGGAAGAAATCTTGGAAGCTTCCACAAGGTCGTCCGTAAGCTGCTTCAGCCTCTGCGCCTTGCTATCCAGAATATCGATATATCCCTTTGCCGGCTCTTCTTCTATTTTCAGGCGCTTTAACAAATCCACATAGTTGATGATGGAGGTAAGCGGTGTCTTAATATCATGAGATACATTCGTAATCAGGTCTGTTTTCATCTGCTCGTCTTTGATACTGGTAGCCACTGCCTTGCGGATGCCTTCGCCGATATTATTCACCGCATCCGCCAATTCCCTGCTTGTGCCGCTCAGGGAATCCAAGTTTAACTTATAATCCACCTCTCCGTCACGGATGCGCTTAATACCCTCTATAATACTGACGCGCTCCGCATTTTGTTTAAACAGCCTCATACCCACCATGCCGTCCGCAAACACCACGCCCAAAATGATGAATATGACGGGAAATCCTCCCTTATCCCGCAGTATAAGAACCAAAAAGATGGCGAATAAATTCATCATCAAAAACAGATTATAGGGAATCAAAGTTCTGACTGCCAGATTCCTGTGAAAGAACATAAAGCGTATTCCCTTTATAATAAGCCTTATCAGATAATAACAAAAACTTCCCCTGAAAAGGATTCTGCCGCGGATACGGCGCGCCAGACTACGCAGTATGATACTGACCCCCAGACTTAAGGATGCTCCGAATATGCCATAGGTTCCGTACTCATACAATTTTGTCTCACTGAGCGCCAATAGCTCGGAATGACTATGATATACCGTATCAGCCACTTCCTGCAGCATGGTTCCTCCGATAGAGCAGCCGTAAACCAAAGCGGCCCCAAAAAGAAGCAGTAATTCTGTCCAGATATGATCAATAAAACTCAGTTGGTACTTTCTTTCCCCTTCTTTATTGTAACATTCCCCCGCCGTCACGGTGAGATAACCGCAAAGCCCTATCCATAACAAAGAAAGGACTATGATAACGGCAATAATTTTCCTGATATTGGGCACAATCCTGCAAAATACGGCATTTGCATCGTAAAAAGCGTCCCCTTCTACGGAATATGCCATATCCACCGCCATCCAGATATGGGTTTTCTCCGGATATACATAGCTGTAATTATTCACATAGCGGTAAATATCTCCCTCAGTAATACCCGCATTTCCTACAAATTCAAGATTCTCCAAATAACAGACCAGATAAGTTCCATATTCCGTAAAATATTCCGTAATCTCACTGTCAGCAATTCCTTTTAACGCCGACAGATTCGTATAGGTGCTGGTAATCCCGTTTTCCCCCTGCATTCGTATGGCATATTTAAAATTACCCTTGTTTTCCTCATAAAGTTCCTGACCCTTCTGATACACCTCATAGCTCTCGGACAAATGTTCTATAGTTCTCACCACACTGTCCTGCAGTTCCAGATATTCAATCCAATCCCCTGCATAGGCAACCAGCTGGCGCTCCCTGTCCACCGTCTCATAACGGCAGCTTAAAAGGGAAATATAGATAGTAAAGCTCCCGTCATCTTCTCTGGACACATTGATTTGATTGGAGTCCCTCGCCATGATATAGGAAAATGCCATATCTTCCAGCTGCTCTACAGTCAACTGCTCCATAACCGTTTTCAACTGTTCCGCTTCCTCTCCGGAATGCCTGCTCTCTGTGTTTTCGTCCGGCAGATAAACCGAATCCGTTCCGGCTTTCGGCACAAAAGCGCTGTCCAGAAATCCGGCAAAATACAACTGACCGTCTTCGTCCAGCGCAAAATTTTCTATGGAGGCAGCGGGTCCGAAATAATTTACAAAATCAGACATACTCATGGCGCGGTTCGTGTATTCCACACCATGCTTTCCCCATTTGATCAAATCATCCAACCGGTAAACGGCTGTGACAGTTTCCTCTCCCTGCGCCATATTGTAACGGTTGGCATATTGCGTAATGTCAATCTTTTTTCCGGCGTCAAACCTTCCTGCGGTCTCCATCTGATCCTTGATTACCACATACTCTATAATATCCGCAGCCGCCGTATTTACCATATCATGAAAAACCTGGGAATCTCCGAATTCCGGTTCCGTGTCCAGAGGGGCAAGCCAATATATCTGCGACTCCTTCATGGACTCTACGCCCAAGTAGGAATTAAACAGGATGCCTGCCAAAGCCACCATGATTAATGTCGCCGTAAAATGTTGTACAAGACCTAGCGCCAGTCTTTTTAAAATAGGTCTTTTCATTGTTTCTCCGTTTCTGTAACGATTTCCGGTCCTTTATTGCCTGTCTATCTTATATCCCACGCCCCATACCACTTTCAGATATTTGGGCTCTTTAGGATTAATTTCAATTTTTTCACGGATGTGGCGGATATGCACCGCAACGGTATTTTCCGCACCGATGGCGTCCTCGTTCCAGATACTGGAATAAATCTCATTGATGGAAAACACCTTTCCTTGATTTTTTAGTAACAGCAGCAGGATATTATACTCAATGGGCGTCATCTTTACAGACTCCCCGTCCACTGTCACCTGTTTTGTGTCATCATTTACAATAAGACCGCCAACCTGATAAAGCGAATGGTTGTCACCGTGCAGACTCCCTAACGATGTGTATCGGCGGAGATTGGATTTCACTCTCGCCGCCAGTTCCAACGGATTAAAAGGCTTGGCTATATAATCGTCCGCTCCAATATTCAGACCGAATATCTTATCCGTATCCTCCGATTTCGCAGACAATATAATAATGGGAATACTGCTGTGTTCCCGAATCTTAAGAGTTGCCCTGATACCGTCCAGCTTAGGCATCATCACATCCATAATCAGCAAATGAATCTCTTCTTTCTCCAAAATTTCAATTGCCTGCTGCCCGTCATACGCTTTGAAAATTTTATAGCCGTCCTGACTTAAATAAATCTCAATGGCATCCACAATTTCCTTGTCATCGTCACATACTAATATATTTGCCATAAATTCCTCTTTTCTGTGCTTATACCCCATCATACAACAGGAACTGCTTTGCAAACCCTGTTGTCATGTATCGCAGGCTTCTGCCTCAATCATTCCTTATCATTAAAAAAGCCCCCAGATTGCCCCTCTTACCCTGACTTGCCCTGTGAGAAAAAAGATAATCCGGATTGTGACAGGTACAAATATCCGTTACCCCAATCCTTTCCGGCAAAATCCCTGCTCCTCTGAGAATCATAAGATTGGCAAGCCATAAATCAAGCTGATATTTACCCTCTTCCTTTCCCTCTTCCACCACATGGGTATAGCAGCCCTGCGTTCCGCCCCTGTACCCTGCTTTTATAATCTCCTGTTCCAGAGCTTCCTCTCCCTTGAACAGTTCCATAAATACCTGAGCCACTTCCCCGCTGACTTCGTAACAGTCCTGACAAATAGAAGATCCGATAGCTGCATACAGCTGTTCAGGCCTTGTTCCGAAATACTTTCCCATAGCTTCCACCATGCATGCTCCCATTCTTTCCGCAGTACCACGCCAGCCGGAATGCGCCAGCCCGATTGCCCGGTGAACGGGGTCCACAAAATAAAGAGGCACGCAGTCTGCGTAGGAAGTCACCAGAACAATTCCCGGAATATCCGTAATCAGACCATCCACATCCGTGTAATCCAAAGGCTTTAGAATTCCCTTCCCCCTGTCAGCTTTTGTTACCAATCGGATATTGGTAGTGTGGGTCTGCCGTGACAGCACCATATCCTCAACAGAGCATCCAAGAACCTCTGCCACCCTCTCATAATTCACGCGGACTTTCCCGGGATCGTCCCCCCTGTTAAAATTCAGATTCAGACTCCGGAAAATCCCCTCGCTGACACCGCCCGTTCTGGTGGTAAACAAATGCTCTACCATCCCCGTACCGGCAAGCAGGGGAAATTCCAAGTATTCCACGGAATCATATTCCGTGGAATGGTATTCCGTGGGTGCCGTTTCATGCTGCATACACTGTTGTCTGATGTTGTTTTTATACAGGGTACGATTTGCCCGCTTTACCTGATACATATATTTTCCTGCCTGTTACCGATTTATTTTATCAAATACAAACTATCTATAGGCACGCCTATTGGCATAAATATGCGGAAATGCATTGGGAATCCATTGTATTTCCTCTCCGTCGATTGCCACCACATCATATCTCACCATGGCATCACCCGGAATATGATGCAAAAACCTATAATAATCCGCAACCTTACAGATCTGCTGCTGTTTTCTGATGTCCACTGCGGCGGCAGCGCTTCCGAAAGTCTTTCCGCTCCTGTATTTTACCTCCACAAATACAAGGTAATTTCCCTCATAGCCTACAATATCGATTTCACCCTGATGTCCCCTGAAATTTCTCGCCACAATCCGCATTCCGTGTGCCGCCAGATATTCGGCCGCAATCTGCTCTTTGTGAAATCCAAGCCTCCTTTTATTCATATGCAATTTCCCATCCGTTTCTCATGATATACAGGATTGTTCCACAAAATCATTTCGCGTAATCACTTTATCTTGCCCTTAATCTTATCCATAGAGTCTACGAAAATAAGAATTTCAGCCACCACTTCATACAATTCCGGCGGTATCATTTCCCCGATTTCCAATTTTGACAAAGTATCGGCAAGCTTATCATCCCTATGTATGGGAATATCGCTCTCCTTTGCCTTCTCGATCATCTTCTCGGCAACTAATCCCCGTCCGCTGGCTATGACCTTGGGCGCATCCTCCTCAGGATTATACTCCAGAGCAATGGCCTGCTTGATTTTTTGTTCTTTCTTTTCCTTCTCTCCTGACATATTCATACCATGCCTTTCCGCAAACCAAGAATTCCCGATACCTGTTTCACGCCCGCACATCAAAGGCATACTGCGAAAGCTTCATATTGCCCGCCCGCGCCAGCAGATTCTGAATCACTCCGTTTGTTTGGGAATCATCTTCTTCCCCATTATTCCTTATCTGCATTTTACAACTGCAATCATAACCTCTCTTCTTCAGCCGCTCCGTCAAGAGATCCATATGTTCTTCCAAAAAATCCAACATATCGTCATCCTGCACATAAAACTGTGTGTTTACCTTTTGATTCTGCATGGACACATACACATCCACGGGTCCCAGATGGTCCATGTCCAAGTGTAAGAGAGCGCTGACCGCACCTTCTTTTGAGGCTAAATTTTTCTTGTTGGTATATACATATAATTCTCCGTGGGCGTTATGCTGCTGAAACCGCAGGGGCAATTGGATATAAGTGCATACCTGATTTACCTGTTGCATAAAATCCAGATTGCCGCTTAGATTCACCGATGCCTTGTAGGCTTCCGTGGAGGTCTGCCCTGCGCTCTCTAAAACCCGCGTCACTCCCCTAATCTGTTTGTCCAGTCTCTGGTATAGTTCTTCCACCTTATTGGGATTCGCCACATCTTCCGGCTTTATGGTCCAGAGTTTCTGCAGATTATTGTTCATGATATTCTGTAAATCTTTATTTCCTATGAGCTCCCTCAACAGCTTTGTGTCGTGTTCCGCAATGCCTTTTTCCAGCGTCTGTCCGGCAAAATCCAGCAATTTTGATACATCCGCATTCTCAGGAATTTCCTGTCCCGTAAGGATGGAAAGTTCTTTTGCCAGATTTTGAATTTGTGAATGGATTTCTCTGGACGGGGCATCTAAGACAGCCTCCTGCGCGGCGCTGTCTGCCGTTACAATATCCTCCGTGGTAATCTCATCCGGGATAATGTTACCCGGGGTAATGTTACCCTGTGCAGTATTCTCCGTGGCAATATCCTCCGCAACAACATTCTGTAAAACCGTATTTGAGGAACCGATATTCTCCGAATCACTGGTGTTTAGAACATTTTCCGGCAATATTCCCTCCTGCTGCAGGGTATCTTCTCCCGCAAAGACCTCCAAAAGAGCCTCCGCAGGCATTTCCGCCGCCATGGACAATATCTCACGGTAAAGTCCTGCCGCTCCCTCCACATTGCCGGACTGTGCCATATTCCGCATCACATCGGGCAAAGCTTCCAGCACATCATTCATCCCGTTTACCAGTTGGTGAGTGAGATTTTTATATGCTTCCAGCTGCTCTAAATTATTCTCTGTCACGGGCAGGGAAAGCCTGTGCAAATCTATGATATCTAAAATTTCCGCATCCGGAAAAGCCATTACTTCCCGAAATACCTGCTGCAGGGAATTCTTGTCAATAGGCAGTCCCGCTCCCATCATCTGCCTTGTCATTTCCACCGTAGTATCATTCACCGGAAGAGACGCCATATCCAATGCTTTTAAAGTATTGGCGTCCGTTGCCATATTGGCAAACAACGGACTTAAAACAAGAGCTTTTCCGTTGTTCCGCACCTGAAAAGTCATGTTTTTTCCCACTTCGATATTGACACTCTGTTCCAGCCTTGCGCTCATCAAAAAATCTTCTAAAACCTTAATCTGCACCTCGCTGCCGCTCTTAGCCACCACCTCGCCCTGAATGGTCTGTCCCGGTACGAGGGCGCGAATCTGACGACTTATCTGAGCAGCCTTCGCAGAATCCGCCTGCGCCTGTGATACCGCCTTCTCCGCATCGGCCGGCGGTCTGTCGGTTTTAAAAAAATCTGTTAACCTCATTTTTCCTCTCATTCTGCCGCGTAAGCGGCATTTTAATCAGTGGGAACTTTGGGACGCGCAGCGTCACAAATTCCGAGATTGAAAATTTTTAATTTTCAATCTTCCTCCTCTATAAAATTTTTGATAAAGCTTTTCCTATGGATAGGCGTGGGACCATATTTCTTCAGTGCTTCAATATGCGCGGCGCTGCCATAGCCCTTATTCCCCGCGAATCCGTACTCGGGATATTCCTTATCATATTCCACCATCAGCCTGTCTCTGGTTACTTTTGCATAAATACTCGCCGCTCCTATGGAAATGCTTTTGGCATCCCCTTTTATAATCGGAACCTGCCGGATATCCACTCCCGGTATGGTCACTGCATCGTTTAACAAGATATCGGGCTTCACCGAAAGCTTCCCGATTGCCTCCCTCATGGCTTCATAAGTAGCCTGTAAAATGTTAATCTCGTCAATCCGCTTTGGAGATGCATAACCCACCGCATAGGCTACCGCCTTTTCTTCTATCTCCCAAAAAAGCGCTTCTCTCATTTTTTCGGAGAGCTGCTTGGAATCATTAATATATAAAATATCACAATCTTTGGGCAAAATCACTGCCCCCGCCACCACGGGCCCCGCAAGGGGACCTCTGCCCACTTCGTCAATACCGCAGATAAACCGGCAGTCCCCATATTGCTTCTCATACAGTTTCAGCGCCTCTATCCGCTCTTTTTCCTTCTCCAATGCCTCCAGCCTCTTTTTTGCCAGAAGCACTATTTTTTTGACGCCTTCCCTGTCATCTTCCTCATAGCATTGTATGAATTGCGGCAGTTCGTCCCTGCGGAGCGTCTGAAGCCGTTCTTTTATCTCTTTCAGTGTTTTCATCCGTTGTTTACCCCTGTTCTTTGACATTCTCATTTTACTGCATTCATCGACCTAAGGCCCCAGCAGACCGAATTTTGAAAAAGGCCAGATGCGCAGCCACGCCCTTCCCACAATATCTTCCCTGTGGACATTTCCTATGCTTTCCTTGCGGCTGTCGTTGCTGTTATTACGGTTGTCACCCATCACAAAATACTCGTCGTTTTCAAGGGTTATGGGCTGTGCCGCAATCCCCACATTCTCCGCTCTGATAATTTCCCGTCCGTAACTCTCCTCAAGAATCTCTCCGTTGATATAAATATTGCCGTCATCATCAATCTGCACCGTTTCCCCGGGCATCCCGATAACCCGTTTAATATAGTATTTCCCCTCTTCCAGTTTAGAAGGAAATATGATAATGTCAAATCTTTTCGGTTTACTGAACCGGTAGGTCAGTTTATCGATAATCAACTGGTCGCCGCTTGACAGCGTTGTCTCCATGGAACTTTGCTGTACTTGTGTCCTCTGCCCTACGAAATTGCAGATCAAATAGGTAATGACAAGCACTGTCAAAAGACAGAAACCCGTATTCAATAATTCCTTTAGTATCTTATTTTTCATACTATTGATGCTCCAATACCCCAAACTTTGAAAAAGGCCAGATGCGCAGCCACGCTCTCCCCACAATATCCTCCCTGTGAATATTGCCGATGATTTCCATACGGCTGTCACTGCTGTTATTGCGGTTGTCACCCATCACAAAATATTCGTCCTCCCCAAGGATGATCGGTTTTGCCGCGATTCCCACATTCTCCGCTCTGATGATTTCCCGCCCGTAACCTTCCTCAAGAACTTCTCCGTTGATGTAAATCCTGCCTGCGTCATCAATCTGTATCGTTTCTCCCGGCATTCCGATAATTCTTTTGATATAATAAGTGTTTTCCTGATACTTAAAAGGAAATACGATGATATCATACCGCTTAGGGTCACTGAATTTGTAAGTCAGCTTATCTACGATCAGATTGTCCCCGTTGGAAAGAGTCGCCTCCATGGATTCTCCTTCCACTTCCGTCCTCTGACCCACAAAAGTAATTACCAGATAGGTGATCAAAAGTACCACTAAAAGATAAAGCCCTGTGTTAAACAACTCCTTCATTACTTTATTCATGAGACCGTTATTCCTCCTGTGTTTTTTCAGGCAGTTCCAATGTAATGCGCCCTAATCTTCCGCTTCTGAAATCATCCAAAAGAATGGAGGATGCCCTCTCCAAGTCAAGCTGTTCATTCTTTCTGTAGCATTTCCTGCTCTCGGCAATCATGGACAGAATATCCGCCTCTTTGCCCGCCGTTTCTATTTCATAACGCCCCGCAACCGCCTCCGGATACCGCTCTTTCAGCACGCCGATAAGGTCGCAGGCAAGCTCTTCCGCTATCATGATTTCATCGTTCATGGAACCGATAAAGGCAAGCTTCATTCCCACCTGCTGGTCCTCAAATTTGGGCCAGAGAATCCCCGGCGTATCCAAAAGCTCCAGATTTTTGTTCAACCGAATCCATTGCTTCCCTTTGGTGACTCCGGGCTTATTGCCGGTCTTGGTACACGCTTTCCCCGCAAAGGAATTGATAAATGTGGATTTCCCCACATTGGGAATCCCCGCCACCATGGCACGCACCGGACGATTCACAATTCCCCGCTTTTTGTCCCTCTCTATCTTTTCCTTACAGGCTTCCTGCACCAGCGCCTGCACGGTTTTCACTCCTTTTCCCGATTTGGAATTCAATTCCTGCACATAAGCGCCTTGTTTTTCAAAATATTCCATCCACTGCTGACTGCTTTTCGGGTCCGCAAGATCCGCCTTATTCAGTAAGACGATTCTGCTTTTATTTCTGCCCATTTCATTGATGTCAGGATTGCGGCTGCTCAAAGGAATCCTTGCATCCACCAGTTCAATGATCAGATCCACTAATTTTATGTTTTCCTGCATCATACGCTTGGCTTTTGTCATATGTCCGGGATACCACTGATAATTCATTTTACAAACCCGATTCCGTTATCTTCTTTGCCCAGATGGAACCATACCTTTCCTATAATGTTGTCTTTTCTCACCGGACCTATATTTGCCGAGCGGCTGTCCTCACTGTTATTCGGATTATCCCCCATACAGAAATACTCCTCGTTCTGTAAGGTAAACTCTTCGTCCGCAATCCCCGCGTCCAGAATTTTTTCTGTGGTCCACTTACTTTCCTGTCCGTTTACATATAAAACGCCCTCCGATACCCAGACTTTGTCGCCGGGCACCGCCAAAACCCTTTTGGTGTGATAATGGGAGTTTTCATTGCCGTTTGGCAGAAAAATAACCACATCCCCGCTTCTCGGAGACGAAATCACATAGATAAAACGGTCTACAAATATCTTCTCCCCGTTACACAGAGAAGGTTCCATGGAAACTCCCACCACATTAGTCGTCATTCCAAAAAAATAAGTAATTACCCCTGCAAGGAAAACAGCCAGAAAAACGCAAAAAATCCAACTGAACACTTCCTTGACAATGGCAATATTAATCTTCTTTCTTTTCTTGTAAAAACTGAGTCCACCGCTGCGTGCCATACCGATTCCTTTGTAAATTTTAATACGAAGCAAAATCTTTGCACCATGATTATAGCAACTCCCGGGCAGAGCCCCGAAAAAGCAAGCTTTTTCGTCGCTTCGCTCGTCAAATGTCCGAAGAAACATCTGCTCGAGCAAGCTCGGCATCTGTTTCTTCAGCCACTTGACTCTGCCCTTTGCGGACATTATACCATATTTCCCACCAATAGAAAAGGGCAATTATCACGGT
>JAMPEY010000017.1 GCA_023664665.1 Lachnoclostridium sp.
AAATCTTTTTTTCGGGCTGCAATTGATAAATACTGTTTTCATACGAAATCCTCCAATTCGGAAAAATCATTCAGAAAAATCACTTCGGACTTTTCAAATCCGTTATTTATGGCATTTTTTTCCGCCATATAGGTAAATGTTTCCTTTTCCTGTTGTGTAACATCACCATACACAATTACTTTGAACAAATTGTGCTTTCCGTAGCGCAGGGTATGATGCATCTGTTTTCCGCGATAGGTACTGAGCGGCGTTGAAATACCGATGCTTCTGTCAAGGACATTTTTCACCGCGGGACTGTATGTACCGTATAGATTTTCCGTAATGATGACAAACTCGTCCGCCTGTCCAACCACGCGGGCAGTCTGCTTCAAACGGTCTTTCATAAAACATTCCGCCGGATGCTTGGTCCAGCAACCAAAACAGCCCTGACAGGGCGCATATTTTCCATCCGCATAAATGACTTCATCATATTTTCCGCTGAGTATCTCATGATATTGCGGTGCCAAATCGTGTAAAATTACTTTCATGTTATTTCCTCCTGCGCTGTCCATACCGCGCCTTTATACGCCCGCTCCAACTGTGCGGCCACAAGCTCTTCGTCATACTCTAAGGAATTATTGGCGATGATGCTGGCATATCCATGAACAAACATCGCGAGCGTGACAAAGACTTCCTTTGTCTGTTCTAAACTCATTCCCATGGCTTTTTGCATTGCAGAAAGAACAGGCTTAAGCCCCTCTGAATTTATCATTTCAAGCAGATTGTTTGCCACGGCATAGCCCGATTGAAAAAGAAAGCGGAACAAATTAGGCTCTTCCACCGCAAAGCGGATATAGTTTATTCCGATTCCAAGCATGACACCTTCCTGTGTTTTTGAAAAATTCATCAGATATTCCGTATGATAACCATCCGCTTTTTCGTAAGCGGCTCTTTTCAATTCCTCAATCGTTGCAAAATGGTACATGACAGGCTGTGTGGAACATCCCAGCTTTTTTGAAACGGTCCTTGCGTTGATATTTTCCGCACCGTCGGCTTGCGCAACCTCAAAAGCTGCATCTATGACCATCTCTTTTGTGATTTTCGCTTTTGGCGGCATATTTGTTTCCTTTCAATAAATAATCAGTGTTATATAACAATAATTATACTTAATATATCTGATTTGTCAATCCCTTAGGCTGAATTTATAAATTATATTTTTTCGAAGAATTTTACATAAAAAACCAACCTCCCAAAGCCGGATTAAAAATCTGACTTTTGGGAGGTCGGTTTTTGGAAAATCTCTTCACATTATACAGCTTCATGGAAGGTTCTGCTGATAACATCCGCCTGCTGTTCGGGTGTCAGTTTAATAAAGTTTACGGCATAACCGCTTACCCGGATGGTCAGCTGGGGATAATTTTCGGGATGTTTCTGGGCATCTAAGAGAGTGTCCCTGTTTAATACATTGACATTCAAATGGTGTCCGCCCTTGGCTGCATAGCCGTCCAGAAGATTTACCAGATTGTTTACCTGTTGTGTAGAAGTAGTGTTCATAATCATATCCTCCATTTTATTTTGTAATTAATAACTTAGTTAAATATAAAAACAGTAATCATTACTATTTTTATATTATTAATATATCACAGCATATTCTTTTTGTCTATAGATTTATTCAAAATAATTGAAATATTTCTGCAAACCATCCAAGTCCTATTGACAAAAAGAAATTGTGAGAGGTATACTTGATAAGAAGTTAGCGGCTACTAACGGAGTAAGCCGCATTTATGAATATCAAAGGTTAGTTATTGCTAATCTATAGAGAGGCGGCAAAGGAGGGATTTTCTGTGGTCAGAATCACATTGGGCGTAGACGGAATGGCATGCGGCATGTGCGAGGCACATATCAATGATGCCGTGAGAAATGCATTTCCGGTCAAAAAGGTAACAAGTTCGCATACGAAGAAGCAGACAGTCATTATTGCAAATCAGGATATTCCGGAGCAGGAGCTGAGGGATGTAGTGGCAAAAGCCGGCTATGATGTCGTATCGGCGGATACTGAGGTTTATGAGAAAAAAGGGCTTTTGTCCGCATTCAAAAAGTGATGCGGGACATAATGATAGCGCTATGCGGGGGTATAACCATGAAATTTTATGAATTCGGAGATAAGCAGAATCCGATAATTCTTTTACTGCCGGGAACCTGTTGCCATTGGAAGACAAACTTTGGGACAGTGATTCCGCTTTTGGAACAGAACTTCCATATCATCTGTGTATCCTATGACGGCTTTGATGAAACCGAAGACACCATATTTCCCGATATGCTGGCGGAAACGGAAAAAATAGAAAGATATGTCAGGGAAAATTGCGGCGGTAAAGTACACGCCACCTATGGTTGTTCTCTGGGCGGCAGCTTTGTGGGTCTTCTGGTGCAGCGGGGAAATATACATATCAATCATGCCATTCTCGGCAGCTCTGATTTGGATCAGGAAACCGGGTGGTTCGCGAAATTTAAAAGCCGGCTGATTGCCGGAATCCTTTCGGGAATGTTCAAAAAGGGCAGGGTGCCGGGATTTATGTGGCGAAAACTGGAAAAGATGCCCATGGACGAGAGACTGTATTATGAAAAAATGCTGGGCCTGTTTGGCGTGGGAAGCACCCGGATGTCTTTTGTAAAGAAGGAAAGTATCAGAAACCAATTTTATTCGGATCTGGTCACGCCGATTGGGATCGAAATTGACCGACCCGGTACAAAAATGCATATCTTCTATGCCGTAAAAATGGGCGGGGAATATCTGGAACGGTATCATGCACACTTTAAAAATCCGGATATCCGCCGCCATGAAATGCAGCATGAGGAACTGTTGGTTTGTTATCCGCAGCAGTGGGCGGAGGAAGTCAAAAATTGTTGTGGACTGAGAGGAAAGAGGGATAGTCATGAAGTTTTTTGAATTCGGAACAGAGAATGAGAAGCTCATGGTAATGCTGCACGGCGGCGGAGTGAGCTATCTTGGGGCGCTTCCCATAGCGGAATATATGGCGAAAGAATTCCATGTGGTGTTGGTGGCATATGATGGCTTTAATCCGTCAGAGCCGGAGAAGGAATTTACATCCGTTATGGACGAAGCGGAGCAGATTGCGGGGTATCTCCTGAAAAATTATGACGGAAAGATAGATGTGCTTTACGGGATATCATATGGCTGCCGTGTCCTCATGGAAGTGCTGCGGGATAAGCGGCTGACAATAACCACAACGATTGCGGACGGGTTTTCCACGCGCGATTATCCCGACATAAAAAGCGAATGGGGTAAGGACCTGTACTGCTTTTTCTTTACGGGGTTTTTCTTTGTTGTTATGGGACGCGCGGGAAAACTGCGCAAAAGGTTCCTTGCCAAGATTACCGGAAGGACTTATGAGGAAGCCGAACGAATCGTATATACCAAGGCTACATGGAATAGCTGGCGCAATCAGGATCGCTGTCTCATCGGACGGAAAACGGATTTCGAGGCATTTAAAAATACGGACATGCATATATGGTATGGCATTAACAACACGGTGGAGCGCAGGCTTGCGCGTAGTATACAACAGTGGCAGGATGCGGGATATGCGTTTTCCCTGACAATTTTCAAAGATGTGGGGCATGGCGGACTTGCGGGCGAACATACAGAGCGTTTTCTCAAAGAAGTGATGAAAGCGCATTTACATTCGTTGGAAAAAGTTGATAACAACTGATTCGGGTAAGTTGTTCCCTGACAGAGTGATGACAGGGATTATGAAGAGGAAAGGAACATGATGATGGTGGAGAAAAAAGAGATGATACAAGGCAAAAAAATGATGGCAGCGCTATTCTGCGGGATGCTCGGCTGTGTCTTTATGGGCAGCGGAGACTGGCTGATGATGTATGGAGATGTTACCAGTCATGGCAATGTATATTGGCTGACGGAGGGTGTGGCGCAAATATCCCCGGAGAGGAACCTTTTATCTATGCTTGTGGCGTTTCCGGCAGTGATTTTATACGGTATCGGGCTGTTTGCAGTGGAGAAGTTTATCAAGCCGGATAGACCAAAGAGGATTTATCATTATCTGACAGCCTTGGGAATGCTGCCCTGGCTCTGCATTCATCTGTATGTGGTGATGATTCTGTATACTTTTGCCATGATGAGCCGTAACGGTTATGAAGCTGCCATACCTATGGCGGAGGCGATGCGTGCCCAGTTTCTGCCGGTACTTTTTATCGGGGAGGCGCTCATGGTATTGCCGTTTTTGTATTGGTTTTATTTGCAGATTTCAGCAAAAACGGTATTTCCCAAGGGGATGGCGTTTACCAATGTGCTTATAATCTATGGCGTTTTACAGGTGGTAAAGTCTGTCCTGCCGGATTCCCCGTTCCGCATCGGATTTGCCAATGGGTTGATGAGCGAGAGCATGATTCTTTGGTTCGGAATTATGCTGGTGTGGGTGGTTTTTAGTAAAAACAGGGATATGAGCAAATAAGTGGTATTCCATACAACATGAATTATTTTATCAAAACGCTTGACAACTGTTATGTGCTGTTATATACTGTTTATTAACAGCAGGACAGAGTTCTCCTGCGAACTTTATATAGGAGGATTGGTATGATATTCAAAGCTGCCATGTCACAAACTGCGTTTATGCTGAAAAAAAGAGAATCCCTCTGCGTATTTTATGTGCTGTTTTTTATGGTTTTGCATAATTTTATCGGCAATGTGCTGTATTTTCAAGGTCTGGACATTTTGGTGATGAAGCAGCCGATGCAGCTGCTCCTGTTAAGCCACCTCCGCACCAATCTGAATTCCTCAAACACACTGATGCTGATACAGCTGTATCCGATTTTGGTAGTGATTCCGGCGGGCTTTTCCCTTGCGAGGGAATATCAGCGCGGCACAAGGGTATTTCTGGTTTCCCGATTAGGGAATTCTGTTTATCAAATAAGCAAATATCTGGCGGTATTTTTCACAACAATGATTATTTTTACGGTGCCTTTCTTACTGGAGATTCTTTTAAACTGTGTGTCATTTCCCCTGTCTGCCATGGGAGATTTATTATATAGCTCAAGATCGACGGAAAGCGCATACATAGAGGGTATAAACCATTACTTTATGAAAGAGGCATATCTGTATTCGCCTTACCTGTATGCCGTGCTCGGAACGCTTTTCTGGGGGGCGGGAGCGGGACTGCTCAGCGTCTTCACTGCGGCTCTATCTTCCCTGATACGGGTGAAATATAATGTTTTTCTTTTCCTGCCTGTCTTTGCTCTTTTAAATCTGCCGCTCCTATTAGGGCACGGCATCCCAAGGGGCATGCCCAGCATCAAATGGTATGATTATATGCTGCTTTTTAACGATGAGGTAAAAAGCATGGGTTTCTTGACAAATGTCATAATTGTGCTGGTCCTGTTTGCGGCGGGAACGGTCTGGATTAACAGAAGAAAGGATTGTTTGTAATGAAGTACAGGTATCGGTTATTATTTTGGATAGCAGCAGTGGGCGGAGTGTATCTTTCTTTGATGTACATAAATCCCTATTTTGGGACAATCACGCTTTCGGAAGCTGTTTTACAGCTGAGCGGCTCGAGGGGCGGTTTTGTGCAGGGATTTTCCTATACCGCGCTTATCTCTTTTACAATGCGCCTGTTCCCGGCATTTGTTGTTGAGGCATACGCGGGAATTATGTTATACCAGCATTTCTGCACGGCAAGCGTTTATGTTTTTTCGCGCTATCCCCGCCGCGTGAAATGGTATCTGGGGGAAGCCTGCCGTCTTGTCGGGGCGGTATGCATCTTTCATCTGCTTTTACTGGCAGTGGCATTGTTTACAGCCGCTGTCCGGTATGAGTTACAGATAGACAGCGCAGGGGCAATGGTGCTGGCGTATCATTTTGCAATCCATTCCCTGTGGACATATGCCATGACACTGTCAGTCAACCTGCTTGCGGTATATTTCGGGAGCAGTACCGCATATGCGCTGGTGGTTTCCGTACAGATGGTCTGTATCGCGCTGTTAAACCTCATGGATTTTTTGGTGAAGCATTCCGGCGGCGGGCTGGCTTATGAGGATGCCGTCATATGGAACCCCATGGCCCATCTGGTGCTGGGCTGGCATGACCGCCATGTGGCAAATATCAACCCGGCAGAGGCGCCCTATGATATATGGATGGATTTGAACGGTTCCCTGATAATGTTTTTCCTGCTGGGAGCGGCACTCACATTGGCAGGGGCATTTATCATAAAAAAGCATGACATATTGGTTTCGGATTTGGAAACGGAGGTATAGCGTAAATGGAATTGGTCGCAAGCAGCATAAATAAGAAAATACGGAAAAAGGTGATACTTTCCGATGTAAGCCTCGACTTAAAAAGCGGGAATGTATATGGGTTTGTCGGCAGGAACGGTTCGGGAAAAACCATGCTGTTCCGTGCCTTGTCGGGACTCATGGGAATCGATTCCGGCAGCATCGTATGGGGAGGGAAAACACTGCATAAGGATTTTTCCGTACTGCCGAGTCTGGGGATTGTCATAGAAAATGCGGGCCTGTATCCTGACCTTACAGGAGTGCAGAATCTCACATATCTTGCCGGCCTGACAGGGAAAACAGGGAAGGAAGAGATTGTCGAGGCAATTACCCGCGTGGGCTTGGACCCGCAGGACAAAAGGGTATACGGGAAATATTCGCTGGGAATGAAGCAGCGCCTTGCCATCGCTCAGGCAATTATGGAAAAACCGGATGTCATTATGCTGGATGAACCGACCAATGCCCTGGATGAAACGGGTGTAGAGGAAATCCGGAGGGTTATTTTAGAGGAAAAAGAAAGAGGCGCCCTGATTCTGGTGGCAAGCCACAATAAAGAGGATATCCAGATTCTGGCGGATGAATGGTACAGGGTGGAAAACGGTCAGGTAAGAAAGCAGGAGGCGGGCTTATGAGGCGGAAGCTGTTATGGTTCTTCACCGCAGGGGTATTTATGGCGGCAATGGTGTTTGGCATGGTGAAAAAACAGACCTATAAGAATCTGGTGGCACAGGAAAATTATCTGGAGCAGCTTTATGTTGCCGAATTATCGGAAGACCTTACAGAGCGTGCCTGTGCTGCCATGTCCCGGAGCCTGCCCGATGCAGCCATTATTTTAAGGGTGGAAGCGGCTGGGGAAATCGAGCATTTGTACCGCGGGGACAGGCAGAAGGTAGTGATAAAGGAGGTATATGCAGGCAGTGGATTGGAAAAGGGGAAAGAAATGTATATTGTTTCCGACCATTGGCACTTATCTTTAAAGCCGACTAATGAATCTGATGGATACGATAGATGGGTTGATAGCATCCAAAGGGGATTTGTAAACATCATGGAGGTCGGGACGGAATATCTGGTGTTTGGGGAAGCGGTAACTGAGGACAGGAGAACGGGCGAACCGGCAGTTAAGCTGTATGATGATTTTTTTATTGCTCCCGTGTTTTCCTATGAGGAGCATGCGAATGTGATAGTCCCCATATCGGAGGATGATGCCGGTATCTATGGTACCGCTGTTCCGTATAAGGATGTGAAGGATAATGAGTTTTTTGCCACATCAGAGGAAGCGATGCGGATGATGGAAGGGCTGAAAAGCCGGATGTTAGCTTTATATCCCGGAGAAATCATGCCCTCTTATTCACCGTAGATTATGAAGAATATTGGGTTTTTGCGCGGTTAGACTTCTTTCCGAAGCCGTCAGTAACATACAATAATTTCGACAATGACGCCACGGCGCGGTATAGCATCTTTGATGAACCATGGGAACGTCTAAGATCATCTAAGATCATCTAAGATCATCTCCATTATATCTGTCATACTTTCATTTTGATAATATGTCAAGGGTCTTTTAAACTTTTTTGAAAAATAAAATCTAAAATCAGGTCATATCCCGGACAAGGTTTCATATATATAGGGTATCAGAGTTGACTTGCCCGCATGATATTTGGACTGGCAGGGGCGGAAAGGTATGCGCAAAATGAAAGAAGATTTGCTGCAGTTATTCCCGGAAAAAAAACGGGCGTTCTGGAAAAAGGCGGCGTTACAGCAGGATTTGATAGAAGAAATCCGTCTGAGGGCAGGAAAGCCCATATGTATCCGTAAGGGCGGGAGGGAATGGTATCTGGATGCACAGGGAAATTTTCTGGAAGGACAGTTTGGAGCCTGCTGCATCAACGAGGAGGAGATGGAAGCAATGCTTCAGCATATCTGCCATTATTCCCTCTATGCCTTTGAAGATGAATTGAAGCAGGGATTTATCACGGTTGCAGGGGGGCATCGTATCGGTCTGGCGGGGCAGGCTGTTTTAAATGACGATGGCAGTGTGCGCACCATGAAGCATATTTACTATATGAATATCCGCGTTTCCCATCAGATAAAAGGGGCGGCGGACGGTATCATGCACTGTCTGTATCAGGGAAATACCGTAAAAAATACGCTGATTATCTCTCCGCCCGGATGTGGAAAAACCACACTTTTGCGGGATATGGTGCGTCAGATATCCGATGGGAGCAGGGAACATCCCGGACTGTGCGTGGGGCTGGTGGACGAGCGCTCGGAGATTGCCGGCTCTTATCTGGGGCATCCCCAGAATGATGTGGGTATGAGGACGGACGTGCTGGATGCCTGTCCGAAGGTGAAGGGAATGCTGATGCTGCTCCGCTCCATGGCGCCACAGGTCATTGCGGTGGACGAACTGGGCGGGGAGGAAGATATGCGAGCTCTTCATGTGGCGGCATCCTGTGGCAGCAAAATGCTTGCTACCGTACATGGGGAGAACATGGAGGACGCGGCGGGGCGCCTTGGCAGGGAGGAATTTACCGGGAATGGTTTGTTTGATTTATTTCTGGTATTGTCCAGAAAAAACGGACAACCGACAATTTCGGATATTTTGAAAAGGGAGGAATTGCATGCTTCGTATAGTGGGAGGAATCATGATTCTTTCGGGCTGCTTCGGAATAGGAGTCTGGTATAGGCAGCAGTTTCGCGAGCGGGCAAAACTGCTCCGCCGGATGGGGGAAATATTGGATATGCTGATGAGCGAGATACGGTATGGAAAATCCACCCTGCCGGAATGCTGCAGACAGATTGGCGAGCAGGCGGGGGAACCTTTCGGAAAGTGCCTGATACATATTTATGAGGAAATGAAGAAAAACACAGGGGCAGGTTTTGGACAGGTTTTTTCAAAGCATATGGGGCAGTGTCTGGAACAGCTTCCTTTGACAAAATCGGACAGGGAATTGTTTTTAAGGTTTGCGGAAAAGAGCAGCTTTGCGGATGGCGCCATGCAGTTAAAATGGATGGAGCAGAGCCGGGAAAAGCTGGGACAGACGGTGAATGTCTTAGAGCGGGAAACGGAGGCAAAAGGCAGAATTGCGGTGGGACTGGGCACTATGTGCGGGCTGCTGTTCATTCTCATATTGTTGTAGAATCCTTATATATACCAGAATAGCGAAAGGAAAACGGTGGGCTGAGCATGGGAGTAAGTCTGATTTTCAAAATAGCGGCGGTGGGAATTTTAGTGACAATCTTAAATCAGGTTTTGAAACACAGCGGAAGGGAAGAGCAGGCTTTTTTAGTGAGTCTTGCGGGGCTGCTTCTGGTGCTCACCTGGATTGTGCCTTATATTTATGATTTATTCAGTACCGTGCAGACGCTTTTTTCATTTTAAATCTGAAATGTAGTTTGAAAATAGGGGGATTTCATGGCGGAAATTGTAAAGGTGGGAATGATGGGAATTGTAGGGGTGCTGCTTGCGGTGCAGTTTAAGGGGCAGAAGACGGAGTACGGGGTGTACATGGGATTCGCTCTGAGCATCCTTATTTTCTGTTATGTGTTAAAGCGGATGGAAGCCGTGATGGGACAGCTTTCCCTGATACAAAATTATCTGGGAGGCGGGGAAGGCTATCTGTCCACTTTGTTAAAGGTGGTGGGGATTACTTATATTTGTGAATTCAGCGCAGGAATCTGCAAAGACGGGGGATTTGGCGCAGTGGCGGACCAGATTGAGATTCTGGGAAAACTCTCGGTGATGTTTGCGGGACTTCCCATATTGTTTGCGGTAATAGAGCAGATGCAGGAGTTTATGATACCTTGATTTGTGGAGGATTATGATGGGATTGGACGAAATCTGGCAGGAATATGGAATGGACAATCTGCAGGAGGGAATGAGGACTTTATTTCCCCGGAGCAAAGTTTCTTTTGAGGAGCTCTTTTTGCAGATAATGTCCGGGGATGTAACGGGAGCTATAAGCAATTTTATTAAGGGAAATATAGCAGGAATGACGGATGGTCTTCTGGGCATGAAAAATATTCTGGTGTGGCTTGTCGCGCTGGGGGTCATTTCCGCTCTGCTCACCCATTTTGTGGAGATATTCGACAAGCATCAGGTGGCGGATTTGAGCTTCTATTTTGTGTATCTGCTGCTGGCGGCGGTGCTGTTAAAATGTTTTGTGCAGATGGCGCAGAGCGCTTACAGTCTTATGGAAAATATTGTGCTTTTCGTCAAGCTTCTGGTTCCCACTTATCTGCTGGCGGTGGGAGTGGCAACGGGGCCCGTGACGGTAAACTCCTATCATCAGACTTTGTTACTGCTGATTTACGGGGTGGAGAGTATCCTGACAGGCGTGGTTCTGCCCCTGATTTACAGTCATGTGATACTGTCCGTGGTAAACGGCATCTTTAGCGAAGAAAAGCTGTCCTTGTTTGTGGAATTGTTAAAGAAGAGTACCGGGTGGATACTAAAGGCTATTTTAGGCGTTGTGACCGGGCTTAGCCTGTTTCAGGCGGTCATCAGTCCGGCGGTAGATTCCGTGAAGATGTCGGCTTTACAAAAGGCGGTGGCGGCAGTGCCGGGAGTAGGCAGTGCCGCAAAGGGAATGGTAGAGCTGGCGGTGGGTTCGGCGATAATCATCAAAAACAGCATCGGAGTGGTACTTTTGCTTCTTCTTTTAGGACTGTGTGCGGTTCCGCTTTTAAAAATATTTTTTACCGCATTCTTAATCAAATGCGCCGCAGCGTTTATGGGAATTATCAGTGACAAAAGAATCACTGCCTGCACCAATCATACGGGGGATGCGGGAATGATGCTTTTTCAGGCGGCGGGAACCGCCATGCTGATGTTTCTGATTTGTATATCTATTGTGGCGGCAGCCAACACGGGAGGGTAAGAAGATGCAGTCCGCTTTTTTGAAATCAATCTGCCAGATTGGCATTTTTATGGTATGCGCCCAGACCATCACCCATTTCAGACCCAACGGTTCCTATGAGAAATATATGAAGCTGCTGGTGAGCGTGATGGTGCTGATACAGATTTTACAGCCCGTAAACAGTCTGTTTCACTTAGGCGGAAAAAAAGGGCAAAAGGAAAAATTTCTACAGTTTCAGGAGCAGTTTCATGCAGGAATGGCGGACAGCATGGAAGAGATTTCCCGGTCAGAGCAGATATTGGAGAACATGACGCTCAAGGAGGTGCAAAAAGCGTTGGAGCAGGAAAGGCAGGAAACATTGGGAGCAGCGGAGGAATCTGAAAGCGGGAATACAGAGGAACAGACAAAGGAAGCAGGGAATCAGGAACCGTCAGAAAAAGTAAGGGAAATTGAAAGGGTAGAAAAAATAATCATAGGATTGGATGAGGAATATGGGCGGCAGGATTGACAGATTACAAAAAATGATAAGGAAAATTCCTGTAAAGGAGAGCTGGAAACAGTGGTTTAAAAAAAGGGATAATCTTGTGATTCTGGTATTGGCGGGCATTCTTCTTTTTATCATTGCGCTGCCTGTAAAAACCGGCGAAAAATCAGAAAGCGGCAGGCAGGGAGAGGAAGCAGCCGATTTGAACGCGATAAAGGACAGTAGTAAAACGCAGGGGGAACTGTATACTTATACAGACTTTTCCGAGGATGCGTACAGGAAGAAGCTGGAGAGGGAGTTGGAGGAAATTCTGTCAAATGCTTATGGGGTGGGCAAGGTGCGTGCTATGATAACTTTGTCCGCTTCCCCGGAAATCGTGATTGAAAAGGATAATACTTACAGCCGTTCTCAGACCAATGAGACGGATTCGGAGGGCGGAAGCCGGATCATCACACAGACCGAGGAGCAGGAATCCACTGTTTATAAAGCGGAGGGAAGCGAGAATATACCCTATGTGGTGAAGACTCTGTTTCCACAGGTGAAGGGGGTCGTAGTGGTTGCCCAGGGAGCCGGAAAGGGCTCAGTGGATAAAAATATCACGGAGATTGTTCAGGCGCTTTTTGACCTGGAAGCCAATGAGGTGAAGGTGGTAAAAATGCAGGAAACAAACTAGCATATATCGGTTTACAAGCTCATACAATAAACTAGTAAAACGCAAAAAGGGAGAGTACAGTGAAAAGTCTAGTAAAGAAAAATCAGCTTATGATTACCGCACTTGCGATTATGATAGCGATTGCAGGATATTTGCAATTTGCGGGGACCAATCTGGAAGAGGAAATTGTGACGGTTAATGATGGAAATGTGGAAAATACAGCAGATTTAAGCGGGGTGATTACGGATCAATATACTACCGAAGACCTGCTTGATTTGTCGGAGGAAGATTTGATTTCTCCGCAGCCTTTGGAAATCGACAGTCTGGATTCGGAACCGGATATTGCCGTAGAGAATTATTTAGATGCGGATATGCAGGTAGCAGAGGCAAAGCCTAGTGAGGGAGAAATACCGGGCGAGGCAGTGTTTACGGCATCCGTGGGAGTGGAGATTCTTTCCGAAGCAAAGCTGTTAAAGGAACAGACAAGAGCAAAGAATAAGGAAACTTTAATGAATATCATCGAGAGCGCCGGGCTGACGGATACGCAGAAGCAGGATGCCGTAAACAGTATGGTGGAGATGACCCAGATTGCGGAAAAGGAAGCTGCGGCAGAAATTCTCTTAGAGGCAAAGGGATTTCAGGATGTGGTGGTCAGCATTACGGGAGACGGGGTTGATGTGGTGGTGAACGCCCCGGATTTAAGCGATGCCCAGATAGCCCAGATAGAGGATATTGTCACCAGAAAAACGGATATTGCGGCGGAAAATATTATTATCAGTACGGTAGAGACGCAGTAGAAGAGAAAAAATGATATACAATGGGAAAAAAATAGGGTAGAATAAAAAGGAATTCATTTGCTTTGCGAATCATTCGCACTTAGGCAGATGCTGCGGACTGATTAAGATAAAAGGATGTTCATTTATGAAGAGAGTTTTTTTGATTGTACTTGACAGCTTTGGCATAGGGGAAATGCCGGATGCGGCGGAATATGGGGATGTTAATGTAAATACCTTGAAAAGCGTGTCGGGAAGTCCGGGATTTTCCCTGCCCAATTTACAGAGGATGGGATTATTCCATATTGACGGAGTGGATATTGATGTAGGAGAACAGTGCTTTCTTATGCCGTATTATGAAGGAATGGAGGCAGCAGAAAGCGGTATGCATTGCGCTCATACGGCGGCGATTGCCCGCATGGCAGAGCGTTCTAAGGGAAAGGACACCACGATTGGGCATTGGGAAATAGCAGGAATAGAATCTCCCAGACCCTTGCCCACATATCCAAATGGTTTCCCAAAGGAAATCATAGAAGCGTTCTGCAAGGCGACAGGGAGAGAAATCCTCTGCAACAGGCCCTATTCCGGGACGGAGGTTATCAGGGATTATGGGGAGGAACATGTGCGCACGGGTAAGCTGATAGTCTATACTTCGGCGGACAGTGTTTTCCAGATTGCGGCGCATGAGGATGTGGTGCCGGTGGAGCAGCTTTATGAATACTGCAAAGCTGCAAGGGAAATTTTACAGGGCGAGCACGGCGTGGGCAGAGTGATTGCGCGTCCTTTTACAGGCGAGAGAGGTAAGTACACCCGCACTTCCAAACGGCATGATTTCTCCATTCTGCCGCCAGGACCCACCATGCTGGACCGGCTTTCGGAAAATGGAAAATCGGTCATTGCCGTGGGCAAAATCAAAGATATTTTTGCAGGGAAAGGAATTACCGAGGCAGTCTATACCGGCGGAAATGCCGAGGGAATTGAGCGGACACTGGAATATCTGGACAAGGATTTTGAAGGATTGTGCTTTATTAATCTGGTGGATTATGATATGCTTTATGGGCACAGGAGGGATGTGGACGGGTATGCAAAGGCTCTCTCTTATTTTGATGCAAAATTGCCGGAGATTCTGGGAAAAATGAAGAAAGAGGACATCCTCATGATTACGGCTGACCACGGCTGTGACCCGGCTTATACGGCAACCACCGATCATACCAGAGAATACACGCCTTTTCTCATGTATGGGCATTATGTGAAGCCCCATAATTTCGGCACGAGGAAAACCTTTGCGGATATCGGGGCGACTGTGCTTGCGTATTTTGGAATTGAGGCTGATACTGCAGGGGAAGAGATGATGCATGAAGCCCGGATTCGATAAAATAGTATATTACAACCATGGAGGAAACAACATTGAATAATTATACAGAAGAAATCAACCGCCGCCGTACTTTTGCCATTATTTCCCACCCCGACGCGGGTAAGACGACTCTCACGGAAAAATTTCTCCTTTACGGAGGGGCCATCAATCTGGCGGGAAGCGTTAAGGGAAAAGCGACTGCAAGACATGCGGTATCCGATTGGATGGAGATAGAAAAGGAGAGGGGAATTTCCGTAACCTCTTCCGTATTGCAGTTTGAATATGGCGGATACTGCATCAATATTCTGGACACGCCGGGGCATCAGGATTTCTCGGAAGACACTTACCGTACCCTTATGGCGGCGGATTCCGCGGTGATGGTGATTGATGCAAGCAAGGGCGTGGAGCCCCAGACCAGAAAGCTTTTTAAGGTCTGCGTGATGCGGAAGATTCCCATTTTTACCTTTATCAACAAAATGGACAGGGATGCGGGCGACACCTTTGAGCTTCTGGATGAAATCGAGAGGGAGCTTGGCATCGCCACATGTCCTTTAAACTGGCCCATCGGTTCGGGAAAGAGCTTCAAAGGGGTATATGACAGGGAAAAGAAATGCGTGATTTGTTATGCGGATACGGAAAAGGGAACCAAGGAAGGCACGGCAACGGAGATTCCCGTGGAAGAGGAAGGGAAGCTTAGGGAATTTATCGGAGAGGAAGCGGCAGATAAGCTTTTGGAAGAGATTGAGCTGATTGACGGCGCAAGCGCGGAGTTTGATTTGGCACAGGTGCGCTCAGGAGATCTGACCCCGGTATGTTTCGGTTCCGCACTTACTAATTTCGGCGTTGAGATATTTTTACAGCACTTTTTAAATATGACCACCACCCCCCTGCCCCGAAAAGCGGATGTGGGAATTATCGACCCAGTGGAAAATGAATTCAGCGCATTTGTCTTTAAGATTCAGGCGAATATGAATAAAGCCCACCGTGACAGGGTAGCCTTTATGCGTATCTGTTCCGGCAGATTTGACGCCAATATGGAAGTGCGCCATGTACAGGGGGACAGGGTGATGCGCCTGTCCCAGCCCCAGCAGATCATGGCGGATGAGAGGAAAATTTTGGAGGAGGCCTATGCGGGGGATATTATCGGTGTGTTTGATCCCGGAATTTTTTCCATCGGAGACACCATCTGCATGCCCAAGGAAAAATTTCAATATGAGGGGATTCCCACATTTGCGCCGGAGCATTTCGCGAGGGTAAGACAGGTGGATACCATGAAGAGAAAGCAGTTTGTAAAAGGGGTGGAGCAGATTGCCCAGGAGGGCGCCATACAGATTTTTCAGGAGTTTAATACCGGTATGGAGGAAATCATTGTAGGCGTGGTGGGTGTTTTGCAGTTTGATGTGTTAAAATATCGTCTGGAGAATGAGTACAATGTGGAAATCCGTTTGGAAAATCTGCCCTATGAGCATATCCGCTGGATTGAAAATAAGGATGAGGTGGATTTGGAAAAGCTCACGGGAACCTCGGATATGAAAAAGGTAAAGGATATGAGGGGCAATCCTTTGTTGTTATTTGTCAATGCATGGAGCGTGGGCATGACAGTGGAACGGAATAAAGGGCTGGTGCTCACGGAGTTTGGAAGGAATTGATGAACAAAGACGGGACAGACAATTTTGAAGAATTTGAATTTCAGAGTGGTACAACAGGCAGTTCACCGAAAATTTTTCCAAAAGTCTTCGGTGTGTTTCTCCTGCTTTTGGGCGTTTTTTTGATGAAAAGCAGTTCAAAGGAGGGGGCGTTTTCGGAAATTTTGAACTATGTCAGCCAAGAGTTGTATATGGATGGCAGAAGTGTAGGAATCAGGGATGTCGCCGACGGGTTAAAAGAGCACATATCGGATGAAAAAATCTTAAAACCCGCAGAGGAACCGGAAGAGACGGAGGGTTTTCTGATGGCGGAGGCGGGACGCTTTGCCTATGACAGCTTATCGGAAGCGGAACAAATCTGGTATCGGGATATGGAAAGCATTTTGGGCAGCATGGAAAAAGAGGTAAAGCTGTCAAAGGAAGGGCTGGATGCAGGACTGGACGAAACCTGCATCGATACTATTTTTCAATGCGTTATGATTGACCATCCGGAACTTTTTTATGTGAACGGTTATTCTTACAATCAGTATCTGAAAGGACTCCGAACCACCGCTATTATGTTTTCCGGAAATTATGCCATGGAAAAAGAGGAGGCGCAAAAGAGACGCTCGGAGATAGAAGAGGCGGCGGATGCGCTGCTTGCAGAGGCTCCTTCATGGGGGGACGATTATGGTAAAGTAAAATATGTATATGAAACATTGATTGAAAATACGGAATATGATTTGACGGCGGAGGATAATCAGAATATTTATTCGGTGTTTGTGAATCACAAATCGGTATGTCAGGGCTATGCCAAGGCAACGCAGTATCTGCTTTTAAAGATGGGCATTGAGTGTGTGCTTGTACAGGGAAGCGTGGATACGGGGGAAGCCCATTCATGGAATCTGGTAAAGGCGGATGGGGATTATTATTATGTGGATACTACATGGGGGGACGCATCCTATCAGAAACAGGAAGAAGAGGGGATAAAGTATCTGGAGAATACCGTAAATTATGATTATCTTTGTGTGGATACGGAACAGCTTCTGCGCACTCATATTTTGGGCGGGTTGGTGCCCATGCCCATGTGCATTGCCCGGACAGATAATTATTATGTGCAGGAGGGCGCGCTGTTTTCGGAATATGACGAAGAGCGGATGGCAGATTTGTTTGCGGTGGCGCGGGAACGGCAGAAAGAAAATGTGACGATTAAATGTGATAATATAAACTGTTTCCAAGAGATGAAGAGGCTGTTGATAGACGAGCGGAAAATCTTGGATTTTATGGATGAGGATGGGAAAGAGAAGGAAGTTTCCTATGCCTGCAATGAAAAACAGCTGTCCTTTATGTTTTGGACGGATTAGTTATTTTTCGGACTTTTTATGATGACAAAGTATGTGGCTTTATGGTATAATGATTCTGCTACCGCAGAATTCAAGTCAGCTTGCGCTGCCTTGTCGCCGCTGCGCGGCGCATTATACAGATATCTTTTAAAGGAGGATCCAGAATGGAAAGGGAAATAGATAAGAAAGCGGTTGTTTTAAAACAGGATGAAAATATCGGTGCGGTACAGATTGCAGACGATGTGGTGTCAATGATAGCATCCCTTGCAGCTATTGAGGTGGACGGCGTCAGCTCCATGGCAGGGAATATTACGAATGAACTGATGAGCAAGGTGGGCATGAAGAAGCTGACCAAGGGCGTCCGCGTAGATGTTCTGGAAAATAATGTTACCGTGGATTTAACCGTTACCATGGAATACGGCTACAATATTCCTGCTACCTGTCAGTTGGTGCAGAATAAAGTGAAGAGCGCTATTGAAAACATGACGGGGCTTACCTGTAGCGATGTCAATATCCGTATTGCAGGCGTTATTATGAAAAAAGGATAATCGACAAGGGATAAGCGGGACATGGGAAGACACGAGTTACGAGAGCATATTTTCAAGCTTCTTTTTCGGATAGAATTTAATGATAGGGAAGATATGCCGGAGCAGGTGCGGCTGTTTTTAGAAGACAGCGAAAGTATAAAATCCGAAAAGGATGCAGCGTACATTGAGGATAAATATCAAAAGATATCGGAGAAGCTTTCCGAGATAGACGGGATAATCAATCAATATGCCGAAGGATGGGATATCACCAGAATGGGAAAGGTGGAAGTTACAGTCCTGAGGCTTGCCGTATATGAAATTCTTTTTGATGAGAATATCCCCGGCAGCGTTGCCATTAACGAGGCGGTGGAGATTGCAAAACAGTACGGTCAGGAAACTTCAGGCGGTTTCGTGAATGCGGTTCTCGCCAAAATAGTAAAGCTGGGTGATTGAAATTCGGAGCATATATACAGTAGGTCAACTGAATTCTTATATAAAAAATATGTTCACGCAGGATTATTTGTTACAGGCGCTTTTTGTCAAAGGAGAGGTCAGTAACTGCAAGTATCATTCCTCTGGACATATTTATTTTACTTTAAAGGATTCTAAGGGAACGGTGAACTGCGTGATGTTTGCCGGCAACCGGCAGGGGCTTTCTTTTCGGCTTTGCGAAGGGCAGCAGGTGGTTGTGGGCGGCACCGTGGATGTGTATGAGCGGGACGGCAAATACCAGCTTTATGCCAAGCAGATTGTGTTGGACGGCGCGGGCCTTCTTTATGAAAAGTATGAGCAGTTAAAGAGGGAGCTGGAGGAATCGGGAATGTTTGCCCGGGAGTACAAACGGCCCATTCCCGGATATATAAAGACTTTGGGCGTGGTTACGGCGGATACGGGGGCGGCAGTGCGGGATATTATTCAGATTGCTTCCAGAAGGAATCCTTATGTACAGATTATCCTTTATCCGGCTATTGTGCAGGGCGAGGCGGCGGCAAAAAGTATTGTAGCAGGCATCCGCGCGCTGGACAGCTACGGTGTGGATGTGATCATTGTGGGCCGCGGCGGCGGTTCCATAGAAGATTTGTGGGCATTTAACGAGCGGGAAGTGGCACAGGCAATATTTGACTGTATGACTCCCATTATTTCCGCGGTGGGGCATGAGACCGATACCACGATTGCGGATTATGTGGCGGATTTGAGGGCGCCGACCCCTTCTGCGGCTGCGGAGCTCGCGGTGGCGGATATCAGGGATATTCTGGAGGATCTGGAAGATTATAAAAGCAGTCTGGAGAAGCTGATGCGGAGGCGGCTGCAATCGGGCAGGGAGCAGATTGGGCGGTATGAAATGCAGCTTAGATATCTGAGTCCCGAAAATCGTATCAGGGACAGGAAAATGCGGTGCGTACAGGCGGAAGAACGCCTGCGGAAGCTCATGCAGGAGGTTCTTTTGTATAAAAGGCAGGAGTTTGCCCTGTATATGGAGCGGATGAAAGGATTATCGCCGATACAGAAATTAAACAGCGGATTTTCCTATGTGGAAGATGAGAACGGTAAAAATATCCGCTCCGTGAAACAGGTAAAAGAGGGACAGTCCGTGAAAATAAGAGTCAGCGACGGCATGATTTATGCAGATGTGACAGAGTCAGAAAGGGAGAAAGCCGATGAGTGATGCTGCGGAAAAAAGGTCAAAGAAGTCAGGACAACCGAGTCTGGAAGAAAATTTTGCCAAGCTGGATAAGACCATAGAGCGTTTGGAGGCGGATGATATTTCCCTTGAGGATGCATTTAAGGCATACAGTGAGGGAATGGCAGTTTTAAAGGTTTGTAACGACCAGATAGACAGAGTGGAGAAAAAGGTGCTTAAGCTGACACAGGAAGGCATTCCGGAAGAATAAGGCGGCATGGAGGATATTATGGAGGAGCAGGCATTTCAGGGACTTTTGCAGAAAAAGACCATGGAGACAGAAAATATCATCAAAAAATATCTGCCAAAGGAGGAAGGTCATCAGAAAACGGTTCTGGAGGCCATGAACTACAGCCTTATGGCGGGGGGAAAACGCCTGCGTCCCATATTTATGCAGGAAACTTATCGGATGTTCGGCGGAAGCGATAATATAGTGGAGCCTTTTATGGCGGCACTTGAGATGATTCATACTTATTCGCTGGTGCATGATGATTTGCCTGCGATGGATAACGATGAATACCGCAGGGGAAAGAAGACCACATGGAAGGTCTATGGGGACGGCATGGGAATCCTTGCGGGGGACGGACTGTTAAATTATGCTTTTGAGACGGCGCTTACTGCGTTTGAACTTTCCGACGGTTCTGTGGAATCCTATACCCGTATTGCAAAAGCGCTTGGGGTGCTTGCCAAAAAGGCAGGCGTTTATGGCATGATCGGGGGACAGACCGCGGATATCGAGGCGGAGAAACAGGAAAAGCCTTTGACGAAGGAGCAGTTGCTTTTTATCCATGAGAACAAGACGGCGGCATTAATCCAGACGGCTATGATGGTGGGCGCCATTCTTGCAGGGGCAAAAGAGCAGGATGTTGCCGCTATGGAAAAATGCGCTTACAATGTGGGCATTGCTTTTCAGATTCAGGACGATATATTGGATGTGACGGGGGATAGCAGCGAACTCGGCAAACCTACGGGCAGCGACGCCCAGAACCATAAACAGACC
Organism: Lachnoclostridium sp.; assembly: GCA_023664665.1. GTDB lineage: Bacteria > Bacillota > Clostridia > Lachnospirales > Lachnospiraceae > Acetatifactor. Next base: position 20,581 of record JAMPEY010000017.1, read on the forward strand.
TATGTGACCGTAAACGGTTTGGAAAAATCCCGGCAGGATGTGGCAGGACTTTCCGAAGAAGCCGTGGCGATATTGGAAGGTTTTTCGGGGAATGAATTTTTAAAGCAATTAATCTTAAACTTGATTCACCGCAGGAAATAGTCGCTGCCAAAGCTGTTTTCAAGCGGAAATGAGGAAAAATTATGTTTTTAGAACAGATTGAAAATCCCAATGATATTAAGAAGATTGACAAGGCGGACTATGAAGCGCTGGCAGAGGAAATCAGGCAGTTCCTGATAGAGAAAATCAGTGTTACGGGAGGGCATCTGGGTTCCAATCTGGGTGCGGTGGAGCTTACCATGGCGCTGCATTTGTCACTGAATCTGCCGGAGGATAAGATTATCTGGGATGTGGGACATCAATCCTATACGCATAAATTATTGAGTGGCAGGAAGGACGGATTCGATTGTCTGCGCCAGTTTCATGGCATGAGCGGATTTCCCAAACGAAAAGAGAGTAATTTTGATGCATTTGACACAGGACACAGCTCCACTTCTATTTCTGCGGGATTGGGGCTTGTGAAGGCCAGAGATATCAAAGGCGAGACCAACACAGTGGTTTCCGTAATCGGTGACGGTTCCCTCACGGGGGGCATGGCGTACGAGGCGCTTAACAATGCTTCAAAACTGGAGACTAATTTTATCATTATTTTAAACGACAATAATATGTCCATTTCAGAGAATGTGGGAGGGATGTCCAAATATTTGAACAATATCCGTACCGCCAGCAGTTATCTGGATTTAAAAAGCGGGGTGTATAATGCTTTAAAAGGAACTCCCAGAGGGGACAATATGGTCAACCGCATCCGCAAAGTGAAGAGCAGTTTTAAACAATTGGTGATACCGGGGATGTTTTTTGAGGATATAGGAATCACTTATCTGGGACCTGTGGATGGGCATGATATTGAGGAACTGACAAAGCTGTTACAGGTGGCAAAGAGAGTCAAGGGGGCAGTGTTAATACATGCTATGACCCACAAGGGAAAAGGCTATGGACCTGCGGAGCGTCATCCCGCAAGATTCCATGGAGCGGAGCCTTTTGATATTGAGACGGGACTTCCTTCCCATCCGAGGACGGTGGCAAATTACACGGATATTTTTTCTACCGTGATGTGCAAGTTAGGGCAGCGCGATGAAAGGATTGTGGCAATCACGGCGGCAATGCCGGACGGAACGGGATTGAAACGCTTCCGCAACATGTATCCGGAGAGGTTTTTTGATGTGGGGATTGCGGAGGAGCATGCCGTTACTTTTGCGGCAGGGCTTGCGGCAGGCGGACTGAAACCCATTGTAGCGGTGTATTCCTCTTTTTTACAGAGAGCCTATGACCAGATTCTGCACGATGTATGCATTCAGAACCTTCCGGTTATCTTTGCCATAGACAGGGCAGGACTTGTGGGAAGTGACGGGGAAACCCATCAGGGAATCTTTGATTTTACATATCTTTCGGGAATTCCCAATATGCATATCTGCGCTCCCAAGAACAAATGGGAGTTGTCCGATATGCTGAAATTTGCGGTGGAGCTGGAAGCTCCCATTGCCATCCGCTATCCGAGGGGGACTGCCTATGCGGGATTAAAGGAGCATCGGGCGCGCATTGAACTAGGGAAGGCAGAGTGGATTTACCGGGAGAAAGGAATTGCCCTGTTTGCGGTGGGCAGTATGGTTAAGACGGCGGAGTCCGTCAGGGACGGCTTAAAGGAGAAGGGATATGAGGTAAGTCTTGTCAATGCCCGGTTTGTAAAGCCCATTGACGAAGACGCTGTGCTGGATGCCTGCAGGGAGCATGACTTTATCATCACCATGGAGGAAAATGTGGCAAGCGGCGGCTTTGGGGAGAAGGTGCTTGACTGTATCAACCGCCATGGGAAAAGAAATAAAATTTTGAATATCTGCATTCCCGATGCTTATGTGGAGCACGGAAATGCCGAGCTTTTAAAACGGGAAATAGAGATTGATGCGGACAGCATTATCAGGCGCATTTTGGAGATTGTGTCTTAGATGCATACGGAGGATGGCATGAAGGAACGGTTGGATGTCATTTTGGTGGAAAGGGGCTACGCCCCTTCAAGGGAAAAGGCAAAAGCCATCATTATGTCAGGAAATGTATATGTGAATGGACAGAAGGAAGATAAAGCGGGAACTTTTTTCGATATCGAAAAAATTAAGCAGTTTGAGGTAAGGGGCAGTGCCTTAAAATATGTGAGCAGAGGCGGTCTTAAATTGGAAAAGGCCATGAAAATATGGCGGTTTGCGCTGCAGGGTCAGATTTGTATGGATATCGGCGCCTCCACGGGAGGATTTACGGATTGTATGCTGCAAAACGGCGCAGAAAAGGTTTATGCGGTGGATGTAGGTCACGGACAATTGGCGTGGAAATTAAGAAACGATGAGAGAGTCGTCTGCATGGAACAGACAAATTTTCGTTATCTGACAAGGGAAGAGATAGAAGATGATTTAGATTTTGCCGGCGTGGATGTGTCCTTTATTTCCCTGACTAAAATTTTGCTTCCGGCGCTTAGGCTTTTAAAAGAAGAAGGGCAGATGGTGTGCCTGATTAAACCTCAGTTTGAGACGGACAGGGAGAAGGTAGGAAAAAACGGTGTGGTGAGGGACCCCAAGGTGCACAGAGAGGTCATACATAAAGTGATTGATTTTGCGGACAGTATAGGCTTTGAGGTATTGCATCTGGATTATTCCCCTATTAAAGGACCGGAAGGAAATATAGAATATCTGTTGCATCTTAGGAAAAGAAAGAATCTGCCGGAGGAGACCATAAACCTGACAGAGCAGGAAGCACAGGAAAGACTGTGGCAGATGATATCGGAAAAAAACGGATTATCCCATGAAGAAGTCTGGAAGCAGCGGATAGAAGATACGGTAAGGGATTCTCATGGTTTATAGTACTATCATATAATAATCTAAGCGATACATTTTTGAACGGCACATGTTTTCATTAATGAGTATAAATTGCAGGGAAGGGAGAGAGCATATGAGGCATTTTCTGATTTATTCCAACAAGTACAAGGACAAAAACCTCCAGATTACCAACCGTGCGGTAAGTCATCTGGAGAGGAAGGGGCGGAAAGTCACTTTAAAGGTGAAAGAGGCCGATTGGAAGGCGGAAACCTGTGAGGAAAGCGAGGAAGCCAAGAACATTCCCAATGATGTGGATTGTATTCTTGTGCTGGGAGGGGACGGCACGGTACTGCAGGCGGCCAGAGAAACCAAGAAATTACATATTCCCATTATCGGAGTAAATCTCGGTACTTTGGGGTATATGACAGAGATTGAGCCGGAGGATCTGGAAGAGGCATTAGACCGGCTGATGGATGGGAATTATGAACAGGAAAGCCGTATGATGTTAAACGGCAAAGTGTATTTTGAAGACAGGACGGAGGATGAAGGCTGGGCATTAAACGATATTGTTATTTCCAGAAGCGGCTCCTTACAGATTATCCATTTTAATATTTATGTCAACGGACAGTTTCTGCATGATTACAAGGCGGACGGTATGATTGTCACCACTCCCACCGGTTCTACGGGTTATAATCTGTCCGCAGGGGGACCTTTGGTGGAGCCCAGGGCAAAGTTGATTACCATGACCCCCATATGCCCTCACTCCTTAAACCAGAGAAGCATTATCCTGTCACCCGAGGATGTGATAGAAATTGAAATTCCGCCCATCAGGGGAAATATGTCGCAGGATGTGGAGGCGAACTTTGACGGAAGCCATAAGATTGCCATGCGTACGGGTGACCGTATCCGTATTGTGCAGTCGGAGAAGACCACAGAATTCCTGCAGTTGAATCAGGTGAGTTTCCTTGAGGTACTGAACCGGAAGATGCGGGAATGGTAAAAGGGCATGAAGAAAAGCAGGCAGCAGAAAATTATTGAAATTATTGAAAACTGTCAGGTGGAGACTCAGGAAGCTCTGGTGGAACATCTGAAAAAAGAAGGCTTTGAAGTAACGCAGGCAACCGTATCCCGGGATATCAGAGAACTCAAGCTGTCCAAGGTTCCCGTGGGTGAGGACAGACAAAAATATGTCGTATTAAAGCAGGAAGACCGTTTTTTGGAGGATAAATACAGCAGGGTGCTGCGGGACGGATTTTCCTCCATGGATATGGCGCAGAATATTTTGGTGATAAAAACCGTATCGGGAATGGCGATGGCTGTAGCGGCGGCTGTTGACGCCCTGAAATTCCCGGAGGTAGTGGGATGCATTGCGGGAGATGATACGATTATGGTGGCGGTTCGCACGGTGGAAGAAACGAAAAAGCTGATGAACAAAATTTATGCAATGATTGAGAAGTGAAAGCTGTTGCAGACGATTATGTACCATACAGTCAGACTGTCCGGGCAGACAGGGGCAAAGATATCGGAGAAGGTACATAAGGAGAAAAAATATGTTACAAAGTTTAAGGGTAAAAAATCTGGCATTGATGGAGGAAACGGAGGTGGAATTCGGCTCCGGCCTCAATATTTTGACAGGGGAAACCGGTGCGGGGAAGTCCCTGCTCATCGGTTCCGTGAATCTGGCTCTGGGAGGCAAATTTGAGAAGGAAATGCTGCGGCAGGGCGCACAAAGCGCTTATGTGGAGCTGGTTTTTTCCGATAAAAGTGAGAAGTTGTCGGAAAAATTAAAAAGTATGGAGCTTGAGGAGGAAGAGGACGGAATCGTTATTATCAGCCGAAAGCTGCAGGCGGGGAAGAGTATCTGCAAAATCAACGGCGAAACAGTGACGGCAAAACAGATAAAGGAATTGGCGGAGACGCTGATTGACATTCACGGGCAGCATGAGCACCAATCCCTTTTGAACAAAAACAAACATCGGGAGATTTTGGATGCTTATTGTGGAGAGGCGGCAGAAAAGGCGAAAGAGGAAGCGGCAAGGCTCTGGAGCCGCTGCCGGGAACTAAGGCGGGAGCTTGAAGAGGAATCCATGGACGAAGTTTCAAAGGAAAAGGAACAGTCCCTTGCCGAGTTTGAATATAGGGAGATTGCGGAGGCACAGCTTGTGCCGGGCGAGGATGAAAAGCTGGAGAAGCAATACCGTATTATGGCAAACAGCAGAAAGATTATGGAGGCTCTTTCCGAGAGCTATCAGTATACGGGAAGCGATACCCCAAACGGAGCAAGTAATGCCTTAAGCCATGCCCTGCGCACCTTAAGGAGCGTTTCTTCCTATGATGAAAAGCTGGAGGAGTTGGAGAGACAGCTTGCGGAAGCGGATAATCTTTTGGCGGATTATAATCGGGATGTTGCAGAGTATATGGGCTGTTGTGAGTTTGACGGGGAAGATTTTGAACGCACGGAAGAAAGACTGAATACGATCAATCATTTAAAAGGAAAATACGGCGATACCATAGAAGAGGTATTGGCTTACGGAGAATCCAGACAGCAGCTTTTGGAGAAACTTTCCGATTATGATGCATATATTGAAAAACTGAATGCAAAACGGAAAGAGGCGGAGGAAGAATTGGAGGCTGCATGCGCAAAACTGTCGGAAATCAGACGGAAAAATGCGGGAAAGCTTACGCTTTTATTAAAAGAAGCATTGGTCAATTTAAATTTTCTCACGGTAGAATTTGAGATTGCCGTAAAACCGGAGCAGCAGATTACCGCAAACGGCTATGATGAAGTGGAATTTTTGATTTCCACCAATCCCGGCGAGGCGTTAAAACCTTTGAACCAAGTGGCAAGCGGCGGTGAGCTTTCCCGTGTTATGCTTGCCATAAAAACAGTTCTCTCCGGAAAGGACAGCATAGATACATTGATTTTTGATGAGATTGATGCCGGTATCAGCGGCCGCACCGCATGGAGGGTATCGGAGCAGTTAAGCAAAGTGGCAAAAGCCCATCAGGTTATCTGCATCACTCATCTGCCCCAGATTGCGGCAATGGCGGATACTCATTTTGTGATTGAAAAGAGCAGTACCGACAACAGTACCATAACGGATATTTCTCAGGTGGAAGGGGAGGAAAGTCTTGCAGAGCTTGCCAGACTTTTGGGAAGTGATGCGCTCACGGAAGCGGCTCTTGAAAACGCAAGGCAGATGCGCAGTCAGGCGGTTGACTATAAGCAGAAACAAATTTTCGCTTAAAATGCCAAAACCTTTCAAAATAATATGATTTTCCCATAATTAAAAATAGAAAAATGCTACATACTAGAATCCGTAGGAAGAATTTTAGTAGGCGGCATTTTTTTGTTTGGTATGAGGCGCTGACTTCAAATATAAGGGAAAGAATGGGGAAGCTGTATGGGAATCTGGGCAGGCAGGAAAAAGAAAGGTCAAAAGGGTAGTATTGCAGACAAGGGCGAACATGGGAATATCGTTAGGTTTGGCAATGCAAGGACAGATAGTGAAAAGAATAAAAATGATAATATGGAAGAGGCGGAATACAAGATAAAGAATTCCGGAGAAATAAAGAAACAATCCGGTGAGGATGCGGTTATTTTCATTACTAATTGGAAGCGCCGGATAAGAAAATACCGCATTTACAGAGCATGTTTGTGCGGCGTTCTTGCAATGGCATGCGTGCTGCTGGCAAGTATGGGTTATTACTCTCTGGACAGCAGCATCCCGTCCTATATTTATATGAGGGCGGGGGAAGAGCAGCAGCTAAATTTAGGAGTACCGGCAAAAGCAGAAGTGCTGGGGGTCAGTGTTCAGGGGAAAAGTAATATTCCCAAGGACGCCGTGACCATTGACTTAAACCGCTCCGTGACGCTTAAAATGGGAGAGCAGGAAAAGTACCAGTTACAGGTAAAACTATTTGGAATTGTGCCCTTTAAGCAAATGGAAATCCAGGTGATTCCGGATGAGGCGCTGATACCTGTGGGCATACCTGTGGGGATTTATATGAAGACGGACGGTATTCTGGTCATTGGTGTCGGAGAGTTTGCCGGACAGGACGGTGTACAGAATTCTCCGGCAAAGTACATCTTGAAATCCGGGGATTATATCAGAAAAATAGACGGAGTGAATGTCACGGAAAAAGACGAATTTATCAAGAAAATCAAAGAGAGCGGGGGCAGGGAAGTGATATTGACCGTGGAGAGGGACCAAGAACTGATAGAGCAAAGAGTCACTCCCCAGAAAGACCAGAACGGCGTTTATAAAATAGGGGTCTGGATAAGAGATAATGCGCAGGGAGTGGGCACTATGACCTATTTGGACAGTCAGGGAAATTTCGGGGCGCTGGGTCATGGCATTAATGATTTGGACACAAGCACCCTGATGAATATTCATGACGGAACCTTATATCAGACGGAGATTGTATCCCTTCGCAAAGGAGTGGCCGGAAATCCGGGAGAAATGACGGGCAGAATCATTTATTCGGATGACAGGATTTTGGGTGATATTACAGGAAATAATATAAAAGGAATTTATGGAAACTGTAATGAAAAAGGAAGGAAGCTGGCTGTTAATGAGGCGCTCCCCATCGGATTTAAACAGGAAATTGAAAAGGGCGCGGCCCAAATCCTTTGTACGGTAAACGGAGACACAAAATATTATGATATAGAGATTACGGCAATCCATTTGGATCATGACAATGTCAATAGAGGAATTGAACTGACGGTGACCGACCCGGAGCTTTTGGAGCTGACCGGAGGAATCATTCAGGGCATGTCCGGCAGCCCCATTGTACAGAACGGTAAATTTATCGGGGCGGTGACTCATGTATTGGTGCAGGACCCTGCCAGAGGGTATGGGATTTTTATTGAGGAGATGATTGCGAAGTAAGGTTGGAAAAAAGGAATTGACATATGTTATCATATGTGATAACTTTATGGTAAGGAGGTGGTAAAATTTTTGACATAGTTTTTTACATGAAAGAAAATGGTCAAATTCCGGTACAAGACTTTTTATATTCGCTGAATCCTAAATTAAGAGCAAAAGCATTTAGTGATATTGAGTTACTAAAAAAGTTAGGAAATGAATTAAGAGAACCCTATATAAAACCGTTAAAAGGAAAAAAGAATAAAGGGTTATATGAGCTGCGGATAAAATTTTCTAGTGACATTGCAAGGATATTTTATTTTGCATATTATGAGAATCAGTTTGTGTTATTGCATGGATTTATTAAGAAAACGATGAAAACACCTGCAAATGAAATAGAGAAAGCAAGAAAATATATGGAAGATTATAAAAGGAGGGCGGCAATATGAAACGAGCAGGGATATCCTTTGATGAAATGAAGGCAGATATGCTGAAGGATGAAGATTTTAAAATAGAGTATGAGAAATTGAAGCCCAGATATGAAGCTATCGAGCAGATTATAAAAGCGAGAAAAGAACAAAATATGACACAGGCAGAACTTGCTAAAAGGGTTGGAACGCAAAAAAGTAATATTTCCAGACTAGAAAGCGGCAATTACAATCCCAGCTTAGACTTTTTGATGAAGGTTGCTGAATCATTGGGGAAGAATTTAAGTGTACAAATTAAATAGTAAGGGGAGAACTGCTAAATGGAGCTTTCGCAAAAAATGAGACTTATCATTCTCTGTAGAGGATATTTTTTTGTTTATTCGGCAGGAGAATATGAAATATATTGTCACGGTTTCTAATCAGGGGCAGATTCATTACATAAAAAAAGGAAGAAGTTATAATGAACAAAAGGTTGTAATGCTGTATAATATAATTAGGCAGGAGATTAGTTCAAAGGAACATTCGTATCAGATTGCATTGGCTTTTTTGCGGAGGTGTTCTGAGGCTGGATTATATTACAGATAGGAGGCATGGTTTGAATGGAAACAAGAGCGGATAAAAATTGGACTGTATTAGATGGAAACGATCCGGCGCCCATTTTTACTGGTGTAAATAATTATGGTGATTATGTTCCTGATGAAGAAGCCCTTAGAGAGAGCCGGGAAAAGAATCGTGCGCTTGTGGCTTCGCTGGGAGAGGAATTTGAGGATTTATTGAATCTCTTGAAAGCGTAGAGTAAGGGATTGTAAGAGTAGTGATAGTACAAAAGAAAGTTTCCGGCGGGAATATCACAGGAAGCTTCTGCTATTCTTAACTCGAACCGGATGTGAATTGGAAAATTCACATTGCATGGAATTTCAAGCATATTGTAAATATCAAAACAATTCGCGGCATACATGCTATTATGAACTTGGCTGGTTATAAACCGATTGAGATTTGGAGTCTGTCAGTATTATTGGAAAGTGAGGGATGATTATGGAGAAGCCTGTTTTAAGTCCAAATTTTACCATAGAGGACATTCATAAGTTGCGAGAGTATAATTATGAAATGACAAAAGACATGACTGATCAGGAAAGGATGGATTTATATAACAGAGGGGGATGGGAAGTTCAGAGGGAAATTGAAAGGATAAAAGATGCAATGAAGTAGGACTTTTTTACAGATAGTAGGGAGGTATTTTTATGGATGCAACAACAGGAAGATATTGGGCAATTTTGGATAGTGGAGAGATGCCGCCGGAATTTGACGGAGTGTTTGATACAAGCGATTATGTTCCTGATGAAGAGGCGATTAAAGCCGAAATTGAAAAGAATAGAGCCTTGATTGCTTCGTATGGGGAGAAATTTGCGGTTCTTCTGAAATCAACAAAATAGAAAGCGGTACAAACGAAAGCTTCCGGCGGGGGATATCACCGGGAGCTTTCGTTATTCTTAACTCAAGTCAAAAGTGGTCGAAAATGTACTGTTTTCGACAAATGATTGCAGAATAACGGGAAATAGAAGTTGCATATTTTTCGCTGAAAGGGTATAATGTTGAAAAAAGAGGGAACAATATCCCTAGAATATCAACGCGAGAGGCGATATGGAAATAAAAAGAGATATATACCTAAAGAAAATAATCAATCGTATGCATAACGGAATGATAAAGGTGATTACCGGAATAAGACGCTCCGGAAAATCCTATCTCTTGTTTACCATTTTTAAAAACTACCTGAAATCAGAAGGGGTTGCAGAAGACCATGTGATAGCGATCGAGCTGGATATGCTGGAAAATAAAAAATACAGAGATCCGTATGTCATTCTTGATCATATAAAAGGAAAGATTACGGATGATGGTGACTATTACATTTTTTTGGATGAAGTGCAATTGTTGGAGGAATTTGAAGGAGTGCTTAATTCTCTCCTTCATATAAAAAATGCAGACATTTATGTAACGGGAAGCAATTCAAAATTTTTGTCAAAGGATATTATTACAGAGTTTAGAGGGCGTGGTGATGAAATCCATGTATATCCTGTCAGCTTTAGGGAATACATGGAAGTATTCGATGGTGATAAATATGAAGGATGGAGTTCGTATGTAAATTACGGAGGACTTCCATTAACTGTCACAATGAATACGGATGAACAGAAAATGGAATATCTCACAAGATTATTTGAGGAGACATATATCAAGGATATTATGGAACGCCACCATATAGAGAAGATTCAGGAGATGAATGACCTGATAAATGTTCTGGCATCCGGCGTTGGCTCATTGACAAATGCTTCCAAAATAGAAGCAATCTTTAAAAGCGTGACAGGATCCGATATCAGCCTGAATACGCTCAGAACTTATATTGAATATCTGAAGGATGCTTTTATTGTAAGCGAAGCGAATAGGTATGATGTGAAAGGCAGGAGGTATATTGGTACACCTTTAAAATATTATTTTGAAGATGTAGGACTGAGAAATGCCAGACTTGGATTTAGACAGGCGGAAGAAACGCATCTTATGGAAAATATTATTTATAATGAGCTGCGTGTCCGTGGGTGCCAGGTGGATGTTGGGGTGGTCATACAGCGAAACAGAACGAAAGAGGGCGTGCAGGAAAAGAAGCAGCTTGAAATTGATTTTGTGGCAAATAAGGGAAGCAAGCGTTACTATATCCAGTCAGCTTTTAGTATTCCCGATGAGGAAAAGAGAGCGCAGGAAAAAGCATCGCTTATTCATGTCCATGATTCATTTAAGAAGATTATCATGGTGAAGGATGTCATCAAACCATGGCATGATGACGATGGAATTTTAACAATGAGCATCTATGACTTTCTGTTAAAGGAGGATAGCCTGGAATTCTGAATGTACGATATGCAACCACCAAAAAGCCAAGAATTGTTTAGTGTGATCGGTACACATTTGACCTCTCGCTTGAACAACCTTGGCTATGGTAAAATTGTATGCTTTGATGGAACCATTGTCAATAAAAATATGGTAGAGAACCAAGTACAAGCGAATCAGCCTCCGAAACTTGACAAAAAGGAATATGTGTGATAATTATTTATGTTAGGAAATGTCGGTTAAAATAAGGCATTAAAATCAAAAAGGAGATGGAGAGTATGAACAGAGATGGAAAGAGGCTGTTAAGTTTAGCGCTGGCCTGTCTCTTATGCTGGATGGCTCCTGCCCAGGCATTGGCAGCCGGGGGGGCGGAGAGCGCAGCGCAGACGGAAGCGGCTCAATTGGAAAGCACAAAGCAGCCGGAAGGGAATGATTCGGTTTCGGATTCTGATATATTGGCAGATGCAGTTACACCACTTATAGGTGAAGAAAGTGTGGAAGAACTGCTGGTAATTGAGGATGCCGACGGCAGAGTCTATCAGGAGGGAGGATTTGGAGCTCCTGCTATAGAAGCTTATGGCATTGCTGCCTATGCGGAGGAGATACCGCAGGAAGAGATTAAGGGAAAGATTCTGGCGGCGCTGAGGGCTGGGGAAGCGTCCTTGGATATAAGCGAATATGGGGTTTCACGGGATGAAATCGGTGATTTATTTCACGATGTCATTAATGAGAACCCGAGTCTGTTTTATGTAGACAATAGTTGTAGTTTTTGGTCTAATCCTAGTAGCGGCATTGTTACCAAGATTGATTTTTCTTACAAGGCTGTTACCGATGCGCAGAAGCAGGAGTTTGAACGGAAGGTGAATGAGGCTGTAGCGCTTGTCACGGATGAAATGTCGGATGTGGAGAAGGCGTTGGTATTGCATGATTATCTGGCGCAGCATTGTGCATATGCATATGCGGAATATCTGGCGAAGACTTTAGATAGCTGCCCCAATGTTTATGATGCTTACGGCGCTTTGGTAAACGGCAAGGCGGTCTGTCAGGGTTATGCGCTGGCGTATGTGGAGCTGCTTAAGAGAGTCGGCATCCAATCTTATATTTGTTCCTCCAGTGAGGTTATGAACCACGCATGGAATGTGGTTTTGATTGATGGCGCATGGTATCATGTGGATGTCACATGGGATGATCCGACATGGAATAGGGAAGGACGGGCATGTCATGAATATTTTTTACTCAGTGACACAGAAATGGCGAACAGAAAACATAGTGATTGGGTAGATAATGTTGAATGCAACTCCTCAAAATATGATGATGCATCTTATTGGTGGAGAAAAGTGGATTCCCAGATTGTTCAGGTTGGGCATGATGATTATATTTATGTGAAAGATGTGAATGGAAAGTTTCAATTGGTCAGGAGAACGAATGGCGCAGAGACTGTGATATATAATAATGATTCCTCTTGGAATGTGTGGGGGCAAGAGTTATCTTATTATACAACAGCATATGCATTTCTTTCCAGACAGAATGATACCATTTACTTTAACGATAAATTAAATGTGTACTCTATGAATCTGGATAGTGCTGAGCTGGACAGTGCTGAAATTAAGAAAGTATATACATATGGCGAAAACGATGGTTATATATATGGAGCAATGGTCTATGAGGACGGAAAGGCGCGTTTGAATTTATTCAAGGCTCCGGACGCGGAAGCGGATACATACAGGGAAGTAGAGCTTGTTAAGGTGATTCGCGTAACCGGCGTGATCCTGAGTCAGTCCACAGCCTCTTTGAAAGTAGGCGAGACCTTGAAGCTTACCGCTACCGTTGCGCCCGAGAATGCGGACAACAAAAAAGTGCAGTGGAGCAGCACTGACCCGTCGGTGGCTTCCGTTGGGGAAGACGGAACAGTGACGGCAGTAAAAGAGGGAACCGCAACCATTAAAGTGACTACTGCGGACGGGGGAAAGACGGCATCCTGTGCCATTACCGTGACATGCAGTCATGCCTTGACAGCGACAGCAGCGAAGGAGCCCACCTGTGCGGAAGAAGGAAATATAGCGTACTGGACCTGCAGTAAGTGCAATAAGACCTTCAGTGATGCTGCGGGTACGACTGAACTTACGGAAGTGACGGTGAAAGCTAAAGGCCACACTCCGGAAGCATGGAACCATGACGATACCCAGCATTGGAGAAAATGTAAGGACTGCAATGTGGAGATTGATAAGGGTAACCACGACTTCCATGAGGTTGTGGATAAGGAAGCCACCGAGGATGAGACGGGGCTGAAGCATGAAGAATGTGATTGTGGTGCAAAGCGTAATGAAAATACAGTGATTCCTAAGATTGATGTTTCTGTAACAGGTGTGGCTTTGAACAAGACTGCTGTTTCGCTGGCGGAAGATAGTACCTTGCAGCTGACGGCAACCGTAACGCCTGCAAATGCGGACAATAAGGCAGTGGAGTGGAGCAGCAGCGTTCCGACCGTGGCATCTGTCGGAGCAGACGGAACAGTGACGGCAGTGAAAGAAGGAACAACAGTCATCACAGTTACCACAAAGGATGGGAAAAAGACGGCAAGATGTACGGTTACCGTGACCCACGCCCATAATATGACACACATAGCCAAGGTGGAACCTGACTGTGTAACCCCCGGAAAAGTGGAGCATTATAGTTGTAGTAAATGCGGTAAGAATTATAGTGACGCTGCGGGAACGGTTGAGATTGCAAAAGTAACGGTGGAAGCTACCGGTCACACTCCGGGGGCATGGAACCATGACGATACCCAGCATTGGAGAAAATGTAAGGACTGCAATGTAGAGATTGACAGAGCTGACCATGTTTTCCGCGTGGTTGTGGACAGGGAAGCTACCGAGGATGAGACAGGGCTGGGACATGAACAGTGTGAGTGCGGTGAAACAGGCAGTGAAAATATTGTAATACCTAAGCTCGACCATACGCATATTGATATCCGGCACCATGAGGCGGTGCCCGCAACCTGTGTGTCAACGGGCAGCGTGGAGTATTGGATCTGTTCCAGCGCTAAGTGCGCCGGAAAATACTATGGTGACAGCGCTTGTCAGGCTGAGTTATCCACCATCGAGGAGCCTGTTAATGCTTCTAACCACATAGGTACAGGCTATTGGAGCAGCACCAGTGAGAAGCATACATTCTATTGTGCCTGCGGCGTTGCGGTTATAGACGGCACCCATATATATGACAATGATATGGACAGCACCTGTAACCTGTGTGTTTACAGAAGATTTTATGTGGTTACCGACGGAGTGGATGCAACTTATGAGGCAGGCTCGGAGAGCGGATTGACAATCACTACGGACGGGGTGTATAAGTTCTTTCAGGCTGTGGAGGTTGACGGCAGGATTGTAGATGCAGCGAATTATGAAGTGCGGGAGGGCAGTACCATTATAACCTTGAAGAAAGATTATCTGGAATCGCTGCCTGTAGGCACTCATGATATCCGTGTCCTGTATACGGACGGCAAAGTGGCAGCAACCAAGTTCACAATACAGGAAGCGGACGATGATGATGACGATAACGATGACAACAATGACATTACAGCTACAGCATCATCGGATGCTCCAAAGGCGCTTTCTCCCAAAACAGGAGACACTCACCAGCCGGCACAATCGGCAGTGGTTATGGTGATATGCATATTTATGATTGCAGGAATTATGATTTATAAGAGAAAAACAAAAAAGCCAAGAATTGTTTAGTGTGATTGGTACTCGTTTGACCTCTCGCTTGAACAACCTTGACTATAGTGAAATTATATGTCTTGATGGAACCATTGTCAATAAGACTATAGAAAAAATGCAGAAAAATGAGTTTCCAAAATGGAAAAGAAGCACTTAGTGCGAGAGAACGGACAAAAAGAAAAGGTTCACACAATGAACCTTTTTCTTTTTGCATAAATCAATCTATTTCATGGGAAATATTAGTTCACACAGTAAACTAAATACTGCCTTTGCCAGATAATCACGCCAATATTGTCTTAATTATTTCTTGTTAATCGCTGCCCGCTTTCTCAAAGTGGGGTCGAGAATCTTTTTGCGGATGCGGAGATTGGTGGGGGTAACCTCCAGCAGTTCATCCGTGTCGATAAAATCAAGCGCCTGTTCCAGAGAAAGAATCTTGGGCGGCGTCAGCTTCAGCGCTTCGTCTGCGCCGGAAGAACGGGTGTTGGTCAACTGCTTTTTCTTGCAGACATTGATTTCGATATCTTCCGCTTTACCGGTCTGACCTACCACCATGCCGGAGTATACTTTTTCGCCGGGACCGATGAAAAGGATTCCGCGTTCCTGTGCATTGAAAAGTCCGTAGGTGATGGATTCTCCTGCCTCAAAGGCAATTAGGGAACCCTGTTTGCGATATTGGATATCGCCCTTGTAAGGAGAATAGCCGTCAAATACTGTGTTTAAAATACCGTTTCCCTTGGTGTCCGTCAGAAATTCCCCTCGGTAGCCGATTAAACCTCTGGCGGGAATGGAGAACTCCAGACGCGTATAGGTGCCACCGGAAATATTTTCCATATTGCGCAGTTCTCCCTTTCTTTGTCCCAGCTTCTCGATAACGGCGCCGGTAAACTCGTTTGGCACATCAATATAAGCAAGCTCCATAGGCTCCGTCTTTTTCCCGTTTTCATCGGTGTGGTAGAGCACTTCCGCCTTGCTGACCGCAAATTCAAAGCCCTCGCGGCGCATATTTTCGATTAATACGGACAGATGCAGTTCACCCCTGCCGGACACTTTAAAGCGGTCGGGAGAGTCTGTTTCCTCCACCCTTAAGGATACATCCGTATTTAATTCCCGAAAGAGCCTGTCCCTGATATGGCGGCTGGTAACATATTTGCCCTCCAGACCGGCTAAGGGAGAGTCATTTACCATAAATTCCATGGAAATGGTGGGCTCGCTGATTTTCTGGAAAGGAATGGGTACGATGTTTTCGGGGGAGCAGAGGGTGTCTCCGATATGGATATCCGCAATGCCGGAAATCGCCACAATGGAACCGATGGCAGCCTCTTTGATTTCCACTTTGTTCAAACCGTCAAATTCATACAGTTTACTGACTTTTACCTTACTCTGTTTATCCGGTTCGTGGTGGTTGCAGATAACGACTTCCTGATTCACCTTGATAATGCCGTTGTCTACCTTGCCAACGCCGATGCGGCCCACATATTCGTTATAGTCTATGGTGCTGATGAGCACCTGTGTGCCCGCCTCGGGATCGCCCTCCGGCGCGGGAATATAATTCACAATGGTTTCAAACAATGGCTCCATATCGGTTCCGGGCTGTGCGGCGTCCATGGAAGCAGTGCCGGTTTTGGCGGAGGCAAAGACAAAAGGGCAGTCCAATTGGGCGTCATCGGCATCCAATTCAAGGAACAATTCCAGCACCTCATCCACCACCTCGTCAGGTCTTGCCTCGGGGCGGTCGATTTTGTTGATGCATACAATGACGGGAAGTTTCAGCTCCAAAGCTTTCCGCAGGACGAACTTAGTCTGGGGCATGGCGCCTTCAAAGGCGTCCACCACCAGAATCACGCCGTTTACCATTTTCAGCACCCGCTCAACTTCGCCGCCGAAATCAGCGTGTCCCGGAGTGTCAATAATGTTGATTTTGGTGTCCTTATAGGTTACGGCAGTATTTTTGGATAAGATGGTAATACCCCGTTCCCTTTCAATATCATTGGAGTCCATAACCCGCTCCGCGACTTCCTGTCCGGCGCGGAATACCCCGCTTTGCTTTAACAGCTCATCCACCAAGGTGGTCTTGCCGTGGTCAACATGGGCGATGATTGCCACATTTCTGATATCTTCTCTTTTCTGCTTCATACTATCCTCATTTCTGAGCGACTTGTCGCGAAGAGGCGCCATCAAGGCTATTTGTTTTCGCTCAGAAACAAATAGCCGATTGAAAAATGCCTGTATTTTTTCCAAACAATGCAAATTTTGTCGATTGATTTCAAGCGTATTGCACTCAAACCGTTACAGTATAGCACTATTTTTGCTGTGGCGCAAGCCAAAAAGAGCATATAAAAAGACCTGTTTTTTCATGCCGGAAAAAGCGCGACAAAGTCAGAAAAATATCGAAAAGCGGTCAAAATGTGCGAAAATTGACGATTAACGCGATGAAAATTGATACTATTTTGGGTAAAAATATAGTATAAATAGTAGTGCATTACAAGTTGGATTACAGGAAAAAATCTTAAAGTGTAAGAAGGGAGAACAAGAATGACAGATAAGGTAATCGAAAACAATCAGGTAACGGTTATGGGGGAGATAGTAAGTGAATTTTCCTTTAGCCACGAAATTTTTGGGGAAGGATTCTATATGGTGGATGTGCGGGTCAAGCGGCTGAGCGAAAGCTATGACATCATTCCGGTGATGGTGTCGGAGCGGCTTATGGATGTGTCCGCCGATTATATAGGGATGTTGATTTGTGTGAACGGCCAATTCCGTTCCTACAACCGTCATGAGGAGAGGAAAAACAGGCTGGTTTTATCGGTTTTTGCAAGGGAGCTGGAATTTATAGAGGAACTGGAGGAAAGTTCCAAGACGAACCAGATTTTTTTGGACGGCTATATCTGTAAGGAACCCATATATCGGAAGACGCCCCTCGGCAGGGAAATTGCGGATCTGCTTTTGGCGGTGAACCGTCCTTACGGGAAATCGGATTACATACCCTGCATCTGTTGGGGACGCAATGCACGCTATGCCAATAATTTTAAAGTGGGAGAGCGCTGCGCGGTGTGGGGCAGAATACAGAGCAGAGAATACATGAAAAAGCTGGATGAGGAGCATGTGGAAAAGCGTGTGGCATTTGAGGTGTCCGTGAGTAAATTGGAAATCGTCAGCGAGGGAATGGAAAGTTGCCAAAATATGGAAGATGTGCTATAATGAATCCATTGTATACAATTTTAAGAGGTAGCATATGGAAAAAGGGATGATTTACATTTATACCGGAGACGGCAGAGGAAAATCGCCTGCTGCTTTGGGCAGGGCTGTTCAGGCTGCCGTGGAAGGCAAAAGAGTGGTGATCATACAGTTTTTAAAAGGAAAAAGCTTGGAAGATTCCGACTTTTTGCGGAGAATGGAACCGGAGATCAAGGTGTTCCGCTTTGAAAAATCAGACGAGGTTTTTGAAGAGCTTACGGAGAAGAAGAAGCAGGATGAAATCATAAATATCAAAAACGGAGTTGGTTTTGCCAAAAAAGTGCTTGCTACAGGAGAATGTGATCTTTTGATTCTGGATGAAGTATTGGGGCTTGTGGAAAACGACATTATTTCGGTGGAAGATTTGAAATCCATATTGGAATGCCGCAATGAGACCGGTGTGATTCTGACAGGCATTCGTTTAAAGGATGAAATCTGCATATTGGCGGATGAAGTTTCCAAAATCGAGACGGTAAAGTTTAAGGTTTGGGAATAAACTCATTGACAGACCCGTTGCAAGATGTTATGATACAATTATACTTAAAGAAGATAGAGGTTGCGTGTTTCAAGAGTATTTTTTCTGATGCGGCAGGCGCAGAGGAGGGAAAAAGAAAGGGGAGGACGCCGAAAGAGGAGATATCTGCAAATTTCTTCTTGGGCATAGGGTTAAGAACTCTATGACTGTCATCTAGCAATAGATGGGGCGCTATCATGAGGATATCGTGTGTATATCATTCGCCGGCGCCACAAGCGCCGGCGTTTCTATTCTTCTTTGAACGAATGCAGCATAAGCTGTGCAAATGCCTGATAAGGCGGAATGGAGGAAAAGAAATGGCAGTTTTTAAAGGAGCGGGAGTGGCAATCGCTACACCTATGAAAGAAAATGGCGCTGTGGACTATGAAAGTTTTGGTAAGTTGATTGAGTTTCAGATTGAAAACGGTACGGATGCCATTATTGTATGCGGCACTACGGGAGAGGCGTCCACTCTGACCCATGAGGAGCATTTAGAGACCATTAAATATTGTGTGGAAACGGTGAATGGGAGAATCCCCGTAATCGCGGGTACGGGTTCCAATTGCACCGAGACGGCGGTGTATCTTTCAACGGAGGCGGAAAAATACGGAGCGGACGGTCTTTTGGTGGTGTCGCCCTATTACAATAAAGCAACCCAGAAGGGACTGTATGCTCATTTTAAGACGATTGCGGAATCCGTAAAAGTACCCATTATCCTGTACAATGTGCCCAGCCGTACAGGCTGCAATATTCTGCCCGAAACCGTCATAAAGCTCTGCAAGGATGTGGACAATATTGTGGGAGTCAAGGAAGCAAGCGGCAATATCAGTCAGATAGCGCATCTGGCGGCGCTTTCCCACGGCTATGTCGATATTTATTCCGGCAATGACGACCAGATTGTGCCGATTCTTTCATTGGGCGGCGTGGGCGTCATCTCCGTGCTTTCCAATGTAGCGCCTAGGCAGACCCATGAAATCTGTCAGAAATTCTTTGACGGAGATGTGGATGGTAGCCGTAAAATGCAGTTGGAAGCCTTGGATTTGTGCAATGCCCTGTTTTGTGAGGTAAATCCCATTCCCGTAAAGAAAGCCCTGCATCTTATGGGAATGTGTTCCGGCGCTTTGAGAATGCCTCTTACGGACATGGAAGACGCCAATGTAGAGAGGCTTTCCGGCGCGATGAAAGCCTATGGAATCCTGTAACTGTTCAGAGCCTTAAAAAGGCGGATTTGCATAGAAAAGAGGATATAATGATAAAGATTATCATGCATGGATGTAACGGAAAAATGGGTCAGGTCATCAGCAGGATGATTGCCGAAGATGCCGATACACAGATGGCGGCAGGAATTGATGCCAGAGATGACGGACATAACCCTTATCCCGTATTTACGAATATTGACGACTGTAATGTGGAAGCTGACTGCCTGATTGACTTTTCGGCAGCGGCCGCAGTGGATAACATGTTGGATTATTGTGTGGCGCATAAGCTTCCCTGCGTGCTTTGCACCACGGGGCTTACACAGGAACAGATAGGAAAAGTCAAAGAGGCGTCTAAGAAGGTTGCGGTTTTAAAATCCGCCAATATGTCCCTTGGCATCAATATGTTTCTCAAGCTGTTAAAGGAGGCTTCCGGAATCTTGGTTCCGGCAGGGTTCGATATCGAAATCGTAGAAAAGCACCATAATCAGAAGGTAGATGCTCCCAGCGGCACCGCTCTTGCGCTGGCGGACTCCATCAATGAGGAATTTGACGGGGCGTATGAATATGTATATGACCGAAGCGCGAGAAGGGAGAAAAGACCGCAGAAGGAAATCGGCATCAGCGCAGTGCGCGGAGGTACCATTGTAGGAGATCATGATATTATTTTTGCCGGGGAGGATGAGGTGATTACCTTTTCCCACACGGCATACTCCAAAGCCGTATTTGCGAAAGGCGCCGTTCAGGCCGCTAAATTTCTGGCAGGCAGGGGAGCCGGTCTTTATAATATGAGTGATGTAGTGGGCTCCCATTAAGAAAGGGAAAGAGGTATGGGCTATGGGAAAAGAACAAAATAAGCAGATGATGGAATATGTGATGGATCAGCTCTCCGACCTTCCGGGAGTGCGGAATATCCCTATGATGGGCGGATATGTTTTTTATTACAACGAAAAAATTTTCGGAGGAATCTACGGTTCCGGAGAATTGTTGATCAAGATAACCGAAACCAGCCAAAAATATATGCCGGACAGCGAACCCGCACTGCCTTATGAAGGGACGAAGGAAATGCTTCCCTGTACGATTTTGGATGATCGGGAAAAGCTGCGGCAGATGATAAGCGAGATGTGGGCGGAGCTGCCGGAGAAAAAGAAGAAAAAAGCATAGAAGCGAAATCAATATTACAGAGAAGGACTGTCAGAGACAGTCCTTCTCTGCGTTAAGAGTCGCCTGCAGATTATCTGGCATTGGTTCCGGAATTGTTGTTTGTGTTGTTGTCATTTCCCATTAAATCGTTGACCGCATTGGATACACCGTTTGCGGCGTCATCAATCAGATTGCCTATGGTATTGTTGCTGCCATTTCCCATGGTACCTTCGGTGACACTGTTATTATAGGTGCCGCTGTTATTGTCGGAGCCATTGCCGATATTGTCATAACCGTTGTTGTTAATGCCGTTTTCAATGCTGTTGTCATGACCGTCGTCCAGCATATCGTTTCTTCCGTTACTGCCGCCGTCTACAGTGCCGTTTCCGGTGTTACTGCCGTTGTCCGTATTACCGTTTTCAGAACCGTTACCGGTGGTAGTGCCGTTATTTGTGCTATTGCTTCCGGTATTATTATTGTCGCTGTTGTTATTTCCCGGAGTAGTAGAAGCGGTGCCGCTTTCTGTCTGGGCACCGCTGCCGGCCATGCTGCCGGAATTATTGTCATTTTTACTGTTGTTGCGGTTACAAGCAGTAGCCATGCACATATAGGCAAGGATAATGCCTAAGGCAAGGACTTTTTTTGAAAAATTCTTTTTCATAATATCCTCCATTTCAATTTTTCAGTGATACATTTGCATTTTTTGGCAGCCGCATTCGGGCAGAATTCGACTCACCTGCAAATAGTATGTGTGAATTTTGAAAAACTATGCTAAAATAAAATACAGAATAAAATAGAATCGGTTTTATCAAAGAATCAAAAAAGGAGATTGCCAAAAAATGGAATTCAGACCATGTATTGACATTCATAACGGAAAAGTAAAACAAATTGTGGGCGGAAGCTTAAAAGACCAAAACAATGAGGCAAGAGAAAATTTTGTGTCAGAACAGGATGCGGCTTTCTTTGCCGGACTCTATAGGGACGCCGGACTTCGGGGAGGACATATTATTTTGCTGAACGCAGCCGGCAGCGAGTATTACGAGAGTACAAAACAGCAGGCGCTTGCAGCGCTAAAGGAGTATCCCAGAGGACTTCAGATAGGCGGCGGCATCACGCCGCAGACGGCACAGGAATATTTAGAGGCAGGGGCTTCCCATGTAATTGTCACCTCCTATGTATTTCAAGACGGGCGCATTCATTTTGACAGGCTGAAGGAATTGGCACAGGCAGTAGGAAAAGAGCGTCTGGTGCTGGATGTAAGCTGCAAAAAACATGGTGGTGCCTATCTTGTGGTGACGGACCGCTGGCAAAAAGTGACAGAGGAGGAAGTTTCGCTTGCCCTGCTTGAAAAGCTGTCCCAATACTGCGATGAATTTTTGATTCACGGAGTGGATGTAGAAGGCATGGCAAAAGGAATTGAAAAAGAGCTGGTAAGGATTCTTGGCAGTTTTTCCCAAAGACCGGTGACCTATGCCGGCGGAGTGCATGATTTCCATGATTTGGAACTTATCAAAACCCTTGGAAAAAACCGGGTCAATGTCACCGTGGGAAGCGCTCTTGATCTGTTCGGGGGAACCCTGAAATGGGAGGAAGTGCTTGATTTTTGCAGTTAACCGCCCAAAGTAATGTCCTGTTTTTGATACCACTGCAGCGCATCCAAAAACTGTTTTTCCTGAAAATCCGGCCACAGGTCGTCGACGATATAAAAATCGGAATATACTGTCTGGAGCGGCAGGAAGCCTGACAAACGCCGCATCCCGCCCCAGCGGATGACCAAGTCTATTCTGGGGATGTCCCGGGATGCCCATCCGTTTTTCATATCCCATTCCCATCCATAATTCACCAGAAAATTTACGGTAGTTTCACCATTTTGCACAGGTTTTCGGTCGGCGTTTGTATAGGGAAGCAACTGTTTGGGAAAGCAGGAGGACTTGGTGTTTCCGATAATATACAGATTGGCGTTTTCCCTGGCAATCATTTGTACTGCCTCCACGCAGGCATTGGAAAAGGCCAAAACCTGTTCCTTTGGGCGTTTGCAGTTGTCCGTAGTAAAACCGTAGTAGGTTATTTCCGAAATGCCATATTTCTGCGCGAGACGCAGTAATTGCAAACCGGGCGCTAAACCATAGGCATATCCGTCCTCTTTTTGAAAGCCGTTTCCTTTTGCCCAGCGTCTGTTGCCGTCCGGGATTATGCCAATGTGCTTTGGAATGCGCTGTGTCATAGTGACCTCCGTTATTTTATAGAGCGGCTGCCCTTTTTGATGTTTTCATAAGAATAATATGGACAGTCCGGGTGATTTTATTCATTGGAGTCTGAGGGGTGGCGGAAATCATTAAATAGCACTTGGAAAACATGGAAAAATATGTTATGATAAAAAGAACATATGTACTTGTTTTGTGATATTATGAGCGAAAGTGAGGTAGAAAATGTATTTTTTGAATCAAATGTTAAATCAAACCTTTGTAAACCAGAATTACTATAATCAGATGCAGACGCAGATTAGAGAATATAATGTTCAGCATAATATTGAAGTACAAAAAGCAGTGAATTCAATGCATGACTTGTGTAGGGCTGTCAATCGCATCAGAAGGTGGTATCTTTCGCGTGTTTGTCAGCAATGGCGCAGGAATTTAATACAACATCCTATTTGAATTAGTCGAAACACAAGGAGTTGACAGCATGGGCAAACCATTTAAGGTAGTAGATTTATTTTGTGGAGCAGGTGGACTCCATATGGGATTTGAAAAGGTGGGATATGACATTAGGCTTTGTGTTGATAATGATAGTCTTGTAGAGAAAACACATAAGAGAAATTTTCCGAATATTCCGTTCATCAATGAGGATATCAGAAAACTGTCATCCAAGGAAATCAAGAAATATCTTGATGATGGTAAAGTAGATATTGTCATTGGGGGCCCTCCTTGTCAGGGATTTTCTACAATCGGCAAGAGGGTATCTTCCAATCCAAAAGTGAGGGCGGAACATGACCCTCGCAATGAACTGGTATTGACATATGTAAGACTCATTAGGGAACTACGCCCGAAATTCATTGTGATGGAGAATGTAAAAGGGATACTTACCATGGATAATGGTAAGTATCTTGAAACTGTTCTAAAAGAGTTAAAGAGTGCAGGATATAATGCAGATAGGCAACTTATCAATATGGCGGACTATGGAGTTCCGCAGATTAGGGAGAGGGTTATTATAATCGGAAATCGTGTAGGGCTTCCTATCATATTTCCTAAACCAGACCATTCAGATAATCCCGAAGATAATTTGCCGGGGTGGGAGCCGTGCTGGAATGTTATTAAGGATTTGGTCGAACTTAAAGACACACCAGAGTTTAATCATGTAGCTTTAAAACATACGGCTAAAATAATAGCAAGGTATAAGATGATTCCGGAGGGCGGACGTTTGCCGGAGGATGCATTACCACCAGAACTGTATAGGAAAAATTTTGGTAACACATATAAGAGACTTAACAGATCGCGCCCTGCGTTAACTATGGTTCCAGGGAATGATGCATTCCCAATACATCCGGAATTACACAGAAGCCTTACGGTTCGTGAAGCAGCTAGGATCCAAACATTCCCCGATGAGATAATTTTTGAAGGAAATCGGAGGCAGCAGGGACATCAAGTGGGAAATGCAGTACCGCCTCTTTTTTCTGAAAAATTGGCTGAATTCCTGCTTTCACAGTTAGAAAAAGCTCCGGAGGAGGAAGCGGATGAACGCAATTGATTTGTTTTCAGGAGCCGGTGGTTTGACATTGGCATTACGAGACAGTGGATATAATGTGTTGTTGGCAAATGAGGTGAATACTCAGTTTGCCAAAACACATAATTATAATTTTCCGGAAATTCCTTTGATTCTTAAGGACATTAAGAATCTTGAGCAAGAGGACTTGATGCCTATATTAAAAGACAGGGATGTTGATTTGGTGGTTGGTGGCCCTCCCTGCCAAGGTTTCTCGGTTTTCGGAAAGCGAAGGTTTATCAATACACAAGGATATGAACCGCAGAATGATTCTCGAAATGCGCTTGTATATGAATATATTAGGATTGTAGAGATGTTAAATCCTAAGTTCTTTTTTATGGAAAATGTAAAGGGTTTTACCAATCTTGATAAGGGGTTGTTTGTGGAAAAAATCAAAGAGCGGTTCAAGGAAATCGGCTATGAGAATATTTGGTGTGAAATTGTTTGTGCGGCTGATTATGGTGTGCCCCAAGAACGCTATCGTATGTTTATGATTGGAAACCGAATTGGTGTGAAGTACGAGCCGCCGAAGAAGACAAATTTTCCGAATGGTTCCGGCAATACACCGGAATATGTCACGGTAGGAAGTGCCATCATGGACTTGATGGGACAAGAAAATCAAGTGCCTAACCATGTGCCTTTAGTCCATAAGCCGATTGTAGCTGCGAGGTATGGATATGTCAAAGAAGGGTGCAAACTTAATGTTGAAGACCTTCCTCCCGAATTGGCGGTAGCTACAAGGAGAGACTCCAAAACCGGAAAAGTGGCAAATTACAGTCATGTTTATAAGCGGTTGGACAGAAATAAGCCATCCACGACAATGGTTCCGGGGCATAACGCATTCCCGATTCACCCAGCGTTGAACAGAACTCTTACAGCAAGGGAAGCTGCCAGAATACAAACTTTTCCGGATACGCACATTTTTTTCGGAACAAGGCAGGAACAATGTATACAAGTTGGCAATGCTGTTCCGCCTAAAATGGCAGAGCCGTTTTTGAAAAAGATACAAGAGTATATTATAACCAACGAGGAGGTAAAATCATGAGTCATGATACAGAAGCAGCATATGCATCATCTGAAGTTGCGGATATGATTATGCTTAATCAGACGGCATTTTTTGGAACAATGGGAACAAGCGGTCGCTGGTCAGTTTGTGCGATGCGCGAAGGCGGTCACCAATGGCCGCTTGCTGACGGAGTTATTTTCGCTGAGAATGCCACCCATAGCGATATTAAGATAGCGTTTGAATATAAAAGACCTAACGAGGGAGTTCATGGTATACTTACGGCGTTAGGACAGTCACTTGCTTATCTGGAAAAGGGATACAATGCATCCGTTATAGTGATGCCCGATAAATATTCATCACATAGTACACCGGGCGCACATATTAAGAGAGTTATAGATGCAACCGCCCCAGATATACCAATCAGTATATATACATATACAACGCCTGATCTTTCTGCTGTTCGTCCGTTCCAAGGGAAATTGAATTGTGTTAGAGCCATTTCCTTATCAAACTGTCGAAGTATTAGCTCTACTGCGACTGCATCTACTACAGGAAGTGTTTCAACCTTATGGGCGCATATGCGTGAGGGAATGAGTCACCCGGATGCTTTTTTCAGATTTTGTCAGGCGGTCAAGATAGTGACTGCAACAGGTGAGGATTTGAACGGAATTAAGATTCCGCTTAAGCTGTCCGATGCGGTGAAAAGAATTGCTCCGGGTGCGGATATTTATAAATATTTGTCAAATACGCCCGGTGATACTGTCTCAGATATGGCATGGCGGTATGTCTGGTTTCGCTACTATTTTTGGAATGATCTCATGCCGATTTATAAGGATACTGGTTTATTTACGGTAAATGACACATTAACTAAGATACGCTTGGATGATGATGGACATTGTCAAGGACTTTTTTCCGGCAGGAGTGATTCAATAAAATCCAAGTTGGTGAGCAAACTGAATGCAAATCCATCTGAGGAGGATGCTGTTTGGGAGGAATATGCCATAAGGGTTAGGAAAGATTCTCACAGTTATCGAGAAGTCATTGATTCGGGGTTGTACCATATTGGATTTCTTGCTCCCGGAGGGACATTGACGGATTTAGGCTATAAGTATGTGGATGCCTGTGAGAGGGTTGCAAGTGCTTACGCGGGTATTCCCATGGAAATATTGAGAGCAGCAGTATTACAGAATGGGCAATATGGCGCAATGTTGCACTATTTCTACAAATTGTCAGAAGAGAAGTTTGAATCGGATTTATTTGCATTTGCTATAAAAGATAGCAGAGGCAATTATAAATTTGACTCGGAAGCCTATTTGTCATGGTTGGACGATGAGTTTACGAACACATTGCATTTGGCAAAGAAAAGTACCACCCGTGCGGGTGGCACAAGAAAGCCCTTTCAGGCAGAACTGTCTTTTTTGAAAAAGATGGGGTTTGTTAAACAAAATGGTCGTTCAGCGGCATATCGGGTCGGTGTCGGATTGGAAATAAATTGGCCACAAGTACAGCACAGTATGATGTATTTCAATACATTGTAAAGGCAGGGCATATTAGCACATGGTTGTTCATTTAAGGACAATGCATAGGAAGATAAGGGAAAGAGTATGGAGAAAAAAGAGACTAAGTTTTCTGTTAATTTGTTTTGCAGTTTGATGCTGCTTAGTTTTATTCCATTTATCTATACGCTTGTAAGGACAAATTTAATCGTAAACAGTCCGTCGACAGATGGTTTGAGCATTGCAGGGCACATTGAGTGGTTTGATTTAATTAATGAGACGATACAGGCATTTTTAATCGTACCATTATTTGCGTTGCTTAATGAGTGTATGCGAAATAAGGAACAACTGAAAGAGAGAATTTTTCAGTTGTTTTTGATAGTTAATATTGTGTATATTTTATTTTCGGTTATCATTCTTATGTATTGCAATCATATGGTATCGGCAATGGTTTTTGGCCGGATAGAGGAAGTGACGAGATATCTCAGGCTGGAAGCAATCGGATTTATTATTGCAAATGTAGTCAGCTTTGTAAATGTGCTGTTTGTGGTGTTGGAAAAGCCGTTATACATATATGCCATGGTTATTTTGAGGACTCTGTTCACAGTGATTGGAGATGTGTTTCTGATTCCGAGGTTTGGCGTGGATGGTGTGGCATATTCTAATATTGCAGTAAATTCCGCATGCGTTATATTATGTTTGATTGTGGTGTTCAGGGAACATTTGATGGAAGTTTCTTTTCATATTGAAAAATCCTTTGTGGGGAAGTATCTGTTTATCGGTTTATTCAGCGGATGGCAAATATTGTTAGATAATATCATTTATTCCGTTATAGTCTGTAAAATGGTTAATGCAGTAGCGGAACAGGGAAATTATTGGACGGCAAATAACATTATATGGGGATTGATGCTGGTTCCGATATCTGCGTTGGCGGAAATTATAAAAAAGGACTGCAAGGATGGGTTATCCACAATGAAGGTGAAGCAGTATAATACAGTCATAATGATAACATTTTTGGCATGGTTATGTTTTATTCCGATGTTAAATCCATTTTTAAAGAATATTATGGGAATTGAAAATTATGAGGCGATTAAGCATATATTAGTGATTTTAATACCGTTTTATCTTGCGTACAATTACACGGTCTTATTTGATAATATATTAATCGGTTATGGAAAAACATATTATTGTTTTGTTATATCGGTGATTGTAAATCTGATTTATTATCCGATTGTGTATGGGTTGATGTTAAAAGGCGTGTTTGCGCCAAGTATGACTTTTATTTGTATGATGTTTGGATTCGGAATGGTAGTGCATCTGTTTTGTAGTGTGATATGCTTTATGATATATAAAAGGCGGAACAGTAGCTTGTCCGGTAAAGAGGGCTTGCCTTTTCCTTCACAAAAGATTAAAATAGATTGAGGAGTATGGCTACTTACGAGCAGTAACCACTGATGTCAAAAAAGATACAAAGGAGTATGCGGTATGAAAAATGGAAGACAAAAGACAATCAGAGGAAACATAACATTGCTGACAGCATTGTATTTGGTTTTAACCATTATTGTATGCGAAGTGGCGGCGGCCAATTTGTTGAGCAGTAATATGTCAAGACAGGCAAGGGATTATGTGAGCGCGGAAGCGGAGAATAATGCCAATATGGTGAATGAATGGCTGAAGGAGCAGGGCAATATTGTACATACGCTCCGCAATGCTATTGCATATATGAATAATGCCGATACGGAAATCATTATGGATTATCTGGAAGGCTCTTTAG
This sequence comes from Lachnoclostridium sp., assembly GCA_023664665.1. Lineage (GTDB taxonomy): Bacteria > Bacillota > Clostridia > Lachnospirales > Lachnospiraceae > Acetatifactor. The sequence continues at coordinate 49,489 of JAMPEY010000017.1, forward strand.
CGGAAAATGAAAACGCCCTGATGTATTATATTTGTTTCGGCTATGACGGCGGAGTTTTTCCGGCGGACCATTCTAAATTGGATTTAGACCCCACCACGAGAGGCTGGTGGAAGATGGCAATAGAGCAGAACACATTAATTTACACAACGCCTTATAAGGATTTTGCCAGCGGGCAGATGATTGTCAGCATTGCGGAGCCTCTTATGATTGAGGGGCGTCAGGCGGTTATGCTGGCGGATATTACTATAGACACCCTGACGGAATTGGTAGGAAATGTCGGAAATAGTGAAAATATACAGGGATTTTTGCTTGATGCAGAGGGAAATGTAGTCTGCCATAATAATAAAGAGTTTTTGCCAAGGGAAGAAGGAAATACGGTTTTGAATGACGCCTTGGGAGTAAATGTCGAACAGATATCGGAGCTGAAAGATTATGACGGCAGGATGAAATATATCAGCACATCCACAATTGGAGAGACCGGATGGATTTTCGGTATTGTGGAAAATCAATCCGTTGTGAGGAATCAGGTTATAAAAAGTATTATCATAACTGTGGTGATAGGGATTTTGACATTGGTGATTGTTCTGATTCTGATGTCCAACACAGTAAAGAGAAATCTGAAACCTATTGTAAGTATGAAAGGTTTTATAAAGGACAGGATCATCGGAGAGAATAACTGCAAGGAGCAAAAAGATGAAGTAAGCGAGATCAGCTATTTGATCGAGGAGATGAAGGAAGGTTTTATCACGGTAATCGGACAGACGAAGGAAGAGTCGGGGCGTATTTATACGCAGATGAAAGACGCCAGCAGCAAAGTCGCTTCCATCAGCAACAACATCACGGAAATCAGCGCCGCCATGGAAGAAACGGGAGCAAATATGGATTCCCAGACCGAAGGTATTCTGCATATTAATGACAAGTGTAAGGAAACCATTGAGGCTAGCGGCGAGTTGGCAGATAATACAGAGAAGATGATTGGCAGGGCAAATGAGATTATGGAGCGGGTGGATTTGATTGTGCCTGAAATGATGGAAGGCAAAAATAATGCGGTTCGTGTAGCCCGTGACAGTAAGGAGAAATTGGAGGAAGCAATAGAGGGAACCAAGGTTATCGAACAGATTGTAGAGGTTTCAACATCCATTCAGGGAATTGCGGCACAGACCAATTTACTTGCCTTAAACGCCTCCATAGAAGCGGCAAGGGCAGGAGAAGCAGGCAAGGGCTTTTCGGTGGTTGCAGAGGAAATTAAAAAGTTAAGCGAGGATACCGCCAAGGAAATCAGTAAAGTAAATGATTTGATTCTCAAAGTGCTTGACAGCGTACACACATTGTCCGAAGAGAGCGACAGGGTTTTGGTTTTTATTAATGAGACCGTTTTGGCGGACTATGATAAGCTGCAGATGCTGGCGGAAAATTATAAAAATGACGCCGGATACTATGCTCAGGCAAGTATCAAACTTGGTGACAGTGCAGAGATTGTAAGCGCTTCTATTGACAATATCAGTTCGCTCTTTGATACAATCAGTGAATCGCAGGGCGAAATCTCAAAAGCGGTCGGCAGTGTAAATGACAATCTGCAGGAGATGAACAGTTCCAGCGAGAATGTGACGGAAGAAGCAAAACAGGTGCTGGAAAGCATAGAAAATCTGCAGGAGCTGATGGGCAGATTTCAGGTATAGGAGAATATGATTTTTTGACGCAGATAGCGGGGTCTGTTCATGACCCTGCTATTTTTTATGGTAGTATTTTGGAATCAGATGGATTATAATGGAATTACTGTTCCGATTAGATGAGAGATGGGAGGATTTTATAATGAAAAAGACCTTAATCGTAGTGGATATGCAGAAGGATTTTGTAGATGGCTCCCTGGGCACGAAAGAAGCTCAGGCAATCGTGGAGAATGTAAGAAACAAGATTGCGAAATACCGTGAGGCAGGGGACGAGATTATTTTTACAAGGGATACTCATCGGAAAGATTATCTGCAGACCAATGAAGGAAAGCACCTCCCGGTGGAGCATTGCATAGAAGGCACGGAGGGCTGGAAGATTGCGGAAGGTCTGGAAGTGGAGGACGCCATTTATATTGACAAGCCGACTTTCGGATATTTGAACTGGCGGGATTATCATCTGGAGGAAGTGGAGATAGTCGGGCTTTGCACGGATATTTGTGTGGTTTCCAATGCATTGATTATCAAGGCTGTTTATCCGGAAATCAAGGTAAGCGTGGATGCCTCCTGTTGCGCGGGCGTGACTCCCGAGAGCCATGAGGCCGCGCTGCTTACCATGAAAATGTGTCAGGTGGAAGTGTGAGAAGAATTTCTAAGGCGCTTGAAGTACAGCACCTAAGAAATTCTAAATCTCACACTGAAGAATCGCAAGGGAAGCGATTCTTCTCGGAGTCGCAGACTCCGTGGGATTGTTTGCGCCGCCGAAGCGGTATGGCGGGATAAGGGAATAGGAAAAGAGAATGAAAAAATGCAATAAAAAAGCGCGAGACGGGAATCGAACCCGCGACCCCCTCCTTGGCAAGGAGGTGCTCCACCGCTGAGCCACTCGCGCATATGTCCTATATCTTGCGGACAAATAATAATATACTATATTGCCTCTCAAATGTCAACAGAAAAATCAGATTTCTTTTGTTGCATTTTAACGCCATTTTTAAAAAATTGTATATACAATTAAGTTTTTCTTGCGAACTGCAGAATAACATAATACAATAGAATTATATCAATATGGGAAGAGGGTGTGCGCATGAAACTTATATTTATCGGCGCCGACCACGAAGTGACGGGAAGCTGTCACTATCTGGAAGCGGGCGGCAGGCATATTTTGGTGGATTATGGCATGGAGCAGGGTATCAACATATTTGAGAATGCGCCCCTGCCGGTGGACGAAGCAAAGATAGATTATGTTTTGTTGACTCATGCCCATATAGACCATTCCGGCATGCTTCCGCTTTTATATGCCAGAGGATTCAGAGGACAGGTATTTACAACGGATGCTTCCGCGGATTTGTGCAGCATTATGCTGCGTGACTGTGCGCATATTCAGATGATGGAAGCCGAGTGGAAGAACAGAAAAGCAAAGAGAAGCGCAGGCAGTAATGTGCAGGAACCGCTTTACACTATGGAAGATGCGGAGGGAGTGATCAAACGCATTGTTCCCTGTCATTATGACAGTGTGGTGGAGGTATGTGAAGGGGTGAAAATCCGCTTTACGGATATCGGGCATCTGCTGGGCTCCGCCAGTATTGAAGTGTGGTTGACGGAAGAGGGCAATACGAAAAAAATTGTGTTTTCCGGAGATATCGGCAACAAGGAACAGCCTCTTTTGCGGGACCCCATGCCTACGGCACAGGCGGATTATGTTGTGATGGAATCCACTTATGGGGACAGGCTGCATACCAAAGAAAAAGTGGACTATGTCACGGAATTGGCTAAGATTTTGAAAGAAACTTTTGACAGGGGCGGCAATGTGGTAATTCCCTCCTTTGCGGTGGGAAGGACGCAGGAAATGCTGTATTTCTTAAGAAAAGTAAAAGTAGGGCGACTTGTGGAAGGGCATGAGGATTTTCCCGTGTATGTGGACAGTCCGCTGGCAGTGGAGGCGACGGCGATTTTTCAGGAAAACCGTTTTGATTGTTTCGACGAAGATGCAATGGCACTGGTGAGAGAGGGAATCAATCCCATTGCGTTCAGGGGGCTTAAGCTGTCCATTACCAGCGAGGAATCCAAGGAGATTAATTTTGACAGTACGCCCAAGGTGATCATTTCCGCCTCGGGCATGTGTGAGGCAGGGCGAATCCGTCATCATTTAAAGCATAATCTGTGGCGGCCGGAATGTACGATTTTGTTTGTGGGTTATCAGGCAATGGGCACTTTGGGCAGGGCTATTGTGGAAGGTGCGGACGAGGTGAAACTTTTTGGCGAGTCCATTCAGGTGCGTGCAGACATCAGGCAGATAGCGGGTCTAAGCGGTCATGCGGACAAAAACGGACTGATTCAGTGGCTTAATTCTTTTGAGGAAAAGCCTAAGAAGGTCTTTCTGGTGCATGGGGAGGATAAGGTATGCCTGTCCTTTGCGGAATGCTTAAAATTAGAACATGGGCAGAGAGTTTATGCCCCTTATAGCGGAACGGAATTTGATTTAATCAGCAATCAATTTACATATGAGGCCGAGCCTGTCATGGTGAAGAAGAAAGCAAGGCCGGCATCGCCTGTTTATGCAAGGCTTGTTGCGGCAGCCCAGAGACTGGCGGCGGTTATCGGCAGAAATGACGGAATGGCGAATAAGGATATGGCAAGGCTGGCGGATCAGATTAATTCTATTTGTGACAAACTGGAGAATTAATCGGTTAGAGCGTGTAAAAACATGGGTGTGTTAAAATTCAATGCATACGGATAGGAGCGGAAATGAGTCAGGCGGATTTGATATTTATTGATATGTGCAAGGATATTTTGGAAAACGGTACAAGTACGGAGGGGGAGAAGGTGAGGCCTCATTGGGAGGACGGAACGCCGGCATATACCGTCAAGAAATTCGGTGTGGTGAACCGTTACGATTTGTCCAAAGAATTTCCGTTGATTACTTTAAGGCGCACGGCTCTGAAATCCGCTACGGATGAGATGCTTTGGATCTGGCAGCAGAAGTCCAACAATATCCATGACCTTCACAGTCATATCTGGGACGAGTGGGCGGATGAGAACGGTTCCATCGGCAAGGCATACGGTTATCAGCTGGGAGTAAAGCATCAGTATAAAGAAGGTATGATGGATCAGGTGGACAGGGTGATTTATGATTTAAAAAACAATCCGTTCAGCCGCAGGATTATGACGAATATTTATGTGCATCAGGATTTGCATGAAATGCGGCTGTACCCCTGCGCTTACAGTATGACTTTCAATGTGACCCAGAGGGCGGGGGAGGATAAGCCGGTGCTCAATGCCATTTTGAACCAGCGTTCTCAGGATGTGCTGACGGCAAATAATTGGAATGTGGCGCAGTATGCGGTGCTTATGCATATGCTGGCGCAAGTGTGTGACATGCAGGCGGGAGAGCTTGTCCATGTGATTGCGGACGCCCATATTTATGACAGGCATATTCCGATTATCAAAGAGCTGATAAGCAGGGAGCCAAAGCCTGCCCCTGTGTTTTGGCTGAATCCCGATGTGCATGATTTTTATCGGTTTACAAGGAATGATGTGAGGGTGGACGGATATGAGACGGGGGAGCAGATATTGAATATTCCGGTGGCGGTGTAGATTGCAAAATGCTTCTGCTGATCGCGGTTATATCGGGAGTCATGTTCCTTGCATCCGGTGTCGGCGCATTGCTTCATGCGGGCAAAAAGGAGCAGTGAGAACATTTTTCAAAAAAGGGTAAGAAACGGGAGGGCAGCATGAATTTAATAGTCGCGGTAGATAATAATTGGGCGATTGGCTATCAGAATGAGCTTTTAATCAGAATTCCCAATGACCATAAGCATTTTCGGGAAGAAACCACAGGAAAAGTCGTGATTTTAGGGCATAAAACTCTGGACACATTTCCACAGGGATTGCCTTTAAAGAATCGGACCAATATTATTTTATCCAAGAACCCGGGATATCAGGTGAAGGATGCTATAGTAGTGCATTCCGTGGAGGAATTATTGGAGCGGGTAAAACCTTATAAGGATGAAGATTTGTATGTGATTGGCGGGGAGAGCATTTACAGGCAGTTGCTCCCTTATTGTAATGTGGCTCATGTGACCAAGATTGACAGGGAGTATGCGGCGGATGCCTATTTCCCCAATTTGGACGAGTCCCCGGAGTGGGAGATTACTGCGGACAGCGATGAGCAGACCTATTTTGATGTGGCGTATCAGTTTCTGAAATATGAAAGAAAGTAAAAGGGAGAAATTTTATGGATACGGAAAGTACAAAATCTGCAGAGGATAAAAAGACATCGGCGCAAGGGCGGCTGCCGTTTTTGATCGGGGGAGCGGTCATTATTGTTCTGCTCATTGCTTTGATTGCAGTGATTGCGGAGAATAGTGCGCTGCGCAGGGCGGCGCTTTCAAATAGCGCGGATTCTTTGCAGGCTCAGGAAGGAATGTCTCAGGCGGATGCTTCCCATACCGATGCCGCTGACAATACGGATGCTCCTGCCGGGGACAATTCTCAGGCTTCGGGCGCCCAGAGCTTACAAAACACGGGAAAGCCTGCCGCAGGCGACGGTTATACGGTCACTTATTCCGCAGGAAACGGCTGGACGGATGGTGATACGAAAATGTGCTCTTTGGAGCTACGCGTAACCAATAACTCCGACACTACAATAGAGGGCTGGAATCTTGCGCTTCAGGTGGACGGTCTGGTTTCCGCCCAGGGATGGGACGGCACATGGTCCGTGGACGGTGATGTTGTGTCGATTACCAATGCGGAATATAATAAAACCATTGCTCCCGGCGCAAGTGTGGTATTGGGCTGTAATATGGGAACCAAAACGGATTTATCCATCGTTTCCGCAGCTTTGAATGATGCCGGATGTAATGTGGAAAAGGGAAATGTGGATAGAAATGCTCAAAATAACAATCAGCAAAATGGGAACGGACAAGTAAAGGGTAAGGATGTTTCCGAGCTGCTTGCGCGGTCCGAAAATGCCGTACAGGGTGACGACTGGCTTTTTACGGACGGCAATAAAATCGTGGACAAGGACGGCAAACAGGTGTGGCTTACCGGTGTGAATTGGTTCGGCTATAACACGGGCACCAATACTTTTGACGGTCTTTGGAACAGTCAGTTGGTTCCCACGGTGAAAGCAATTGCGGATCATGGGTTTAATCTTATCAGGGTGCCCATGTCTGCGGAGCTTATTAATCAGTGGGCGGCGGGGGAATATCCCAGAGCAAATTACAACAATGCCTATAATGAAGAATTAAATGCCATGAATTCATTGGAAATTTTTGATTATTTTCTGGCGCTTGCGGAGGAGAACGGCATTAAGGTCATGATAGACATTCACAGTGCGGAAACCAATGCTTCCGGACATACGGTGAATCTTTGGTATACGGACAAAGTCACGGTGGAGGATTATTATGCGGCCTTAGAGTGGATGGCGGAGCGTTATAAGGACAATGACACAGTGATTGCTTATGATTTAAAAAATGAACCCCACGGCAAGCCGAACGAGGGCAAAAATGCCGCTGTCTGGAACGACTCCAAGGATGCCAATAATTGGAAATATGTAGCGGAAACCGCGGCGGCCAAGGTGCTTTCCAAAAATCCCAATGTATTGATTCTGGTGGAAGGCACAGAGATTTATCCCGTGAAAAAGGGAGGGGATTATTCGTCCACGGATTCCGGCGATTACTATTTTAACTGGTGGGGCGGCAACTTAAGGGCAGTGGCGGATTATCCCATAGACCTTGGAAAGTATCAGAATAAGCTGGTTTATTCTCCCCATGATTATGGACCTACCGTGTATGAACAGCCATGGTTTCAGAAAAACTATACCTATGACAGTCTGATGGAAGACTGCTGGGGCGATAATTGGTTTTATATTTATGAGGAGGATATTGCGCCTCTTTTGATCGGGGAATGGGGCGGCTTTATGAGGGAACCGAATCTGACTTGGATGACCTATATGCGCCAACTGATAGGAACCTATCATTTAAATCACACATTCTGGTGTCTGAATGCCAATTCCGGGGATACCGGAGGACTGCTTTTGGATGATTTCACTACATGGGACAGTGAAAAATACAATTTTGTAAAAGAAGTGCTGTGGCAGGAAAGCGGAAAATTTGTGGGATTAGATCATGCGATTCCCTTGGGCGAAAACGGAATCACCTTAGAGGAGGCTAAGGGGCTTAAATAAAACAAGCCCGGATTCTTACGAATAATAAGCGGAACATGGAACTGCTTATTGACTTTTAGGCGTAAAAGTATGATAATTATAACCAAGTAAAAATGGGCGGACATGTCTGCCATGGACATAAACGAAACAGAAGGAAAGAAGGAATTTGCAATGGAAAAGAAAGATATTGATTGGGGTAACTTGGGATTTGGATATGTTCAGACGGATTACCGGTATGTGTCCAATTATAAGAATGGCGCATGGGACGAGGGCGTCATCACAGAGGATGCAAATGTGGTACTGAATGAATGTGCGGGAGTATTACAGTATGCGCAGACTGTTTTTGAAGGACTTAAGGCATATACTACGGACGACGGACATATTGTGACTTTTCGTCCTGATTTAAATGCAGACAGATTAAATTCTTCGGCGGAAAGGCTGGAAATGCCCACACTGCCGGAGGGGCGTTTTGTGGATGCCGTGACCAGGGTGGTAAAGGCAAATGAAGCTTTTGTGCCTCCCTATGGCAGCGGGGCAACCCTTTATATCCGCCCTTATATGTTCGGCTCCAATCCGGTTATCGGAGTAAAACCTGCAGATGAATATCAATTCCGTATTTTCTGCACTCCGGTAGGTCCTTACTTTAAGGGAGGCGTGAAGCCTTTGACTATCCGTGTCAGCGATTTTGACCGCGCGGCGCCTCATGGGACAGGTCATATCAAAGCAGGACTCAACTATGCAATGAGTCTGCATGCCATTGTATCCGCCCATAAAGAAGGTTATGATGAAAATATGTATCTTGACCCCGGCACCAGAACCAAGGTAGAAGAAACCGGTGGTGCAAATTTCCTGTTTGTCACAAAGGATAACAAGGTAGTCACTCCCAAGTCAGACAGCATTCTTCCGTCCATAACCCGCCGTTCTCTGGTGTATGTGGCAAAGGAATACCTGAATCTGGAAGTAGAGGAGCGAGAAGTATATCTGGACGAGGTAAAGGATTTTGCAGAGTGTGGTCTATGCGGTACGGCTGCAGTGATTTCTCCGGTGGGCAAGATTGTTGACCATGGAAATGAAATCTGCCTGCCCAGCGGCATGACAGAAATGGGACCGATAACCCAGAAGCTCTATGATACCCTGACAGGCATCCAGATGGGCAGGATTGAGGCTCCGAAAGGCTGGATTCATGTGATTGAGTAAAGCTTGGGAAATTGGTTTGGACAGATTAAGCCATCCGGATATGATGTGCCTTAGATATATCATATCCGGATGTTTTTTGATATGAGATATGTTTGATTATCGGGTGAACTGTATTTTTCTGTGAGATAAGAACATAATACAATAAAATGGTTGCCAAAGTGAAATGTTCACTATGTGAACTTATAGGAATATACAAAACGAAAGGTGCCTGCAGATGGGATTTAAAATAGGAAAGAGAATAGGGTTGGGAATTCTTTTGGGGACGCTTTGTCTGGGAGGACTCGCCGCCTGCGGCAAAGACGGAACCCGCGTTATATTTACCACAGGTTTTCGCAAGGATGAAGTATTCAAAATTGAGGATGTATCCTGTAAACAGGTGGAGATCATGGTATATTTGACTACCATTCAAAACCAATATGAGAATGTTTACGGAAAAGAAATATGGAATGTATCCCTTGACGGCGTGACTCTGGAGGAAAATGTAAAGGAGACGGTGCTTGCCCGAATTGCACAGATAAAAACCATGTATCTGCTTGCAAGAGAAAAGGGTGTGACATTGGATGAAACGGAGGAGGCGAAAGTAACACAGGCGGCGGAAACCTACTTTGCTTCCTTGACCGAAAAAGAAGCAGAGCTTATGGGCGTGAGTAAAAGCATCATTGTGGAAATGTACCGTGAATATGCCATGGCAGACAAGGTTTATCAGGAAATTATACAGGATATCAATCCGGAAATCAGCGATGACGAAGCCAGAATCATAGAAGTACAGCATATTTTTTTCAGCACCAGTATCAAGGACGGAGCAGGCAACCGTGTTCCCTATCCCGCATCGGAGAAACAGAAGATATACGATAAGGCTTGTCAGGTCAGGGAGCTTGCAGTGGACCAAAATCATGATTTTGCGGAGCTGGCGGAGCAGTACAGCGATGATACCAATATTACCTATTCCTTTGGCAAGGGAGAGATGGATGAAGAATTTGAAGCTGCCGCCTTTAATCTGGAAACCAACGAGGTGAGCAGGGTAGTGGAGAGCAGTCAGGGCTATCATATTATCAAATGTCTGAGCACCTTTGACAGGGAGGAGACGGACGCCAGTAAGCTGCAGATTGTGGAGAAGCGCAGGAAGGAAGTGTTCGGACAGGAATATGACGCCTTTGTGGATACGCTTGTGCGCAATTTGAATGACAAGCTCTGGGATGAAATTACGCTGATTCATGATGACGAATTGACTACATCCAACTTTTTTGAGGTTTATGACAGTTGTTTTGCCCGTTAATAAAAATTTTAGAATTTGACAAATCCGCTGTATATCAGCGTTTCAAACAAATTATTAGCACTCATTCTGAATGAGTGCTAATTTTGGCTTGACTTTTATTTCGGAGGGTCTTAAACTGATTTTATAAAAAGGGGATGTTAAGACCCTTCAAAGAAAAGGATGTGGAGAATATGGCAGCAAAAAGCGGAAGCTTATCAATTAACAGTGAAAACATTTTCCCGATTATCAAGAAATGGTTGTATTCCGACCATGATATTTTTTACAGGGAATTGATTTCTAACGGCTGTGATGCCGTGACCAAATTAAAAAAACTGGATATGATGGGAGAGTACAGTCTGCCCGAAGGGTATAAACCCAGAGTTGATGTAGTGGTGGACCCGGAAAATAAGACGCTTGCATTTGTGGATAACGGTCTTGGCATGACGGCGGAGGAGGTAGAGGAGTATATTAACCAGATTGCCTTTTCCGGTGCTACGGATTTTATTGAAAAATATAAGGATAAGAGTAATTCCGACCAGATTATCGGACATTTCGGACTGGGTTTTTACTCTGCGTTTATGGTGGCGGATGAGGTGCATATTGACACTTTGTCCTATAAGGAAGGCGCAAAGGCGGTACATTGGGAATGTGACGGCGGAACGGAATTTTCCATGGAGGACGGGGACAGGACGCAGGTGGGAACTACCATCACACTGTTTTTAAACGAGAATTGTCTGGAATTCTGCAATGAGTATAAGGCGAGAGAAGTCTTAAAGAAATATTGTTCCTTTATGCCTACGGAAATTTATCTTTCCAAGGCGGACACCAAGGAGACTCAGATTATCAAAGAGGATGAAAAGCTGGAAGACGACGAGGTTTTGGAGGTTATTGAGCCGGAGAAAAAAGAGGAATCTGCCGGCAGCCAAAATGATGCGGGAGAACAATCCGATGCAAACTCCGAAAAAGAATCGGAGCCCGAAAGAGAACCGGAACCCAGAAAATTAAAGATAAGAAAGCGTCCGGAGCTTGTAAATGAGACGCAGCCCCTGTGGACAAAACATCCGAATGAATGTACCAAAGAGGAATATCTGGCATTTTACCGCAAAGTATTTCAGGATTACAAAGAGCCCTTGTTCTGGATTCATTTAAATATGGATTACCCCTTTAATCTGAAAGGTATTTTGTATTTCCCTAAGATTAACATGGAGTATGAGTCCATTGAGGGCACTATCAAGCTGTACAATAATCAGGTATTCATAGCGGATAATATCAAGGAAGTGATTCCCGAATTTCTGCTTTTGTTAAAAGGTGTCATCGACTGCCCCGATCTGCCTTTAAATGTGTCCAGAAGCGCGCTGCAGAACGATGGTTTTGTAAAGAAAATTGCAGAGTATATCACCAAGAAAGTGGCTGACAAATTAGCCGGAATGTGCAAGACGGACAAAGAAGAATACGATAAATATTGGGATGACATCAGTCCCTTTATCAAGTTCGGCTGCTTAAAGGATGATAAGTTCTGCGAGAAGATGAATGATTATATTCTCTTTAAGAATCTGGAAGGAAAGTATCTGACCCTGCCCGAATGTCTGGAAACAAAGCCTGTTGACACGGAGAAAGAGGGCGAAGCTTCCGAAAGCGGTAAGGATGCCGAAAATGCAGGGGGCGCCGTGGACGAAAACGGAGAAAAAGTGGAAGCGGAAGTGATTGAGCCACAGGCGGAAAATGAGGATGCTGCAGATGCAGACGAGGAAGAAGCTGAGAAAAAAGAGAAAATTATTTACTATGTGACAGATGAACAGCAGCAGAGCCAATACATCAATATGTTTAAGGCTGCAAAGATGGATGCTGTGATTTTGAATCATAATATTGACCAGCACTTTATTTCCCAGCTGGAATCCAAAAATGAGGGAATCCGTTTCCTTCGCATTGATGCGGATTTGACCGATGCCATGAAGTCCAAGACCTCCAAGAAGGCGGAAAAAGAGATGGAGGAGCAGGCGGAGAATATTGCCAAGCTCATGAAGAAAGCACTGAAAAATGACAAGATTGTCATAAAAGTGGAGAAGCTTAAAAATAAAAAGATTTCTTCCATGATTACCCTCTCCGAAGAGAGCAGGCGTATGCAGGATATGATGAAGATGTACTCCATGCCCGGCATGGATATGGGCGCGTTCGGCGGTGAGGGCGAAACCCTGATTCTGAATGCCAATCATCCGCTGGTGCAGTATGTGACAGAACATCAGGAAAGTGAAAATGTGGAGATGATTTGCGAACAGCTCTATGATTTGGCAAAGCTTCAACATGCTCCCCTGTCAGCGGAAGCCATGACAAAGTTTATCAACCGCAGCAATGAGATTATGATGCTGTTGGCGAAGTAGAAGCTAATACCCATATCTCTTCCGATTTCCAATAAACATTGCAGCGGACAAGAACAAAGTCACACCTTCGGCAGCGGCAGTGGCGAGCCAGATGCCGTTTAGTCCACAGAAGATGGGAAGGATGTAAATGGCCGCCACCTGAATGACAAGGGTGCGCAAAAAGGAAATGACAGCGGATACTTTTCCGTTATTTAATCCGGTGAAGAATGCGGAGGCAAACACATTAAATCCTGTGGTTAAAAAGGAGAGGGCGTATAACTGCATTCCGGTGGTGGTCATTTCATAAAGAGTCCGGTCATATCCCACATAAATCCGGGCAATGAGGGAAGAGAGCGCTTCACCCGAAATCGTCATAACAAGTGCGGTGATTCCCGTTATCACAAGGCTCTTTCTTAGTACATTTTTAAGCTCCGCCTTGTTGTCGGCGCCAAAATGATATCCCACAATGGAAGTGGAGCTCATGGCATAACCGAAATAAAATGCCTGAAAGACAAAAGCAATATACATGATTGCGCCGTATGCCGCAACGCCGTTTTCGCCTGCGAATTTTAACAGCTGAAAATTATAAAGCAGTCCGATAATGGCGCCGGATAGATTGGTCATCATCTCGGAAGCACCGTTAGAGCAGGCTTTCCCGATGTTGTTCCAATCTATTTTTGCTTTGACAAGGCGTAAGGAGCTGCTGTTTTTTCGCAGGAAATATAGGGTGGGAACGATTCCGCCCACAAACTGGCTCATGGCGGTTGCAAAAGCGGCGCCCCATATGCCAAAACGCAGCAGATAGACAAAGACTGCATCCATAACAATATTGGTCAACCCTGCCAGAATGGAGAGGGCTAGTCCCAAATGAGGTTTTTCGGCAGTGATGAAAAAGCTCTGGTATGCCGCCTGCAGCATCATGAAAATATTGGAAACCGCAAGGATTCTTCCATAGATTACGCAGTCATCAATAAGATTTGCATCCGCCCCCAGCAGGGCGGATATTTGTCTCATAAACACAAAGCTGACAATGGAAATCACCAGTCCCGAATAAACCAGAAGCTTGATCAACATGGAGAAAACCTGATTTGCTTTTTCGGGATTTTTGGCGCCGAGGTACAATGCCGCCAGCGCGCTTCCCCCTGTGCCTATCATGAACCCTGCGGCGCTGATTAGCTGCAGAAAAGGCCATACAAGATTTAAAGACGCAAAAGAACTTTTCCCCGCAAAATTGGATACAAACAGCCCGTCCACCACTGTGTAAAGGGAGGTTACAATCATCATGACAATGCTGGGCAGGGCAAAGCGGATTAATTTTTGATATGAAAAATGTTCACTTAAGGAGATTCCTTTGCTCATAAAAATTTATCCTCCTAGCAGAAATGCTTCTGTTGAAATTCTTTTCTCCCCTCTAAAACAAGCAATCCGGAAACGGACTTTGATATTGTAGTCCGCTTTCGGATTAATGTCAAGCAGAAAAAAACTTGAGTTACCACATTAAAATTTTTATCCGAATAGATTTAGAGTGCTTTGTATCATAAAATTTCTACACAGAAAGACATGATTTGAGGACTGGAGAATACGGAGGAAAAAGGATGAGTCAAGTATATGGGTATGTCAGGGTGAGCTCGAGGGAGCAGAATGAAGACAGGCAGATGGCGGCTATGAAAGAAATGGATGTGCCAATAGAAAATATTTTTCTGGATAAGCAGTCTGGGAAAGATTTTGAACGCTTCCAATACAAACGCCTGATAGAGCGTTTGGAGGAGGAAGATCTGCTATATATAAAAAGCATTGACCGGCTGGGCAGGAATTATGAGGAGATCATTGAGCAGTGGCGGCTCATTTCCAAGGTTAAGAAGACGGATATCGTGGTGATCGATATGCCCCTCCTTGACACGCGGAAAGGCAAGGATTTGATGGGGACATTTCTGTCGGATGTCGTGCTGCAGGTGCTGTCCTTCGTGGCGGAGAACGAGAGGGGCAATATCAGACAGAGACAAGCGGAAGGGATTGCCGCCGCAAAAGCCAGAGGCGTAAAGTTCGGAAGACCGCCAAAGGAGCTTTCAGGTAATTTTTATGAGGTCTGCCAGAGATGGAGGAGTGGGGAACTTACGAATGCAGAAGCGGCAAAAGAATGCAAAATGGCGGTCTCCAGTTTCCGATACAGGGCAAAGAATTACCCAAATGCCGACTTTTTACTGGGTAAAAAAGCCCCGCACGGCAGCGATGCTTCAGAGAATGCTTCGCATTCTTCCTAAGTAGCTTATTCTGCCGCAATTTGCTATAATAAAAAATGGCAAAAAAGTATACTTTTTTGCTGTTTTTTTGGAGACTTGTTTTTGTGGGATTTTTTCAGGAAAAGTAATAGAATTTGTTGACTTTCTCATATTCTTTTTGTATAATATGACATGTTGGCGTTTGAAATTTAGAAATGGCAAAAAAGTATACTTTTTCGCCGCATGTCAACTAGTAGGAGAGAACATCAACAATTGTGAAAGGCAGGCTGCATAGTGGGAAATTTTGATAAAGATATAGCACATATCGTTTATGCTTCGGATGATAGATTTGCGGAGATCCTTGCTGTATCGCTTGTTTCCCTTTATGAAAACAGCAGGGATATGGAGGAAATCATCGTTTATGTGCTGGACAGCGGGATTCTTCCGGAGAACAGGAAAAAGATAGACAGCATCAGCAGGGATTATGGAAGAAGCGTCCCTGTGTGGATCATGGCAAAAAACATCAGCAATGAATTGCGGATGGAGGTCTCGACGGACAGGGGGAGTTTAAGTCAATATGCGAGGCTTTTCTTATCCAGTACACTGCCGGGAAATCTGGAAAGAGTACTTTATCTTGATTGTGACACATTGATCTGCAGATCGATCAGAGAATTGTGGAATCTGGAGATGCATGGCAGAACCGTTGCAGCCCTTATGGATGCGTTCAGTAAATATTACAGAAAAAATATCGGGCTGCGACCGGATGATGTCATGTTTAATTCCGGCGTGATGCTGGTCGATCTGACCAGATGGAAAGAACAGCATGTTGAGAAAAGGCTGCTGGAATTCATAAGCAGAAAGAATGGCAGGATCCAGCAGGGAGATCAGGGGGCACTGAATGCTATATTGAGTCATGACACCTATTGCTTTGAACCCCGGTTCAATTCAGTCACTATTTTTTATGATTTTAATTTTGAAGAAATGATGGCATATCGCAGACCGCCCAGATTTTATAGTGAAGAAGAGGTAAGGAAAGCTGTGGAGGAACCAAATATTGTCCATTTTACAAGCAGCTTTTTAAGCAAACGGCCATGGGTGAAGGGGTGCAGACACAGATATATGGAAGAATGGATGAAATACAGGCAGATGACAGCTTGGAAGGATGAAGAACTGAGGGAAGAAAATATTTGTGAATGGAAAAAAGTAATAACAAAAATATTGATGAAGCTGCCTTCAAATATAATGTTGAGGATTGTGTCAATTCCACAGATTTATCTTAGACCATTTTGGTTTAAGGTTTTAAACATGATGTACTTTTGAAAATAATAGTTATGAGATCAGAGGTTACAATGGATAGAAAATTAAGAGTACTTGTTATAACATATCTGCCTTGGAGAAATGATACTAATATAGGAAATTCATATTCCAATATTTTTACCGGAATGGACGATAAAATCGAGTTTGCACATATTTATTTTAGAGATGGAATGCCGGAAAATAGTTTGGTTCATAAATATTTTCACATATCTGAAAGGGAATTGGTGAAGAGCATTTTTGATAGAAAACCTGTTGGAAAAGCATTTTATCTGGAAGATCCGGTTAATACATCAAAAGTAGTATTTTCAAAAGGATATAATCGGATCAGACGAACCAGATGGGAAAGTCTGTTGCTGGCGCGTGATATGATCGGACGGCTGGGCAGATGGAAATCACAACAGCTTTTAGAATTCGTTGATGAGTTTAATCCGGATCTTATATTTGGGACATTGACATATATTCCGGTAATAAATCACATTATGATTTACCTTAAAAAATATTTGAGGATTCCTCTGATTACATATCCATGGGATGATTTTTATTCGTTGAAGAGGCTGTCTTGGTCTCCAATGTTTTGGATCAGAATTTTGTCAGAAAGACAAGCAATCAGAAAAACTGCCTTGGCCAGTGAATATCTTTATACCATAACGGGGCAGATGCAGAAAGAATATGAAAGATATTTTCATAAGGAGTGCAGAATTCTCTATAAAGGATACCATTTTGAAGGTGAACCGGATGAAAAAACAGAGTGCGCAGAGCCGATTCAAATGGTATATATGGGAAATATCGGATCCGGACGCTGGAAGGTACTTGGGAAGCTGGCAAAAGCTGTGTTTGAAGTAAATAAACAAGGTAAAAAAATAGAATTATGGATTTATACTTTATCACCTCTAAATAGCAGAATTGAAAAAGAATTGAACATAGAAAACGCTAGCCGTTTAATGCCGGCAGTTCCAAATGAAGAAGTTTTAAATGTTATGAGCGCGGCGGATGTTCTTCTGCATGTGGAACCTACAACATTAAAGGACAGATTATTTTTCAGACTGTCATTCTCAACTAAAATAGTTGATTATCTGTTCTGTGGAAGATGTATTTTAGCAGTTGGAG
Source organism: Lachnoclostridium sp. (assembly GCA_023664665.1). Taxonomy (GTDB): domain Bacteria; phylum Bacillota; class Clostridia; order Lachnospirales; family Lachnospiraceae; genus Acetatifactor. The sequence goes on from JAMPEY010000017.1 coordinate 66,774, forward strand.
GACAGACCGCCGCAATGGATTATCTTAAAGAAAATGATGCGGCAATTATAGAACAAAATGAAAATGATTATGTAAAAATGCTGAGAAGATTGGCAGATGATTCTCAAATAATCATTGAATATGGTAAAAAGGCATGGAAATGCGGAAAACGCAATCATGATATTACAATGATACAAAACAGGATTTATATGGATTTTACAAAGATAGTCTGCAAATAAAAAGTCAAGCAGAAATTTGTGAACTTTGAAAATTTT